>NZ_JCAPFI010000005.1:0-426402 GCF_059611725.1 Tateyamaria sp. LSS28 | reverse complement strand
TGAAGGATTGGCGGCGTGTCGCAACGCGATACGACAGGTGCCCAAAGGTCTTCCTGTCAGCTATCGCCCTCGCAGCACTCGTGATTTACTGGCTATGAGTCCTGACCCTAGACAATTGTTATTCAAGATATCGAACAGACCAATCTGAGCACGCCAAAACTGGTCATGCATGATCACATTAGTAGTCAGAGGCTGGTACCCAAGGCCGGACTCGAACCGGCACGCCCGCAAAGGCGGGGGATTTTGAATCCCCTGCGTCTACCATTCCGCCACTTGGGCCTCAGGACTGCCGGATACCGAAGTGCTGCGTCAGGGGCAAGTGCAAAGCGACTTGACCTCCCTTCCCACCCATGGTCTGCCGCCCCGCATGATAAAGCGACTGTACGACTGGACCATGGGATGGGCCAATCACCCCGGCGCGCTCTGGGTTTTGGCCATTGTTGCGTTTGTGGAAAGCTCGATCTTTCCGATCCCGCCCGACGTCCTGATGATCCCGATGATCCTTGCCGCGCCACACCGTGCGTGGCTCATTGCAGGTGTGGCCCTGATCGCGTCGGTTCTGGGCGGATTGCTGGGCTACGCCATCGGGATGCTGGCGTTTGACACGATCGGACAACCCATTCTAGCCGCCCTGGGCAAAGCCGACGCGATGGAGGCGTTCAACACACGTTTCAACGACTTTGGCTTCTGGGCTGTACTGACAGCTGGCGTGACCCCCTTCCCTTACAAGGTGATCACAATCATGTCCGGCTGGACGGGCATGCCGCTAGCCACCTTCATGGCCACATCCGTCCTGGCCCGCGGTTTGCGCTTCTTCATCGTTGCCGGATTGCTTTGGAAATTCGGCGCACCCATTCGTGATTTCATCGAGCGTCGTCTTGGGTTGATGTTTACCCTGTTCATCGTGATCCTTGTTGGCGGGTTCGTGGCTGTGGGGGCACTATGAAACGGCAAAACCTCGTTGCATTGGCCGCAGGTGGCTCGGTGGCGTTGCTTTTGGGGGCGTTTGCCTTCCAGCATCTCGGCGGTCTGCCTCCTTGCAAGCTGTGTATCTGGCAGCGCTACCCACACGCGGCAGCCATCGCCCTTGGTGCTGTGGCTTTGTTTGTGCCTATCCCCATTTTCATCGCATTGGGTGCAATCGCGGCTCTCAGCACGGCGGGCGTCGGAGCCTATCACGTTGGTGTCGAGCAAGGCTGGTGGGAAGGACCGACCAGCTGTTCGTCCGGTGCCATCGACACCCTCGATCCCAATGCGTTGTTCGATCAGATCATGGCCGCGCCGCTGATCCGCTGCGACGAAATCGCATGGCAGTTCGCGGGGCTGAGCATGGCGGGCTGGAACGTGATCCTTTCGATCCTGATCGCAGGGGTCTGGATCGCGGCGCTGCGCGTCAGGCCGACTTCCGCGTAGACAGCAGCAACGACGTTTCGCTCGCCACCACCCCATCCAGCTTCCGGATGCGAAACAGAACACTGTCAAACTGTTCCAGCGTGTCGGTGCCAATCTCGACAATCACGTCCCAACGGCCATTGGTCGAATGAACGGCACGTATTTCAACCATACCCTGCAACTGGCGTATGATACGTTCGGTCCCCCTCCCCTCGATCGCGATCATCATCAACCCGCGCACCGGATCCCGGGCGGTGTCTGCGCGCACAACGACGGTAAACCCCAATATGTCACCGCGCGCCTGCAACTTCTCGATCCGGGACCGCACCGTCGTGCGCGACAGCCCCAGACGGATGGACAGATCGGACAGGGACGCGCGTGCATCGTGGCGAAGGGCAGCAATCAACCGATTGTCAGTTTCATCCATTTCCGCATCCATTTTGATCAATCATAGTTCGATACGGACAAAATGATCGCTTGTCCACGACGCGAATTGCGCAAATCTGTGCAGCAACAGCGATGAGGTGCGGAATGGAAGCCAGAACAATCGATTTGATCGGCGTGCCGATGGACAGCGGCAAGCGCCGCCAAGGCTGCCTCATGGGCCCGGATGCCCTGCGCACGGCTGGTCTGCACCGGGCTTTGGCTGATCTCGGCCACACCGTTTCAGATCACGGCAACGTATCACCTGCTACCTTCACGGAAGAAGCGGACGGACGACTACACGCGCCGCAAGAAACAATCGCATGGACCCACGCCCTGTCCGATGTGGCCCAGAGCGCGTCCGCAACCTCCGTCCCGATCTTCATGGGTGGCGATCATGCGCTGGCGCTGGGAACAGTCCGCGGGGTGGCGAATGCTGCGGCTCAGCGCGGTCGCCCCCTCTTCGTCCTGTGGCTGGACGCACATACCGACTACCACACACCGGCAACCACCGCGTCGGGCAACCTGCACGGCACTCCAATGGGATATGTGACCGGGCGGCCCGGGTTTGACGGCTTTCCCCAGATCACGCACCCGGTCCAGCACGAAAACATCGCCATGCTCGGACTGCGCTCCGTCGATGCGGAAGAACGCGCGGCGCTTGAACAAAGCGACGTCACCTATGTCGACATGCGCCAGATTGACGAACACGGCATCGCAAAACCTCTTGCCGCTTTCCTCGACCGGGTGACCAAGGCAAATGGCCTGCTGCATGTCTCGCTCGACGTCGATTTCCTGGATCCTTCGGTTGCCCCGGCCGTGGGCACAACAGTGCCAGGCGGCGCCACAATCCGCGAAGCCCACCTGGTGATGGAGATGATCTGCGACAGCGGGCTTATGACCTCACTCGATATCGTGGAACTCAACCCTTTTCTGGATGAACGCGGACGCACCGCCCAGCTGATGGTCGACCTTGTCGCCTCGGCCTTTGGCCGCCGCATCTTCGACCGCCCCACCCGCGCCTATTAAGGACCCCGCCGCATATGCTCCAAGCGCCCACTGATGTGGTTATGATCCGACCACACAACTTTCATCCCAACCCCGAAACCACCAAAGACAATGCGTTCCAGACGGCGGCCACAGGCGACATTGCAGCACAGGCCCGGCAAGAACACGACACCGCCGTGACCGCACTCCGCGCAGCCGGGATCACAACCCACGTGTTCGATGATCTTGGCACCGACACCCCAGATTCGGTTTTTCCAAACAATTGGTTTTCCACCCATTCCGGTGGCCGAGTCGCGGTCTACCCGATGTATGCCCAAAACCGCCGGCGCGAGCGGCGCTGGGATGTGATCGACACGCTCAAGACCCGTTACAGGGTGCAGGATGTCATCGACTATTCCGGGCTGGAACACGATGGCCTCGCGCTCGAAGGGACTGGCGCCATGGTGCTCGACCATATCGCCCACGTGGCATATGTCGCGCGCAGCAACCGCGCCGATCCGCTCTTGCTGGAACGGTTTTGCACACATTTCGGGTTCGAACCCATCGCCTTTGATGCCTGCGACGCCACGGGCACAGCGATCTATCACACCAACGTTCTGATGTGCATCGGCACACGCTTCGCCCTGATCGGGGCCGAGATGATCCGCGACAACGCTCGCCGCCACGAGGTTATCGCACGCCTGGCCGAAACAGGGCGCGACGTGATCCAGCTCAGCGCCGAACAAATCGGGGCCTTTGCCGGCAACGCGATCGAACTGACAGGCCCCGAAGGGTCGCGCCTCGCCCTGTCGACAACCGCCATGGCTGCGCTGACCCCCGATCAACAAAACATCTTGGCCCGGCACACGACCTGCCTGCCACTTGATATCCCCACCATCGAAACAGCCGGAGGCTCGGTGCGCTGCATGATTGCAGGGCTGCACCTGGCCCGCCGCCAAGGAGTAACCCCATGACCCCATCCGACAAGGCCCTCGTGCCCTTTGTGTCCGTTGATCACATGATGCAGCTGATCCACCACGTCGGTGTGCAGGATATGCTGCGCGGGCTCGCAGGCTATATCGAAGACGATTTCAAACGGTGGGAGCGGTTCGACAAAACACCGCGCATCGCCAGCCATTCTGCTGAAGGGGTGATCGAGCTGATGCCGACCTCAGACGGCGAAACATACGGCTTCAAATACGTCAACGGCCACCCCAAGAACACGGCTGAAGGGCTGCAAACGGTCACCGCATTTGGCCTCCTGGCGGATGTGGACACAGGCTACCCGGTGCTTTTGACCGAGATGACGATGCTGACGGCCCTGCGCACGGCAGCGACATCCGCCATGGTGGCGCGTGCACTTGCGCCCAAGGGCGCCAAGACGATGGCGATGATCGGGAACGGCGCGCAATCCGAATTCCAGTCGCTGGCCATGCAGGCCATTGCCGGTATCAGCGAAGTAAGGCTTTATGACATCGACCCAGCGGCCACCGCCAAATGCGCTGCCAACCTCGCGGGTTCGGGGCTCAAGGTGACGGCCTGCACGACCGCCGAAGACGCCATTCAAGGCGCCCAGATCCTGACCACCTGCACCGCGGACAAGGCCTATGCCACGATCCTGACGGACAATATGGTAGGCGCAGGCGTGCACATTAACGCCATCGGCGGCGACTGTCCCGGCAAGACGGAAATCGCACCAGCCATCCTGAAACGCGGTGACATCTTCGTCGAATACCCGCCGCAAACGCGAATCGAAGGCGACATCCAGCAATTGGCAGATGACCACCCGGTGACCGAGATCTGGCAGGTCCTTGCTGACCAGGCACAGGGCCGTACATCGGACAAGCAGATCACGATCTTTGATAGCGTCGGTTTTGCAATCGAGGACTTTTCAGCCCTGCGCTTTGTACGCGATCAGATCGAAGATACAGCATTTTTTCACCCGCTTGATCTTTTGGCGGACCCAGATGATCCCCGCGACCTGTTCGGAATGCTCACACGGGCCAAGGGGTAGCGACCAGGGCAGATACCCAGCCATTGTCGACCCGGTTTGATGGGTCGAAATGCAAAATAAAGCCAGGTTTGCGGATAAGCTGCTGATCGCTGATCTTATCTTACCGAGTTGCGAGCATTGGCAGGATCAGGCCCCACTGTGTTTCTTGAGGTGGTCCAACCGGTTCGAAGCCCAGTTTTCGATAGACCGAAATCGCGCGCTTGTTTTCAGGGTCTGGATCAGTCGCGATCACCGGAGCGCCTTGACTAAAGAGGGTTTGCATCCTCATCCCGATAAAGGTTGAGCCATGCCCGACGCCGACCAGCTCTGGATCGCCAACATACTGATCGATCCCCCGTGACCCCTCGGGGAGGTGAGCAAAATGATGATTTTCCCATCCGTGCACGGTGTAGTCCTGCATGTACGCAAAGGGACGTTCATCTAACGAGACGATCCAGCGAGACACCCGAGGATCGCTTAACTCCTCCTCATCATATGGTTCGTCTGAGTCCCACCATTCTCGAACATGTGGCTCTGCCTGCCACTTAATTAGCAGATCGAGGTCGTCCATCGTCACACGGCGAAAACAGTATCTTTTGGCAGCGATCATTCCAACAAACTAGCACAGTGTCGGTTTGTCTGGGTTCAAAGCGGCATCCAATTTGCGAGGCACCTTTATAAAAGCGCTTTCACCAGACCAGTCTTTCATCGTCTCGAGTGACTCGGCTCCGCCTGCGCACCTATTCTGACAATATACCCAGGCGCGGTTCTGTCAGTGACGTGACCACAACCTGACCGTCGGGCAGGGTCACGGCGCCTGTGGTCAATGCATGGGCTCCGCTGGGGTCCTGAAGCGTTTCGATCACCTCGCCGTTCTCTGTCACACGCAACACAAAGCCATATCGCGTGGGCGCGGGACGCAACGCGTCTGGAAGGCGCATGATCATGCGGCGCCAAAAAGGCGCCTCTGACAAACTGTCCATGATCGCGTTGCGCGGGCTCACGAGCCCAACCCAGAACGTCCCGTCTGACGCCGGATTAATGTTGTCCGGAAAACCTGGGAGATTGTCCAAAATCACCTCTCCCGATCTTCCATCCAGCGGAAAACGCCAGATCCGGTAATCTCCTGTCTCCACAACAAAAACTTCATCTTCGCTTTCGTTAAGCGCCAATCCATTGGCAAAGGTCAAACCTGACGAGAAAACTGTCGTTTCGCCCGTAACGGGATCATATTTCAACACGCGTCCATTTGCCGAATGCTCAACCAAATCCAGCACGGAGGCTGCCAGCGTTCCACCGCTTGCTTCAGCGCCAAAACGGGTTGAGGCATCGGTGAAGTAGACCACACAGTCCGCCGTTACGTCGAGGTCATCGGCATAAAGGATCGGACTGCCGTCATCCGCCGCGTCCGTCAGCAGTGTGACCACACCGGCGCGATCAATAGCCAGAAGACCACGGTAAGCGTCTGCCACGTAAAGTGTACCTTCGGCACCAAACTCAATGCCTAAAGGCCTGCCAGCTGTTTGCGCAAAGGATGTGATATTGCCATCGTTTTCGATGCGGATGATTTCGCCCTCATGGGTCGCTGCATAGACCAGACCATCGGGCCCGACATCTGCATCCTCGGGCCCGCTGCGCCCATCGAGGTCGATGAACTCTAACGCCGTGAGCCGGTTGTTCGCAGCAAACGCTCCAACATAGCCTGCATCCTCTGGCGCTGACCATGCTACAGGTTCCACTGATACCGGCCAAAGCGCCAGGTAGGCGATAAGGCCTACGACGATCGCTGCAATTCCACGAAACACAAGCTTCATGCATCCTCTCCGTCAGGCAGCATAACACCGCCGAAGCCAAACCGTTCTGCAAGCATATCAAGCGCCATCCGGCGGTACCTTACATCATCGTGAGCAATCCGTACGCAGCCCTTCGAACGCAAACATAAGGCGCAGCTATGCGCGCAAGGGGCCGCGGACAGCGCTCCGAGTTCCGGAAACCTCGATGTACTTGCGCGCACGTTAACCTGCCGAGCTAAAACAAAAAGGTAGTCAAAGCGCGCGCGCCATTAAAGGGCCCAGATCGCTGACGCCCATAGAGACTTCTCGACACAACCCACTTTCGAGAATTTGGTCAGCCGCAAGACAAACAGTTTTTTTGCCACATGTCGTTGTTCGGGACGGAAACCCGCCCCGACAACTCGCCATATTGCAGAAACATCGGCTCAGTCGTCGCGATGCACCTTCTCACGGCGTTCGTGACGTTCCTGAGCTTCCAGGCTCATCGTTGCGATCGGACGCGCATCCAGACGTTTCAGCGAAATCGGCTCGCCCGTCACGATGCAATACCCGTACTCACCTTCATCGATCCGGCGCAATGCGCTGTCGATCTTGGCGACCAACTTGCGCTGGCGATCACGGGTGCGCAGTTCAAGCGCGCGGTCCGTTTCCTCGGATGCGCGATCCGCGACATCGGGAATGTTGCGCGTGCCGTCCTGCAACCCTTCGATTGTATCCTTGCTGCCTGCCAGCAACTCGGACTTCCAGTTCAGCAGTTTGCGACGAAAATACTCGACTTGCCGGTCATTCATGAACGGCTCGTCTTCTGCCGGGCGATAGTCATCCGGCAGGAACACTTCCTGTTTCATTAGCTTCCCCTCGATACGACTGACGTTGGCCATCAACGGTTCCCCAGTTGGTCCAGTGTTTTGCCCCGATCAGCTCCCTGCCGCAGCGTCTATCCGAGGGGCGGAGGATTGTCACTACCCATTCCCGCACCAGATTGGCTAAAAGCAGCTTGATCAACACAATGCCGCAACAGGATGAACAAACATGAAATTCCAAGGCACTGATGCCTATGTCGCGACCGACGACCTGACCATTGCGGTAAATGCTGCCGTTACGCTTGAACGGCCCCTGCTGGTCAAGGGCGAGCCGGGCACCGGCAAAACCGAGCTGGCCAAACAAGTGGCCCGCGGCCTGGGATTGCGGCTGATCGAATGGAACATCAAATCAACGACACGGGCACAGCAAGGCCTTTATGAATATGACGCTGTCAGCCGTTTGCGTGACAGCCAGCTGGGCGAAGACAAGGTTCACGATGTCTCGAACTACATCAAGAAAGGCAAGCTCTGGGAGGCGTTCGAGGCGGACGAAAAGGTCGTTCTGCTGATCGATGAAATCGACAAGGCGGACATCGAGTTCCCCAACGACTTGTTGCAGGAACTCGATAAGATGGAGTTCTTTGTCTACGAGACCGGCAAGACGATCCAAGCGCGCCAGCGCCCTGTGGTGATCATCACCTCGAACAACGAAAAGGAACTTCCCGACGCGTTCCTGCGCCGCTGTTTCTTCCACTACATACGTTTCCCCGACATGGAGACAATGAAGCAGATTGTTGCCGTTCATCACCCAGGCATCAAGGAAAGCCTGTTGACCACAGCGCTCACACAGTTCTTCGAAATCCGCGATCAGCAAGGGCTGAAAAAGAAACCATCAACGTCCGAAGTGCTGGATTGGCTCAAGCTGCTTCTCGCCGAAGATATGAGTGCCGAAGATCTGAAATCAGACGGTGCCAACGCCCTGCCCAAACTGCATGGCGCATTGCTGAAGAACGAACAGGATGTTCATCTCTTTGAACGCCTGGCCTTCATGGCACGGGGCCAGCGCTAGATCTGAACGTTCTGCACTTGATTTTGCACCCCGGTACGCGCTGGCGGTAACGTTGCCAGCGCGCTGCTTTCTGAACTCGAATAGTCAGCCGTTGGGGACATTCATCTCCCGCCAAACACAACAGCGGACGCGTAAACCGAGTCTTTTACGCCACAGAAATCTGCTGCAGGCGGACCGCACAAGAATTGTGAATAAAAAGTCTTTCTTTTGCCTGAATTGCTCCATACCTTGACTGCGATGAGAGGCGAAAACGCCCGCATCCAAAATGCTAAAAGGCAGGCAGGCAGTAATAATGACCGGTTCCGACGCACTTACTGTGCGCCCTCTTATCTTGTCGGATCGCCCCGCTTGGGGTGATCTGTGGACAGCATATCTGGCCTTTTACGAAACCACTCGCCAGCAAGACATCTACGACACATATTTTGAACGCCTGTTGGGTGACGACCCGCAAGACTACAATTGTCTTGTTGCGGAACTTGATGGCAAACTGGTCGGCCTGACCCATTTCCTGTTTCATCGCCACGGCTGGAAGGTGGAAAACGTCTGCTATCTGCAAGACCTGTATGCGGACCCCACGGTACGTGGCCGTGGCATTGGCCGCGCGCTGATCGAAGGCGTATATGCAGCCGCTGATGCTGCTGGTGCGCCGTCCGTCTATTGGCTGACACAGGACGTAAACACCGAGGCGCGCCAGCTCTATGACCGCATCGGCACCCTTTCCCCCTTCATCAAGTATGAACGGGGATAAATGCGATGAGTATGATGCGCCGCTTTGTTCTGCCCTTCGTGCTTGCGCTCAATGCGTGTGTGCCGGTTACCCCTGGTGACACGCCGACCCGCGCCCTACCTTACAGCTCTGATCTGCCGCCGATGAAAACATTTGGGGCACCGCGCCCGGACAAACCGATCCGATCCAACAACGATCTGGCGCTGGACTTCATCGAGCTCAGCTTCCAACTCGAATCCGGCCGAGCCCTGCCCGTGTTCACACGGTTCGAGGGTCCGATCGCGGTCCGGGTGACGGGCAAGCCGCCCGCATCTCTCGGCACCGATTTGCGCCGTCTGATGCACCGCCTGCGCACCGAGGCAGAGATCGACATCTACGAAGCAGCCCCCGGCAACGCAGCGAACATCACCATCGAAGCCGTGTCGCGCAAAGACATTCGCAAGGCCCTGCCCCACGCTGCCTGCTTTGTGGTGCCCAACATCACGACAATATCGGAATACAAGGCGAACCGCCGCACGCCGCGCACAAGCTGGAGCAACCTTCGCACGCGCAAGAAGCTGGCCATCTTCCTGCCCAATGACGCCAGCCCACAAGAGGTGCGTGATTGTCTGCATGAAGAGCTTGCGCAGGCAATTGGCCCGCTCAACGACTTATATCGCCTGCCAGACAGCGTCTTCAATGACGACAATGTACATACCGTTTTGACCGGTTTCGACATGCTGGTGCTCAAGGCATATTACGCGCCTGAACTGAGGTCCGGCATGACCCGCGGCCAAGTCGCTCAGCGCCTGCCGCAGATCTTCGCCCGCATCAACCCCGCGGGAGAGAACCTGCCTGCGAAGTTCGCAACCCGCACGCCGCGTGCTTGGAGCCAAGCGGTGCAAACCGCCCTCGGTCCGGGAGCGACCACAGGACAACGCAAGGAAGCTGCTGAACGCGCGCTGGAAATTGCACGGGCCATGGGATGGCGCGACCACCGCCGCGCCTTTGCACATTACGCCAATGGGCGCTTGCTCTTGTCCAGTGATCCCAAGGCAGCGCAATCGCATTTTCGTGCAGCCGACCAGTTCTATGCCGCCACGCCCGGTGCCAACCTGCACCGCGCATATGTTGCAACCCAGTTGGCCGCCTATGCAATCAGCCGTGGCGATGGGGATACGGCTCTTGTCACGCTGGCCCCCCACATCGATCTGGCCGCGCGCAACGAAAACGCCGCGCTGTTGTCGACGCTTCTCTTGCTCCGCGCAGAAGCGCTTGATCTGCAGGGCCGCACCGCGGAAGCACGTGCCGTCAGGCTGGACAGCCTTGGGTGGGCGCGCTACGGATTCGGCTCTGACTGGGCGGTGCGGGCCAAGCTACGGGAAATCTCCTCGCTAAGCCCGCTCAAGGGGTGAAATATTCGCCCCAACATATTGAGGGGCAGGACAAATGATCGTTATCGCAGCGGCTGTACTTGGCGCGTTGATTGGTGGTTTCACCGCAAAAAGGCGCAATGGCAACCGGCTGGACATCCTGCAATACGCGGCGGGCTATGCCCTCGCCTTCGTCATCGTTGGCATGATCGCAACCGTGCTGGTCGACCGCGCGATGCGAGGCTGACATGTTCCTGCCCTTCTTCGAAAGCTTGCGAAAGAACGGCGTGCCCGTGTCATTGCGCGAATTCCTCGTCTTTCTTGAAGGGATGAAGGTTGGACTTGCCACTTACGATGTCGAGGCCTTCTATTACCTTGCCCGCGTGGCGATGGTGAAGGACGAACGGAACATCGACAAGTTCGATCGCGCCTTTGCTACAGCGTTCGAAGGGCTGGAACAGATCAGCATCGATCAGGTGCTTGAGGCCGTAGACATCCCGCAGGACTGGCTGGAAAAACTGGCCGAAAAGCACCTGTCGGAGGAAGAGCGGAAAGAGATCGAGGCCTTGGGCGGCTTCGACAAGCTCATGGACACGCTCAAGAAACGCCTCGAAGAGCAAAAGGGCCGACATCAGGGCGGCAATAAATGGGTCGGTACAGCGGGTACATCGCCCTTCGGCGCTTATGGCTACAACCCGGAAGGCGTCCGTATCGGCCAGAAAGAAAGCCGCCATCAGCGTGCGGTCAAGGTCTGGGACAAGCGCGAATTCAAGAACTTGGACGACACAGTTGAACTTGGCACGCGCAATATCAAGGTCGCATTGAAGCGTCTGCGTCGCTGGGCACGCGATGGTGCCGCCGAAGAGCTGGATCTGAACGGCACGATCCGCGCGACCGCCGAGCACGGCTATCTTGATGTTAAGACCCGGCCAGAACGGCGCAACGCCGTGAAGGTGCTGCTGTTTCTTGACGTGGGCGGCTCAATGGACCCGCATGTGAAGATCGTTGAGGAGCTTTTCTCGGCAACCAAATCCGAGTTCAAGCATCTCGAACACTTTTACTTCCACAACTGCCTGTATGAAGGCGTATGGCGCGACAATCGCCGCCGCTGGGACGCACAGACACCCACACACGAGGTGTTACGCACCTATGGCCCCGACTACAAATGTATCTTTGTGGGGGACGCCAGCATGTCCCCTTACGAGATTGCGTATCCTGGCGGAGCCAACGAACACTGGAACCAGGAAGCAGGGCAAGTATGGCTGGCCCGCGCCCGAGACCAATGGGCGTCGAACCTGTGGATCAACCCGGTGCCCGAGAAGTATTGGCCCTACACCCATTCCATCAGCATGATCCAGGAGATCTTTGGAACCGAAGCGATGGTGCCCATGACGCTCGAAGGGCTCAGCCGCGGGATGCGCGCCCTGACCCGTTAGGCCGGACAGTGGGCCCAAGCGATTGGCTGATGCCAAACCACCGGTTGGTTTTCCAAACGCACACGACGGATCTACAGGACTTTCCCCAGCACGCTGCGGATCGTAGTGTTCCGCACATGTCCAATGCTCCCGTTGTCTCGATCGATCCTGCGGCCTTTCACGCTGATCCCTATCCCAGCCTGGCACAGATGCGCGAAACGGCCCCTGTGTGCTTTGTGCCAGAATTGGGTGCGACTCTGTTTACTCGGCGCGACGACGTGTTTCGCGAAGAGAAACGGATCGACCTGTTTTCGAGCTATCAACCGGATGGATTGCTGACCAAGGTCATGGGCTCAAACATGATGCGCAAGGACGGTGACGCGCACATGCGTGAAAGAAAGGCGCTGTTTTCTGCACTCAGCCCCCGAACCGTGCGAGACATCCTGGCGCCGCAGTTTCAGGACATCGTCCTGCATCACATCGACCGCCTGAAGCCACTTGGTGGCTGTGACCTGGTGACCGAGTTCGCAATGCCTGTTGCAGCGGATGCTTTGCGCCTCATGACTGGCCTGACCAATATGGAACCCGCCGAAATGGATGCGGCGAGCCAAGCGATGCTGGATGCAGCAGCGAACTACCAGCGTGACCCTGACGTAGACACGCGCGGATATCACTATGCAGATCGTGTGCAGTCCCTGATCAAAGAACGCCTGCCAAAGCTGCGGGCACAACCGGATCACTCCATCATTTCCGTCCTTGATCAGGCGGGGCTGACACTCGATGAGATTGCCGGCAACATCCGCGTCATCATCGGCGGCGGCCAAAACGAACCGCGCGACGCCATCGCGGGAACCGTTTGGGCACTGCTGACGCATCCAGACCAATATGCCCGGATTGCGAAAGGCACGGCGACATGGGGTGATGCCTTTGACGAATATGTGCGCCTTGTCGCGCCGATTGGTATGTCGCCCCGGCGTGTTGCCCGGAATGACACAGCCTGCGGCGTCGACTTTGACGAAAATGAACTTATCTTTTTCATGTTTGGATCAGCGTGCCGGGATGCAGCCCATTTCCATGATCCAGACCGTTTTGACCTGAGCCGCGACACTGGTCCTGCCATCCCGTTCGGGGCTGGCCCGCACTTTTGCGCGGGTGCCGCTGCCTCTCGCAGCCTGATCGCGGGTCATGCCCTGCCCATGCTGTTTGATCAGTTCCCCAACCTGCGCTTGGAGGGTGATGTCACCTTTGCCGGATGGGCCTTTCGCGGTCCCTTGACCGTTCCTGTCAGCTGGGATGTCACAGCGAGCTTGCCGATGTCTGAAAACGCCCCCATATCCTCAGTATGATCAAGTTTCTGCCCATCCTCCTCGCCCTTTTGTATGGGCTGGCAATGTACCGTTTTTCGGTCTGGCGCACTGCACGCGAACTGGATGAGAAATCCACTGAGCTTGCCGACCCAATGTTGCGTCAGATGTGTGACCAGATGGCAGCCGCGCTCGACCTGGATCGCATTCGGGTCCACATCTACGAGATTGAGCCGGTAAATGGCCTCGCTGCGCCGGATGGGCGCATCTTCATCACACGCGGGTTCTACAACAAGTTCAGGCAAGGTGGTGTTTCCGCGTCCGAAATGGCAAGTGTGATTGCGCACGAATTGGGCCACGTCGCCCTTGGACACAGTCGGCGTCGCATGATTGATTTTTCCGGGCAGAACGCACTGCGCACAGCGCTGGCCATGGTACTTTCGCGGTTCATACCCGGTATTGGCGTCTTGATTGCCAATGCCTTGACCACGCTTCTGGCAGCACGCCTTTCACGCAGCGATGAATACGAGGCGGATGCCTATGCCGCGGCTTTACTGACCAAGGCCGGCATCGGGATCGGGCCCCAGATATCACTTTTTGAGAAGCTCGAGGTGTTGACCAAATCCAATTCCGGTGCTGTCCCGGCGTGGTTGATGAGCCATCCGAAGACACAAGAACGGATCAAGGCGCTCGAAGCACTGGATGCCAAGTGGAAACGCGTACCCGCGCCCTAGACCATCGGCGCAGTTCTGGCATTCCATTCACGGTCCAGCGACCTTATGCAGACCGTTCCAGTGCCTTACCCAAGCGCGGCAAACGCGCCTTTTTCATCAGACCTCGCATCTGCCAATCTTCACCAGACAATCGCCGCGCTTCGGACAGCACGTTTTGAGCGGCGTCGTTCACTGCGTCTGGTTGCGCTTCAAAACACCCCAGAAGGAACCCGTCAGGATCAGCACGCGACAGCCCTTCCTCGGCCAGAATGTTGCGTGGGAAATCCTTGGCATTTGACGTCAGAATGATGTCGGACGATCCGGCAATTGCGGCTGCCAGAACATGCACATCCGCAGGGTCCGGTAGCCACAGCCGATGCTCCAACTCGGACGGGTGCTTCACATTTGACCGTGGCCACCGGGCACCAAGCATCGCAATCTCACCCCGTGCCTGTGCCTCACCATCGGCCCCCAATCGTGCAGCGGCGCGCGCCCATTCTTCGAGAATGCGGTCAGACCATTGCGGTGCGAACAGACCAGCCGCAGCCACGCCAAGGACCACTTCGCGCATGACGGTGGGGTAAAGGACGTTCGCGTCGATCAGCACCTTCATAGGCGGAAAAACAACGCCTTGAGGTAACCGCTTTCTGCCAGTTGTGGCAGCTGAGGATGATCGGGGCCTGCAAATCCGGTATGAAGCAGAGCTGGCGATCGCCCTGCCCGCCCGATGCCACGCGCAGATGCTGCACGAAACTTCGTCAAGTCCGCAGCGTGGGAACAGCTACAGAGCCCCAGAATACCCCCCTCGGCCAGCAAGGGGGCCGCAAGACGCGCAACCCTTTCATAGGCCCGCAAACCGGCATCCAGAGCTTTCTTGGACGGAGCGAAAGCCGGCGGGTCACAGATCACGACATCGAACTGCGCGCCTTCGTCATGCAAGGCCGCCAGAACGTCAAAGGCATCACCCTGTCGCGTTTCAAACCTGTCCGCTGCGCCCATCGCCTTCGCGCCATCGGACGCAAGCGCCAGCGCTGGCACAGACCCATCAACACAAAGAGCGGACTGAGCGCCACCGGCAAGCGCCGCCAGACCAAAACCACCAACATGCGAAAACATGTCTAGCACGCGTGCATCAGATGAAAAAGATTGGGCAAAAGCGTGGTTCGGTCGCTGGTCGTAAAACAGCCCCGTTTTCTGTCCGGCGGCGACGTCCGCCATATAGGTTGCTCCATTCATTGGAACCGGAATGGGACCCTCGGGCATCTGGCCGGCAAGAATGGCATTCTGATCATCCAGCCCCTCAAGCGCGCGTGTTCGCCCGCTGGCATTCTTGATCAGATTGGGAATTTGCGTGACGCTTTGTATGGCTGCAACGAGATCATCCAAGCGCGTGTCGACCCACGCCGCGTTTGGTTGGACCACGGCGGTATCACCGAACCGATCAATGATCACGCCAGGAAGCCCATCCGCCTCGGCATGGATCAAACGATAGTATGGCGCATCGAACAACGTCTCGCGCAACGCCAAGGCACGGGCAATGCGTCCTTCGAACCACGCTTGGTCGACAACAGCATTCGGGTCACGATCCAGCACACGCCCCACGATCTTCGACAACGGATTGACCGCCACGAGACCAAGCGGTGCGCGGCCATCGTCTTCCAAAACGGCAATAGTGCCGGGCGACAATGCCTTGGTTCGACGGTCCAAGACCGTTTCATTGCCATAGACCCATGGAAACCCGTGCCGAATGCGACGCGCATCTGTCTTGGGACGCATACGCAGTTTCGGGCGGTCGGACGGAAAAGAGGGCGCTGTCATGGCGCCCTCCTCTAATCCTATCGACTGTCTTGTGAAAGATCAGATTTGATTCATCGCCTGGATGAAGCCCAATTGCGGGTTCTTGTACCCTTCAACTGTCGTCAATTCCTGGCGGATGACTTCTGCCAAGTGGTTGGTGATCCGCACCTTCTGAGTAAGACCGCGTGCCTCGGCCTGCAAGGCTTGCTGCCCACCAAACCCGTCAAGATCTGCGCGCACCAAGCGAGGCTCGGTCAGCAGTGCACCCGTCTTGGGATTGCGGAGCGTCAGCTCGAAATTGATGTTATGCACACCGCCTACGGTGTAGCGTGCTTTTTCCGACAGAGCATGAAAACGCAGCACTTTGACGTCCAGCGCGACTGGTACAGTGCCGGAGAGCGGATCTGTACCGCGACGCATAGCCGTGTCAAAGATCGCCGCAACTTGCGCATGACGATCACCGATCGCATCGCCACGCCACACGATATCGGCTTTGGGCAGATAGCGGTTTGCCTCAGAGACAGACAGAGCACGCGGCACACGCACGGTGACGCTGTCCACCCGCACATCGGTCAGCGGGGCAACCAGAGACGTGGTTTCCACCGGTGCAGATTGCGCAAATGGCAGCGCAGGTGCTTCGAAGGGAACGTTACGCGAGGCAACATTTGTATTTGCACAGGCCGAAACAAGGCCACCCATCGCCAACAGCAATACCAGTTTCATGCGTTTCATCTTGGTCTCCAGTCAGGCCACATTCACTGCGCCCTTTGTGTTCTGGAGTTCAACCTGCGGGGAGAATGGGGCAGAAATTGGACAAATTTGGTTCAAATAAGCGATTGTTTAGAGACGTGGAACAGTTTCAGGCATCGCGCTGGCGGCTGCGCCAACCACCGCGACGGCGAGGTTGCGCGATCTGTTCCTGCCCATCGCGTAAGGTCTGTGTCATCGGGTGATCCGGGAAGTCATCCCCGTACTGTTTCAACAAGCCCGACAACAAATCCGCCGGAACATGTGTGCCCGGCACGCTCAACGCCCAATCTAAAAAAATGGTCCTGCATTCAGCGGTAGTGATCCCATCAATGCGGTAAGCCTCGAAAATGAGACCCTTTGGGTCCAGGTTATCACCTTTTGGCATCACTCACGTTCCTCGCCTTGCGTGGCCGCATCAATGATCGCAGCGGCACGCTCCGTCATCGTAGTCAGTCGGTTTTCTGCAGCGCTTCTTGTTTCCAACTCCACCGCCCGCATCAATACCTCTTGGCCCCCTGCCCCCAGCGCATCCGGATCAACTGCATCCACACTGAGCAAGCGCGAGGCAATCTGCACACGCCACAATAACGCGTGGGTTTGGGAAAGATGCTGTGCATCCACGTCACTCAAAGTGCCTGCGGCGACACAGGCATTCAGACCGTCCCGAACCCCGGACCTTACCTCGCCCGTCAGCACGGCACCAGTTTGTGCGAAAAGCTCGATGTCCTGCAGACGTCCAGCGCCAGTCTTTGCATCCCAGACAGATGCGGGTTGTCTGGCATCCGCAATGCGCGCCCGCATCTCTGAGAGTTCAGTGAGGACTGCACGACGATCACGCCCTCGACCAATAATTGACCGGCGAAACTGTTCTACATCTTCGGCGAAGCCGTCAGGCCCTGCCACAACTGTTGCACGCACCAGGGCCAAATGCTCCCACAACCACGCATCTTCGCGCTGATACTGCTGGAAGGCGGGCCAGCTTGTCGCGACAGGCCCCTGATTGCCTGATGGGCGCAGCCGCATGTCGGCCTCGTAGAGCCGTCCTTGAGCAGTTTGTGTTGTGATCGCCGTAATCATGGCTTGCGTCAGGCGTGCGTAGTAGCTGCGGGTTTGTAGCGGTCGGGGGCCATCGGACTGATCAACACCATCCGGATCATAGACCACAATCAGATCGAGGTCGGATTGAGGGGTCAGGTGCCCGGCCCCCAAACTGCCCATACCAAGGATGACACCGCCGCGTCCTGGTGGTGGACCGTGCCGTTTGGCAAAATGCGCCTGCACTTCTGGCCAGAGCGCTGCGATACTGGCCCTGGCAAGGTCGCTGTATTGCTTCCCGGCCTCTGTCGCGGTCGTCAGCTGGCGCAAATGGTGCACGCCTATGCGAAAATGCCATTCCTTGGCCCAAGCGCGTATGGCGTCCAACTTGCCTTCGTAGTCCGGTTCAGCCGCCAAACGGGCGATGGCCAGATCGGTCAGAGCAGAGCCGCCCGGCCACGCGTCAAAGAAGCTGCCGCCAATCACGGCATCGAGCACACCGGCATTGCGCGACAGATATTGTGCCAATGCGGGCGACGTTCCAACGATATCGACCAAAAGGTCAATGAGTTGCGGGTTCGCCTCGAACAAGGAAAACAACTGCACACCCGCAGGCAGACCTGCAAGAAATCCGTCAAACGCGGCCAGCGCCTCTTGCGGTTTTGTGGCCGACGACAGGCGCTCAAGCAATACAGGCTCAATGCGGTCAAACAGGGCCGCGCCCCGCACACTGCGAAGCGCAGGATAGCTGCGCCAACGCGCTTGCATCGCATCATCCAGTACCATACTCGGTTTGGGATCGCGGGCGTCCGGAGCAAAGAAACCCTCAGTCTCTGCATGCACGGACGACAGGCGATCCTTCAACTCTCCTTCAAGCGCCGCCCGCTCTGTACCCATCATGGCAGCCAGCCGCTCGAACCCCTCATCGCTGCCCGGCAACTTGTGGGTTTGCGCGTCGCGCTGCATCTGGATGCGGTGTTCAACGGTGCGGGCGAAGCGGTAATGATCCGTAAGTGTCTCGGCAGTGGCAGCAGGCACCCAGTCCTTAGCGGCGAGACGGCTCAGCCCCATGACCGTATCGCGCACCCGCAAGTCCCGGTCGCGCCCGCCCGCGATCAACTGCCGGGTTTGGGTAAAAAACTCGATTTCACGAATGCCGCCCCGTCCCAATTTCATGTCATGACCGGGCAAGGTTATGGGACCGCCAGTGCCCTTATGCGCGCGGATGGCAAGACGCATATCATGCGCGTCTTGCACAGCAGCAAAGTCCAGATGCCGACGCCAAACAAAGGGACGAAGTTCGTCCAGAAAGGCTCTCCCTGCTGAAAGATCGCCTGCACAGGGGCGCGCCTTGATATAGGCCGCTCGCTCCCATGTCCGGCCCAAGCTTTCATAGTAGCGCTCTGCCGCGCCCATCGACAAGACAACCGGCGTCACCGATGGATCAGGCCGCAAGCGCAGATCGGTACGAAAAACATACCCATCCTCGGTCAGGTCGCTAAGGAGCTTGCACATCTCCTGCACCGCACGCACGCACCCTTTGCGCACACTCGCATAGTCAGACGGATCATGCCGCGTTTCATCAAAAAGGCAGATGAGATCAATGTCGGATGAATAGTTCAGCTCAAACGCGCCCATCTTGCCCATTGCCAGCACGAATAGGCCGACCTCAGTGCCCGGCAGGCGCCCACGGCGCACCTGTTCTTCGATGGCGGCAGACAAAGCAGCGTCACAGGCCATATCTGCAAATCGCGTCAACGCGCCCGTCACATCCTCAAGCGACCACCCCCCTGCCAAATCTGCCAAAGCCGCCAACAGGGCAACACGGCGCTTCGCTTGCCGAAGGGCCGGCTTCAGACCGCTCAAATCTTGGCTTGGAGGCGCAAGCACTTGCTCAAAAGCAGCATCAAGGTCGTCCAACGCTGTTGGCAGCCAATCCGCCTCTTTCTCGATCAGCCCTGCCAGATAAGGACTGCACCCCGCCGTTCCCACAATCAGATCGTGCAAAGCTCCGCTGACTGCGGGGACTGAAGACGCCGCCGCCTGTCCCCGTTCGAGGTCAAACGGGCGGGGCATCCGCGTGATATGATCCTTCAAACGCATGGCCGCACCATCAAAGGCAGACCAAGCGCCGTCAATGGCCCTTGCGCATGGCGGCGCGCTAAACGACAACTTCAGATCATGAGTAAAAGCCTGAAACGTGTACGCGCTGCGCTGGACGCGGCAAAGATCGATACCCGGATCATGGAAACGCCGCTGGCCCGCACAGCTGCCGATGCTGCAAACGCCATCGGATGCGAGATTGACCAGATCGCGAAGTCGATCATTTTCCAGGGGCAAGACAGCGGCAGGGCCGTTCTGTTCATCACGGCAGGCGGCAACACCGTTGATGCGACCAAGGCGGCTGTCGTTGCGGGCGAGGCGTTGGGCAAGGCAGATGCTGCCCTCATCCGCGCCCAAACAGGCTTTGCGATCGGTGGCGTTTCTCCCGTGGGACATCTGAACCCGATCCGCACATATTTGGATCCACGCCTTGTGGATTTCGATGTTGTGTGGGCTGCTGCGGGCACACCGCATCACGTTTTCAGGATCAAACCCGACGACTTGCGCGAAATTTCGGGCGCACAACCATCTGATTTTACATCACAATAAGCGGGCATGTGAAAAAGATTTACATTAGCCCTTGCAACCTGGGCCCGTGATGCCAATTTTTAGTGATGTGAAACGGCTTCACATGCAGTCACACATCTTCGGGGCGCCGTCCCCGCATCACGCGAAAGGTTCGAAAATGACGTCCATGTCCACCACTGCCCCCGCCCAGCACAGCGCAGGCGGTTGGTTTTCCAAGACCGAACGCTGGCTTGACGACCGCGGCAAAGGTGCCTGGATCGCGGCGATGGTCCTCGGTTTCATCTTCTTCTGGCCCATCGGCCTTGCCCTTCTGGCCTACATGATCTGGAGCAAACGCATGTTCTCTAAATCCTGCACGACGCGCCGCATGAGCGGTGCAATGACCACGATGAGTTCGACCGGCAACTCGGCATTCGATGCCTACAAGGCGGATACGCTGCGTCGGTTGGAGGAAGAACAGCACAATTTCGAAGCCTTCCTTGAGCGACTGCGCGAGGCCAAGGACAAGTCCGAGTTCGACCAATTCATGGACGAACGCGCAAAGGCGGCGAAGTCCGAAGACTAAGTACATCGGTCCCGGCATTATGTTCGGGACCGCCTCCATTCTTCCCTTCGGAGCATATGAATGCACCTCGCTGACCCAATTACACAACCGCAGTTTTATCGCGACGTGGCCGGGAAACGGTTCATGGCGTGGATCTTGGACACGATCATCATCGGCCTCATCTGCGCGTTGATTTTGCCATTCACCGCCTTTATCGCCGTGTTCTTCTGGCTGGGTTTGTATGCAGTTGTTGGCTTTATGTACCGGACAATCACCTTGGCGATAGGATCGGGCACCTGGGGCATGCGCCTTATGGCAATTGAAATTCGGGATTCGTCGGGTGCTCGCCTGGATTTGGGTCAGGCATTCCTGCACACACTGGGATATACGATCAGCTGGGCCGTTGCGCCCCTTCAACTGATTTCAATCGTGTTGATGGCGACATCCAATCGCGGTCAGGGTTTGACCGATATTGTGATGGGAAGCGCTGCATTAAATCGGCGCGCGCGTGCCTGAAGCCACGTTACGCACTTGCCAGCAATGCGTGCACTGGTATCATTTGCGCGAACTTTTGCTGGATACTTATGCGCCACACGCTTCCCCTTGCCCCGCAGTTTTATGTGACTGCGCCTCAGCCCTGCCCGTATCTGGACGGGCGGATGGAGCGGAAGCTGTTCACGGCCCTGCAGGGTGAGAACGCTGAAAAACTGAATGATAGCCTGAGCCAACAAGGCTTTCGACGGTCGCAAAATGTACTGTATCGTCCATCTTGCGCCGATTGCTCTGCCTGCCTGTCCGCACGCATCGACGTGTCCGCCTTCAGCCCGTCAAAAAGTCAAAAACGCACCATCAAGCGCAATGAAAGCCTTGAACGCCGCGCGACATCGCCATGGGCGACCGAGGAACAATACGCCCTTTTCCGGGACTACCTTGATAGCCGACACGCCGACGGTGGCATGGCGGACATGGACGTGTTCGAATTCGCCGCGATGATCGAAGAAACGCCGATCCGCAGCCGGGTGATTGAATATGTCGACAAGACATCAAACGATTTGACTGGCGTCAGTCTGACCGATGTGCTGACTGACGGGCTGAGCATGGTCTACAGCTTTTACAAGCCGGGCCTGCAACGCCAATCCTTGGGAACGTACATGATCCTCGATCACGTTCGGATCGCGCAGGAGGCTAATCTGCCGTACGTATATCTTGGCTATTGGGTGCCCGGCAGTCAGAAAATGGGCTACAAATCCAAGTTCTCTGGGCTTGAGGTTTATATTGGTGGTCGCTGGCAAAAGATGCGCAACCCGGAAACTTTCAGCCCGGATATGCACCCCCTTTCTACCGATCCCATTGCAGAACAAGTCGCAAATATCTCGCTGCCGGACACACGACCCACACGCTAATCTTCAGGGACGCCGCTGGCCCTTGATCTGGTACGCAATGGTATTGCCGCACATGCATTTCCTCAGGCGTCCGAATACCTGACTGCCGTCCGTCTCCGCGAACGGATCAATCCAAGTCTCTTCCGCCGTGCTAAGCCTTTGGCATCGCCAGCAGTGCAGCAGCACGAACCGCCCTGCAAACAGGTCCCGGTTGAAATCTACCGACACTTCTGCAGCTCCGATGTCTATGTGCAATGGACGGCCTTCAAGACCTGCCACGCGCTTCTGAAATGCACGCAATCGGCCAAGCTCTTCCGAAGGTTGCGACACACCGTTGTCCAGGGACGGGTATTGACGCATCTGCGAGACCTTGTTGTTCAATGCCTGCGCAACCCGGTCCTGTAAATCTTCAACCAGCAGATACGCACGAAACCGGCCGTCCAGGGCGCTGTAGTTCCAACTGTCGTTTCGAACAGACACCAGCCAGGCCGACATCATCACATCCTCATTCGAACCCCTACAGGTACTACCTGCCATCCGCCATCAACGGAGGCCAGCGGATACATCGCATCGCGTTTGGAACGAAACGCCAAACGCTTCGCGCCATAGAAAAAGGGCGGCCTACTGGCCGCCCCATATTCGGTTCACTGAACACTTAGTTCGGAATAAGGTCGGGTATCAACGTCACGATGCCGGGGAACGTCCAAAGCAAGGCCAGCCCAGCCACCTGGATCAACACGAACGGAATGATCCCACGGTAGATGTGGCCCGTCGTCACTTCCTTCGGCGCGACCCCTCTTAGATAGAAAAGCGCAAACCCGAAGGGTGGTGTAAGGAACGACGTCTGCAGGTTCACCGCAATCATGATCGTGACCCATTTCGGATCAAACGTGCCGCCGTAGATGACCGGCCCCACGATGGGGATCACGATGTAGATGATCTCGAGGAAATCGAGCACGAAGCCAAGGATGAACAACACCAGCATCACGATCAGGAACACCGTGAACTCGTTGTCAAAGGACTTGAGGAACTGCTGGATGTAGTGTTCGCCGCCGAAAGAGATCACAACGAGGTTCAAAAGCTGCGACCCGATCAGGATGGTAAACACCATCGACGTCACCTTGGCTGTTTCGCGCACAACCGGGCTGAGAACGCCCGAGGTGTAGAGGATCCAGCACGAGAACAGCAGACCGAACAGGGCATACAGGTACGCGCCATAGGCTACGAAGAACGCAAACCAGCTTTGAGCGGACACACCACTTTGATTGATGCGCAGGTCAAAGTTCACACCGACGAGGATACAGACGATAATCGCCAGCGTGGACCAGATGATCACCTTCGGGCTGCGGTCCATGTCTGTCAGCTTGCGATAGGCGGCCAGCATGATCGCACCACCCGCGCCCAATGCCGCTGCAGGCGTTGGGTTCGTGATACCACCCAGGATCGAGCCAAGCACGGCCACGATCAACACCAGCGGCGGGAACACAACGCGCACCAGCTCGTTCTTTGAACATCGCTTCACACCCTCGACCGCACCATACAGGATCAGCGCAAACGGGATGACCATCACGGCTACATAGTACCCTGCGCTGTTGAGCGGTCCGATCAGCAATATATCGACCAGCAGGGCAAGGACCACACCAATTCCACCAATGATCAGAGGCTGATTTTCCTTGCTCGGCGCAATGCCCTTGGCCGTGGTCAGGATCAAACCAAGCAGGATCAGCAGGATCGCTGTGCCAGTGCCGATGGGGGCAGCCGACGCGACCTTGGCCTCGATCGCTGCGGCGAGTTCTTCCTCGCTCAGACGTTCAGATTGCTGGACGCCACCCGATGAGTCGATTTCCTCTTGTTGTGCAACAGCGTCGTCCCATGCAGCTTGGCCGTGCAACTCGATCATGGACGCCTTGCACTCTTCTCCGACATTCGTGCGTAGGCTGGCTGATTGGCCAATGTCGGAAAACGCCGACACGGTTGAGGATTGGCTGCCGACAATGTTCAGGTTCCCCAGCAGAATGGTACCCACAATGATCAGGACAGGTGCACCCAGGAACCACGTGAATGCCTCACCGCGCGTAATCGGTTCGGCGTTGGTTGCGCCCATTTCGACTGCAGGTGCCTTCTCAGGATTCAAAAGCGCATAGCCAAAGGCATACAGAGCATAAAGCAGCGCGAGCATGATGCCCGGCAACAGAGCCGCTTGGAACAGCGTACCCACCGACACGACCGCAGGCTCACCCAGATAGGTCAGAGCATCCGTACACCCCGCGACCTGCGCCCGGTTTTCCTGCGCGGCCGAGTAAAGGTCACCCGCAAGCGTCCCCAGAAGGACGATCACGATGGACGGCGGAATGATCTGCCCCAGCGTACCGGACGCCGCAATCACGCCTGTCGCGATCTCGGGCGAGTAGTTGTTCCGCAACATGGTCGGCAGGGCAAGCAGCCCCATGGTCACAACCGTCGCGCCCACGATGCCGGTCGATGCAGCAAGGAAGGCACCCACAACAACGATGGACACAGCCAGACCGCCCGGCAACGGTCCAAAGACGCGGGCCATGGTTGTCAGAAGGTCATTGGCAATTTTCGACCGTTCAAGGGTGATGCCCATCAGAACAAACATCAGAACCGCCAGCAGCGTTTCGATGGACTGACCGGCCAGCACACGCTCGTTCATCCGGTTCACAACAAAGGACACGTTCCGGTCCAGCGCAACTTCCCAACCGTTGGGGAACACAGGTTCGCCAATGCGCGGCAAGTCCGGGTATCGGAACACACTGATCGTATCCGGTTTTACCCCCGAATTGACCAGATCACGGTAGGCTTGTGCGCTTTCGTCAATCGCCTGGTGGATCAAGAGCCCGGCGCTGTCGAGCGACGCGATGATCCCGAAGGAAATGACCCCTGCCCCCGCAATCGCAAAGGCAACGGGAAAGCCGGAAAGGATGCCGCCAAAGAGGCAGACAAAGACGATGATCAGGCCAATTTCTACGCCATCAAGTCCAAACAACATTGTTTACTGCCCCTAACTCAGTGTGTGCCTTCGTAGGCTTCTTCGCCCTCGCCCAGCGTATCGCGGTCGAGGTATTTGCCTTCGCTCTCTTCGCCTTCTCTCCACTCAAGATACGAGCGGTAGAAGAAGGCGATCGCGTGCAGGAATACAAGCCCCGCAAAGGCGACCAGCAGGATTTTGAACAGGAAGTACCCGTTGAAGCCGTTGGGGCTGAACCCGATGGTTTCGACATTCCAGCGCACCGCGCGGGCAGAACGCTCCGCCCGTTCGATGTCCCAGCTGGCGGCCGGTTTCGGTGTGACAAGGTGGCGCCACAGGAAATACCAGCCATACATCCAGATCAGCGTGGCCGAGGGCAGCATGAACACCAGCGAGCCAAACATGTCGATCACCCGCTTGGTGCGGAATTTCACCGCGGAATAGAACAGGTCCACACGCACATGCCCGCCCTGCACGAAGGTGTAGGTGACGCACATACAGACAACGAGCGCGTTATAAAGCTTCAGTTCTTCCGCGAACCAGGAGATGTCGAACTGCAGCGGGATACCGAAGCCGATTGAGATATCCGGCCGGGTAAAAATCCGCTGCATGAATACAATGATGATCTGCTGCAGCACCATCAGAAGGCCAGCCCATGCAAAGAACCGGCCCGAGGTGTTGGCGATCCCCTCCATCACGCGCACGCAGCCCCACATGAACTCGCGTTTCCAAAGGCCGATGGCGGTGGCAACAAGGACAATGGCGAGGACAGCAAAGAAGAATTGCGTCGACCCGCCGTAGTAGACGAATTTCATCAGGGACAGCTTGTCCTCGGGCGTGCCTGCCCAGGTGACCCAGTCCAACCATGATGATGGATGCGTGATGGCGTAGGCGATGTTGTAAAAGGCCAGGCCCAGGTTCTGAAAGAACCAAAGAACGCCATCTACAAGCGTTGCAAAGGTGCCTGCGGCTTCGGCGCCGTTATCGTTTTCCATCAATGTGCCCCCTACGATCTGGTCAGAGCGTGACCATCTGATCGCCTCAGTTCCTCACGTGAACCAAGGGCCCCGATCATCGGAGCCCCTGGCGTTTTCAGAAGTGTTGGCTTAGCCGCCCAGCACGCGCACGCGCTGTTGAACATAGTAGCCGTCGGATTTGTTGATCCAGCTGGCCGAGGTGGCGAGGCTTTCTTCGAACGAGGCGCGTGTTTTTGCAAACAGCTCATCGCCCATGTTCTCGTCCATGACCTCTGCCGATGCAGCACCGAACGCATCCCAGACATCATCCGAGAATTGCAGCGTTTTCACGCCCTGCTGTTGCAGGCGGGCCAGCGCAGCACCGTTGTTGGCCAGCGTTTCGGCCAGCTGGTAGTGCGTTGTGGCACGCGCAGCGTTGGTCAGGATTGCCTGGTGCTGTGGTGTCAGGTCATTCCAGACATCCAGATTCACGTTGGCTGCCAGAGCCGAACCTGGCTCGTGGAAACCAGCGGTGTAGTAGACTTTTGCCACTTCCTGGAAGCCGGCGCGTTCGTCAGCCATCGGGCCAACCCACTCCAGACCGTCCAGAGCACCGGACGACAACGCCTGATACAGTTCACCACCGGGGATGTTCTGCACGGATGCACCGAGCTTGCCGAGCACCTTGCCGCCCAGACCTGGCATACGGAACTTCAGGCCGTTGAAGTCGGCAGCCGAGTTGATCTCGTTGCGGAACCAGCCACCGGATTGCGAACCGGAGTTACCTGCCAGCAGACCTTTGAGGTTGAAGATTTCGCCCAGCTCATCGTGCAGCTCTTGGCCGCCGCCGTGCTCGTACCAGTTGGTGACTTCCTGCGCGGTGCCGCCGAAGGGCACAGCTGTGTAGTAGGCATATGCCGGGTGCTGACCGATGAAGTAGTAGTCAGCCGAGTGGTACATGTCCGCCTGGCCCGACGACACGGCGTCGAACACTTCGAACGCGCCAACCAACTCGCCCGGGGCTTTCTTGTCGATAGTCAGTTGACCATCCGACATCTCGCCCACGAATTGTTCAAGGTAGCTTGCCGCGTCATCCAGAACGGCAAAGCCGCGGGGCCACGAGGTGACCATTGTCAGCGTGCGCTTGCCCTGCGCATAGGCCGGCGCGGCCAGCGTGGTTGCCGCGGCGGCGGACCCACCAAGTGCAGACGTCTTTAGAAAAGAACGACGATCCATAGAGATACTCCTCCCAAATATGATGCCCTTCCCCTCCCAGGGGGGCGGATCGTTTCGAGTGCCGACACACTAGCGATGGCGGCCACGATGAAAATACCTAGTACTGCGTAGAAAGTCGGCAATTCTGCGCGTTTGGTCAGTTTTTTTCACCAATTTTGACCGCGTTTCATTCTACCGCGATCCTGTTAGCGCACGTAATTTTCGCTGTGCCTCTTTGATTCGAGCGGTAATCCGCGTATCGAATCATGCTGTGCGACATGCCCTTTCCAACCTGCGCCTGAGCTATGCGCAAAAGCTGTCACTTGTGGCTGCGGTTCCGCTTATCCTTGCGGTCGCGGCAATCGCTGTCTTGGTTGCCATACAATCCCGCGCTTTGGCCGAAAGGGAGATACAGGCCCTGGAAACCCAGTTGATCGAGGCCAAGAAAAGGGAACTGCGCAACTATGTGACGCAGGCCCGCAACGGGTTCTACTTCATCTATGGATCAGCCGCACCCGACGATCAGGAAGCCAAAGATCAGGTGGCACAAATCCTGTCGGCTATGATTTACGGGGATGAAGGGTTCTTTTTCGTCTATGACTATGACGGCACAAATCTGGTCAACCCGCGCCAGACCGAGATGATCAACAACAATCATCTTGCGCTCACTGACAGTCGGGGCACGCATGTCGTTTCCAACCTGATCGATATCGCGCGCCAAGGCGACGGGTACCTGACCCACCTTTGGCCGAAGCCGTCCAACGGTCAGGAAGCCGAGATGATCACCTATGTCACCTCCTTCCCCTCGTGGCGTTGGGCTGTTGGCACCGGCGTCTATATCGATGACGTCCTGACCTCGGTCGCTGAGGCGCGCGCCGACGTGGAAACCCGGGTACAACGCACGTTCTATTATATATCCGCCATCACGTTGGCTGCTCTGCTGATGGTCTTTGGCTCCGGCATGGCGCTGAACTTTCGTGAACGCCGTTTGGCCGACGCCAAGCTAAAGAAACTGACGCAACGGGTCTTTGACGCGCAGGAAGAGGAACGCGGCCGCGTGGCCCGTGAATTGCATGACGGCATCAGCCAGATACTTGTTGGTGTCCGCTATGCGCTCGACAGTGCGCGGCGGCGTTTGGACAAGGGCAGTGGCGACGCAACGGCCCCGTTGACCCAAGGCATAGACAACTTGGGCACGGCCATTTCGGAAGTACGCCGCATCAGTCGTGATCTGCGCCCGGGCGCATTGGATGACTTGGGGCTTGGCCCTGCCCTCAAAGCCCTGATCGAGGATTTTGCGAACCGGACCGGGATCGAGACGGATTTCCAAACCGTGGTGTTCCGCAACCGACTGGATCAGGATGCCAAAATCGCGCTTTATCGCATCGCGCAGGAAGCACTTACCAACATCGAACGGCACGCCGCGGCAACAAACGTGTCCGTCGATCTGCGGGGTCACAAACGCGGGGCAACGCTGCGCATCTCGGACAACGGTGTCGGTCTTGACCAGACCGTCAGCCGAAGGTCTGCAGGAATTGGTTTGCGAAACATGCAGGAACGTGTGGAGCAGCTGGATGGTACGTTGCGCATCCTGTCTGGTGCGGGCCAGCAGGGTGGCACCGTGATCGAAGCAACGGTACCATTGACGCACCTGCTGCCACCAGAAAGCTCGACAACCGGTAAGGAGCGCGCACGCGCATGACTGACTTAATTCGCGTTCTGATCGTTGACGATCACCCAATGGTCGCGCAGGGCATCCAATCTGTTCTTGAGGACCACGATGGCATTTCTGTCGTCGGAACACTTGGCACCGGTCGTGCCGTGATTGATCAACTGGACGCTCTTGATCCGGACGTCATTCTGATGGATCTCAACATGCCCGAGATGGGCGGTTTGACAGCCACCGAACTTGTTCTGGAAAAACGCCCGGGCACACGCATCCTCATCCTATCCATGCATGACAGTCCCGAATACATCTCATCCGCCCTGAGCCACGGTGCGATGGGTTACGTGTTGAAAGACGTACCGACCGAAGAGATTGCACAAGCGATAGAGACTGTCATGAAAGGTGAACGTTACCTGTGCACTGGTGCAGAAGGGGCCATTGCGCCCAAGCGCGCAGATGTCGCCGGCGCGCTGACCGGGCGCGAGCAAACCATCCTGCTGCAACTCGCACAAGGGCTGTCCAACAAGGAAGTGGCAAACGCCTTGGACATCTCCGTACGGACGGTTGAAACCCACCGCAAGAATATCAAGCGCAAGCTAGGCATATCGTCCACCGCCGGTCTGACACGCTATGCACTTGAGCATGGCGTGCTGCAGGGCACCGGCAACGCGCTTTAGGCGAGGCTTCCTAACGATTTCTAAAGTGATCAGTGGCAATGCTCGGGCATGTCACAACTGTCTTTTCAAACCACGTCTGCACCTGAGACGGACGCAGAACGCTTTGCACAACGCCGGGCTGCCATCGACTTGATCGCAACCACCCGGGCAAGGGCCATACGTTCGGCATTGTTTGGATCATATCTGTTTCGTGTAAATCCACTTGGTCCCGAAACCAGTGAAAAGCGGGCGCAATGGCGGGCCGTCCTGAACGAACAGCGTGACGCTATCGCACGTTCGGCGGCACTTGTGCAGGGAACGGACCCCCAAAAGGCCGTGCCTGACTGGGTCTGTGAGTGGATTGGACAGCATGGATCCGAAAACCCCAAGACGGTCGCTGACTTTGTGAGAATGAGCGACCTCACAAACGATGTCGCTCTTGCCGCTGGCGGCGATGATGTCCGACGGTTGCGCGACGCTCTTGATGTCCATTTGCGGGTTGGACGCGGTGGTTTCTTCGAAAGCGTCACCGGGTTTTGCGACGGTCTTTGGGCCAAGTTGGACGCGTCACGTCATGAAGAGGTAGAGCGCGCAAGTGCGGCCGGGGATGCGATCTCCAAAACTCTGACCCGGCTTGAACAGATCGGCAAACATGTCCGCCTTGTGTCTCTCAACGCATCGGTCGAAGCGGCACGTGTCGGCGATGCTGGCCGCGGCCTGGGTGTGATCGCGGTCGAATTCAAAACTCTGGCCGAAGAGATTCAGATGCTGGCCACCACCGCCCGCTCCGAAATAGCGGCCATGACTGGCAGTGAGGATGGCTGCAGCATCGCAAAAAGAGGCAAAAATTACCTTTAATGTCGGCAGGAAGGCCTCACGCGAAACAAAGTTTCACATTTTTCCAGCCGCAGGACAGTTTTTTCTGTTTTTCCACTGTTGACCCTCCTTTGGGGTACGCATAATGTTCGCTCACGCAGAAAAGGACCTCAGGGTTAATGACTGAACTAGTCGTCATCGTAGTGGACACGCGCATGGGCCGGTAACGGAACTCCAGAACGAGACCCATGCGCCCCCGAAACCCGGGGGTTTTTTTGTGCGCAACAGAAACCGCAAATCGGAGCACGCGGAACATGACACGTCAAATGACCGGAGCGAAAATGGTCGTCCAAGCCCTCATCGATCAGGGTGTGGACACGGTATTCGGATATCCCGGTGGCGCTGTGCTACCGATCTATGACGAGATCTTTCAGCAGAACTCGATCAAGCACATCCTTGTGCGTCACGAACAAGGCGCAGTGCACGCAGCCGAAGGGTATGCACGTGCGACAGGCAAGCCCGGCGTGTGCCTTGTTACCTCCGGCCCCGGTGCGACAAACGCCGTGACAGGTTTGACAGATGCGCTGATGGATTCGATCCCGATCATCGTTCTTACAGGTCAGGTTCCTACATTCATGATCGGATCGGATGCGTTCCAGGAAGCGGATACGGTCGGCATCACCCGCCCCTGCACAAAACACAATTGGCTTGTGAAGGAAACTGACGGCCTGTCAGGCGTCATCCATGAGGCATTCCACGTGGCAACCGCTGGCCGCCCGGGCCCAGTGCTGATTGACATCCCAAAAGACGTGCAGTTCGCAACCGGAACATACAACCCGCCCAAACCTTCAACCTCCCACTACCAGCCGCAGGTCAAGGGTGACATGGAGGCGATCACAGAGTTGGTTGCCGCAATTGAGACAGCCAAACGCCCGATTTTCTATACAGGTGGCGGCGTCATCAACTCCGGCCCGGGCGCGAGCCAGCTGCTGCGGGAACTTGTGGATGCGACAGGCTTCCCCATCACGTCGACCTTGATGGGCCTCGGTTGTTATCCTGCCAGTGGGAAACACTGGATGGGCATGCTTGGTATGCACGGTCTCTACGAGGCCAATATGGCGATGCACGATTGCGATTTGATGATCAACATCGGCGCACGTTTCGATGACCGGATCACGGGCCGCATTGACGCGTTCAGTCCAAAATCAAAGAAAGCCCATATCGACATCGATCCGTCCTCGATCAACAAGGTGATTAAGGCGGACATCCCGATTGTCGGCGATGTCGGGCACGTGTTGGAGGACATCTTAAAGGTCTGGAAGTCGCGCGGGCGCAAAACCAATCAGGCTGCACTGGCGCAGTGGCGGGCTAAGATTGATGAATGGAAAGCTGTGGATTGCCTGAAGTTCACGCAAGAAGGCAAAACCATCAGACCGCAGCACGCATTGGCGCGGTTGGAGGCTCTGACCAAGGACCATGATCGCTACATCTGTACCGAGGTGGGCCAGCACCAGATGTGGGCAGCGCAGTACCTCGGTTTCGAAGATCCGAACCGCTGGATGACATCCGGGGGCTTGGGCACAATGGGCTACGGCTTCCCAGCCTCGATCGGCGTACAGATGGGACATCCCGAAGCGTTGGTGATCAATGTGGCGGGCGAAGCATCTTGGCTGATGAACATGCAGGAACTGGGGACAGCGATGCAGTTCAACCTGCCGGTCAAGCAATTCATCCTCAACAACGAACGCTTAGGTATGGTGCGTCAGTGGCAGGAGCTGCTGCATGGTGAGCGCTATTCACATTCGTGGTCCGAAAGCCTGCCCGACTTCGTAAAACTTGCCGAGGCGTTTGGCGCCAAGGGCATCATCTGCTCCGATCCGGACGACCTGGATGAAGCAATCATGGAGATGATCAACCACGATGGACCCGTCCTGTTCGACTGTCTGGTTGAGAAACACGAAAACTGCTTCCCGATGATCCCATCAGGCAAGGCGCATAACGAGATGCTGCTGGGCGAGGCCGAGACGCAGGGTGTGATTGATGCCAAGGGGAGTGTTTTGGTTTGATGCAGCGTAGTGTGGTTTCGGTAATCTCAGCAGTTTTCGCACTGTCTGCATGTGACGCGCCGGCTCCTTCAAAGGACGGTCAATCATCCCGCGCCCAAATCTCGTTCATCGACGACCCGCAACTGAAGCAACATTCAAATGTCAAGCTAGATGCAAAGACACGCGCCGCATTTGAAGATTTCAAAGCGGAACCCAACGCTCACGGCGCATTCTATGTGCCACGAGACGGCAGAAGCTGGGGATGGCACAGAAACACCGCCACTGCGGCGGATGCCAAGAAGACAGCCAAGGTGACATGTGAGTTCTTTGCGAAGCGGACCTGTATTCTCTATGCGACATGGGAGGGTGGTTCGACAGATGCGCTTGACGCCCTGCCCGCGCAATACAAAGAGAGACTAGGCAAAGCGCTTCGAGAGAACCGCCTTGGCAACGACTTGGCGTTGGCGGTTTCTCCCATTGGGTCGTATGGGTGGTCATGGAATTACGGGTTTGACGCCGAGGCGAAGGCCAGTGCGCTAAAGCAGTGTAATGAAAGCGTCGACAAGCGGCGCCCAAGTTTCGATCCGCCGCAACGAGAAGCCTACGAGCAGAACGGCGTTTTCGATTGCCGCATCCAATTGTTCTTCTGAAGCAACCTCGAAAGACACCGCCATGTCCGCACTAAAGATCAAAAAAGGCTCCACCAGCCACTCCGCATACAACCTACGCCCCACCTTTTCGGACGTGGAAGAACGACACACCTTGGCGGTACTGGTCGAGAACGAACCAGGAGTTCTAGCCCGTGTCATTGGCCTGTTCTCGGGGCGGGGCTACAACATCGAAAGCCTGACGGTGGCCGAGGTAGATCACACCGGCCATCTGTCCCGCATCACAATTGTGACCACTGGTACTCCGCAAGTGATCGAGCAGATCAAGGCGCAGCTGGGACGGATCGTATCTGTGCACGAAGTCCACGACCTTACAGTCGAAGGACCGTCTGTTGAACGGGAACTGGCCATGTTCAAAGTCTCGGGCCAAGGTGAGAAACGCGTGGAAGCGCTGCGCCTGGCTGATATTTTCCGCGCCAACGTGGTCGACAGCACTCTGGAAAGCTTCGTGTTTGAGATTACCGGCGCCCCGGACAAGATTGACGCTTTTGCTGACTTGATGCGTCCACTTGGGCTGGTAGAGGTGGCACGGACGGGCGTTGCCGCCCTGCCCCGTGGCGACTAGGCAAAGGGTTCGCCCACCTTCAGCAAACGCTTTTCATAGGGTGTTAACTCATCTTCCGTACAGTATCCCGACGCGCGCGCTGCGGCCTTTGCGGCGCCAATGCTCGTACCGAGATGCTCATAGATCATGCGCACGACCCGGTCATTGCTCAGTGTCTCTTGCACGGTACGCGCCACGTACCCAACCCAGACATTGTTTTCAAAAGATGTCACCCGGCTCAGGTAATTGAACGATGCTGTGTGAGACCCCCGACGCGAGATCAGTGCACTCACGCCGTCTTCCTGACGCAAGACCAACCCACGAAACTCGCGCGCCTGCCGCGTGATGGGCATTCCCTGCACACCCAAGGCTGCTTTGGTTTCGTACCCCCGCACAATCGTGGCCCCGTCATCTCTGAAGACGCGTACCAGTCCCGTCACAAATCTGTCGGTGTCCAGAAAGCTGGCCCGGACGAAACGATAAAACCCACTAGGAAACAGGTTCTCATCAATCAGCCCAACCCCGGCGCCGACAAAATCCTTAAGGAGCGGACCGGTAAGTGGATCAGAACCTGACATAATGTTTTGCACAGGTTCAAGCAGCACGCGTGCATCAACATCAAAGAAGTCACAGATGCGTGCCAAGACATCAGGCCGCGGAAAGCTCTCTCCAGAAAGATAGCGATTGAACTGTGTCCGGTTGATACCCAACTGGCGGGACAGCTCGGAAATGGACGGATAGCTTTCGGCAAGAATCCGCAAGTTTTCACCGAACATGCTGCGCAATTCCGCCGGTGATCTGCGCGTTTCAGGCATAGTTGTCTCTTCGTTTTGTGCTCGAATCGGAATGTAATCGTTAATCCGACGCCAATCCGAGCCACTTGCTCAAAACGTGACGCCAATTCGCATCAAAGGTGACGCAAAACTGCTTCTGAACGATACTGTTCCAGACACAAAATGCAAGCGAACGTTACCGACTTAGACATGTCGTAAATGTCTAGAATTGAGTTTGATAAAAACTGTCTAACTCTGGGTAGAGCAATGATTGGTGTCATCCTTTGGAGCGATCCAACAACTGAGAAAGCAGTCATCTGGTGTGAGGACCACGGCGACCTCGCTTTCCTGTCGCGAGACGATTGTGACTCACTGCCGGAAGCATTCTTTGATGTTGGCGACATGGTCGAGTTTGATGCTTTTGCCGAACGCAATCTACGCAAGGTACGGCGCGCGCATCTGCTGCAGCAAAACCATGATACAACCCTACCCGACAGCCTGCACCGAATCAGACACGAGAAACGCGCACTTGTCGATGTCACGGACTCGGCAGAAATCATTCCTTTCCGCCTTCCTTCCAAAGCCCGTCCAGCTCCGGAGCGTATGCCGCAACAGTTGCGCAGTGTCTAAACCTTAGACAACATGTCGGGCACGGAAAAATTCTGTCGAAAATCTGCGCACCTCAACCGCCGTGACACATACCTTGTGTGTCAAACAGCAGGTGGGGAATGCGAATGGAAACGACAACCCTGAGTTCAGTGCGCCGCCCGATTTCGTCTGCACATGGCCTGCCGAACGAACACTACACCAGCCCGGCTGTGTTCGAGGAGGAGCGCGAGGCGCTTTTGATGGCAGGCTGGTCAGGTTTGGCCGTTGCGGCGGACGTTCCGACACCGGGCGATACCGTTCCGCAGACCTTTCTTGGGATTCCCTTGCTCCTGATCCGGGACAAGTCGGGTACAGTACGCGTGTTTCACAACATCTGCCGCCACCGGGGCATGATCCTGGTCGATGCTCCCCGCAAGATCGAAGGGGCCATACGCTGTCCCTACCACAGCTGGTGTTACTCAACCGAAGGACGACTGGTTTCAACACCCCATGTGGGAGGACCTGGTCAGAACACCGCCGATGGGATCGACAAATCCTTTCTAGGGCTGATCGAGGTGCGCAGCCACGTGTGGATGGGCGTCGTCTGGATCAATTTGTCTGGCGATGCTCAGCCCTTTGAAGAGGCCAACGCAGATTTGCTTGCCCGTTGGATTGAGTTTGACAAACCATTGTACCACGGGGGCGAAGACAGCCATTTCCAACTCAGCGTGAACTGCAACTGGAAACTTGCGGTCGAGAACTATTGCGAGAGCTATCACCTGCCGTGGGTACACCCGGATCTCAACACGTACTCGCGGCTCGAAGATCATTACCACATCGAAGCCCCCAATAGATACTCAGGGCAAGGCACGCGCGTTTATCGGCAATTATCTGGTGACGACAATCGCACATTCCCAGACTTCGAGGGATTGAGCGACAAGTGGGACACTGCGGCGGAATACATCACAGCCTATCCAAATGTGCTGCTAGGTGTGCATCGCGATCATGCCTTTGCCATCATATTGGTCCCACAGGGCCCAGGGCAAACGACCGAAAACGTCCACCTGTATTACGCGCAGCCTGACACCGATCCCGCTTTGAGGATGCGCAACGCCGCGCAGTGGAAGCAGGTTTTCGAGGAAGATATTTTTGTTGTGGAAGGTATGCAGCGCGGCCGTCAAACACCGGCGTTTGACGGCGGTCGCTTCTCACCGGCGATGGATGGGCCGACGCACCTGTTCCACACCTGGGTTGCAGAACGGATGATGGCCCATCGCGCGGCGGCCAACGCTGCCGAATGAATGATCTTGAGCAGCGTCTTCTGGCGGCACATACCGATGGCAAACACGCTACTTTGGTCGGTCTGTATCAAGAGGCTGCGACTGCGGCGCCGTCGGAGAATGAACGCGCCTTTTTGCTGACGCAAGCACACGTCTTTGCCTTGGACACGGCACATCCGGATGCCCCGCTTCTGCGTCAAATGCTGATCGACATGGGGCGCGAAACACCGCTTTAACGCGCACCTGCCGCCATTTGCGCATAGATGTGCCAGGATGCGTGCCCAAGCCACGGCAGAACGATCACCAGCCCAAGCAGTCCGGGTAGCATCGCCAGAAACAACAAAACCACGATGACAGCCGCCCAACTTAGCATGGGGACAATGTGGGCCTGCACATGCCCCCAACTGGCGAGGATTGCGGTCATGTAATCCACCTCGCGCGCCAGTAGCAGCGGCAGGCCAAATACGCACATCGAAAAGAAGATAAAGGCAAAGATGCCTCCGACAACGGTGCCAAGCGCAATCATCATCAAGCCATCTATGGTCAGGAAAACATCAAACGATGTCGTGACGTTCACCATGGGTTTGAGGCCCAGAAACAGTGCGAAAATCATGTGCCCCAGAAAAAACCAAAACAGCAGCGCAACCACCATCAGCATGGACAGCCATGGCAGTTGTCTCCCCCGTTCTTCCCGCAGCTGTGCAAGGATTACGCCGATGCCCGCAGGTTGCCCCATCCCGATCCGCCGCGACACTTCGTAAGTTCCAAGTGCACAAAGTGGAGCCACGAGAGGAAACCCGAAAACGGCCAAGATCAGCCAGAACGTGTGACCGGCCCACATTGTCAGTCCAATCAAGCCCCAACCCGCAATGACCGAGGCAATCCCGGTCAACAGACCAAAGCCCGGCGCTGCCCGGAAATCACTCCAACCCGCAGATAATGCATGGCGAATAAATGCAGGCCGCGGCGCATCAAATGGCGGCACACCTGCCGGGAGGCTGGGATACGGATTCGCTTCCATTACATGAGACCCTCCATTCCGGGACGGCGCGCAGGCCAGTCCGTCATATCGTGCCATGCTTGTGCCAATCGCAGCAAGAGCGCGTCGCTGCCCCGGCGTCCAATCAATTGTAGTCCCATGGGCAGATCGCGCGGACCACCAAAACCGGCCGGTACACACACAACAGGCAAGCCAAGCAAACTCGCAGGCACCACGACTTCCATCCAGCGGTGATATGTATCCATCGCCGTGCCACCGATCTCGCGCGGCCAATCAATTGAAACGTCGAAAGGCCACATCTGGGCCGATGGCAGTACAAGCACATCGTAGCTTTCGAACAAGGCCGTGGCGGCCCTGAACCAGCTTGATCTTACCACACTGGCCCTATGCACTTCCATCGCAGACAAGGTGAGACCGCGTTCGATTTCCCAGATCGCCGTGTCTTTCAATTGATCGCGCTTGGCTGGGTCGGCGTGAAGAACCTCAAGGTTCCCGGCGACAGCCCAACTGCGCAACGTAATCCAGGACGACCAAATCGCATCGCGATCAAACGGTGCAGTCAGGGCGTCCACTGTGATGCCCAACCCTTCCATCTCCGTCAACGCCGCTTTGCACAGGTCCAACACACCAGCCTCCATGGGCAACGCGCTGCCCCAATCGCCCAACCAGCCAATGCGTAAGCCGTCGGCACCGCCACCGATCTGTGGCAATGCGGGCGGCGCATCGACACCATGCGGCTGGCGTGGATCGGACCCTGTCATCGTATCCAGAAGGGCTGCCAGATCGCTCGGTGTACGGGCCATCGGCCCATTTGTGGAAAGCTGATGCAAGAAGCTATCGCCCATCGGTTCCGACGGCACGAGGCCCCAGCTTGGCCGCATTCCATACACATTGTTCCATCCCGCCGGGTTGCGCAGAGACCCCATCATGTCCGAGCCGTCGGCGACGCTCAGCATCCCGGTGGCCAAGGCCACCCCTGCCCCACCAGACGATCCACCCGCGCTGCGTTCAGTATCGTAAGGGTTGCGGGTTGCGCCAAAGACCGGGTTGACGCTGTGCGACCCCAGGCCAAACTCCGGCGTATTTGTCTTTCCGATGATGATGGCTCCGGCAGCACGCAACCGGGCCACCATGATATCATCGGATTGCGCCACCTGCCCGGCAAACAAAGGTGACCCCATAGAGGTCGGCAGGCCCTTGGCGTTTGCCAGATCCTTGATAGCCATCGGGATGCCATGCAACCAACCTGCCTTAGTCGCTGCATCAGCCGCGCGCGCCTCGGACATCAAAGCGTCGGCATCTCGCAACGACACAATCGCGTTGACCTTTGGATTGATTGCAGAAATGCGATTAAGCGTCTGCTCCATGAGCGCTTCTGCAGTGATGTTGCCCGCATCCAACTGTGTCCGCAGTGCGAGCGCACCTTGCTGGATCATGTGATTGGCCTCCCTTCGGGTTGGCAGGCCAAAGGCGGGTTACTCCGCCTGCGCCTCTGCCCGGGACTTGCCCGATACATCCAAAGCTAACGTGGCCGCCATCAACCCATCAAGGTCTCCGTCCAGAACACCCTTGGTGTCAGACGTCTCGTAATTGGTCCGCAGGTCTTTCACCATCTGGTAGGGCTGCAGAACATAGGACCGAATCTGGTTGCCCCACCCCGCATCGCCCTTGTTCTCATGCATCTCGTTCACAGCAGCATTCCGGCGGTCCAACTCCATCTGATAAAGGCGGCTTTTCAACGCCTTCATCGCAATGTCGCGGTTCTGGTGCTGGGATTTTTCAGAGCTGGTGACGACAATACCCGTGGGCGCATGGGTGATCCGCACCGCCGAGTCGGTTGTGTTCACGTGCTGCCCGCCCGCGCCGGACGACCGGTAAGTGTCGATGCGAATGTCGGCAGGATTCACCTCAATCTCAATATTGTCGTCCACCACGGGATAGACACCGACGGAGGTAAAGCTGGTGTGGCGTTTCGCGGCACTGTCAAACGGGCTGATGCGCACAAGTCGGTGCACGCCGCTTTCCGACTTTAGCCAACCATAAGCATTCTGGCCGCTGATCTTGTAGGTGGCCGACTTTATGCCAGCCTCTTCCCCCGCGCTTTCGGACTGCAGTTCAACCTTGTAGCCCTTCTTTTCCGCCCAACGGACATACATCCGCGCCAGCATTGCGGCCCAGTCACAGGATTCTGTTCCGCCCGCGCCCGAGTTGATCTCAAGGAAGGTGTCGTTGCCGTCAGCCTCACCATCAAGCAGCGCCTCAAGCTCTTTCTGAGCCGCCGTTTCGGCCAGTGCCTTAATCGCAGCTTCCGCGTCAGCGACAACCTCGTCATCTTCCTCCATCTCACCCAACTCAATGAGTTCGATATTATCTGCCAGATCCTGCTTGATGCGATCATGCGTTTCCATGGCATCCACAAGCATCTGGCGGTCACGCATCAGCTTTTGCGCAGCCTCGGGATCGTCCCACAGGTTGGGGTCCTCGACACGCGCGTTGAACTCTTCCAGCCGGTGCTGAGCCGTTTCAACATCCAGCCGCTGAGCCAACAAAGCCACCGACTTTTCAATCTCTTCGACGACATTCTGAATTTCGGCGCGCATGTCTCATCCTTCTTGGCAGAGCTTCGAGATAGCCCATGCAAGACTGCGCGACAAGATCAGTTGGAGTGCTCCGGACGGTCAGCTTAGTACAGACCGCCCGAACTCAGCGTACCGAAGTTTGCCTTGGGGCCTACAACTGCTTTCTTGCCGGTCGAGGTGGTCACCTGACGGCCACCGCTGCCCACTTCTTCGAACAAGGGCAGATCAGCGCCCATCGCAAATCCACCATCGAAAGTGATGCCGAACGTCGGCTCAAACCCATCCCGGAAACACTCGCTAACCACGTTGTCGCCTGCCGCCGCATCGCTCAAACGCGCACCGGAAAAGCGGTCGATTTTGATGAACATGCATTCCTCAGGCACATCGAATGAACCGCCACCATACTTAGCAATCGCTTCTTGCATGAAGGTGTTGAATACGGGGCCACACATACCGCCGCCAGACGCGCCCTTGCCAAGGCTGCGCGGTTGGTCGTAGCCAATGTAGCAGCCTGCAACGATGTCGCTGGAAAATCCGATAAACCAGACGTCCTTGGCGTCGTTTGTGGTCCCTGTTTTACCGGCAATTGGAACTGGAAGGTTCACGCTTCGTGACGCGGTGCCGCGATCGACCACGCCCTTCATCATCGATGTCAATTGATAGGCTGTCACGGGGTCCATTACGCGCTCGCGATTGGATACCACCCGCGGCGCAATGCCCGGATCAAGGCTGGCCAGTTGCGTGCAGTCACGGCACTCACGTTCATCATGGCGATAAACGGTGCGACCAAACCGGTCCTGAACCCTGTCAATCAGCGTGGGCTGCACCCGTTCACCACCGTTCGCGAACATCGCGTAGGCCGACACCATCTGGTACAGGGTCGTTTCTTCGGACCCCAGCGAGTTGGCAAGGAACAGGCGCATGCGGTCATAAACGCCGAAGCGCTCTGCATAGTTGGCAACAATGTCCATACCGACCTCTTCCGCCAGACGGATGGTCATCAGGTTCCGCGACCGCTCGATACCCGTGCGCAGCGGCGTGGGGCCGTAGAACTTGTTGGACGAATTGCGCGGGCGCCACAAACCCTGCGGTGTGTTGATCTCGATCGGGGCGTCCACGACAATGGTGGCCGGGGAATACCCACTGTCGAGGGCGGCCGCATAGACAAACGGTTTGAAGGACGACCCAGGTTGGCGTTTGGCCTGTGTTGCACGGTTGAAGACCGAGTTCTGGTAGCTGAAGCCACCCTGCATGGCGATCACGCGGCCTGTGTTCACGTCCATGGCGACAAAGCCACCCTGCACGCGCGGCACCTGACGCAAAGTCCAGCGGATGAAAGAGCCATCATTGTCCGCGGTCATGGCCCGCACATGCACCACATCGCCGACCTCGAAATTGTCAAAGAAATTGCCCTGAATCCATTTGATGTCTTCGCGTGGAACAACCGCGGCGGGGTCGCTGTCCGTCCACCCTTCGATACCAACGCGCAGCTGCTGGTCTTCGACCTCCAAGACGACAGCGGGTCGCCATACGCCGTTCAGGTCAATGTCACGGGCAACCGAAACACCTCTGAGGGCCTCTTCCCAGTTTTCAAGCTGATCCGCTTCGATGCTTTTGCCAGTGCCGCGCCAGACGCCCTGCCCCCGGTCATAGCTTTCAAGCTGGCGCCGCAATGCATAGGCCGCGATGGGTTGCATCTCGGCATCGATGGTCGCCCGCACGGTGTAGCCACCGGTAAAGAATTCGCCCTCACCGTAGTCCTCGCTCAGCTGCCGACGAATTTCGTCAGTAAAATAGTCACGCGGCGGCAGTTCAGCCTTGAAGCTCTCGAAGTCGCCGTTTTGCACGGATCGCAGCGGCATCGCCACCTCTGTCTCGTACGTGACGGCATCGATATATCCGTTCTCCATCATCTCTTTCAGAACGAAGTTTCGACGGGATAACAGTCGATCCGCACGTCGCACCGGGTGAAAGTCCGACGGTGCCTTGGGTAAGGATGCGAGAAAAGCTGCCTCATGCGGCGCCAATTCGGTCAGGGTCTTGTTGAAATAAGTCTGACTGGCTGCAGCTACGCCGTAGGAGTTCTGACCAAGAAAAATCTCGTTCATATACAGTTCGAGGATTTTTTCCTTGCTCAGCGCCTCTTCCACGCGGGCGGCAAGGATGATTTCCTTGATCTTACGCTCAGCTTGCCGGTCGCCGGACAGCAGGAAATTCTTCATCACCTGCTGAGTGATCGTCGACGCGCCGCGGACATCCCGCCCGCGACTGCGTACGGCATCGTATGCGGCAGCGCCAATACCACGAAGGTCATAACCGTCATGCGAATAAAAATTCTTGTCCTCGGCCGAGATAAACGCCTGTTTCACCAGGTCCGGAATCGTCTCGGCCGGTGCAAACAGGCGGCGTTCTTGGGCAAACTCGTCAATGATCTGACCTTCACCCGAATAGATGCGGCTGATTGTGGCCGGTTGATATTGGGCCAACGACTCGTGGCTGGGCAAGTCCCGGCCATACATCCAGAATATGGCCCCAATCGACAACGCGACCATGGCAATGCCCATCGTTACGGTGGTGAAAATCCCACCAAAGAAGGAAAGAATGAACCGAAACATGACCGCTCGCACCTGTTTTCAACGGTTGCTTTTGTTCCGGTATACGCGAGGGCGCGGACAGGGTCAAAAGCGAACGGCAGCGCGATATCGCCGATGTGAACGACTACTGTCGGATCAGCGGTTGCATTGCCAGATCATCATCCCGCCATTGCAGAATGCCCGCCGCCAATGCTTCGACCATGACCGCGCGCCAAACAGGGTCGCGCAAGTTGGCAAGGTCACGTTGGTCCGACAGAAATCCGACCTCGACAAGGACAGATGGGATGTCTGCGCTCTTGAGCACGGAGAACGCTGCCTCGCGCCGCGGGCGTTTGTTCATCGGACCACCTGCCGCGGCCATATTGTCGATAAGTGCCGTCGCCAAAGTTTCCGTGCGGGGCATGGTTTCGGTGCGTGCCAAATCCATCAGAACCGAGGCAACCTGATCATCCGTGCCACTCAGGTCTACGCCAGCCAGAATATCAGCACGGTCATGCTGCGCCGCCAATTGCGCTGAGGCCGCATCACTTGCTTCGTCGGACAGGGTATACACCGTGGCACCTCTTGCCTGACCCTGGCTCAAGGCGTCGGCATGCAAAGACACGAAAGCATCCGCACCGACCTGATGCGCCAAAGCAACTCGGCCTGTCAGAGAAACGAACGTGTCCGTGTCGCGGGTCAATACAACTTCGATACCTCCAGCCCTGCGCAATGCGTCGCGCAAGGCCAATCCAATGCCCAGCATCAGTTCTTTTTCGCTGGTGGTCTCGCGCACGGCCCCCGGATCGATCCCCCCATGACCCGGATCGATGACAACCACGAAACCGTCTTCCAGCATTCCGGGCGGTTCGTCTGCAGCCTGCACCCCCCAATCGGCATCACCCGGCGGGCCCGCCAGTTCCGCGAATTCCTGTGCCGAAACCTCTTCCAATGCGATATTCAGAACTGCTCGACCCGAGGAAGGATCGACAGGCATTGCAATTTCTCTCGGCACCATCGGGGCGTTCAGATCCAACACAAGCCGCGACCAGCCAGGTTTGAAAGCTCCAAAACGAATAGCTGAAATGCGGCCCGGCTCTGGTAACAAAGCCTCTGGCGAAACACCGGAGAAATCCACCTCTCGGAAATCAACAACGAGCCGCGCCGGGTCTGACAACGAAAAGACACGGAAAGGCACGCCCTGGCTCAACGATAATGTCAGATCAGTCGAACCAAACCAGCCGTCAGAAATCTCACTTTCAGTGACATCAACTCGCGCCAGACCGGACAGGTCTTGCGCTATGGCCGAGAAGGCAAAAAACCACATCACTACTGCGATCAAGATCGCCCGCATCGCCACTGCCCTTTTCGTTTTGCGTGCAGCATAGCGGCACCCGCTCCTCGCGGGAATCCCCGATTAACGCCCATCCATGAATGTTTTCAGTCGGCGCAGGCCTTCCGCAATGTCATCTGTTGTACGCGCGTAAGAAAAACGCAGGGTCTGGTGCCCCCGGACGGGATCGAAATCAAGGCCCGGTGTTACAGCAACCCCTGCCTCGTCCAGTATCCGCGCTGCAAATGCACGGCTGTCATCGGTCAGGTCCGACACATCGGCGTAGACATAGAATGCGCCGTCAGGTGGTGCGATGCGGGTAAACCCGGCGTTCGGCAATCCTTCCAGCATCAGGGCACGATTTGTGCTGTAAACATCTAGATTTGCCTCCAGCTCGTCCGTTGCATCCATGGCAGCAAGTGCGGCCACCTGACTGGCATGAGGCGGGCATATGAACATGTTTTGAGCCAGGCGCTCAACCACGCGCACGTGATCCTCGGGCACCACCATCCATCCGGCACGCCAGCCTGTCATCGAGAAGTACTTGGAAAACGAGTTGATGACATAGACATCGTCACTGACATTCAGCGCACTGACGGCTTTGGCTTCATATTCGATGCCGTGATAGATTTCGTCGCTGATAAAGCTGGCTCCGGCCTCTTGCGTGGCTCCGACCAGACGCGCCATGGCGGCGCGGTCCAACATTGTCCCAGTGGGATTGGCCGGAGAGGCGACAAGCAAGCCCCGTAAATCATGGGTCGCAAAGTCATCGGGCACAGGTTGATAACGGTTGGCGGCGGCCGTCGGCAAATCGACCGGCGTCAGACCCAGGCCCGTCAGGATTTGCCGGTAACTGGGATAGCCCGGTGCACCGATGCCTACACGATCCCCGCTGTCAAACAACGCATTGAATGCAAGGATAAAGCCGCCCGACGCACCCGAAGTAACAATCACACGGTCCGGGTTCAGATCGATGTCATACCAGTCGCCATATAGTCGTGCGATGCGCGCCCGCAGCGCAGGCAGACCCAAGGCAACGGTGTAGCCAAGAGGCCCGTCATTCATTGCGTGATCCAATGCGCGGATCGCCGCCTTAGGTGCACCGGTCCCAGGCTGCCCTACTTCCATGTGGATTATATGGCGGCCGGCGGATTCCGCGGCTCGCGCGGCCTCCATCACATCCATCACAATGAAGGGATCGACATCGCTGCGTCTTGAGGTTCGCATGGCGTCTCCTATGATCGAACCATGACCTTTCATACCCTGGCGCGGGTGGCGTCAATCCTGATCGTGTCGCTGGCGCTTGCCTTGCCTGCGCGCGCGGTAACCTTGTTGCGAGATGCAGACATGGAATACGCGCTGGCGCAAGTGGCCGCGCCCGTGCTCAAGGCGGCTGGTTTGAGCGCGTCACGCACCAAAATCCTGGTGGTCAATGACAGTTCACTCAATGCGTTTGTGATCAGCAACGATGCGATCTACATCCATTCGGGCCTGATCAGTCGGATGGACCGGGCAGCAATGCTGCAGGCCGTCATCGCACACGAGGCCGCGCATATCGCAAACGGGCACATCACGCGCCGGATCACCAATCTCGGCAACGCGCGCACTGCCGCAACGCTCGGCCAGGCATTGGCAATCCTTGCAGCCGCCGCGGGCGCTGGCGAAGGTGCGGCAGCAATCAGCCTCGGCAGCCAAAGCGCGGCACAGCGCAACTTTCTAAGCCATACCCGGGCTGAAGAGACCGCCGCCGACCAATCGGGCGCACGATACTTGCGCAGTTCAGGCATCGATCTGGGTGGCATGCTGGATGTCTTTCGCCTGTTCCGCGGTCAAGAGATGCTGAGTGCCAGCAGGCAGGACCCCTATGTTCGTTCCCACCCTTTGAGCCGCGACCGCCTGCGCACCATCGAAGGGTTTGCAGCGGCATATGGTAACTCTGGCACCTCAGACTCCGCCACGTGGGACTATTGGTTTGCGCGCGCAAAGGGCAAACTGACATCCTTCACCCGCCGTCCAAGTTGGACACTGAACCGATTGGGAGAAAGTGGCTACCGCGACATTGCATTGATGCGTGAGGCTGCTGCACGACACCAGAACTCGCAAACACGTCGCGCGATTGCTGCCATAGACAAAGCCATCGCTCTGCGTCCGGAGGATCCATTCCTGTACGATCTCAAGGGCCAAATTCTGATGGAAACTCGACAGTTCGCAGCAGCAGCGAATGCGCACGGTCGTGCAGTACAGTTGCGCCCGAACGATGGGCTGCTGCAGGCCGGGTATGGCCGTGCGCTTTTGGCCAGTGGAAATGTCAGCGCGGCCCTGCCAGCTCTCGAACGCGCACGTCGCATTGATTTCCGAGATGGATCAATGTTGCGCGATCTAAGCGTAGCTTATGCGAAATCCGGCCAGCGCGGCATGGCGTCACTTATCACTGCCGAGCGCTACGCCCTGCGTGGTCGGCTCGAAGATGCCGGTATTCATGCAAAGCGGGCCACCGGCCTCCTGTCAGAAGGGTCTGGCCCTTGGCAACGGGCACAGGATGTGGTCCTTGCATCTGAACGCGCAGAAAAGCGCAAGAAACGGAGATAGAGCATGTTCTTCCGCCCCCTCGCAGCAGCCTCTTTTGCCATGGCGCTCGCCTTACCCGCCCAAGCGCTTGATCTGAGCCAGATGACTGACGAAGAGCGGCAAATTTTCCGTGAGGAAGTGCGCGCGTATCTGATGGACAACCCGCAGGTGATTATGGATGCGGTGCAGGTGCTGGAGGAACGGCAGACTGCGGCACAGGCCCAAGCCGATCTTTCACTGGTGTCCGACAACGCCCAAGACATTTTCAACGACGGCTTCAGCTTTGTCGGCGGCAACCCCGATGGGGACATCACCCTGGTCGAGTTCCTCGACTATCGCTGCGGGTTCTGCAAACGCGCCCATGGTGAGGTTGCCAAACTATTGGAAACAGATGGCAACATCCGCCTGATTGTCAAAGAATTCCCAATCCTTGGAGAACAGTCGCTGCTTGCCTCGCGATTCACTATCGCAACCAAACAAATTGCCGGTTCAGAGGCCTATAAGAACGTCAGCGACGCTGTAATGGAAATGTCAGGGGATGTATCGATGCGCACGCTGCGGCGCATGGCATCGACCTTTGGCCTCGATGCCACCGCGATCGAAGCGCATATGGACAGCGAAGCGGTGACGGATGAAATCCGTCGCACCCGTGCCCTGGCCCAAAGACTGCAGATCACCGGCACGCCTACATTCGTCCTGCAAGACGAACTTGTGCGCGGCTTCCTTCCCTTTGATGAGATGCAGGCGCTGGTCGACGAAAAGCGGGGATGACCCGCGGAAGTCTTCGGGGCGCTCAGTTCTTTCAAAAATAAGGCCTATTCTGCCGCTTGCGCCTCGGCTGCGCTTGCGGCGTCCAGTTCCGCCGCTTTTTTCTCGACCTCGTCGACGATGTGATCAACCATCTGATCGTTATCCATCCGGTGGCTTTGTTTGCCTGCCAGATAAACCATCCCGTGCCCGGCCCCGCCGCCCGTAAAGCCAACGTCCGTCATGAGCGCTTCACCCGGCCCGTTCACAACACAGCCAATGATGGATAGGCTCATCGGCGTCTTGATATGCGCCAACCGCTCTTCCAGCACCTCAACCGTCTTGATCACATCAAAGCCTTGCCGTGCGCAGGATGGGCAAGAGATGATGTTCACACCTCGGTGGCGCAGACCAAGTGACTTGAGAATTTCGTAACCGACTTTGACCTCTTCCACCGGATCGGCAGACAAGGACACGCGGATGGTGTCGCCGATGCCCATCCACAGCAGGTTGCCAAGGCCAATCGCGGATTTGATGGTGCCGGACATCAAGCCACCCGCTTCGGTGATCCCAAGATGGATCGGCGCATCCGTGGCCTCGGCCAACTTCTGATACGCCGCGGCCGCCATGAACACATCAGACGCTTTGCAGCTGATCTTGAACTCGTGAAAGTCGTTGTCCTGCAAGATCTTGATGTGATCGAGACCACTTTCCACCATCGCGTCGGGTGTGGGCTCACCATATTTCTCGAGCAGGTGCTTTTCGAGTGACCCGGCATTGACACCGATGCGGATGGAACAATTGTGGTCGCGCGCGGCCTTGATGACCTCTTTGATCCGGTCTTGCGACCCGATGTTGCCGGGATTGATACGCAGACAGGCGGCACCTGCCTCGGCCGCTTCGATCCCGCGCTTGTAGTGGAAATGGATGTCAGCAACGATTGGCACCGGGCTGTCAGCGACGATCTCTTTCAACGCGTTGGACGACGCCTGATCCGGGACCGAAATACGCACGATGTCCGCGCCAGCTTCTGCTGCCGCCTGCACCTGCGCCACCGTCGCCGCGACATCGGTGGTCAAGGTGTTGGTCATGGTCTGGACCGTGATCGGCGCATCGCCACCAACCGGCACCGATCCCACCATGATCTGACGGCTTTCCCGACGGTAGATGTTACGCCACGGACGGATATGGTTAAGCGACATGAAACACCCTGTTCAGCATCGGCGGTTGTCTTGGAAGATAGACAGGAGAAAGCACCCCGGCAATGGGGACGCGAATGACTATTCGCTGATCGCTGTGGATGTTGCTTGTGCTTCGGCGTAGCGGGTCAGTCCCTCATCCGTGCTGACATCAACAGGCAGATACGTCTCTTTCAGACCTGCAATCTCCAGCGGCAAGTTGGATGTCACAGCGCCAGTCGGGCCAACCGGACCATAGAACTTGTTGTTCATTGCGAAGTAGATTGCACCACTCTCGCCAGTGCGCAACGTGGGCGCTTCTTCGGTCAGGGGCGCTTCCCATGTGTCGCCCGCCTGCATCGTTGCTTCGTAGATCACGGTACCATCGGCGGCACGCACGCGAACCCAGGACGGGCGCACGGCAACCATTGTCAGCGCAGGCGCAGTTTCCTCGACCACTTGCGGCACGGTAGGCGCAATTGCCTCCGCCAGGGCGCGATCTACCGCCCCGATAAGCGGCGTATTGTCCGCCGGTTCAGGCGCAGCAAAAGTCCCAATCTCGCGCGGGTCCAAAGTGGCGATTGGCGCATCACGCGCGACAAGCACAGGGACATCCAGCGCTTGCGGTCGGTAAAGACGATCCAGCGCATCCGCACGCGGTGTATCAATCGTGGGTCCCTGCTCGGTCTGGTCCAGGTTTGAGCCGCTCAATGGATCAAGGTCGGACAGAACCACCGGCGTTTGATCCACGGGCGCAACTTGTACGCGCTGCACCTCCTGCAGGACAGAATAGCCGCCAAACCCGATGCCGCCGATCAAAGCGAGCAGCACAAGAGACGATCCAACGGCGCGTGGCTCGATCCTCGACCAAACGGCCTCGCCTGTCGGAACGAACGGGGTCGCAGGTGCCGCAAAAATATCCGCGCCATGCGGCTTTTGCAGCCGATCCTCGCGGGCAGCTTTCTTGACCACAGAAGCTTCGGCAGACATGCCATGAGCAACGGCAAAGCCGCTTTCCGCACAGAACGTGTGAAATGAACGATCGGGGTCCATGTTCAGGTAGCGGGCATAGGACCTGACATACCCGGCAATGAAGCCCGGAGTGTCAAACGCATCAGGATCACAGGCTTCTATGGCAGCGATATAGCTTGCCTTGATCCGCAACTCACGTTGAACATCCAGTAGGGATTTGCCCATCGTTGCACGTTCGCCGCGCATGATGTCGCCTAGGCGCAACTCAAAGTCGTCAAAGCCCTTTGGCTCGACGTCTTCTTCAACTTTAGCGATGTCGGATTTCCGCCCGATCATACAGCTGCCCCGTTATGCCAAGTGATGACAAATCGATCCCACACGATTCGCTTCACCTCTGTTGTTTAACAGACGGTAACATATGGCAACGTTATTTGCGAATATTAGTGAATTATCCTGCGCTCTCGGCGCGATTTAGCGCACAATGAGACCACAGTTTATCCATAGCTTTTACAAGCGCATCGATCTCGTTCGGACCGTGCACCGGCGATGGAGTAAATCGCAGCCGTTCGGTGCCGCGTGGGACCGTCGGGAAGTTGATCGGCTGAACATAAATACCGTGCTCTTCCAACAGCATATCGCTGAGCATCTTGGTGTGAATAGGGTTACCGACCATGACAGGAACGATGTGACTGCCGTGATCGATAATGGGCAAGCCCATGCCTTTCAGTCGCAATTTCAACGCCTTGGCTTGCACCTGATGGTCCGCGCGCAGGTTTTCAGCTGTTTTCAAGAACGCAACCGATGCAGCCGCTCCGGCAGCGACGGCGGGTGGCAGCGACGTCGTAAAAATAAATCCAGGCGCATATGACCGGATCGCATCGCACATCTTGGCCGATGCGGCGATGTAGCCCCCCATAACCCCATACGCCTTCGCCAGCGTGCCGTTGATGATGTCGATGCGATGCATCACCCCGTCACGCTCAGCAACACCTGCACCACGCGGACCGTACATGCCCACGGCGTGCACCTCATCGATATATGTCAGCGCGCCGAATTCGTCGGCAAGATCACAAATCTCTTCGATTGGTCCAAAATCGCCATCCATCGAATAGATGGACTCGAATGCGATCAGTTTGGGCGCATCAGGATCGTCAGCCTCCAAAAGCTCCCGCAGATGCTCGACATCGTTGTGGCGGAAAACACGCTTCGCACCACCGTTACGACGCACACCTTCGATCATCGACGCATGGTTCAATGCATCCGAATAAATAATAAGGCCCGGAAAGAGCTTAGGGAGCGTGCTTAATGTCGCGTCGTTGGCGATATACGCGCTCGTGAACAGCAGCGCCGCATCCTTGCCGTGCAGATCGGCAAGCTCGGCCTCAAGCCGCTTATGGTACACCGTCGTGCCCGAAATGTTGCGCGTCCCGCCAGAACCGGCACCGGTCGCATCAATCGCCTCATGCATGGCTTGCAGCACAATGGGGTTTTGACCCATGCCAAGATAATCATTGCCGCACCACACCGTGATCGGTGCCTTGGTGCCATCAGGCCGCGTCCATTCCGCATGCGGGAACTGGCCCTTCTGACGCTCGATATCGATGAAGGTCCGGTAGCGGCCTTCGTCGTGCAGGCGTTGCAGGGCGGTGTCCAATTTGGCGGTGTAGTCCACGCGAGGCTCCATTTTGGTCTTTGCGTCTATGTTATTCCGCTGACGCAGTATTTAGAATGAATATAGACAGCGAGATTGGGCTTCAATGCTAATCAAATGCGCGTCATGTCGCAGGTCTGGTATTCCCCACCCAGGCAACCTGCGCTTTGACCCAGATCAACCACTGGACACTGCTCCGCTGCACCGTAGTGTTGCGGCAGCAGTCAAACCAAAGGAAACCCCATGACCCTCGACGCCGTTCTGTCCCGCATCGATGCTGATCTGCCCCAAGCGACTGAACGGTTGCTGGAGCTTTTGCGCATCCAGTCGATCTCGACCGATCCGACATTTGCGGATCATTGTCAGACCGCGGCGGACTGGTTGGTGAGGGATCTGCAAAGCATTGGCATCACAGCAGAAAAACGGGAAACACCGGGGCACCCTATGGTTGTGGGTCACGTAGAAGGCGACGGACCGCACCTTCTGTTCTACGGGCACTACGACGTACAACCTGTTGATCCGTTGGAACTTTGGGATCGCGACCCGTTCGATCCACAGATCGAAGAAACGGCCAAAGGGCAAGTCATCCGGGGGCGTGGATCATCTGATGACAAAGGTCAGCTCATGACCTTTGTTGAAGCATGTCGCGCCTGGAAGTCCGAGCACGGCGCCCTGCCATGCCGCATTACCTTCTTCTTCGAAGGCGAAGAAGAATCAGGCTCTCCATCATTGGTTCCGTTCATGCAAGAGAACGCAGAAGAGTTGAAATCCGACCTCGCCCTGATCTGCGATACCGGCATGTTCGAGTCCCGCGTACCGTCCATCGTCACAATGCTGCGGGGATTGCTAGGCGAAGAGATCACGATCACCGCCCCCGACAAGGATCTGCATTCGGGCATGTATGGTGGGGTCGCAATGAACCCGATCCGTGTACTTACCCACGTCCTTGCCTCACTGCATGACGATCAGGGTCGCGTTACGGTCCCTGGGTTCTACGACGGCGTACACGAATTGCCGGATGACATTCGCAGCCAATGGCAAGGCCTCGCCTTTGACCATGGCACGTTCCTCGGCGATGTGGGTTTGTCGGAACCAGCAGGCGAACAGGACCGTACCCCAATTGAAATGATTTGGTCCCGCCCGACCTGCGATGTGAATGGTATCTGGGGCGGCTACACAGGCGACGGGTTTAAGACCGTGCTGCCATCCAAGGCGCACGCCAAAGTGTCTTTCCGCCTTGTTGGCGATCAGGACCCGCTCAAGATCCGCAACAGCTTCAGACAGATGGTGGAGGACGCCCTGCCCGCCGATTGCGAGGTTGAATTCTCAGGCCACGGAGCCAGCCAGGCATCGACGACAGAAACAACCGACCCGGCCTTCGAAGCGGCGCGTGTTGCGCTCACGAATGAATGGAATGTCCCTGCCGCCTATGTCGGCTGCGGTGGCTCGATTCCGATCGCAGGTCATTTCCAAGACATTCTCGGCACCACCCCCATGCTCGTCGGCTTCGGCAAGGATGACGATCAGATCCACTCGCCCAACGAAAAATACGACATGGAGAGCTTTCACAAAGGTATCCGCAGCTGGGCTCGTATCCTCGACGCTCTGACATGATGACGTTCACGACTGCCGAAGACGTCACCATCGCCCATGATATACAAGGCGATGGGCCTCCGGTTCTGCTTCTACACGGTTTTCCGCAAACCAGGGCCATGTGGCACGCCATTGCGCCACAACTGGCCCAGGACTTCACCGTCGTCACCGCCGATTTACGCGGCTACGGTGCCAGCACCAAACCAGCGCAGATGGAGGATATGAGCTTTCGCAACATGGCCACTGATCAACGGGCGCTTATGGAACATCTCGGCTTTGATCAATTCCACCTCGTCGGTCACGACCGCGGCGCGCGCACCGCACATCGCATGGCTTTGGATAGTGCCAACAGCGTCCTGTCCCTCACCTTGATGGATATTGTACCGACCCATTTGCTGCTGAACGAGGTGACGCAGCAGTTTGCGCGCGCATACTATCACTGGTTCTTTCTGGCTCAACCTGCACCGTTTCCGGAAACGCTGATCGGCCATGATCCCGATGCCTATTTCGAAAGCTGCCTAGCCGGTTGGGGCGGTGGTATGGACGGGTTCGACGCTGACGCGCTTGAGGCGTATCGCACGTCATGGCGCGATCCCGATTGCATCCGCACGATGTGCAACGACTACCGCGCCGCCATCGACGTTGATTTCGACCTCGACGCGTCCGATCTTGGGCGATCGGTCGATTGCCCTGCCCTTGTCCTCTACGGCGCAGACGGCGTTATGGGACAATCCTATGACGTGGCAGCCACCTGGGCGGATCGGCTGACAAACATGCAAGCGAAGGGGCTGCCCGGCGGACATTTCTTCCCAGACACACACTCCGTGGAGACCGCAAAGGCCCTTACCGATTTCTTGAGTTCGCAAAAGTAAGGCGCAACTGCCGGTGCGCCCCGCACGTCAAATCACGCCCACAAACCTCTCGGGCAACACATACTGGGTAGCATAGTCCGGGCGGTCGAAATGATAATATCCAGTATCGCCACGCGGTTTGAAACTGCGCTGCATCTTCCGACGCAACGGGCGCATGTCGAACTCATCGACCATTTCGAGCTTGGCGAAGTCTTCGAAAACCTCTCGATCCTCCCCCCGCGCTTCTGCAAACCAGTGGCGACCTATCGAGGCTTCCTTGACAGATGCATTCACCTCATCGGTGACCGCATTGCGGTGATCCATCACGCCGACATATGCACCGAAATCACAGAACTTCAGATGCATCAGGTACAGATCGTCTGGTGTGAACAGCTTGTCGGCCTGCGTGAAATGCCCGCCCCGCGCGATCTTGACTGGGGCAGAGATGATGCAAGGCTTCGAATAATGCGGTGCCGGACGCACATGACGGCGCGGGCCAATGATGTGATCTGTGATCTCGTCCTGTTCGAGATCGATGCGATGGATCACCTCAAGACCAAGCGGCGTCAACACGCGACCATCAGGCGCATCTTCCAGAAAATCCAGCAACGTACCGCCCGCCTCTGGGTCACGCACGACCAGTTCATCCACGTCACCAACGATCACATGACGGTAGTAGCGCCGTAGGCCCCCAACGAGGTTGTTCAGTAGTCCCCAACGCTTGATGTCGAAATTCTTGTGCGGGTCCCCAGGAATGCCGACGATGTTGCACCCGGCGGCCAGCTCGGCCACTTCGGCACCACGACCGTGATTGATGACATAGCAATTCTCGCGCCCAAACATCTCACCGTAGTGGCGCAGCCACGCTTTCAAGAAAAACGCGTCATCGCGCACCATGGTCACGACGGCCACTGTCTGCATCTGCTAAGGTCCTGCTCAAAGGGTTATTTTTGCGCACCCTATCGCAAGGACCCGGCCAAGAGAATCGTTATTTTGCCCCTGAGGCTGCGCATGACACTGCCCCCAGACTTTCCCACGACCGGCCTGCATGTCAGGCGTTCGGGTGAAACGCCGATCACGGGCTATCAGGTTATCGGAGAACGGTCATCGGGCACGAATTTCGTCAAGCGCTTGTTGGGCCGGAACACAAACCTAGTACCAACCGAAGCACTGGGCTGGAAACATGGCTTTCCCCACATGATGGCGATCCCGTCGGACTTGGCAGTGATCGTCGTCACACGGCGGGCTGACACATGGGCGCGGTCCATGTTTTCGAAGCCATGGCACACGACACCCGCCATGCAGGCCATGGCTTTTTCAGAGTTCATTCGCGCACCATGGGACACGATCATTGACCGTCCCCGATACTTCGAAGGGCTGGTCCCGGAAGGCAGTGTCGGCCTGCCTTTGCAACACGACAGGCATCCGGCAACGGGCGCACATTTCGAAACACTGTTTGCCCTGCGCACCGCAAAACTCAACGGGATGTTGTCGCTCCTGAACCGTGACTGCACTTGCGCCATTCTCCGTATGGAGGATGCGCAAGAACAACCACAGGCAACACTTGCTGCTTTGACCTCCAGTCTTGGCTGTGCTCAACCGCATGCCGAATACCGCCCCGTCATCAAACGGCTTGGCTCAAAATTCAAGCCAGCCGTTGCAGATCGCCCCGCCCTGCCCGACCGCTGGAGCCCAGAGGACATGACGCACCTGCGCAGCTCTGTAGACACAGACCTCGAAGCGCAATTGGGCTACATCTACTGATCCTCTTTCATCTTGCCAGGTAAACTTCGGGGAGCGCGAGGGGCTGGCCCCTCGTTCCACCGCAAGGCAATCACAGAGCAATCAGCATGGCTTGGAGGTTGGGAAAAGTGGCGCGGTTGACGGGGCTCGAACCCGCGACCCCCGGCGTGACAGGCCGGTACTCTAACCAACTGAGCTACAACCGCGCATTTTGCCTTTCGGCGTGCCCATTCCTCCGGGACCAGAGAGCAGCAGTGGCGCGGTTGACGGGGCTCGAACCCGCGACCCCCGGCGTGACAGGCCGGTACTCTAACCAACTGAGCTACAACCGCCCGCTGCGTTTGGCGGGTTTATGATCAGCCCCCCGCCCCGTCAAGCGTCTTTTCCCGCTTGGCAGTCGAAATCTGCTGCCAGAATGTCAAAGGCGGCACCAGACCAACGAAACGGCACCATGCGCACCGTCGCCCCAAGCAGTGTTTCGTCGTGGGGGGTGCCCTCTTGTCCTCCCATGCGGACATAGAAGCGGCGGGCACGCGCATTGTCGGCAATCACAACCAGACGCAAGGCGGTGGCGCCCTCTTCCACCAGACACGCAGCCATCATCTTCAGCAGCCGCGCACCAACACCGCCGCTGCGCGCGTCCGGATCGACGTGCAGGTTGTCCAGAAGCGGCACATCCTGCCGCACCACGGCGGCGAACCCCAGCACAGCATCGCCGTCTTCGGCCAGCAAGATCAACCGGTCGGCAGGCCAGCTATCCCACCGCGCGCGCATATTGTCATCAAGCGGCGCACCCAGGGCCTCTGCCGGAACATATGGCGCATAGGACGCCCGCCAGCTTCGCGCGTGCAAGGCCGCAAGCACAGGTGCATCTTCTGGCCCCGCACGGCGCAAGCGTACCGTCATTTGTCCGGCAGTGGAATGAACTCGCTTTCATCCCCGGGCGGTAATTGAAACCGGCCATGCGCCCAATCGCCCGCGCGCCAAGCCTCCTTGGCCGCATCAACGCGGTCCTGTGATGACGCCACAAAGTTCCACCAAATGTACCGCGATCCCTCCAACGTCGCTCCACCAAGAAGCATCAGTCGCGCGCCCTGCTCACCTGCCGCCAGCGAAATGGCGTCTCCGGGACGAAAAACCATCATCTGCCCCGCGTTGTAGACATCTCCGGCTACAGTCACCGACCCTTCGACGACGTAAACACCACGATCCTCATGGTTGTCGGGCAAAGGAATACGGGCGCCTGCCTCAAGAACAGCGTCCGCATAAAACATCTCGGAAAACGTCTGCACGGGCGCCGTCTCGCCCCACGCGTCCCCGAGGATCAGGCGCACCTCTTTGCCTTCCCCTTCCAGAAACGGCAGCGTGTCCTTGGGCGCGTGCTGAAAATCGGCCGGATCATCCTCGGCGTCCTTGGGCAAAGCAACCCAAGTCTGAATGCCGAACAGATTATGCGGTTTCTTGCGGATCTCGCCATCCGTGCGTTCAGAGTGTGTAATCCCGTGGCCTGCCACCATCCAGTTCACAGCGCCCGGTTCGATCCACTGATCCGTGCCAAGGCTGTCCCGGTGATGTATTTTACCTTTGTAGAGGTACGTGACAGTGGCCAACCCGATATGCGGGTGCGGACGGACATCAATGCCTTTTCCAGTCACGAACTCCGCCGGCCCCATCTGATCAAAAAAGATGAACGGGCCCACCATCTGCCGCTTGGGCGCTGGCAAGGCGCGGCGCACCTCGAACCCACCCAGATCACGGGCACGCGGCACAATAACAGTTTCAATTGCGTCAACGGCATCCCCTTTGGGGCAATCGGGATCAAGGGCCGGGTTCCAGCTCATGGCATGTCTCCTTACGCGTCATATGATCAAGATAGTTGGGGTATGCTGACCAACAAGCAATTGTCGTCCACGGCCCCTGTGCATCCAAGCACGATCGACGGCGGCCATGCCCGCATCACAACTCGAGATTGATTCAAAGCGCAACTTCTACGAGTAAATTCCTTTGTGATAGGATCAACCTCCCGTATAACGAGCGCAGGTACCCACAATTGCAGGTACCCAGAAAACAGAGGATAATATGAAGACTTTAGTATGTTTCACAGCGGCTTGTGCAGCCGTTGCAGGGCCGGTTTGGGCCGATAGTATCGTACCCACAGACATGGCCCCCACCTGTGTCGTGTCGTCAGACACGATAAACGGCTGGTTCGCCGGAGGGGCAGTTGCAGAAAACGCTGCCGTCGACGCCCCGGACTCCGTCACATTTACATCGACGTACAACGACGACCCTGACAGATGCGATTTCTACACTTGGGGTGCGCAGATGTTCCTCTGGCTGACATCTACAGACGGCACCAAACTGGTACTGGACAGCCCAAATTTCTTCACGATTGCCCCCGTCGACAGCAGCGGCAACCGCGTGTTTATTGAAAACACCGCATCCACCCCAACGGCTTTGCAGGTCCGCAGTGAAAAGGCTGACACACCTGCCGGTGACGATATTGGCGAAATCGGCCAGGCCGGATCATCCGGTGTCCTGATGTCGCAAGACAGTTCCTTGGTCTACTACGGGCTGGCGGCGAACGATGCCTATGCCTACTTCCTGACAGGACAGAAGGATCCGACCTCGAACCTCGCGTCCAAAACGACCTTTCCATACACGCAGGCAGATCTGACCGACTTGCAGACCTACATGAGTGACAGCTGGAGCGGCACCACACTTCTGACTGGCAATCAGCTGGCAATGGAACTCAAGACGTCGTGGGTTGAAGCCAGCACGCTCTCGGACAGCAGCACCTACCTGACGATTGAGGGTACGATTCCAAACTTCGTCGCGAATGCCGACAACACGGCCATGTCCGTCGATGCAACAACCCCCACCAAGACCGTGATACTCGCCCTCACCGGCATGCACGTTGTGGGCACGGTCCAAGATCACCCGGAATTTGTCTGGGCGACGTTCGAACACTACAACAATGCGCCCGACGCGCCCTATTACTACTTGGCGGATGACGGCACGATCACCCTGAACGATTTTGACAGCAATCACGACTTTCTCTTCATGGCCGAAAGCGGCGCGCAGGACGGTGCCAACATCGAATGTATGAAGGCCAACAAAGATGGCACGATTGCAGTCAATGTCAGCGGTACCGGAGAGCCGGTTTGTGAAGGCGGAATCGTCCCGTCGAATACGGTGCGCGAATATCCTTGGGGCAGCCTTGCCAATGATCCGTCAAGTGCAACGGTCACCAACAACACTCTGTTGCTGTCGATCAATAACTCGGTGCGCAGCCAATTGGCGACGGGTGACATTCGCGCAAACTATATCCAGACCGGCAGCGTCTGGACAACGACACCTCCGAGTGGCGGCGCCGCACCAATTCCCAACCAAACGGCGAACCAGGCCCTGAACCTGCGTGGTTCGACCACCATCGCGAACATGACGATGGAGACTTACACGCAAGGGACCAACTGCTTTAGCTGTCACAACCTGACAGAAGGCACGCCAAACAGCTTTGAAGCGTTCGGTCTGTCGCACGTCTATTCCGAGATTGAGCCGCTGAAACCGGCCCAATAAAATACCGGACGCCGCGCACATATGCGCGGCGTCCAATCGCGCCTCGTGGCACAGACGTCATCCGCTCCAATTGACAAGCATTGGTCAAGACAACGGCTTGCCCTGCAACTGCAACGCCGTCCGTTCCATATCCGCCGCCAAAACGATCAGCCGCGCCACTTGTCGGGCTTCGTCTGACTGAGCGACCTCGAATGCCGCATATTCCAAAAGGTGTGCCGTGACGGCCAACACGGCACTAGTTCTGCCCTCCTGCGGCAGGTCATCCAGCTCACGCAACAAGCTTTGAACGTAGGTGCCCAGCGGCTGACTTTGACTCTCGGTTTCCAGCATGTCCCGGGCCCTTTGAACACATGTTTGATGACTGTATTTTATGAGCGATACCAACAGCCTGTCATGTCACGCAGTTACGTGACAGCCATCAAGGCAAAATAAGCCCTGCCCCGATCCCCTTGACCGCCGCGGTTGTTCGATCAGTCACCCCCAGCTTGGAAAAGATGCGGCGCACCAGAGTATCCACTGTATGAGGCGACAAAAGCAGAATGTCCGCAATACTGCTGTTAGACTTGCCACGTGCAATCCACCGCAGGATTTGGCGCTCGCGCGGGGACAGGTCAACGCCGGAAAAAGACGTCGGGTTCAACTCGCAATACCGGATATGCCCCGCTTGTGCGACAACCTGAAAATCCAAGACAAGCGCATCGCTTGGAAAATCACCAGCCGCATTCACGCCTAAACCAACATAGCCATTGCGCACCCCCGGGCCAAAAACCTGGAATGCAAGACCATCGCCCACGCCCGCATCGCGCATGTCGTTCAGGTATCGCTTCTGATCTACGGTCAGGCGCACAAGATTGCGAATGTTCGACCATCGGAATGGGGCCGTCACGCTTTGCGCAAATTCAGTGATCGGGTCGATGGTATAGAGCTTCTGCTCGACATAATGACACACCCACTCCTCGGAAAAACCATCTGCATTCACGTTCACCGCATCCTGCGCGCGCACATCTCCGGTAAAATGGTGATAACTGACCTTGGTGATGCCCCGGTCGTGAAAATAGCGCAACAACAGCGCCCACAAGGCACCCGTATCCGTTTCAGCCCGAATGGCCTCCAAGGCAGTATGTGTCATTGCAATCCCTTAACTTGAAAACAGGCGAGCACGCCCAGGGCCAAGATCGCCGCCATCCCAGCTCAAATCAGAGATTTGATAACGCCACTGCACGCTTTCAATGCGAACAAGTCACTCGATGCCAAACGAATGTGAGTGAGGCGCAGACAGGCAACAGGACTGCAGCACAACGAACCCAACACGATGGCTCTGCCCCAAAATTATCTTGGCGCAACAGATCAGTATTCCTATGCTTGGTCCATTTTTAAAAAGGGAACTGATTATGCTTCAATATTTTCGTGAAACCGCCACCGGACACTCCATGACCAATGCCTATCTTCTGTCCGTTCTCAGTTTTTACGCCTATCATCAACCATCCGTCGTCAACGGCAAATGGTCGGATGTTATACGGGCTCAAGTGCGGGCACTAAGTGATCCGGACGACAAGGCAGAACTGGAAACGGTAGAGTCCAGCGGGTCAATTACCTCAATCTTCGACGTCGAAGTGGCAATTGTCGCCACCAGTCGGGTGATCTTTGTTGTCTTTCGCGGCAGCGAAAGCAACCCGCAGGACTGGATCAGCAATATCAACCATCGCATGGTGGATGTTCCCACGCATTTAGGCGGGGTGACCAACGTGCGTGTCCATCGCGGTTTCTGGGCGTCCCTCAATTCGCGCTATCCTGAGATCTTCGCCAAGGTGAAGTCACGCCGCAACAACAACCAAAAGGTGTTTCTGACTGGGCACAGTCTTGGTGGTGCGCTCGCAACCCTTTGCGCATACCGATTTGCCCGAGCCGAACCATTACCCGTCGACGGCGTATACACGTTCGGCGCCCCTCGCGTCGGAAATCACAAGTTCCGCGATGCCTACGAACACCATGTCAAAGGCCCTACATTCCGCTGGGTAAACAACAAGGAATTCGCGGCTTATCTGCCCATATCCGACAACTTCGGCGTGGACGAAGTATACTACCATGTCGGCCAACTGAATTTCATTGAACCGGATCAGTCCGTGACACTGGATCGCGATGAACAGATCCTTGACGCCATCCCAAGCCTCTCAGTTATCAAGGACCACGAATTGCAAAGGACCTGCCAGATTCTGCGCAAACATCTGAGTAAAAAGACGCGTGAAAGTCCCACGGACCCTACGCATCTTGTTTACAAGGATCCCGCGCGGGCCCTGTCGATCGTGTAGGCAGCGCCTCGGGTTTCAGTGCATTTTCGAGGCTAAGAACGTATTCAAAATCGCTGACAGCCATTGTTCGGGCGACGGTCTCGGTGGGCCATCGGCACGGCTGTCACCACAGCCAAGTTTACTCGTTGTCGAAACACTGTAGAGGGACGGAGGATATGGTGGGTCGTGAGAGGCTCGAACTCCCGACATCTTCGGTGTAAACGAAGCGCTCTACCAACTGAGCTAACGACCCGTTAGACGCCTCTTAGCGCAAGGTTGTCAGGACCTTCAACCCCCTTCTGCAAGACAGCTCTGTGACCCGTTCGACATGTGGTAGATCACACCCTGCCCACCCGGCAGATCGGCAAAGGCCGCAGGCTCAAGGCCCAGATAGTGACACCGCAGGATGCGCGACGTAATCCCGTGCGTCACAATGACCGTGGGTGCGTTCAATTCTGACAAAAACGCACCGGTGCGGGCATAGATTCCTTCCAAACCCTCGCCGCCGGGTGCGTGGTCATACCACTCCATCCCGTCACCCTGGTCGAACAGGTACGGCACCTCAGCAGCGATCTCGGTCCGCATTTTTCCGGTCCAATCCCCCAACGTGATCTCGACCAGACGCGAATCCTCCTGGGCACCCTCGATCTTGCGGCCCAACGCAATCCGCGCCGTTTCACGACACCGCCCCAGCGGGCTGACGCGATACCCCCATCCGGTCAGATCACGCTTGGCCAACAACCGTCCCTGCGCTTTGGCCTGCGTACGGCCAAGATCGGTCAGAGGGCTGTCTGCCGCGCCCTGCATACGCCCAATACGGTTCCACTCGGTTTCGCCGTGGCGCAGGATCAGAAGATCGGGATACCTCATCCCACCCGGCTACCCCTGCAAACGGGTCTTCACAAGGGGCAACAACCCCTCGACAACCGCGCGGATCGCGGGCGCATGCCTGCTGCGCGGATGCAGGATGCACCACAAGGGGCGCACACGCCGTCTGGCAGTAGTCACAGGCAGATCTTCTGTCTTGCACAATGGCAACCACGCCTTGCCCAAACCCTGGCGCACAGCTGCATGTGCCGCATCCACATCCGAAACACGCAGACAGACAGCCCCGGGTTCAGCCTCTGACCATTGGGCTTGGGGCAAATGCGCCATCTCTTCCACATAACCCACCCAATCGCCGCAACCCGCGACCACAAACGGCACGTCACAGATCTTGCGCGCGACAGCATCCCCCTCGTCTCGCGGCTCGGCCATCCGCAATGCAATATCTGCTTCACCGTGCATCAGGCGAAGATTTGAGTGATCCGACAACAGGGACAGCCGGATATTGGGGGCCTTTTCGGACCAGTGCCGCACAACTGGCAACACAGCGCTTTCAACGATCCACGGCACTGCAGTGATACAAACCGAACCAGTCGGCCAACCCTGCCCCGACAGCGCATTGGCCGCCGCCGCCGCTTCGGCCTGCATCCGGTCGATATGAGACAACAACAGGGTCCCCTCTGCCGTTGAACCTGCGTCCGCACCTCGCCACAGAATATGACCCGTGACCTGTTCCAGCCTGCGCACACGGCGCGCAACCGTGGTTTCATGCCGTCCCATTTCGTCGGCTGCCTTCGCAAAGCTGCCAGCGCGCGCAACAGCCTGAAGTGTTCGAAGATCGTCCCAGTCCCAATCCTGCATTTTTGCAACCCATTACCTTGAAGATATCCATTCACACCGGATTTTCGCAGGTCGATACAGGTACTGACAACGGTGGAGCCGGTAAATGCCCTACCTGATCCTTTTCGAAGATGCGCCAGACCACGATCACGTGCGGGCGCAGTACATGCCGGATCACTTGGCATTCCTGACAGCGCACGCAGATGCAATTCAATCTGCAGGCCCGTTATTTGATGGTGATATCGCAGCTGGCGGCGCATGGATTGTGAATGTCGGATCCATGGACAAAGCACGTTCACTGGTCGAAGCGGACCCATTCTGGCCGACCGGCTTGCGCAAATCTGTTCGCATCCTGCGGTGGAACCACGTGTTCGCCAACGGTGTGGCCATGCCGCCGAAGGCAACATAGGCGGCCCATCCACCGCACTGCCTGCTCACTCACAAGATGATGTAAGGCACATGGAAGCCAATAAAGGAGGGGTGGTGGGTGATAACAGATTCGAACTGCTGACATCTTCGATGTGAACGAAGCGCTCTACCACTGAGCTAATCACCCAAAGTCCGCGCGTCTTAGCCAACTGCACCAAACCATGCAAGGCCCCGGAGGGCAAAATCCTACTCGGCTGCGGCCTTGTCTGACGTATCGGTTGTCTTCGTGACTGTCGTGGTCTCGTCCGTTTGCGTGGCAGCCGGTGTGTCGTTCTGACGAATGCGCGCAACAAACATGCGGCCTGACGCCAACTTCTTCTCGCGATTGATCTTGACCTTGCCCATCGGATGCAGATTCAGCGCGCGCCCGTCTTGCAGAGCCTCGCCGAGAACTGCCAAAGTGGCTTCAACCGCCGGTTTGACATCTTTCTTTTTCATGCCGCTGCGCGCAACAACCGCATCAATCAACTCTTTCTTACGCATCATCGGTCCTGCCACCACCGGAGTCGGTGCATCCACAACAACGGGTGCCGCTGTGGCCGCCTTTGTTGTGGCTGTGGACGGCTTGACCGAGGTCTCGGGTTTTGTGGCCACTGCCTTGGACTTGGTCGTTATCGTCTTCGGCTTTGTTGCAGAGCTGCGCGTCGACGTAGTCTTGGTTGTGGTTTTTGTTGTGCGGGTTGCCATTTTGGCCTCTTCCGTTCTGGACTGCTTGATCCCTGCATAGCGCGGAACGGTGACTCAATCCATAAGTTAGCAACAAAACAATAAAAGGAACTTCGATTGTCGCGGTTTTGGCAACAGAATTGACCAAGCACAACGGTTAAATAGGCACAAAAAAGGCGCGCAAACAAAAGCTTGCGCGCCGATCTTCATTTCAGACTGATCAGTGGGCAGTTGCGCCCGCACCAGTATCGCGGGCAGCGGCGGCCGCGGCCGCGGCTGCTTCTTCGGCTGCCTCGTCCCATTCAATGGCGTCCGGTTTCGACACCAAGGCACGTTTCAACACCTCGGTCACGTGGGTGACGGGAATGATCTCAAGCCCCTCTTTCACGTTGTCCGGAATGTCGGCCAGATCCTTCTCGTTCTCCTCAGGAATGAGAACGGTCTTGATCCCGCCCCGCAAGGCCGCCAGCAGCTTCTCTTTCAAGCCGCCGATAGGCATCGCATTGCCGCGCAGACTGACTTCGCCGGTCATTGCAATGTCCCTGCGCACAGGAATACCAGTCAGGACAGACACGATCGAGGTCACCATCGCCAGACCCGCAGACGGGCCATCCTTGGGGGTCGCACCATCCGGCACGTGTACGTGGATGTCGGTCTTGTCGAACAGCGGCGGCTTCACCCCGATATCGGGGCTGATGGACCGCACATATGAACTTGCCGCGTCGATCGACTCCTTCATCACGTCACCGAGTTTACCGGTGGTCTTCATCCGACCTTTGCCCGGCAGCTTGAGCGCCTCGATGTGCAGCAGGTCGCCCCCCACCGATGTCCAGGCAAGCCCGGTGACAACACCGATCTGATCATCCTGTTCGGCCAGGCCGTAACGATGCTTGCGCACGCCGAGGAAATCGTCGAGATTTTCAGAGGTTACAACAACCTCTTCAACCTCTTTCTTGACGATCTTGGTCAGCGATTTCCGCGCCACCTTGGCGATCTCGCGCTCCAGGTTCCGCACGCCCGCCTCGCGGGTGTAGTAACGGATGATGTCGCTCAGCGCCTCATCGGTCAGTTCAAACTCCTTGGCCTTCAGACCATGGTTCTTGATCTGCTTGGCGATCAGGTGTTGCTTGGCAATCTCGCGCTTTTCGTCCTCGGTGTAGCCGGCCAGCGGAATGATCTCCATCCGGTCCAGCAGCGGCCCAGGCATGTTGTAGCTGTTCGACGTGGTCAGGAACATCACGTTCGACAGGTCATATTCGACCTCAAGATAGTGGTCGACAAATGTGCTGTTCTGTTCCGGATCCAGTACCTCCAACATGGCCGACGCCGGGTCCCCGCGGAAGTCCTGACCCATCTTGTCGATTTCATCGAGCAGGATGAGCGGGTTCGTCGTCTTGGCCTTTTTCAGCGCCTGAATGATCTTGCCAGGCATCGAGCCGATGTAAGTCCGGCGGTGACCGCGAATTTCGCTCTCATCCCGCACGCCACCCAGCGAAATGCGGATGAATTCGCGCCCCGTCGCCTTGGCAACCGACTTGCCGAGCGAGGTTTTACCCACGCCGGGAGGGCCGACCAAACACATGATCGGGCCCTTCATCTTTTTCGAGCGTTGCTGCACTGCCAGATATTCGACGATCCGTTCCTTGACTTTCTCAAGGCCATAGTGGTCGGCATCCAGAATGGCTTCGGCCTTGCCCAGATCCTTCTTCACACGGGATTTCACGCCCCACGGGATCGACAGCATCCAGTCCAGATAGTTGCGCACCACGGTGGCTTCGGCGGACATGGGCGACATGTTCTTGAGCTTCTTCAGCTCAGCCTCAGCCTTGTCCTTGGCCTCTTTCGACAGCTTAGTTTCGGCAATTTTCTCTTCGAGTTCAGCGACTTCGTTCTTGCCGTCCTCGCCATCGCCCAGCTCTTGCTGGATCGCTTTCATCTGTTCGTTCAGATAATACTCGCGCTGCGTCCGCTCCATCTGGGATTTCACGCGGGTCTTGATCTTCTTCTCGACCTGCAGAACAGACATCTCGCCCTGCATCAGGCCATAGACCTTCTCAAGCCGCTCGCTCACCGCCAGTGTCTCGAGCAAGTCCTGCTTCTGATCAACCTCGATGCCCAGATGCCCAGCCACCAGATCGGCCAGTTTCGCAGGCTCGGTCGTCTCCCCAACAGCGGCTAGTGCCTCTTCGGGAATGTTCTTTTTCACCTTGGCATAGCGCTCGAACTCATCAGCGACGGACCGCAGCAGCGCTTCGGTCGTCGCGATATCTCCCGGCATCTCGGTCAGATACTCGGCACGCGCTTCAAAGAAGTTGTCGTTGTCCAGGTATTCGGTGATGCGCACCCGCGCCTGCCCCTCAACCAACACCTTGACGGTGCCATCGGGCAGTTTCAGCAGTTGCAGCACATTCGCCAGCACCCCGGCTTTGTAGATGCCAGACGCTTCCGGGTCGTCAACGGACGGGTCAATCTGGCTCGACAGCAGAATCTGCTTGTCGTCAGCCATAACCTCTTCCAGCGCGCGGACCGACTTGTCGCGGCCGACAAACAGCGGCACGATCATGTGGGGGAAAACCACGATATCGCGCAGCGGCAGCACCGGGTAAGAGGCGTTCAAAGGCTCTTGCATGCTCTTTTCCTTATCATTGGCAAGACAGCGTGGCCCCGCTCTGCGGCAACCTTGTGCTGTCTCCGTGCTTCGGACTTTCTGATCTGTGATCCCAGCCCCTCGGTTTCAAGGTGTATCCTGACGTGGCAACGACAAGGGTGCAATGGCCCCCGGCAAACTGTCCCCAGTTTTTTGACACAATTTGTCGTGGAAAAGCAGCTCCCACCCCCAAGATACGGCATTCGCCCAGCGCTCTGCGGCACTCCGCACGAACACATTTGCTTGATCTTTAGGCAACAAGGCGACCTCACCGCTTTGACCAAGCCCATTCCTATCTAAGCCCGCTCCGCTATCGGCTGCCCTTCTCTGCCCAGGCATGGCCCTGCCTTCATTTGGTTGTGCCGTTGCACGCGTTGCCTCATGAGATCCCGAAGCTGCGCGTAAGGGCGCATTTTCGCACAGGGGGGCAGTGCGTCGCTTGTCGCCGGGGATGGTGGGCGGGGCGTCGTGGCGCGCCAAGCGACACGCGCGCCGTCTCTCATCAGTCACACCAGAGTCAGGACCGCCAAGACGGATACTGAGAACCAAACAAACGAAAACACAACAAATGGCATGGCGGTCCCTCCCCAGGGTGCGTGACTGCATTCAATATAGGCCACGCATGCAGTCCGCACGATGGGGGAATTCCTGACCATCGGTCCCCGCTGCGACACCGAGATGGGCATTTACCTGTCACTCAGCGCCTCCCCCATAGTCACGGCACAAGAAAACGACTCCCTTATTACGGGAATCCGCTGCTACACTTTCACCCTGCGCGGTGATTCCCGCGTTTTTTTTGAAATTATTTTTGGGAGCAGATTATGGGATTTCCAGCAGACTACGCGAAAGCGATGGAAAAGCAGTTTGGATTTCAGGTCATGTGGCCGCCCAACAGGTTGGTGCAGATCGGGGACTACGGCACCATCCACGGCGGTAAGGGCAAGGGCGGAGCGTTCACCAAACTCGGTAACATTGCACGAGACTTCAACCTCGCGTTTGAAACCGAAACCAGCGCCCGGGTCGAAGTGGAGTCGCTGCAATCGGACGGTGTGTCGATCGTGAACGCCACCGCCGATGGCGGAGGCAAGGTCGACGGCGTGGATTTCGCCGTCCAACTGTCTGTCCACTTCGAAAAGAAGAACAGCATGGTCTACAACGGCTCCGGCATGGTCCTCAGGTCTATGAAGGACATCGGGTCCATCGGAACCAAATTGGCAAGGAAACTGGCCTCCGGTGACTGGAAGAAGAACTATCTCGTCGTCACCGATGTACACGAGACGGAAGGCATGACCGTCTTGCTGTGCCAGACAAAAAACACCCAGGTGACATTGGGTGGCTCGGCGTCGCTCACCACTGGCGACATCGGCAAGGCCTCCGCCAATGTCGAGGTGATCTCAAACCAGTCTTCGATTGCACACTACATCGCGTCGACGCCGACCACACCACTTCTCAAGGCGCGTGCAGTCAACAAGAAGGGTCTGAAACTGCAGAACGATATGCTGACAAACGGGGCGCTGGCAGGCACCAACGCCATTCCGCTTGAGGATGGCGACACGTTCGAAGAGGTCCTTTTCGACTATTGCGATCTGGACCACTTGCCAAACGCCGACGGCGATTGACACAAAAACAGGTCAGAGCGGCGGGATATCACCTTCCGCTCTGCCCGCATGAAACGCGGCCTGCCACGCCTCGAACGTCCCCGCAGCAATTGCGCCGCGCATCCCTGCCATCAACTCCTGATAATAATGCAGGTTGTGCCATGTCAGCAGCATGCCCGAGATCATCTCCTGCGCCCGGAACACATGATGCAGATACGCGCGGGAGTAGTTGGAACATGCGGGACAGGTACAATCCTCATCCAAAGGACGCGGATCATCGGCGTGACGCGCATTCTTGATGTTGACCACACTGCGACGGGTAAAGACCTGCCCCGTCCGCCCGGACCGTGAGGGCAGCACGCAGTCCATCATGTCAATGCCACGCGCAACTGCGCCTACAATGTCATCCGGCTTGCCCACCCCCATCAGGTAACGGGGCTTGTCCTGCGGCAATTGCTCCGGCGCATAGTCCAGGCAACCAAACATCGCCTCCTGCCCCTCGCCGACGGCCAGACCACCAACGGCATAGCCTTCGAACCCGATCTCCTTCAGGGCGTCGGCACTCTCGGCCCGCAAATCTTCCTCAAGCCCGCCCTGCTGAATGCCAAACAGAGCATGACCAGGTCGGTCGCCAAACGCATCGCGGGACCGCTGCGCCCAGCGCATCGACAGACGCATACTCTCTGCAATCCGGTCGCGATCGGCGGGCAAAGCCGGGCACTCATCGAAACACATCACGATGTCCGACCCCAGCAGCCGCTGGATGTCCATGGACCGCTCGGGCGTCAGGGCATGCTTGGACCCATCAATATGCGATTTGAAGGTCACCCCCTCCTCGGTCAGCTTGCGCAGGCCCGCCAGGCTCATCACCTGGAACCCACCACTATCGGTCAGAATGGGGCGATCCCAGTTCATGAACTTGTGGAGCCCGCCCAGACGGTCGATCCGCTCAGCCGTCGGGCGCAACATGAGGTGATAGGTGTTGCCCAGCAGGATATCGGCTCCGGTGGCGCGCACACTCTCGGGCAGCATCGCCTTGACGGTGGCGGCCGTCCCTACGGGCATGAAGGCTGGCGTTCGGATCTCGCCCCGCGGCGTGGTGATGGTGCCGGTGCGGGCGCGGCCATCGGTGGCATGCAAATCAAATGAAAAACGGGTCATGGCCCCTCATGCCGCGCAGATGCAGAAATGCCAAGACCCGCTGGGAAGACGCACAATCACCACGCAATCGCCCAACCTGTGTACGATTTATGAACAAGTTAGGACAAATTGCTGCGATAGGCCTCCGGTTCAAACTCCTTTCCCGGTGAGGGAGATGATCTGTCAACAAGACACAAGGCCTTGTCATGCCCACCCCAGAAGAAAACTTCACGACGACAACGGTCGAAGACGTCGACAACACCCAGGGTTGGACCAGTATCACCACCAGCGTGGACAGTTCTGGCCTTTTCATGATCAGAACCACGCTCATGGACAGCGGCAGCGCGGTGTTCGAGGCGTTTCTTGGGCCGCAACGGCTGAGCCAAACGGTCACGGATACGGCAGCCAACGACGCCGATTGGGACAGTCGCTCGACCGAGTGGAACTGGTTGGGTCAAAAAACCGCCCGGACCATCAACTATGACAATGGTGACCAACGGATCGAACGGTTCGATGAAACCACCGGCGCACGCACAGAGCGCATCGAGATAGACGGGAACGACGACAAGCCGTGGGCCTCGCTTACAACAAGCTATGATGCCGCGACCGGCGCACGCATCGGCTCGGAAAAGGTGCTGGACAACGGCCGCATCGAGACGCTGACGTTCGACGCAGATACAGGCACCCGCACCAGCCGCACCATCGCCGATGGCGGCGATGACAATCCCTGGCAATCCAAGTCACTGACTTACGACGCGGACACCGGACGGCTGACAGAGCGTGAAATCGTTTATGACGACGGTCGCAGCGACACCATCACTTACCAGAATGGCAGAAAGACCTCTCAGGTGCTGACCGACGGGGACAATGACACTTTTGACTGGGTGACCCGCGAAACCACCTACGATGCCAACGGGCGCATCGCCCTGACCGAAGAGGTCCGCGACGATGGCGACCTGATCGTCGAATCCTATGCGGGCGGGCGGCTGACAGAACAAACAACTTACGACAACTCGGGCGACGAAGCCTGGCATGTCGAAGAGATCGCGTTCAATGCCGCCGGCGACGTCGTCGACACAACCTACTACGATGAGTCGGGCAATATCCTGATCTTCTGATCCCGCGCACTTGTCCGCCCCTAGGGACAACCACAAAGATCATACGCCGCCCTATCACAGGGCGGCGTTTTTTTGGGGCCAAGCCATCCGGCTTGCATTTTGCGTGGGCTTCATGTCTGCCCAAGCAAAGCCTGTCCGTTGTGAGCAGACCTCGCCCACGCTACGGTGCTTAAAAATACTCAACAAAAAAATGGGGACAACATGGACACGTTGAACTTCGGCTGGGAAGAATGGATGTCACTGCCCGAACTGGGACTGCCCGCTCTCAAGGCCAAGATCGACACCGGCGCGCGCACATCCGCGCTCCATGCCCACGACATCGAAGTGTTTGGCCCCGCGAAGCAACCCAAGGTCCGGTTCAACGTCCACCCCATCGCGGGCAAGGATCATGTGTCGATCACCTGCTCGGCCCCGATCCTCGACCGGCGCGAGGTCACGTCCTCCAATGGCGAAGCAGAACTGCGCTATGTGATTGAAACCCGGCTGGACGTGGGCGGACAATCCTGGCCCATCGAGGTCACGTTGACCGACCGCTCCTCCATGACCTCACGCATGCTCCTGGGGCGTCAGGCGTTGCAGGACCACATTACGATCACGGCCTCGGAAAAGCGGCTGCAACCCGAACTCAGCTATGATGTCTACCACTCCTCGGCGATGCGGAAAGTGGCTCCGGCGCGATCCCTGCGCATCGCCGTGCTGAGCCGCGAAAACAACTACTCGACGCGCCGATTGGTGGAAGTGGGCGAAGCGCGCGGCCACACGGTCGAGGTGATCGATACCACCCGCTGCTACATGGCGATCAATGCCATGGCCCCAGAGGTGCATTATGACGGCAAGCGCCTGCCGCGCTATGACGCCGTTATCCCCCGCATCGGGGCGTCCATCACTGCCTATGGCACTGCCGTCATCCGACAATTCGAAACGACCGGCACCTATTGCGTGAACGGCAGCGCCGGGATCACGGCCAGCCGGGACAAGCTGCACGCCCACCAAATCCTCGCCTCAAAGAAGATTGGCATGCCCACCACGGCCTTTGCCGCGTCGCCCAAGGACACGGCCAACATTATGGGGCTCGTCGGCACCGCACCCGTGATCGTGAAACTGCTGGAAAGCACCCAAGGCAAAGGCGTTGTGCTGGCCGAAACCAAGAAGGCGGCGGAATCGGTGATCGACGCGTTCCGGGGCCTGCGCGCCAACTTTCTTGTGCAGGACTTCGTCAAGGAAGCGGCGGGCGAAGACATCCGCTGCCTCGTCGTGGACGGCAAGGTCGTGGCCTCGATGAAGCGCACCGGGGCCGAGGGTGACTTCCGCTCGAACCTGCACCGCGGTGGCAGCGCCACATCGGTGCGGATCAGCAAGGCAGAACGTGAGGCCGCCGTCCGGGCCGCCCGGGTATTCGGGCTGGGCAAGGCGGGCGTAGATCTCCTGCGGTCCGAAAGCGGCCCAAAGGTGCTGGAAGTAAATTCAAGCCCCGGCTTCGAAGGGATCGAAAACGCGACCGGCAAGGACATCGTGGGCAAGGTCTACGACATGATCGAAGCACGCGTGAAACCACGCCCGGTGCGACGGCGCAGTTGATCCCCCCTTGCGCCAGGCCAGGATGCCGAAAAGCAGGGCTGATCACTAACGTTTCAACTGATACGTGATCCAATTGCTCCTGTTCGCGTGCCGATCATAGACCGCCCGCGCACGGTAGTTGGTATCGGACGTCATCCAGCGCACCACGTCCCACCCCTGCTCTTTCGCATAGGCGCCGACGCCCTCGATCATTAGATCGACGACACCCTGCCCGCGTGCCGCAGGAGCCACGAACATATCGTCGATGTAACCGCCGATAGCCGCGTCCATCGGGCGCTCGAAAGACCGGAAGTGGACAAAGCCGACCAACTGCCCATGCGCATCCGCAACAACAAAGCACCGCGTTTGCGCTGACGGGTCGTGTATCCAAGCCCAGACGCGGTCACGCATCTCAGACGTTTGCCGCGCCCCGCCGAATGCGCAATAGGCTTCGAACAGCATGTCCCATTGCGCGCGATCACGCGCTTCTGCCCACCGCAGTGTCACTGCCACGCCAGCCTCCATTGCTTGGTGCATTTTGCAACCTCCGACATTTGGTCGCCAGCAACAAGTGAATGACGCAACGAGCGGATGGGCCACAGCACGAATACATCAAGTCACACGCCCTTTACCGGCCACGCCCCGTTCCCTATATAAACACTCAGGAACAAGTCCGGGGATCCCATGAACCAGCCCACCGAACAGATGGAAGGCGCGCCGCTGATCGCGCCCTCGTCAACCGACCACCCTTTGCATGAGGCCGTGGTCGAAGCCTGCCGCACGGTCTACGACCCCGAAATTCCGGTAAACATCTTTGAGCTTGGCCTGATCTACACGATCGACATCAATGCCGAGAACGAAGTGAAGGTGATCATGACGCTCACGGCACCCGGTTGCCCCGTCGCAGGCGAGATGCCGGGCTGGGTTGCAGACGCCATTGAACCGCTTCCCGGTATCAAACAGGTCGATGTGGAACTGACATGGGAGCCGCCTTGGGGTATGGAAATGATGTCGGACGAAGCAAGGCTCGAACTCGGTTTCATGTAAGAAGCGTCACAAAACCATCACGAACGCATTGAGAAACCGTCATATCGGCGCTTCATCCTGCATGGATAAACACCGTCGAAGGATTCTCAAATGCGACTTGCTGCTGCCTGCATTCTGCTTACCACGACCCCTGCCACCATTATGGCCGAAACGGTCGCCATCGATTACGGACCCCGTCCTGCCTACCTGATCGATAAACTTCCCGAAGGCGATCTGAAGACAAAGCTGCAAAGTTGTCAGAGCCAGACACCCGCCAAGTCGGACTTTTCAATTGGCCACCGCGGCGCACCCATGATGTTTCCCGAACACACGGTGGAATCAAACGTCGCAGCTGCGCGGATGGGAGCCGGTATCCTCGAATGTGACGTGACCTTTACCAAGGATCACGAACTGGTCTGCCGCCACGCGCAAAACGACCTGCACACGACAACCAACATCCTTCTGACCGATCTGGCCAACACATGCGCCACCCCCTTCTCGCCCGTCAGCGGCGATGAAGAGGCGACCGCCGAATGCCGCACATCCGAACTGACGCTGGCCGAGTTCCAAACGCTCACTCCCAAAATGGACAGCGCAAACAAGGCGGCCACTACAGCGGAAGAGTACCAAGGCGGCATCGCAGGCTGGCGCACCGACCTTTACACAGACGGCGCACAACTGATGACACATGCCGAATCCATCGCGCTGTTCAAGTCCCTCGGTGCCAAGTTCACGCCCGAACTGAAATCACCCTCGGTCGACATGCCGCATAACGGCTTCTCCCAAGCCGACTATGCGCAAAAAATGGTCGACGAATACAAGGCTGCAGGCGTCCCCGCCTCGGATGTCTGGGTGCAAAGCTTCGACCTCAACGACGTACTTTACTGGATTGAAAACGAACCGGAATTCGGCGCACAGGCTGTCTATCTCGATGACAGCTACAACGTTGATGGCTTCGACCACAACGATCCCACCACCTACCCGGACAGCATGACCAGCCTCTATGAACGCGGCGTGCGTTACATCGCGCCACCGATGTGGATGTTGGTCACAATGGAAAACGGGCAAATCGTGCCCTCAGCCTACGCCAAGGAGGCCAAGGCTGCCGGTCTGAATATCATCACATGGACGCTCGAACGCTCAGGTCCTCTGGGCAATGGCGGCGGCTGGTACTTCCAGTCGATCAGCGACGCGACCACGCATGACGGTGTGTATTATGAACTGCTGGATGTGCTGGCGCAGGATGTTGGCGTTGTCGGCGTCTTCTCCGACTGGCCCGCCACGGTGACGTATTACGCCAACTGCATGGGCCTGTAACCCGTACCCGGCGCCATCCCCGCGCGCTTCTACAGGTCTGCAAAGGGCCGCCGATCCCCCGGCGGCCCTTTTTTGCTGGTTTCACAAACGACGCAAAACCCACATCAGCACCCGGCGTCGGCGCTGACTGCGCTTGCGAATTCGCTCCTGCTCTTGCATTTTTGCAAACAGGTCCTGTTCTTTTGCGTAAAGGCTGTTCATTTCCATTGACTTATAAGGGTGCAGCATAACCACTCCTTTCGTTGATAATGACCATATGGCAGCAGCAGCGCGGCATTGTCAGACCCCGGATTCGCACCTACATTTGCAATCATGCAAATCACTGACTGGACAGACTACGGATTATTCGCCGCCGTCGCCCGCCACGGCTCGCTCGCGCGCGCAGCCCGGGAAACCGGGCTGAGCCAGGCCACCCTGTCACGGCGCATGACGGCGCTGGAACAACGCACAGGCCGCAGGCTTTTTGCCCACGGCGCTGCGGGCTACACCCCCACGACAGAAGGACGCGCCCTTCTCGAACGGGCAAAGAAGATGGAGGCCGCCGCCCGTTGCATCGCTCACTGGTCCGCGGAACAATCCGGCGCCCCGCGCGTGCGCGTCTCTGCTGGCACCTGGACCACGCTCTACCTCAGCCGGAACCTGTCCAGCTACTGGACCCGAAGCGATCGCTGGACGCCCGAATTTGTCTCCTGCAATCTCGACATGGATATCGAGCGGCGCGAGGTGGATATCGGCATCCGCAACCGCCGCCCCGATCACGATTGGCTGGCCGGACGGCGCACAGGCCACGTCGAACACGCCGTCTACGCCGTGTCCGAAGACGTTGAAGGATGGATCGGCCCGAGCGACGATACAGCCACCCTGCCCTCCGAGGCATGGACAGTCGCCAATCACGGCTCTGAACTGGTTGCCGTCTCGAACGATCCACAAGTCCGCATGGCACTGGCGCAAAGCGGCGTGGGCCGGGTTGTCCTGCCCACCTTCGCGGCCGACACAGCCCCCGGTCTGACCCGCGTCTCAGGCATCATCGAGGCCCTCACATCAGAGGAATGGCTGGTCTGCCACCAGGACACCCGCCACGACCCAGCCATCCGCGCAGCACTCGACGCAATCGCCGGTGTGCTGGCTCGCCCACGCCCCTTGCGGGACGACGCCGAAAGCCCTACCTTAAACGTCGGATAAGCAGTGAGGCGCCCATGTTCTCGATCCCCGGCAAAAACGCCGTCAGCATCACCCCCCGCGCCGCCGCGCAAATCTCCAAACTGATGGAGAAAGAGGGCCATTCGGGCCTGCGCATCGGCGTGAAAAAGGGCGGCTGTGCAGGCATGGAATACACCATGGAATACGTGGACGAAGCCGACCCGAACGACGAAACCGTCGAACAGGACGGCGCGCGGGTGATGATCGCGCCCATGGCGCAGATGTTCCTTTTCGGCACCGAAATCGACTACGAAACATCGCTTCTGGAATCCGGTTTCAAGTTCAACAACCCCAACGTTACCGACGCATGTGGCTGTGGCGAAAGCATTTCGTTCAAGGACGTGGACGCGCTCGCCGCCGAGCAAAACGCACAATAGAATGGCCGTCAGCGCCGAAGAGATCGACCACGCGCTCGACCTCTTCTCCGGCCTCGGCCCTCTCAGCACCCGCAAGATGTTCGGCGGCCTGTCGATCTACTGTGACGGCATCATTTTTGCCATCCTGATGTCAGACGGGCGGCTCCTGCTCAAAGGTCAGGGCAAGATGCAGGACAGGTTTGAGGCCATGGGCCTCGACCGTTGGGACTACAAGCGCAAGGACGGCAGCGACACGCATATGCCGTATTGGTTCCTCCCTGACAGCGCCCAGGATGACGCCGACGAAGCAACAGACCTCGCCCGCGAAGCCCTGACGTATCTATAAGGCGCGCGCGTTCATCGCGTACCCTACACACGCGCCTCCCGCGCCAGCGTTTCTTGAAAGACCCGCATGAACGCCACGCGCTCCGCCGCCATTCCGCGCGCCGGCGCTGTATTGAGCGTATCGGCCATGCCAAACAGTTTCACCCTGAAATGGTCGAGGGCAAAGGCGGCATCGTCCAACGCCCGCGTCTCTGCCAAAGGATCATTCCCTTCCACCAATCCGGCTCCCATCTGACCAGCCACATTAAAACAGCGGGAAATGCCAATCGCGCCCAAGGCCTCCAACCGGTCCGCATCCTGCAAAACCTGCGCCTCCAGCGTCTCGCAAGGATGACCGGCTGAATAGCTATGCCCCAGAATGGCATGGGCAACTGCATCCTGCCGCGGCAATCCACGCGCCGCCATCCAGGCAACGGCATGCTCGGCAGAAAGGGCCGCAGCTTGCGTCCGGCGCGGGTCATCTTTGGGGACATTGACGATGTCGTGCAGATAGGCGGCAATCAAAAGCACCTGGCGATCTACCGGCGTGTCCAAGGCCTCTGCAATCCGCTGGCAATTCGCCCAAACCCGCCGCACATGCCAGATGTCGTGCGCCCCGTCCGTCTGCTCTTTCCACTGCGCCGCAACCTCAGCTTCAAGTTCAGCCTGTAAATTCATGATTTTCCCTGAAGATGCACATAGGTCTCTTCAAACCGCGCGCTCAAATGATCCCCCGCCAACATCACCTCGTCGGACCCTTCCGGAGCCACGTTTGTGTCATAGGTCGGATTGAAGAACAGCGGGATGGAGATGCGCTCGGCCAGCCCACCGACAACCCGGTGCGGTGTCGCCTTGACCTGCCCACCGGTCCAGAATTCCAGCATCTCACCGAAGTTGATGATGAACTCACCCGGCGGCGCACTGACCGGGATCCACCCACCGCCCCGCTTGCGCACTTCCAGCCCGGGCGATCCATCCGTCGCCAGCAGGGTCAGACAGCCATAGTCTGTATGGGTCGCAATCCCGAAATCCTTGGCCCCTGCCCAGTCGGGCCGCGCCGGATAGAAATTTCCCCGCAACAGCGCCATGGGCGTCTCGAACGCCCCGTCGAAATGCGCCGGATCAGCGCCAATGGACCCTGCAATGGCGGTCAACAACCCCTTCGCAACGCTCAAGGCATCCCCATAATACCTTGAAATTACGCTCTTAAATACGGGATCATCCGGCCACAAGTTCGGCGCATAGAACCGCTTGTCCCCAAGGGGATGCCCCTCTGGCAACTGAAACCCCACATCGAAAAACTGCTTGTAGTCAGGGTTGGCATTGGGATCGACCTGCTCCGATCCGGGCGCACCCCAGCCCCTGTTCGACCCGGTGCGGGCCATATCAACCGCCCGCTTCTGCGCCTCGGGCAAGTGAAAGAACGCACGATAGGTCTCGATTGCCTCCTCCACACGTGCAGCCGACAACGCGGTGTTGTGCACGGTGGCAAAGCCCACCCCGGTCGCTGCTTCGCCCAAAACCTTCAGGCTCTCTGCTTCGCCAGCAGCCAATGCCGCCGCATCCAAACGTGGGATCATGTCATGCCCTCCATGCTGCGCGTGCAGCCCTAGCGCAGCCACACCCGCGATGCTAGGACCAAGGCAACAAAACCGGAGAGAGACATATGCGGCGCACATTGGCAGCAGGCAACTGGAAGATGAACGGCACCCCCGAGATGTTGGCAGAGCTGGCCACGCTCACCGGCGGTGCGTCGGACAATGCACCACAGATCATCATCTGCCCCCCCGCGCCCCTGCTCACCCGCGCCGCCGATGCAACAAAAAACAGCCCTGTCGACATCGGCGGCCAGGACTGTCATGCCAGTGCCAAGGGCGCCCATACCGGCGATGTCGCCGCATCCATGCTCAAGGACGCAGGCGCCAGTGCCGTGATCGTCGGCCACTCCGAACGCCGCGCCGACCACCACGAGACCAACGCGCAAGTCCGGGCCAAGGCCGAAGCAGCCTACGCCGCGGGCCTCACCGCCATCATCTGCATCGGCGAAAGCGAAGAAGAACGGCTGGGTCCCGACTGCCTCGATATCATCGCCGCCCAACTCGATGGCTCGACCCCAGACAATGCCACGGCAGATAACACCGTGATCGCCTACGAACCCATCTGGGCCATCGGCACCGGACGTGTGCCCACGATGGAACAGATCGTGGAAACCCACGACATGATCCGCGAAAAACTGACCGCGCGCTTCGGCAGCCAAGGCGAAAACATGCGTGTTCTCTACGGCGGCTCGGTCAAACCCACAAACGCAGCCGAAATCTTCCAGGCCGAAAACGTCGACGGTGCCCTTGTCGGCGGTGCCTCCCTCACGGCGTCCGACTTCCAGCCGATCATCGACGCACTGGCGGCCTCATAGTCTTCTTCTGGCTACAAATACCTCGGGGGGTTTGGGGGGCAGAGCCCCCCATCAGCACAAATGAATCGCGTCGCCGCAAGGCGCCCTTTGGATCAGCGCTCCGTCACTGCACGATAATCTCCGGCCCCATCATCAGGGTCGGCAACCAGATCGAAATGGCCGGAATATAGGTCACCATGATCAGGAAGACGAAGAGGACGGCCAGGAACGGTAATGCCGCCCGGACGACCCGCATCATCGGCATCCCCGCCACGCCTGAAGTGACAAACAGGTTCAGCCCCACAGGCGGCGTGATCATCCCGATCTCCATGTTCACCACCATGATGATGCCCAGGTGAATGGGGTCGATCCCCAACTCAATGGCGATGGGAAAGACCAGCGGCGCCACGATGACCAGAAGGCCCGATGGCTCCATGAACTGTCCGCCAATCAGCAGAATCACGTTCACGATGATCAGGAACACGACGGGGCCAAAACCCGCATCCAGCATCGCCCCGGCAATCTGCTGCGGGATCTGCTCATCTGTTAGAACATGTTTCAGGATCAAGGCATTGGCGATGATGAACATCAGCGTGACCGTCAGCTTACCCGCCTCGAAAAACGCGTGCTTGGTGTCGCGATGCACCAGTGCCAGCGGCATCCGGGCAAAGTCCGTGGCAATGGAAACAGGGTTCAAATCCAGCCCGCGCACGACCCGCTCGGCCACAGCGCTCAAGGCCGCCAGGGCAAAGCCGATCAGCGCGGATGTGGTCAGGTCGAGGCCACCCGACACCAGCCAGATGATGACCCCAAGCGCCAGCCCGCCCATCAGCGTGATGCCGGTGAAGTTGCCCGCCCTTGGCGCGACCTTCGAAAACGGCCCCATGTCGCGGTAGATGAAACTGGCAATAAGGAAGGAATAAACGGCTGCTACGGCGGCGGCTTCGGTGGGCGTGAAGATACCACCATAAATCCCGCCCAGAATGATGATGATCAGGAACAGACCACCCGACGCGGCCCCGGCGGAGGAGGCAACCTCGCCCCAGCCCAGCCAGTCCCCCTTGGGCAGGTTCTTGATCTTGGCGATGGCATAGATCGTGACCATCAGCATCGTGCCTGCCATGAGGCCCGGAATGACGCCCGCAAGAAACATCCGCCCCACGGACACATCCGTGGCCGAGGCATAGACCACCATCACGATGGACGGCGGGATGAGGATGCCCAGCGTGCCCGCATTGGCGATGACGCCCGCCGCAAAATCCTTGGAATAGCCAACCTGCCGCATACCCGCGATCACGATGGAGCCGATGGCAACAACCGTGGCTGGCGATGACCCGGACAGGGCCGCGAACATCATGCAGGCGAACACGCCCGCAATGGCCAGACCGCCGGGGAAATGGCCCACGACCGCGATGGAAAACCGGATGATCCGTTTCGCCACCCCACCCGTCGACATGAAGGTCGAGGCAAGGATGAAGAAGGGGATCGCCAGCAGCGTGTAATGCCCCGCCATCGCCTGAAACAGTGTCTGCGCAATCGAGGCGAGCGACGTGTCGCTCAGCACCAGCAGGAACACGATCGACGACATGCCCAGAGCCACGGCAATCGGCACGCCGATCAACATCATCCCCACGACGAGGGTAAAGAGAATTGCAACTTCCATAGTCTCAGTCGTCCCGGTTCAGGTGTTTGACGTCTTCGATGGCGTCTTCGGCCTCGTGGCTGACGATCAGGCTGGTGGTTTGTCCCCGCCAGACCCTTACAGTCGCCTGCACGAAACGAAACAGCAGCAGGCCCATGCCGAATGGCAGAATGGCGTAGGGAATGAAGCGCGGAATTTTCTCGTAGGCTTCACCCTCATTCATCAGAGGTTCGATCCATTTCAGCCATGTGGGATGCGGAATATCGACCGTCTCGTACCACCCGCGATAGGACGAACGCTTCATCTCTTCGAACCCGGTGGGGAACCAGCGGCCCGTGGTCTGCGGCAGGTTGGCGAAGTTGGCCCAGTAGTCCCACGCGCCCTTGAAGACGAGGAAGGCGTAGGCGATGCAGATGGCACCTGCGACCAATGCGATAACACGGCGGACCGGAGCAGAGAACAGGTTGATGACGGCATCAACGCCAAGGTTCGCGGTGATCTTGACCGCATAACTGACACCGAACAGCACCAGCCAGGCAAAGAGGAAGGTCACCATCTCGAGGCCCCAGATCAGGCCTGTGTTGTAGCCGTAGCGCAGCACCACGTTGATGAAGGTGATGAGTGTCATCAAGGCCAGCAGGATCGCGATGGCCGTTTCTTCGATTTCGTTGACCCAGCGGCCAAAGCCCGAGCCGGGATCATAAGCGCCTGCCATGGTCCTGCCCCCTTCCCCAAATTTTCAAGAAAAGATGGGCCCGGCGGATGTCCCCGCCGGGCCGCGTCGCGCGACCTTTAGTTGGTCGCGGCGTTGATGGCTTGCGCCGCGTCGATATTGTCCTGGCCTACGTCGTCCTTGAACTGGTCCCAAACGGGTTTCATCACGGACACCCAGGCGTCGCGCTGTGCGGCGTCCAGCTGGCGCACAGTACCACCGGCGTCGATGATGGCCTGCTTGGCCTCTTCATTGACTTCGAAGGCTTGCGTGTTGCGCGTCGTGGTCACCTCTTCGACGATTGTGGTCAGCTGGGCACGTGCGTCGTCGGGCATGCTGTCCCAGAAGTCCGTGGACGTCGCGACGAGGTAGTCGATGATGCCGTGGTTCGTCTCGGTGATCCCATCCTGCACCTCGAAGAACTTCTTGCCGTAGATGTTGGACCAGGTGTTTTCCTGACCATCCACAACGCCGGTCTGCAGCGCGCCATAGACTTCGGAAAAGGCCATGGGCTGGGGCGAGCCACCGATGGCCGCCATCTGCGCCTTGAGCACGTCGGAGTTCTGGACGCGGAACTTGAGGCCGTTGGCATCCGCAGGTGTCATCAGCGGCTTGTTGGCCGACATCTGCTTCATGCCGTTGTGCCAGAACGCCAGACCCAACAGGCCGCGGCGGGTCATCGATTCCTTCATCGCCTGACCGGTTTCGGAGGCCTGGAATGCGTCAACGGCGTCGATGTCCTTGAACATGAACGGCAAGTCGAAGATGCGGAATTGCTTGGTGAACTGCTCGAACTTCGACAGCGAGGGCGCAGCCATCTGAACGTCGCCCTGCAGCAGCGCTTCGAGCACCTGATCGTCGTTGTAGAGGGTCGAGTTCGGGAACACTTCCATGCAGGCGGTGCCGTTCATTTCCTCGTTCACGCGCTCTTGCAGCAGCGAGGCGGCGATGCCCTTGGGGTGCTTGTCGGTGTTGGTGACGTGGCTGAACTTGATGACGATTTCGCCATCGTCACAGGCAGCGGCCACGGCGCCTGCGCTGACGGTCAATGCCAGGGCGGCGGCGGTCAGGAATTTCATTGTCTGTCTCCTCCCAGAGATCGTGTTTTTGGATGTGTCCCCGCGGGGACAGCGATTTGGATAAAAGCAGAGCGTACGGTGGGGTACATAGAAGGAAGTTTTTAACTTCTTTCGTCGCCATCTTATTTCCTATTTTTCAATATCTTAAAGAACACTTTGAAAGGTATTCAGGTGTTGCGCGCTACCTGTGTGTGCGGATTTTCGCACTGCCCCACGCAACACTGTGTGGAAATCCGCACAGTGTTAGCGCCGATAGTCCTCGGGCCGAATCCCGTACTTCTTGAGCTTGTCGTAGAAGGTCTTGCGCGGAAGTCTCAGCGTTTCGGCAGCCGCGCTGGCATGCCCGTTCTGTCGCCCCAACGCCGCCACGAGTAGTGATCGTTCGACCCGCGCCATCTGCTCTGCCAACCCGAGATCCACGGCCTTGGACGCATCCTCGGGCATACCCAGCACAAAGCGCATGGCGGCACTCATCAGCGATCGCGCGTTGCCGGGCCAATCCTGTGCCATCAGGGCGGCCATATGATCCGGGGCCAGTTCCGGCGGGGTCAGACCCGCCTGCTCAGCCGCCTGGGCGACATAGTGGCGGAACAGGATCGGGATGTCCTCGGGCCGTTCGCTCAGTGACGGAATGCGGATCGGGAACATCTCGATCTTGTAGTAAAGATCGGCGTTCAAAGCGCCCTCTTCTACGGCTGTGCCAAGGTTGCGTGTGCTGCCAGCGATCAGTCGCGGGCCTTCGCCTGCCTCCAGCGCTTCGAGCAGGGCGAGTTGGCTGGCATGGGGCAGCCCGGTGACTTCATCCAGAAACAGGCTGCCACCCTTGGCCTTGTCCATAGCCTCGGCCAGTGCGCCCGGGCGCAGATCGGCGGCGGCGCGTTTGACGAAGGGCGCCTTGGACCGAAGGGAGCTGAGGTGAATGACCTCGGCCACCTTGGAAATGCCCGTACCAGGCGCGCCGGTCACCAGAACCTCGGTCTCGAGCGGCGCCAGCAGGCGCACGCGGTCGCGCAACCCGTTGGCAAGATCGCTTTCGCCAAAGAGCATACGGGCGGCCGGATCACCGCTTTCCACCAGTTGCCGCAGGCGGCGGTTTTCCAGAACCAGGGCGCGGGTTTTCAAGGCACGTTCAAGAACAGCCAGCAACTCATTGGGTTCACAAGGTTTTTCGAGGAATCCAAATGCGCCGTCGCGCATCGCCTGCACCGCCATGGGAATATCACCTTCACCCGTCAGCAGGATCACCGGCAGGTCCGGGTCGATCTTGCGCGTGTGCGCCAACAGGTGGAACCCGTCACGCCCCGGCATCCGAATGTCCGACAGGATCACACCGTCAAAGTCGCGTGCAATGTGATCCTTGGCGACCACGAAAGAGCCCGCAGGGATCGGCTCAAGATCTGCAAGCTCCAACGTTTGGGCCAGCGCGTCACGCACGGCGGCGTCGTCATCGACAAGCAGCACCCGAGTGGTCATGCGGCCGCCTCTTGCGTCCAGGGTTGCAGATCGACCGTGAACACAGCGCCGTCCGGGCCATTTGCGCCGTGGATTTCGCCCCCAAAGCTTTGCACGATGCCGTACGAGATCGAGAGACCGAGCCCCATCCCTTCGGACGCGCCGACCTCTTTAGTGGAATAGAACGGGTCGAACACCCGGTCCGGCGTTTCGATGCCGGGGCCGGTGTCGGAGATGATGACTGATGTGTTTTGGATGTCGATGGTCAGAGCGCGTATGTCGCGCCCGGCCATGGCATCGACGGCATTCGAGATCAGGTTGACGAACACCTGACCCAACCGCACCTCGCCCCCCGACACCCAGACGGGTGCATCGGGCAGGTTGACCACAAGCGTAACATCCTCGTTCCTGATGCGGGGCGTGGTCAGTTCGACGGCGCTTTGCACCACTTCGACAAGATCCACGCGCAGCGCAGGTTCGCTTTCCTGCCGGGCAAAGGCGCGCAGGTTCTTGATGATGCGCCCCATGCGGCGGGCCATATCGGCGATGCGGCCGAGATTGTCCTCGGCCCGGTCGGGCTTGTCGCGCTGCAGGAAGGCTTGGGCGTTGTCGGCATAGGTCTGGATCGCCATGAGCGGTTGGTTGAGTTCGTGGCTGAGCCCCGCGCTCATCTGCCCCAAGGCGCTGAGTTTGCCCGCCTGGACAAGGTCGGCCTGCGCCTGTGCGAGGGCGGCTTGCGCCTCTTCCCGCTCCTCGGCCTCGCGCCGCAGCTGGGTGTTGGTGTCCGACAGCGCGGCGGTGCGTTCGGCCACGCGTTGTTCCAGTTGCGCATTCGCTTCGGCCAATGTGCGGCGCCGTTCGGTGGCAAGGAACAGCAGCGCACCGAAGGCAAGGCACAGCCCGGCCACCGCTGCGGCCTGCAGCGTGGCGAGGCGGCGCGCCGGTGCTACGTCTACCAGTGCCTCACCCGTCATGCCGATCACCGGCAAGGGCCGCACAAGGTGCAGGGCATTTTGCGGCAGGTACGGCCCCCAGCCCAACTGCCAGACCTCATGTCGGCCCAATTCGTAGCTGTAGAAGGGCAGCGCCGGGCCGGTAGCCGGTTGTAGTCCGGGGCCCTCATCCGAGCGCTGCCAATAGACGATTTCGGAACGGTTGGTGATGAACACCCGGTCGCGCGCATCCGTAAAGAACACCGCCGGGTTCGACCCGACCCAATCCCATTCGATCCCGGCCAGGTCTGCCGTCACAACCACGATGCCAGTGATGCGGGATCGCGCATCAAATACGGGTGCGGCATAGGCAAAGACGCGGGTGCCTTGGGCCGTACGCCCGTTGCCCCATCCCAGCGCCCCTTGCGCCGCCCGCGCCACCAGCGGTGCGATGTCGAGCCCCGGTTGATCGGGCCGTGCGGCCGCCAGCACGAGGCCGTCTGCGTTCGTCAGGCGGATGTCCTGCGCCGCCGTTTTGTCTGCAATTTCAAGGAACAGCGCTTCGGCCTGGCGGACATCTTCCCCGGCGAGTGCCGCGTTGACACGGGGGTGATCGGCCACCAGAACAGCCAGTTCACGGTAGCGCTGAAGCTGTCCGGTCAGCCGGTCCGAAGCCAGCGCAAGATCCGATTGTCCCTGCCGGGCCAGCTGGTCAAGCGCCTGGAAATACCCGTACCGCCACACGCCCATTGCCGCCGCCGCAACCAACGCAACAAAGCCCAGCACCACACTGATCCGTCTGATGTATCCGTTTCCCATGACGGCCACATTATCCGCGTGCGCAAAGGCTTGCCAAGGCGCGTCGGGCCTGAGACATCTGCCCCATGTTGATCCAGTCCCCGCATGAGCCCGCTTTTGTTCAAGACCCATACGCCTTTTACGACCGTGCGCGGGCCGACGGCCCGGTGCTGTTCTGGCAGGACTACGGGATGCACGCGGCCTTTGACCATGCCACCGTGCATGCGCTGTTGCGCGACCGGCGGTTGGGCCGTGCCGTACCCGGGCGCGGGGCCGCACCCGCCCACTTGACCGAATTCGATGCCGCGGAACGCTATTCGCTGCTGGAGTTGGAGCCGCCGGAGCACACCCGCTTGCGCAGGTTGGTCTTGCATGCGTTCACATCGCGCCGGATCGCAGGGCTGGAGGACGACATTCGCGCCATCTGCGCTGATCTGCTGGCGGGGTTGCCCGAGGGGCAATTCGACCTGATCCCGACCTATTGCCAATTGGTGCCCGTCCGCGTGATCGCGCGCCTGCTGGGTGTGCCAGAGGAGATGGGCCCAGACCTGTTGAGCTGGTCGTCCGCGATGGTGGCGATGTATCAGGCGGGGCGGACGCGGGTGATCGAGGATGCGGCGAACGCGGCGGCCAAGGAGTTTTCGGCATTCCTGCGCGGCTATATCGAGGAGCGACGGGACGATCCCCGCGATGACCTGATCACCGAGTTGATCGCGGCAGAGGAAGACGGCCAGACGCTGAACCACGACGAGATGATCGGAACGTGTATCCTGCTGCTGAACGCAGGGCACGAGGCGACGGTGCATAGCTTGGGCAACGCCGTGAAGGCGCTGGTCGAGACCGGACAGACCGATGCACTGGCCCCGGGCCGCGTGGACAGGACGGTGGAAGAGGTCATGCGCTTCGACCCGCCGCTGCATATGTTCACACGGCACGTCTATGAACCCATCGAAGTGGGTGGGCACAGCCTTGGCCCCGGCGACGAGATCGCCCTAATGCTGGGGGCAGCGGGCCGCGACCCAGCCGTGTTCGACGCGCCTGAGCAGTTCAACCCGGCGCGGGTCAAGAACACCCATGTCGCCTTTGGCGGCGGACTGCATTTCTGCGTGGGCGCCCCGCTGGCCCGGCTCGAGATGCAAATCGCCCTGCCCATGTTGTTCGAAACGATGCCAAACCTGCGCATTACCGAAGCCCCGAAATACGCAGACAGCTACCACTTCCACAAACTCGACCGGCTGATCGTCAGCCCGTGAGTCGAGACCGGGTCAAGGGTGGCCGCAGGCCACCGCCAGAGGCGGCTTGTCCTTGACGCGGGCGCGACTCACATCACACTTGATCAGGTCTGCTGAAGGCGCAAAGCGCCTTCAGCGACCTCTCAGCAAAACTTTCCACACCGCCCAACCCACGCGACATCAAAATCAAAGTGTCGCGTGTCCACTTGCTGAATGTGAAATGCGCGGTAGCGCTCTATTTGGCTACGTTTCCAAAGGGAGCATCGTGGTGGATTTGATCTCTTCCATCGACAAAAGCGCTGTCACGTTGTGCACCCGCACCTCCGATATCAGCGCCTGGTAAAACGCATCATAGGCGCGGGCGTTTTTCACCCGCACTTTCAGAATGTAGTCGATGTCGCCCGCCAGCCGATGCGCCTCCTGCACCTCCGGCCGCTCCTGCAGCGCGCGCAGGAACTTGGCCTGCCAGTCGGCCTCGTGTTCTGATGTGCGGATCAGGACAAAGAAACAGGCCTCGAACCCCAGCGCCTCTGCATCCAGCACAACGGTCTGCTGACCGACCACGCCCGCCTCGCGCAGCTTGCGAATCCGGTTCCAAACGGGGGTCTTCGAAGACCCCACTGCCTTGGCAATATCGTCCAGAGACTGGCTGGCATCACGCTGCAGCTCGGCCAGAATTTTGCGATCTACCTCATCGATGCGAACAGACATTCCAAAGCGCTCCAAATCGGGAAACAGGTGTTCTGCACCTGCACAGAGACAGAACAATCATCCTTATCTGCGCCGCTGTCTAGCAGAAAACCGGGATAATTTCCTATATTGGGGGTCAGTTTTACGGGATCGAGGCCGATATGAACCATTTCCCCATCTTCCTGAATACCGCCGGACGGCGGATTGTGCTGTCGGGCGGCGGCGATGCGGCGCTGGCCAAGCTGCGCCTGCTGATGAAGACGACGGCCCATATTACGGTCTTTGCGCCAAACGCCGATAACCAGATCAAGGCATGGGCCCAGGACGGCAAATTGCGCCTGATCGACCGCGCCATGGAGCCCGGCGATGCGATGTGCGCAGCCCTCTTCTATGCCGCCGATGAAGATGAGGTGGAAGACAAGCGCACCGCGGCTATTGCCCACGCAGATGGCGCGCTCGTCAACATCGTTGATAACCTCGCCGACAGCCAGTTCATCACCCCCGCTATCGTGGACCGTGATCCTGTTACGGTCGCCATCGGCACCGAAGGGGCCGCCCCGGTGCTGGCCCGTGCGATCAAGGCCGATCTGGAGGAGCGCTTGCCTACGTCCCTCGGCACCCTCGCCCGCATCGGCAAGGCGTTCCGCAAGGCGGCGGACGTCCTGCCCTTTGGCCGCCCGCGCCGCGACTTCTGGCGCGACTACTATTTCAATACCGGGCCCAAGGCGATGAGTGATGGCGAAGAGGCCGTGCAGCCCGCCCTTGATGGTCTGCTGGCGGATCATCTGATGCGCGACACCCGCAAAGGTCACGTGGCCTTTGTCGGCGCAGGCCCGGGTGATCCGGAGCTGCTGACCCTAAAGGCCCGAAAAGCCTTGGATGAGGCAGACGTGGTGATCTACGACCGCCTAATTTCGAAGGAAATCCTGGAGCTTGCCCGCCGCGAGGCCACGATGATCGACGTGGGCAAAGAGGCCTTTGGCCCCTCGACCCCACAGGAGACCATCAACGATCTGATCGTGGAACATGGGCTGAAAGGTGCGCAGGTCGTGCGCCTGAAATCCGGTGACGCCACTGTCTTCGGTCGTCTGGATGAAGAGATCGAGGCGGTGACCGAGGCCGGTGTGGAGTATCACATCGTGCCGGGCATCACGGCGGCGTCCGCTGCTGTCGCCTCCATCGGTCAGTCGCTGACCCGCCGAGGCCGCAACTCCTCCGTCCGGTTCCTGACCGGCCACGACACCCGCGGCTTTGCCGATCACGATTGGAAGGCGTTGGCCCGCCCCGGTGAGGTAGCGGCCATCTACATGGGCAAGAAATCGGCCCGCTTTATCCAAGGTCGCCTGATGATGCACGGTATTGATCCAGCAACGCCCGTGACCTTCGTGGAAAATGCAAGCCGGGCCGACCAACAGGTCCTGTCCACCACCGTGGCCGAGATGGAACCGACGCTGACCAAGGCGGGGCTTGGCGGTCCAGCCTTGACCTTCATTGGCCTCGCCCCCCGTGCCGCGCTGGCCGCCATTCCCGAGATCCCCATGCCCCAGATGCAGGAGGCACACTGATGCCCAAGGTCTTTACCCCAAAAGTTGTCACCGCCAACCACCTGCTGGCAGGCGACGTGATATACCAAACCGCTGATAGCTGGACCCGTAAGCTGGAAGAGGCCGAAGTGCTGACCGATGAGGCCGATGCCGATCTGCGCCTCATCGAAGCCAGCCAACAGGTGGACGAAGTTGTCGGCGCCTATCTGGCCGATGTGGCGGTTGAGGACGGCGTGCCTGTCCCCACCCATTTCCGCGAAACCTTCCGGGCCACCGGCCCCAGCAACTACGCCCATGGCAAGCAAGTGGAGCTGTCCTGATGTATAGCTATTCCGAGTTCGACACCGCCTTTCTGGCTGAACGAAACCGCCAGTTCCGCCAGCAGGTGGAGCGCCGCGTCTCCGGTGCGCTGACCGAGGATGAGTTCAAGCCGCTGCGTCTGATGAACGGTCTGTATCTGCAACTGCACGCGTACATGCTGCGCGTCGCCATTCCCTATGGCACGCTGTCGTCAGCCAAGATGCGCAAGCTGGCCGAGATCGCGGAGCGCTGGGACAAGGGCTATGGCCACTTCACCACGCGCCAGAACATTCAATACAACTGGCCCGAGCTGAAGGACGTGCCCGACATGCTGGACGCGCTGGCCGAGGTTGGCATGCACGCCATCCAGACCTCCGGCAACACGATCCGCAACGTGACCGCTGACCACTTTGCCGGCGCCGCCGCGGACGAAATTGCCGACCCGCGCCCCGTGGCCGAGCTGATGCGCCAGTGGTCCACAGATCATCCTGAGTTCCAGTTCATGCCGCGCAAGTTCAAGATCGCGATCACCGGCAGCTCGAATGACCGTGCCGTGACAAAGGCGCATGATATCGGCATCCGCATGGTCGAGCGTGACGGCGCGCGCGGCTACGAGATTATCGTGGGCGGCGGTCTGGGCCGGACCCCGATGATCGGCAAGGTTATCAATGACTTCCTGCCCGAAGCGGACCTGCTGCCCTATCTTGAGGCCATCGTGTCCGTCTGGAACCAGATCGGCCGCCGCGACAACAAGTACAAGGCGCGGATCAAGATCACCGTGCATGAACACGGTATTGATGAAATACGCCGCCTTGTGGACGAACGGTTCGAAGAGACACGTAAAACCTTCTCGGGCGTGGACGTGCAGATGCTGCGCGAGATCGAAGAACACTTCGCGGCCCCCGCCTTTATCACGAAGTCGGAAGCACCATTCAAAGACGCCTATCACAACGATCCCGTGTTCCGGTCATGGGCAGATACGAACCTGACGGCGCACAAGGCGGATGGGTACAAGATCGTGTCGATTTCGCTGAAGAAACATGGGGATACCCCTGGCGATGCAACGGCTGACCAGATGCGCCTGATGGCGGACCTTGCAGAAGAGTTCGCCCATGACGAACTGCGCATCAGCCACGAGCAAAACGTGATCCTGCCGCATGTGCACGTGTCCGACCTGCCCGCGATCCACGCGCGGCTGAAAGAAGCTGGCCTCGCCACAGCCAATATTGGACTGATCAGCGATATCATCGCCTGCCCCGGCATGGATTATTGCGCGCTGGCGACCGCCCGCTCGATCCCGATTGCGCAAGAAATTGCGACCGCCTTTGACGATCTGAAACGCGAGCACGAGATCGGCGCGCTGAAGATCAAGATCTCGGGCTGCATCAACGCCTGTGGCCACCACCACGTGGGGCATATTGGTATCCTGGGTCTCGACCGTGCAGGTGTGGAGAACTACCAGATCACGCTGGGCGGCGATCACACCGAACAGGCCAAGGTTGGCGATCGCGTCGGCCCCGGTTTCTCGGCTGATGACGTTGTGCCAGCGGTTGAGCGGATCGTGGACACATATCTCGACCTGCGCACCGACGAGACCGAGGAGTTCATCGACACCTACCGTCGCACCGGCCTCGCCCCGTTCAAGACCGCACTGTATCCCGAAACCAAGGTGGCAGCGGAGTAAGATCCCATGCTTCATCTTGCCCAGAAAACTTCCCCCGGAGGGCCGGTCCGCCCGGAAGCGCACGTGATGGTCAGCGCGCTGAATGCGCAACTGACCCATCACGGCGCCACCGATGTGCTGCGCGCGGCATTCGAGGCGGTGCCAGACATCGCATTGGTGTCCAGTTTCGGGGCGGAATCGGTGGTTCTGTTGCACCTTGCGGCGATGGTGAAGCGGGACGTGCCGGTGATCTTCATCGACACGGAAATGCTGTTTGCTGAAACGCTGGTCTACCAGCAAGACGTGGCCGAGCGACTCAGATTGGAAAATGTGACCGTTATCCGGGCGGATGAAATCCGCAAGCAGGACCCGGATGGCACGTTGCATCAGCGCGACACGGATGCGTGCTGCGCGTTGCGCAAGACCGTGCCACTACAACGGGCACTCGCGCCCCACAGCGGCTGGATGACAGGGCGGAAACGGTATCAGTCGGGAACGCGCTCGACGCTGGAATTCTTCGAGGTCGAAGAAGCGACGGGGCGCATCAAGGTCAACCCGCTGGCCCGCTGGGCGCCTGAGGATGTGCGCGACTATATGGAAGAAAACCGCCTGCCCCGGCACCCGCTGGTGGCACAAGGCTATCCCAGCATCGGTTGTGCGCCCTGCACGTCGCCGGTGGCAGAGGGCGAAGACCCGCGCGCGGGGCGTTGGCGGGATCAGGACAAGGACGAATGTGGCATCCATTTTGTCGATGGCAAACTGGTGCGCGTAGGAGAAAGCAAATGACAATTGTTGTAACGGATCAGGGCTTTGGTCCCGACACCTGGGATGGCGGCTATGCTCCGCTTGGCGAGGCTGCGAATGATGCGGCAGCGCTTGACGTACCAAGCGATGCAGACCCAGATCAGATCCCGCTGAATGCGGATATCATCCGCGTGGATTTCCCCAGCTTTGCCGATGGGCGTGGGTTCACCATTGCCCGGATGCTGCGCCTGCGCGGGTATCAGGGCCGTCTGCGCGCCAAGGGGCACGTGATTTCGGACCAATACGCCATGGCCCGCCGCTCTGGCTTTGATGAGGTCGAGATCAGCCAGGCACTGGCCGCCCGTCAGCCCGAGGACCAGTGGCAGTTCCGCAGCGACTGGCAAGCCCATGATTATCAGGCCCGGCTGCGCGGTGCGTCCAACCACTAAAGCCCCGTCATCTGACCCAGATCAAGGCGCGCGACCTTTCGCGCACTTACCCAGCTACAAAATTCTTCCCAAATAGAGAGGCGCGGGTGTAAACCCGCGTTGACATATACATGACCGAGCAAACACCCGTGAACGAGACAACCGCCGTCAAGGCCACCCCGACCCTGCCCGATGCCCAGACGGTGACGGAGATCGAACACTACACCGATCGCCTGTTCCGCTTCCGGTGTACACGACCCGCATCCTTGCGCTTTCGCTCGGGCGAGTTCGTGATGATTGGCCTGATGGGTGACCCGCACCCCGAAACCGGGAAGCAGAAGCCGCTGTTGCGCGCCTATTCCATCGCCTCTCCATCATGGGACGAGGAACTGGAGTTCTACTCGATCAAGGTACAGGACGGCCCGCTGACCTCGAAGCTGCAGCACATCCAGCCGGGCGACGAAATCATCCTGCGCCCCAAGCCCGTCGGTACGCTGGTGCATGACGCCCTGCTGCCCGGAAAACGCATCTGGTTCTTTGCCACGGGCACGGGCTTTGCGCCTTTCGCGAGCCTGCTGCGCGAGCCGCAGACCTATGAGGATTATGATGAGGTCATCATCACCCACACCTGCCGCGAAGTGGGTGAGCTGACCTATGGCCGCGACCTGATCGAGAGCCTGAAGCACGATGAGTTGCTGAACGAGGTCATCGGCGAAGGCTTCTGGAAGAAGATCAAGTATTACCCGACCACGACCCGTGAAGAGAGCCCCAAGATGGGCCGCATCACCGACCTGATGAAATCCGGTGAAGCCTTCAAGGATTTGGACGTCGAGCCGCTGAACCCCGAAAGCGACCGCGCGATGATCTGCGGCAATCTGGCCTTCAACCTCGAATTGAAAGAGATGTTCGAGGCGTATGGGCTGGAAGAAGGCGCCAATTCCAAGCCGGCGCATTACGTGGTGGAAAAAGCGTTCCTCGACTGACGCAAGTGCACCCTTTGCATCAGCTATCCTGATCCTGTGCAATCAGGGTCAGGAACGTATCGATCAGCGTCATGTCTTTGGACACTTCGGGGTCGAACACGCCTTTGTGGGTCCAGCTGAGCGACAGGGCGCTGTAAGCAGCGGCCCATGACAGCAGATGGGTTTGCGAGACATTCAGCGCGGCGGACCACTGCACCGCCCGGCGCAGGATCACGGCCGGATCAGAAAAGATCGCATCCGATCCAAGCGGGTTTCGGAACGCGTTTGCGAGTTCGTATGTCGCCTCACCCAACACACCTTTGGCGTCAAAGGCCAGAAAGCCGCGGTCGCTGCCCCGCACGTTGTCGTGGTGCAGGTCACCGTGCAACGGGCGGATATTCGTTTGATTGGCCAGCAGCGGCTGCGCCAGTTGGCGCGCGGCTTGTACCGTTGCCCGCACGCTAGACGGACAATCCGGGGTGAAGGTCGCTGCAAAGAGCGCCTCGAACCTATGCGGCAACGGATCAAGGCTGCGCGGCGGGTCTATCCGGCTTTGGTGCAATTGCTGTGCGACATCGCCAAGGATTTGGGTTGCCTGCTGATCGTCACCCTGACGCACCATGTCGCCCAGCGATGGGCCGTCCAGCCATTCCATCAGAACGGCTGCGCCTGCCCTCTCGAATACGCGCGCCGCACCCTGCCCGTCCAAGGCGGTGAGCAAGTCGAACCCCGGGGCTTCGTCCCGCAAGTCATTATCTGTGTAGCATTTCAAGCAGGCTGTGGTGCCGTCCGCACGTTTGACCCGCCAGAGCGATGCAATAGGCGTGTCCGTCAGGTGTTGAGCCTGTGTGATTTGGAAGGCGGTCAGTAAGCTGGTGTCAGGTTGCATGTCGCATGGGTATTGTCCCTGCTTCGACATGTCCAATGCCCGATCAGGTGGGCCAGAAAAAGGCCGCGCCCCAAGGGTTGGGACGCGGCCATATCACCGTTTGCTGACAGCTTAGATCAGAGACCCATCGCCTGTTTCAGCTGGTCCAGAAGGCCTTCCAGCACTTCGGGATTGTTTTGCGCCTGTTCGATCCCGGCTTTGAGCGTTGTTTTCTGCACGACGCTCAACGCTTCGGAGTTGTCGATCATCTCGGCGACCTTGTCGAACTCGAAGCCGTCGACGGTCAGCAGGTCAGCGACACCGCCATCCGTTGCACTTTCAGTTGCTACGCTTGCGGTGTCGGTCGCTGCGTCAGTTGTTGCATCCGTCGCTTCGGTTGCTGCACCTTCCGCAGTGTCGGTCGCGGCATCTGCCGTATCGGTCACAGCATCTGTCGTCGCCTCTGCAGCGTCGGTTGCACCTTCGGCGGCATCTGTCGCCGTGTCGGTTGCTGCATCAACTGCTTCAGAGGCGGTTTCAGTTGCGGCATCCGCTGCGTCCGTTGCCGTCTCTGTTGCTGCGTCAACCGCCTCTGATGCAGCGTCGGCAGTGTCTTCGACCAGGCTCTGCGCGCCTTCCACGGCATCCGCAGCCGCATCGGCGGCGCCTTCGGCTGCGTCTGTAGCGGTATCGGCCACGGCATCGGCAGCCGCTTCTGCGCCTTCAGCCACCGCTTCGCCCGCGTCCGTTGCCGCATCCACGGCTTCACCCACGGCGCTTTCGGTCGCTTCTGCCGCCTCGCCGACGGCATCACTTGCGCTTTCCAGCGCTTCGGGTGCGTTCACGGCGTCCGCCGCTTGCGTCGCCACGTCTTGAGGGGTCTGACCCGAGTACAGCAGATACGCCCCCCCCGCGATCACGACCGCCACCATAATCCAAATGAGATTCTTCATTGCCCACTCCTTTTGTCCAGCGGTCACCCCCTGTGACCGTGTCTTTACTCTCGGGTGTCAGATGCGCAGGCCCGTGAAAAGGTGCAAGGGGGAAATTTGTAGATTTCGGCGCAGGATGGCCGATTCAGAGGGTTGAAGAAAACCAGGGCAAAGAGTAGGTTTTGGCCTCATATTTTTCGGAACGATCAAAGGACGACCACCATCGCTCGCAGACCCCACAACGCGCCGCCGCAACGCGACACCGGCCCGCGCGTCAACGACAAGATCCGCGCCAACGAAATCCGCCTGATTGGCGCCGACGGCGAAAATGTCGGTGTCGTCACCCCCGCCCGCGCCATGGATATGGCAGACGATGCAGGCTTGGACCTGGTTGAAATCTCGCCCAACGCCAATCCGCCCGTGTGCAAGATCATGGATTTCGGCAAGTTCAAGTACGAGACGCAAAAGCGCGAAGCCGAAGCCCGCAAGAAGCAGAAGATCATTGAGGTGAAGGAGGTGAAATTCCGCCCCAACACCGACACCAACGATTACGAAGTGAAGATGCGCAATGTCTTCAAGTTCCTCGAGAACGGGGACAAGGTGAAGGTGACCCTACGGTTCCGCGGGCGCGAGATGGCGCACCAGAATCTGGGGCGTGAGTTGCTGGAGCGCGTGGCCGAAGACACCAAGGAAATCGGCAAAGTCGAGAACTTCCCCAGGATGGAAGGCCGTCAGATGGTCATGATGATCGGGCCGCTGCCGCAGAAGTAACGACCTGTTCTTGTCCCAAATTCCAAGGGCGTCGCTTTCGCGGCGCCCTTTTTGGTGTCAGACGGTCTAGACGTTCACGTTGTCTTTCGTATCGTCATCCTCGGACGGCTCGAACAGTTTGGAACTCAGTTCGATCATCTTGCCCGTTTCTGCCGTGTACTGATCAATCGCCTTCTGCAGAAAGGCCATTTGTACCTCCTGCACTTCGGTGGGCGTCTTGGCGTGTAGCAAAGAGTGCTGCAAGGCAACATCCTCGCGCACCCGTTCGGCAACAAAGGTCATCCATTCGGCACCCATATCGCTCATTCGTTCGATGGAAGAGGCCCCGAACCAATTGAGCGCGCCGAGGCCAGCCGCTTGCCATTGTGACATGGCATCCGCCATGGTTGATTGGTCTGTATCCTTCGGGTGTTTGTCTGTGCGTTTCATCGTGCGCAATCCTCCCTATGGCGGGATTATGCTAACACGAGTGGCGCCTGCGTACCTTGCGCACAGTCAAAATTGATGTGCGCACGCGGCCCCTTGCCGAAAAAAGAGGCCAACTTGCGTTGGCTTCTTGTCAGGACGGGTATCAGGTCTGCGGATTTGCGGCCGTGTCGGCAACAACCACCGCCTGCACGAAGCCGCTGAACGGGTCGTCAATGTTGCCTGAGCCATCGCGCAGCAGGAAGTCAGCCGTCACAGTCACGGCATTGCCCGATATCCGGGTGATATCCAGGTCCACCTCTTGCTCCAGCACGTGGTGATCGCCGTTGTTGTACCGCTGGCGAAAGCCTTTGAGCATCGCTTCGGCTTTTTGCACTGTGGATCCAAAGGTGACGGTCTGGGATTCCCGCTGTTTGCGCCCGCGGGTTGGATCGAAATGAATAGTCAGTTGGCGAAATTCGACAGCCATAATAGTAACTTCTTGAATAAAACAGTTTTTCAAATCACTGCTAAATATGCAGTGATACTATCATAACGCGAACCCCTCTTTTTTGCCCGTCCGGATCTGTGTCGCCCTACCGAACTTGTGAATGTCTGCATGTGAGCGCTCACAAACCCAGCCTTGACCTTGCCCGGGGCGCATTCGACAAGGGGCCCTCATCAACGGAGCCAGAGACCATGCCTGAATTTGCGCGCTACCCCAGCCTTGAAGGCGCACCTGTCCTTGTGAGCGGCGGTGCATCTGGCATTGGCCGGTTGACGGTCGAAGCCTTTGCCGAACAAGGGGCAAAGGTTGCGTTCCTGGATCGGGATTCCGACGGCGCGGTGGAGGTGACGAAAGCAGCCGGTGCCCCCCATGCATTATGCGACTTGCGCGACATTGCAGCCACACGAGAAGCGATCGCGGACCTGGCCAGGCAGGTTGGCCCCTTCAAGGTTCTCGTCAACAACGCGGCCCGTGATGACCGGCACAACTGGCAAGACGTGACCCCCGAGTATTGGGACGAACGGATGCAGACCAACCTGCGCCACATGTTCTTTGCCATCCAGGCTGTGGCGCCGGACATGATCAAGGCCGGAGGCGGCTCCATCATCAACATGGGCTCCAATTCCTGGTGGGAGGCTGGAGGTGGCTTTCCCGCATACACCACGGCCAAAGCTGCCGTACACGGCCTGACCCGCACCATGGCGCGCGATCTGGGGGACCACCGCATTCGGGTGAACACGGTTGTGCCCGGCTGGATCATGACGGACCGCCAAAAGGAGCTGTGGGCCACGCCAGAGGCGCTGGAGGCGCACCGTGCACGGCAATGCCTGCCCGACCTGATTGATCCCGTGTACGTGGCGCGGATGGTGCTGTGGCTGGCCTCAGACGATGCTGCAATGTGCACAGCGAACAACTTCATGGTCGAAGCCGGCTCGATCTAGGGCAGCGAAACACCTGCGGACCTTGCACCATCGAACAACTCCCGCAGATGACCGAATTCCGCCACAAGCACGCAGCGTGCAAGGTTCGTGTCCTCGCTGTAGCGGGCAATACACAGCGTGTTTGACGCTCCGCGCTGCACGGCCGTATCCAAAAGCGGCTCAAGCAGTTCCGCATAGCGCTGCATGACCATCGTCAGGTCGTTAAAACATGCTTGGGCCGGTCCGCTCTCTGACCCTTCGCATCTTGCGATTGCCAGAGAAAGGCAATGGGTTTGCATCGGCGCGCGCAGCGCATCTCCCAGACCATCAACAGCCTTGGCACACCCCACAATGTTGGCCCGTTGGAATTGTATGTCCTCCGCAAACAAACTGCAGGGAAAAAGCAAAAGGGCCGCCAGCAGGCAGCCCTTCCATAGGTGAGTCCAAGCGCGGTTCACGCGGCCGCTGTGACGGCCCGCTTGGTCATCACGGCGCAAAGATGCGCGCGGTAGTCACCCGTTCCATGCAAATCACTGATCATATTGTCGCCGGACAAGCTCAGGCCGTCGATGGCATCAGCCGAGAAGTTCGACGACAGCGCGGCCTCGGCCTCGGTCCAGCGGAAGACACCATCGTTGCTGGCACCGGTGATCGCGACACGAACGCCATCAGCATATTTCGCCACGAACACACCGACGAGCGCAAAGCGGGATGCAGGTTGCACGAACTTCTGGTAATTCGCTTTGTCCGGCACCGGAAAGCGCACCTCGGTGATGATCTCACCTTCGTCCAGCGCCGTCGCGAACATACCCTGGAAGTAATCGTCCGCCGCGATTTCGCGAGTGTTGGTCTTGATCGTGGCCCCCGATCCCAAGGCAGCCGCCGGATAACAGGCGGAGGGGTCGTTGTTGGCAAGGCTGCCACCGATGGTGCCACGATTGCGCACGGCCGGGTCACCGATATGCGCCGCTGTCGCCGCCAATGCAGGGTAGCCCCCGGCCTCTGCCGCAACAGTGGCGTGGTTGGTCGACCCACCCACGCAGATTGATCCGTCTTCTCCTTTGCACACGCCGCGCATCTCGTCGATAGCGGACAAACTCACCAGCTTGTCCGGGCTTGCAAGGCGCTGCTTCAGCGTCGGGATCAGGGTTTGCCCCCCGCCCAATGGCTGGCTCTCGGTGCTGTCCGACAACTCCTTGACCGCATCTGCGATCCGGGTCGGTTTTACGACATCAAAGTTGTACATCTTTGGTCCTTTCTCTCGGCAGGATGCGCGTCTTCATCTTGCCAAATAAACTTTGGGGGTCCGGGGGCTGGCCCCCAGTCCCACACTTTCCATTCAGCCGTTCATTGCCCCCCAAACCCTGTCGGGTGACAGCGGCATGTCGATATGGGTCACATCCTTGCCTGCCGATTGCAGCGCATCGACCACAGCGTTGACCACTGCAGGCGGTGACCCGATGGCCCCGGCCTCGCCACATCCCTTCACGCCCAACGGATTGTGCGTACAGGGCGTCTGGCTGGAGTGATCCACAGCGAACAACGGCAGATCGTCGGCGCGTGGCATCGCGTAATCCATGTAGGATGCACTCAGAAGCTGGCCGTTTTCGTCATAGGCGCAGTTTTCCAAGAGCGCCTGGCCAATGCCCTGCGCGATCCCGCCATGGACCTGACCGGTCACGATCATCGGGTTGATGATGTTGCCAAAATCATCGGCGGCAGCGAACCGTTCGATGGTCACCTTGCCAGTGTCCGGATCCACTTCAACTTCACAGGCATAAGCCCCTGATGGATAGGTGAAATTCGCCGGATCGTAGAAGGCCGTTTCCTCAAGCCCCGGCTCGATATCCTCAAGCGGGTAGTTGTGCGGCACATAGGCCGCGAGGGTCACATCGCCCCAGGCGACCGACTTATCGGTGCCCGCCACGCTGAACGCGCCGTCCTTCAACTCAATGTCGGCCTCGGACGCCTCCAGAAGGTGAGAAGCTATCTTCTTGGCCTTATTGATGATCTTTTCGGTTGCGCGGACCATGGCGGATCCCCCCACTGCGATAGAGCGGGAGCCATAGGTGCCCATGCCCATCGGCGTGTTGGCGGTGTCGCCATGCACGATCTCGACCATGCTCTCGTCGATGCCGATCATCTCGGCCACGACTTGCGCAAAGGACGTCTCGTGCCCCTGCCCGTGGCTGTGAGAGCCGGTCATTACAACCAGACCACCCGTGGCGTTCACGCGGACGGTCGCGCTTTCATAGAGACCGGCACGTGCACCGAGTTGCCCGACAAGGTTCGACGGAGCAATGCCGCAGGCCTCGATATAGCAGTTCACACCCAAGCCACGCAGCTTGCCGTTCTTTTCACTTTCCGAGCGGCGCGCGGCGAAACCGGCGAAGTCACCCATCTCTTCAAGCTTGTCCATGGTGCCGTGATAGTCACCGGTGTCGTACTCGACAGCGACCGGTGTGGCATAGGGGAACTCCGTGATGAAGTTCTGGCGGCGCAGCGCGATAGGATCAACGCCCAACTCGCGCGCGGCCTTGTCCACTACACGTTCCAGCTGGAACGTCGCTTCGGGGCGGCCTGCGCCACGGTAAGCATCGACTGGCACCGTATTGGTAAAGACCGCCTTGACGTTCACGTAGATCAGCGGGGTTTTGTAGTTCCCTGCCATCAGCGTGCCGTGCAGCCAAGTTGGGATCGACGGCGCGAAAGTCGAAAGATACGCGCCCATGTTGGCGTGCGTCTCGGTCCGGATCGCGGTGAAGTTGTTGTCCGCATCCAGCGCCAGTTCGATCTTGGTCACGTGGTCGCGGCCATGCGCGTCCGAGATGAACGCCTCGGTGCGCGAGGATGTCCACTTGACCGGACGGTTGCAGGCCTTGGCGGCAAAGGTGCAAAACGCCTCTTCCTGGTAGTGGAAGATCTTGGTGCCGAAACCGCCGCCCACATCGGGGGCCACGACGCGCAGCTTGTGCTCGGGGATGCCGAGGACGAATGCGCCCATGAGCAGCCGGATCACGTGCGGGTTCTGCGACGTCGTATAAAGCGTGCTGTCGTCAGTGCCCTTTGCATAGTCGCCGACGGCCACCCGGGGTTCCATCGGGTTGGCCACAAGGCGGTTGTTGACCAGCTCAAGCGAGGTCACGTGCGCCGCATCGTCAAATGCCTTGTTCACGGCGTCCTTATTCTCTTCGACAAAGCCCCAGTCGTAGCAGAGGTTGTCGTTGAGATCGTCGTGCACCTTGGTGGCACCACTTTCGAGCGCCGCTTTCATATCCACCACGGCAGGCAGCTCGTCGATGTCGAGCACGATGGCCTCGGCGGCATCCCGGGCCTGTTCGGCGGTGTCGGCCACAACGGCAGCGACAGGCTCGCCCACGTGCCGGACCTTGCCCTGTGCAAGGATCGGGTGTGCTGGTTCCTGCATGGGCTGTCCATGACGGTCCGTGACCTGCCAGCCGCAGGGCATACCACCCACGCCCTCAAAATCCGAGCCGGTAAAGACGCGTACCACACCGGGCATCCCGGCAGCGGCCGCGGTGTCGATGTTTTTGATCGTCCCATGCGCGATGTCCGAGCGCAGGAAATGCACATAGGCCTGGCCACGGATGTTGATGTCGTCGGTGTAGTTTCCGGCCCCTGTCAGGAACCGCACGTCCTCGCGCCGCTTGCTGCTGGCGCCGATGCCTCCGTCTTTTGGCATGTTATTATTCCTCCCTGTTGGCGTGGCGCGCCTCCCCGCGCGCCTGCTGACTGACAGCCCGGAAGGATATCCGGGCTGCGGAATCCCTGCTATTCAGCGGCGATGGCCGATACGTCCTGACCACTGGCCGCCATGATCGCTTTGACGATGTTGTGGTAACCCGTGCAGCGGCAGATGTTGCCCTCAAGGTACTCCCGCACTTCCGTCTCGGTGGGCTTGGGATTATCCTTGAGGAGTGCCGCCGCCGACATCACCATGCCGGGCGTGCAGAAGCCGCATTGCAGGCCGTGATGGTCTTGGAACGCCTGCTGGATCACGTTAAGTGAGCCGTCGGCATTCGCCTGTCCTTCGATCGTCGCAACCTCGGCCCCTTCGGCCTCTACTGCGAGCATCGTGCAGGATTTGACCGCCTGCCCATCGACGTGAACAACGCAGGCCCCGCATTGCGACGTGTCGCAGCCCACGTGGGTTCCTGTCAGCATCAGCTGGTCGCGAAGGAAAGACGACAGCAATGTGCGTCCCTCGACCTCGCCAGACGCAGCCTTTCCGTTCACGGTCATCGAGACCTGTGCCATGGCATCCTCCCTTTTGGCGTTCTTGTTGGGGTCAAGTTAAGCATGGGTCGTGGCACTTGAGAACAGAAAACTTCGCCGCAACCGCGAAATCGCAAGATCGCGCAGTGCCTTAGCATGTCAGCTTTCTCTCGGTCGGGGCCGGGTCGGGATTTCCTTGAGCAAGCCGCCAACCCCCATCTGCGCGATGTCCTGCGGGGTCAGGTCCACACCACAGATCAACCGTTCAAGAACCCAGTCTGCGCCGTTGAGCGCTGGCGATCGCGCACATCCGGGCAGGCCGATCACTGGCCTGTCCTGGTGTGTTCCGAAAAAGAGCAGATTGCCCGGATCAACTGGCATGCCATAGGCAGTGACGGTTCCACCTGCCTCACGCACCGCCGAAGGGGCGACATCGTGCGTGTCCGATGTGGCGGACGCCGTAAGGATGAAAACAAATTCGCCCTCTGCCTCTGCGACGGCTTGGGCCAACGGGGCGTCACGATGCGGCACCACCACCCGGGGCGTCAGCGAGACATTCAGGCGGTCGAGTCGACCGGTCAGCGCGGCACGGCCCTTAGACGACGGTTCGGCATTGCCAACCTGCGTTTCGATCAACGTCGCCGTTGAATATTGCGGGCTCAGGATACGGATTGCATTGGCAGCATCCGCTGTCGCCTTTTCCAAAGCGTCCTGCGGCACGGCATAGGATATGATCTTGATCGTGGCGACCATGGTGCGCGCATCGACGCGATGGAATTGCGGCACCGTGGCGATGGTGATCATGGGCTCAACCGCATTGATGCGCGAGAGCCGGTCCACATCCAGCAGGGCGACTCCCGGGCCCGTCGCGTAAAGGTTCACGCGCCCTGCCCCGGCGGCACTGATACGCAGCCCCTGTTCCTCGGGCGTTGGCACGACGGCAGCGGCCAAAGCTTCGGCGGCGCTGTTTTCTTCGACGTCACTTGGATCGAGCGCTGCGACCGTCAGCGTGTCGTGGCCCGCCGCTGTCAGTTCTGCAATGTCGTCATCGGTCAGCACGGTTCCCTTGGACACGCGACGGGTTTGTCCGGCCAATGAGTGGGCGAGCGTCGTGCCAAGCGCATCCGCTGCGGGTCTTGGGCCGAACTTCATGCGCCCTGCCTGAGCGTTGCCACCATCTGGGCCAGAATGGACACCGCGATCTCAGGCGGACTTGCCGCACCGATGTTGAGACCAATTGGCCCTTTGATCCGTGCGATCTGGTCTGCAGTGAAACCCGCCTCTTCGAGCCGGGCCACGCGTTTGGCATGGGTGCGGGTCGAGCCGAGCGCGCCGATATAAAACGCGTCGGAGTTCAACGCGATGTGGAGCGCTGGATCGTCCAGTTTCGGGTCATGAGTCAGCAAAACCAGTGCAGTGCGGGCATCTACGCCGATCTCGGCCAGCGCGTCGTCCGGCCAGTCGTTGATGACCCGTTCTCCCGGGAAGCGATCAGCCGAACCAAAAGCTTCGCGCGGGTCGATGATATAGGGATCATAGCCAGCCAGTTTCGCCATGGGCACAAGCGCCTGGGCGATGTGCACGCCGCCAACAATCGCCAGTCGCAAGGGCGGGTTGTGGATGGCGACAAAGGTTTTGCCATCCTCCTCCATCCCTGTGCGGTCCTTGGCAAAGCGTGTCGCATGACCGTCGTGATCCAGCCGTCTTTGCCAGGTTTCAGTATCGACCACGTATGCTGCCCGCTGGCGTGACGCGCGCGCTGCAACCAGTGCATCCAGCGTGTCCGTCGGCATGGCGGTCCCGACCGGTTCCACGAGAATCTTAATCGTACCACCGCACGCCAGGCCAACCGCAAAGGCGTCGCCGTCGCTGACCCCGTATTCAAGCAAACGCGGGCTGCCATTTTCGAGCGCTTCCATCGCCTCGACCACCACGGCGCCCTCGACGCAGCCGCCCGAGACGGAGCCCATCATATCGCCGTCACCCGACACGACCATCTGCGCCCCGGCGCGACGCGGCGCGCTGCCCCATGTTTCGATCACGGTGGCAAGGGCCGCGCCCTTGCCCGCTTTGATCCATTCCAGCGCTTGCTCGGGCGCGGTTTCAACCGACGACATGCGATCCGTCCATTTTTGCTGGTTCCATCCCACGCAAAGCGTATGCGGTGACTTTGTGGGAACACAACCCTGACTTAAGCACAGGTTGTTGCGCGCGCTTATGCTTGCGCGTTCCCCGCCTGCGGCCTACATCCGTATGCAAGACCAGCCGGAGATCAGCCAGATGCCAATGCAAGCCCGAGAGATCGAAGACCTGATCCGCGAGAGCTTTCCCGACGCCAAGATCACCATCACGGATTTGGCGGGTGACGGAAACCACTATTCGGCCGAGGTGATCGACGCATCGTTTGCCGGTATGAACCGTGTGCAACAACACCGGGCCGTCACCAAGGCGCTGAAGGGCAAGATGGATGGCAGTCATGGCGAGTTGCATGCGCTGGCCCTTACGACAAAAGCACCTTGATGACTGCCTTGTGGCATATGGTGACCATGCCGTTTCGACGGGCACCGCGGCGTCCATTGTCGGCGCGCCGTCCCGATCGTGACGAGATGGGTCAGACCAGGGTCGTACCATTGGGTATGGAAGCGACTGATCTGACGATTGTGAACAAGGTCAACCGACGCAATGACGCTTTGGAGCGTGTAAACCAGATCAAAACGGATGGAACCGCGAAAAAGGGCGGCTACATGGCGGAAGCTAGCACGCATGTCCAAGCGATGCCCGAAGATGAAACCTATGCCGCGCGGTTTCACCGCGCTTTCCACAAGAAAGGCAAATAGAATGAGCGACGCCGCAAACCGGATCACCGAAACCATCAATGCAAACCCTGTGGTGCTGTACATGAAGGGCACCAAGTCGATGCCACAATGCGGCTTTTCCAGCCGCGTGGCCGGTGTGCTGAACTACATGGGCGTGGATTTCGCCGACGTGAATGTTTTGGCGGATGAAGACCTGCGCCAAGGCATCAAGGAGTTTTCGGATTGGCCGACCATCCCGCAGCTGTATGTCAAAGGCGAGTTCGTTGGCGGTTGTGACATCATCACCGAGATGACACTGTCCGGCGAATTGGACACGCTGTTTGATGAAAGCGGCGTAACCTATGACAAGGACGCGGCGGACAAAATCCGCGAAGCCAACGGCTAAGCAGCTGGGCGCACGACACGTGCGCCTTACGTTTCAAAGAAAGAAGGCGTGCCGGGTTGGCACGCCTTCTTTTGTTTCGCGGGAATGCGCAGCAAGCTGCGCTTTACGCTGTCTTCTCTTCCACTTCTGCGGCGAGTGCTTCGGCTCGGGCCGCCAACTCGGCCAGCGTGTCGGTCACCGCTTGCGGCACGACGGGCACCTCTATCCGTTCCGGCTCTGGCGCGCCCATGGTGCGCAGCCCTTCCAGTTCCGCCTCGCGTTCGGCCAGTTTGGCTTCGACCTCGGCCACGCGATCTTCGACGCTCGCCGTCTTGTCCGCCAGCATCAGACCGGCCATCAGCAGCATCCGCGCTTCCGGCATGCGCCCGGCCTGATCCGCCAGCACCTGCGCTTCGTCATCGAGCATCTTGGCCGCGGAGTGCAGATAGCTTTCTTCACCCTCCTGGCAGGCAACCTGAAAAGGGCGTCCGCCGATGTTGATTGTGACCTCAGGCATCTGCGTCCTCCTCTTCTGGGGCTTCGAGTTGGTCGAGCAGCGGGGTCAGCGCCCCGATGATGCTGTTGGCTTCGGCCACATCTGCAGCGCGGGCAGCCCGCAGACCTTCAAGCTCGGCCATCATGGATTTGTTGATCAGGTGCGCTTCCCCGACGCCTTCCTCGTTCGCTGTGCGCAAAGCGGCGTTCGACTCGCGTAACTGCTCGTTCGCCTTGCGCAGCCTTTGGAGTTCAAGGTCCAATTCCTGCACCCGGGCTTGCGCCGCATCGGCATTGGCCTTGGCGTCGGAGGTGGCAGCTTCTTGCCGTTCGGACAGCTTGCGCACCCGCTCCGTCAGCTGCGCGTTCGCAACACGCTCATCATCCAAGGCTGTTTGCAAGGCCGCCGTGTCGTCGGCCCCTGCCGTGTCCAGCCCCTCAAGGCCGGTGGCGATCCTGTCCATCGCGGCGGTCAGCCGCTGCTGCAATCCGTCGATATCGCTCATTTCCTGTGCCTGTCCCCTTTTTCCTCGCGCATGGGCGCAATGGTTCCATCCGCCCGGACTGTTCGAATCGATTTAGCGTCCGGTTGGGCCTGAGTTTAGCCAAAGAGGTATGGAAATGCGCCCCCCTTTGCGATCAACCACTTGCAGGGCGGCTTTGATGTAGCAAAACGCCGCTTGCCGTCAGATGCCCCGATTTGCTTGGGCACAGCGCCTTGATCTTTGGTCTTTGCCTGATATGCAGCCTCAAACCAAATTCCAAAGGACGAGCAATTCCGTGGATCTGACAGCCCTTCGCACCGCCCATCCCGACCACTGGTCCAAGGCCACCGCCATCCGTGCCTTGACCCTTGATGCCGTGGCCGCCGCCAATTCCGGCCACTCAGGCATGCCCATGGGGATGGCCGATGTGGCCACCGTCCTGTTTGAAAAGCACCTGAAATTCGACGCCAAGGCACCGGACTGGCCCGACCGCGACCGGTTCATTCTGTCTGCCGGTCACGGCTCAATGCTGCTTTATTCCCTGCTGCACCTGACCGGCTACGAGGATATGACCCTTGAGCAGGTCAAGAACTTCCGTCAGTGGGGCGCGATCACTGCAGGCCACCCGGAATATGGCCACGCCAAGGGAATCGAGACCACCACTGGTCCACTGGGCCAAGGCGTTTCGAACGCTGTGGGCTTTGCCATGGCCGAGGAAATCCTGCGCGCCCAATACGGCAAGAAGGTTGTCGATCACTATACCTATGCCATCGCAGGTGATGGATGCCTGATGGAAGGTGTCAGCCAGGAAGCCATCACGCTTGCGGGCCGTCACCAACTGGGCAAGCTGATTGTCTTCTGGGACAACAACAACATCACGATTGATGGGCCGGTATCGCTGGCAGACAACACCGACCAGCCGCAGCGCTTCAAGTCTGCGGGCTGGGCCGTGATCGAGATTGACGGCCACGATCCGGAGGCAATTGACGCCGCGATCACCAAGGCGAAGACACAGAAAAAGCCCACCATGATTGCCTGCAAGACGCATATTGCACTGGGTCATGCGGCACAGGATACGTCCAAAGGCCACGGCGCGTTGACCGACCAGACGCAGTTGCAGGACGCCAAGGCGGCATATGGCTGGACCACTGGGCCTTTCGATGTGCCCGCCGATGTCAAAGCCGCGTGGGAGGCCATCGGCACCCGTGGGGCCGAAGCGCGCGCAGCCTGGGACGCGCGGTTTGCCTCCATTTCAGGCTCAAAGCAGGCGCAGTTCAACCGGACCCTCGCCCGTGAGGTGCCCAAGAAGCTGTCGGCTATCATTAAAGCGTTCAAAAAGCAGATGTCGGAAAGCGCGCCCAAGTTGGCGACGCGGGCGGCATCTGAAAAGGCACTTGAAGTTATCAACCCGGTGATGCCCGAAACCGTAGGCGGCTCGGCTGACCTGACCGGATCGAACAACACCAAGACGGGCGATCTGGGCGTGTTCGACACGGACAACCGTGGCGGTCGCTATGTGTACTGGGGTATCCGTGAGCACGGCATGGCAGCCGCGATGAACGGCATGGCGCTGCATGGTGGCATCCGTCCGTATGGCGGCACGTTCATGTGCTTCACTGACTATGCCCGCCCCGCCATGCGTCTGGCAGCCCTGATGAAGATCCCAACAGTGTTCGTCATGACCCATGACAGCATCGGCCTGGGCGAAGATGGCCCGACTCACCAGCCGGTCGAGCATCTGGCCATCAGCCGGGCCACGCCCAACACCATGGTGTTCCGCCCCGCCGATGCGGTGGAAACCGCTGAAAGTTGGGAACTTGCGCTGTCATCCACTGAAACGCCGTCTGTCCTGTCCCTGACCCGTCAGGGCCTGCCGACAGTACGCACAGAGCACAAGCTGAAGAACATGACGGCCCAGGGCGCTTATGTGCTGGCTGAGGCCGAAGGCAAGCGCCAGGTGATTCTGATTGCCTCAGGTTCAGAGGTGTCCGTCGCACTTAAAGCTCGGGAAACCCTGCAAGACGCAGGTATTGGCACGCGTGTCGTATCGATGCCCTGCATGGAGTTGTTTGCACAACAGGATGAGAGCTATCGCCGCAAAGTCTTGCCTGCGGGAGCCGCTCGTATCGGCATCGAAGCAGCGGTGCGTCAGGGCTGGGATCGTTGGCTGCTGGGCGAACGTGGCAAGGCCAACAAGGCCGATTTTGTGGGTATGGAAGACTTTGGCGCATCCGCACCTGCCGACGTCCTGTTCGAAAAATTCGGTATCACGGCGGAAATAGTGGTCAAGAAGGCAAAGGCGCTTATATGAGCGAATGAGTGCCGTTAACGCCCCGGTTGAAATTTTGTGCTGTTCTTAGTGTCTCAGGTGTGGAAACTGGCACACACGTATTTGGAGAGTGAGCGCAAACAATAGGGCACGCGTGATTGGCATATTGATCATAGCCACAATTCTGGCCGCCGGTGGGGCAATAACAGCTTTGGCAATGGGCGCCAGTTGGTGGGTTGCCCTGCTTATCTATTCGTTCGGCGGGGCGGCTTTGACCGGTGCCATGACGATGCTTGTTTCGCTTAGAAAAGATGCGTGTGATCCCGCCCTGCCCATGTCTTCTGCGGCAGAATCTCAGGACTCGATGGTGGACGCCAAGATCAGCCCCAAGCCGCACGCGGAAACGGTCTGACATCAGATCGTCCGCGACCGGAAAATTGTACTTAGGCTTAATGATCAGGCGCGCGAAAGCGATGCAGATACACCACGCCAGATCGGCGTGATGATCTTTTCTCCAACCGGGATGAGTACAAAGCCCAAGGCAAGGCCCAAGATTCCATCAACGCCAGCCTTGGTGATCCAAGACACAAAGCCCGACGCCCCCTCTACCATGGCTCCCGCCGATTTGCCGAGGCCATAGATTATCTCTTCCGGTGTGTGCCAACCCATTTCTGCCAAGCCGTGCACAATGATGGACCCGCCAACCCAAAGCATGGCCGCCGTACCAACGATTGTCAGCAGCTTCATAAAGCCTGGCATCACCTTGACCAGCCCACGTCCCAGCGCCCGTGTCAGGCCAAGGCGACCATTGTTTGCCATGGCAAGGCCTGCGTCGTCCGCCTTCACGATCAATGCAACCGATCCATAGACCGCCACGGTGATCATGATGGCCACAGCCGCCAGCGTCGCGGCTTCCATCCAAAAGTTGCTTTCGGGGATTGCAGCCAGTGAGATCGTCATGATCTCCGCCGATAGGATAAAATCGGTCTTGATGGCACCTTGGGCCTTCTGCTCTTCCAGATGCGCCGGGTCTTGAACTTCAGTCTCTTTGCCTGGGTAATCATCGTGCCCATGGCCCCAGCCCAGCACATGCGCCACCTTCTCCGCCCCTTCGAAACACAAATAGGCTCCGCCCAGCATCAGAAGCGGCGGAATGGCCCAAGGCGCAAAGTTGGCCAGCAGCAGACCGATGGGCAACAGGAACACCAGCTTGTTCTTGAACGACCCCTTGGCGATACGCCAGATGATTGGCAATTCGCGGTCAGCTGAAAAGCCCGCAACGTATTTCGGCGTTACCGCAGCGTCGTCGATCACAGCGCCAGCCGCCTTCGCCCCTGCCTTGGCCGCCTGCCCAATCACATCATCCACCGATGCGGCCGCCACTTTGGCGATTCCCGCAACGTCGTCCAAAAGAGCCAAAAGTCCGCTCATTTCGCCCGTTCCCTCGTTTTGTCCTTACGTTAGCGCATAACACAGTGTGGCGGTTCCGCATACTGTTAGCGCGAACTGCATACAATGGAACACGTTTATCGCTAACACTCTGATTAATATTCTCTTTTCCCCTTCTCTCATTGCGGCGCAGCGGCTATCACGCTCGCGACATTCAAGCTGCCCCAGCGGAAGGACGACCGGAAGCATGACCATCAAAGTCGGAATTAACGGGTTTGGACGCATTGGGCGCTGCACCCTCAGCCATATTGCAACGTCGCTGCGCAACGACATCGACGTGGTGGCTGTGAACGCCACTGGACCGTTGGAAACTGCCGCCCACCTGATCAAGTATGACAGCGTGCACGGTCGTTTCCCAAACGAGGTGAAACTGACCAACGATACGATGGATCTGGGCCGCGGGCCGATCCGCATGATGTCGACCTATGACATGAACGAACTGGACTGGACCGGTGTTGACGTGGTGCTGGAATGCACGGGCAAGTTCAACGACGGCGACAAGGCTAAGGTGCATATGGAGCGCGGTGCCAAGAAAGTGCTGCTGTCGGCACCGGGCAAGAATGTGGACAAGACGGTTGTCTTCGGCGTGAACGACGAACAGCTGGCAGCCAATGATCGGATGATTTCCAACGGGTCCTGCACCACCAATTGCCTTGCCCCGCTGGCCAAGGTTCTGGATCGCGCTTTTGGCATCGAACGCGGTGTGATGACCACGATCCACAGCTACACGGGCGATCAGCCGACACTGGACCGTCGGCACGACGATTTATACCGGGCCCGCGCCGCGGCGATGGCCATGATCCCGACCTCGACCGGTGCCGCCAAGGCTCTGGGCGAAGTCCTCCCGAACCTTGCAGGCAAGCTCGACGGCACCGCCATGCGCGTGCCCACACCGAATGTGAGCGCCGTGGACCTGACATTTGAAGCCAGTCGCGATGTGACAGTGGATGAGGTGAATGCCGCCATGGCCGAGGCCGCCGCCGGTCCCATGGGCCGGGTATTGGCCTATGATGACGAACAGAAGGTCAGCATTGACTTCAACCACACCGAACATTCGTCCATCTTTGCCCCGGACCAGACCAAGGTGGTCGGCAACCGGATGGTGCGCGTTCTGGCCTGGTACGACAACGAATGGGCGTTTTCAGTCCGCATGGCCGATGTCGCGGTTGCCATGGGTCGCCTGACCTGAACAACGCGACAGGTTGCAAGCATCGGGTGGGGCTGTCACAACAGCCCTGCCCTTTTTCTTTGTGACGCAGCCCTATGACCAACCGCATCGCCCTTGTCCTTGCCCTGCTGATCATCGGCGCGATCACCCTGGATGTGATGCTGTATGGTAAGGAACACCTCATTTTCCTAGGCAAGAAATTCGCTGAGCTACTGGAGTGGATCGCGTTCTGGCGCTGACCCGCGCCCGACATGTCGCACCGATTTGACCGGCATCCCCGGTTGACAATCGCGTCGCTTTGCATTTGTTAGCGGTAACGGCGCTCCCCCGACCCTCGGGGCCGCGTTCAGACATCATTCTGACACCAGACATGGGGGATACCATGGCCATCAAAGTTGCAATCAACGGGTTCGGGCGCATCGGGCGCAATGTGCTGCGCGCGATCATCGAAAGCGGTCGGACAGATATCGAGGTGGTCGCGATCAACGACCTGGGCCCCGTGGAAACAAATGCACACCTGTTGCAATATGACAGCGTGCATGGCCGCTTCCCTGCCACCGTGACGGTCGCGGGCGACAGCATCGACGTGGGCAACGGCCCCATCAAGGTCACAGCAGAGCGCAACCCGGCCGATCTGCCCTGGAGCCATGTGGACATCGTGATGGAGTGCACAGGCATCTTCACCTCGAAAGAAGCCTGCCAGGCACATTTGGAGAATGGCAGCAGCCGCGTGCTGATCTCGGCCCCCGGCAAGAATGCCGACAAAACCATTGTATACGGTGTAAACCACGACGCCCTGTCGGGCGACGATGTGGTTGTGTCGAACGCCTCGTGCACGACCAACTGCCTGACGCCCGTGGCAAAGGTCCTGCACGACCAGTTCGGGATCAAGCGTGGCTTCATGACCACCGTGCACAGCTATACCGGCGACCAGCCGACGCTGGACACGATGCACAAGGACCTCTACCGCGCCCGTGCAGCGGCGCTGTCGATGATCCCCACCTCGACCGGGGCAGCCAAGGCCGTTGGTCTGGTCATGCCGGAACTGAACGGCAAGTTGGACGGTGTGGCGATCCGCGTCCCCACACCGAACGTATCCTGTGTCGACCTCACGGTTGAGGTGAATGGCGACGTGACCGTTGAGCAGATTAACGCAGCCATGACCGAAGCCGCCGCCGCTGGTCCACTGAAAGGTGTGCTGGGCGTAACGGACGCCAAACTGGTGTCAATGGACTTCAACCACGATCCGCACTCGTCGATCTTTGCCACCGACCAGACCAAGGTCATGGATGGCAACATGGTCCGTATCCTGAGCTGGTATGACAACGAATGGGGTTTCTCGAACCGCATGGGTGATACAGCGGTCGAGATGGGCAAATATCTCTGACCCGCACTGCATCGTAAGTCAAAAAGGCGCCCCGCACGGGCGCCTTTTTTGATTGCGACCACGGCCCCGCACGACAACGCCGATATCCGCGTATCCCCTCGATCTTTCCCGCTTGACGCGCCCCTGTTTCTAGCAGATCGTTTTCGGTGATGGTTCCCGGATGCCGACGGCTACCCGGGATGAAAAGGGAATACGGTGAGGATGCCAATTGGCGCCAAATCCGTAACTGCCCCCGCAACTGTGAGCGGTGAGCGACCCCGATGATCACCACTGAACGCACGCGTTCGGGAAGGATCGGGCAAGCCCGGACCCGCAAGTCAGGAGACCTGCCATCATTGATGTAACTTCAACCCGGACGGGGCGTCCGGACAGGAAGCCATGATGGTTTTTGCGGAACGACCCGCCAAAAGTGACATGTCTGCCGTACGCCTCGAACTATCGCGGAGGGCGACATGGGCCAACCACCACAGAAGATCACGATATGTACATCCTGTCGGCACAAGGGCAGCAATTGCCGACCCGGCTATGAACTGATTGCAAAATTGCGCGCTGCGATTGCCGCGGCGGGCGACAGCATCACGGACGAGTTTGAAATCTCTGGCGTGGCCTGCATGGCCGGATGCGATCGCCCCTGCACCGTTGCCTATCACGGCACCCGCAAGGCCACGTACCTGTTTGGGGATATCGAAGCGGACACAGACATAGACGACCTCGTGGCATTTGCGCAGCAGTACACACGGATAGACGACGGCTGGTGTTCATCCGTAAACCGCCCCGGAAAACTGCGCACATCGACACTGGCGCGCGTGCCCGCTGCCATCATCGCGCTGGAAGACAGCGACGTGCGCGCGTCATGAGCGCAGCGGACGTTGTTGCTGAGAATATCAGCTGGACACCGCAGCGGGCCACGGCCCCCCTGCTAAAACCGACCAGCTTTTGCGTCGAAGCCGGACAGGTGTTGGGCGTCGTTGGGCCAAACGGGGCTGGCAAATCCACACTGTTGCGGATGATCTACCGCTACTACCGCCTTTCGGCCGGGCAAATTCGCATCGCGGGCGAAGACATCTGGTCCATCCCCCCCCGTCTGGCAGCTCAACGTGTGGCGGCGGTGTTGCAGGAACAGGCCTCTTCCTTTGGACTGACAGTGCGCGAGGTCGTGACACTGGGTCGCACACCGCACCGCGCCGGGTTTTCCGCCAGCGGCGCACGAGATGCTGACATCGTCGCAAGCACGATCAAGCAGTTGCACCTTCAGGATTTCGTGGATCGGGACGTGGCAACACTGTCAGGTGGAGAACGGCAGCGGGTTATGGTGGCCCGTGCACTGGCGCAGGAACCGCAGGTCCTGGTGCTCGATGAGCCGACCAATCACCTGGATATTCGCCACCAACTCGAAGTGCTGGCCCTGATCCGCCAACTCGACCTGACGATCATCGTCTCGCTGCACGACCTGAACATGGCCGCGCAGACCTGTGACGCCATCCTGCTTCTTGAGAATGGCCACACCAAGGGCTTTGGCCCTCCCGATCAGGTGCTGACCGAAGCACAGGTGTCATCCGCATTCCGTGTCGATGCGCGGCGCGAGCGGCTGAACCCAAGCGATACCAAACATTTTTCATTCCATTTGCCGACATAGGGCCCCCAATGAAATTCACACTCACCACCCTCACCACTATCCTGTGCGCCACGGGCGCATTTGCACAAACCACGGTGCAAAGCTGTGACCGTACTGTCACCTTCGATGCCCCGCCACAGGCTGCAATTTCGAACGATGTGAACCTGACCGAGATGATGCTTGTCCTGGGCCTTGCAGACCGGATGGTCGGTTACACAGGTATTTCGGGCTGGAAAACACTAGACGAAGAGATGACGGCGGGCATCGAAGCGCTGCCAGAATTGTCCGCAAAATACCCCAGCAAAGAGGTGCTGATCGGAGCAGACGCAGACTTCTTCTTTGCCGGTTGGAACTACGGCATGAAGGTCGGAGGCGATGTCACGCCTGAAACGCTCGCGCCCTTTGGCATCGACGTGTACGAGCTGACGGAAAGCTGCATTCACATCGGCGACAAAGGCGCGGCCAGCATGGACGACATGTACAACGACCTGCTGAACCTGGGTGCGATTTTTGACGTTTCTGACAAGGCCGAAGCATTGGTCGCAGACTACCGCGCCGATCTGGAGGGGTTTACGGCGGAGCTAGAGCCACTTGAGGCGGCCCCCCGTGTCTTTGTCTATGACAGTGGTGAAGATGTGCCATTTACGGCAGGGCGCTATGCCATGCCCAACGCCCTGATCGAAGCAGCGGGTGGCGCCAACATCATGAATGACTTTGAAAAAAGTTGGGCCACCGTCGGTTGGGAAGCGGTGGTTGAGCGCAATCCCGAAATCATTGTGATCGTGAATTACGGTGAGGTCACAGCTGAGGAAAAACGCGCCTTCATGATGTCCAACCCCGCCTTTGCCGAGATTGATGCAGTCAAAAATAATCGCTTCGTCACCTTGGAATATGTCGAGGCAACACCGGGTCCCCGCAACATCAACGCGGTCAAGACGCTCGCCGCCGCATTCCGCGCAGAGTGACACGCATGGAGATGACCGGCGCAACCGTAAAAAGCCGTACCCCGACGCGCCCGTTAGTGATCGGCGTGGGTTTTGTGGTGCTGGTGCTCTCCATTTCCGCAGCCGTTGGCCTTGGTGCAATCCCGATCCCGATGTCGGTGGTTTGGGGCGTAGTCGCTAACAAGATATCGCCCGACTGGGTGCCGGTGGTATGGTCTTCGGGGCGCGAGGCGATTGTGTGGGACATCCGCTTTCCCCGCGCGCTTCTGGCGTGTTGTGTCGGGGCCGGACTTGCAATGGTCGGGGCCAGCCTGCAGGCCGTTACGCGCAATCCGCTGGCCGATCCCCATCTTCTGGGCATCTCTGCCGGAGGAGCCTTTGGTGCCATCCTGGCCTTGCTGCATACGGGTCTGTTTCTGGGCCTGCTCACCGTACCGCTTTTGGCCTTCCTTGGTGCGCTCGCAGCGACGCTGCTTGTGCTCGCCGTATCCCAGTTTGCCTCGGCAACCAGCGCAGATCGTCTGATCCTGGCCGGTGTTGCCGTGTCCTTCATCGTCATGTCACTGGCCAATATGCTGATCTTTCTTGGTGATCCACGTGCCACCCACACAGTGGTGTTCTGGATGCTCGGTGGGCTAGGCCTCGCCCAGTGGGGCCAGCTTGTCTTTCCATTTGCCATCCTTGTCGCAGGCGGCGCTTACCTGTGGATCAACGCCAGCAACCTGAATGCAATGACCATCGGGGATGAAACAGCATCCACTTTGGGCATTTCGGTGGCTCGGTTTCGCCTCTCCGTTTTCGTGGTGGGCGCGCTGATCACCGGTGTCATGGTGGCCTTCTCCGGCATCATCGGTTTTGTTGGCCTGATGGTGCCACACATCGTGCGCCTGATCGACGGGGGCGACTATGCCCGCGTTCTGCCTGCTTCTGCCCTGCTTGGCGCCGTGTTCCTGATCTGGGCTGATGTTCTTGCGCGCACATTCATGGCGCCCGACGAGGTGCCAATTGGCGTCATCACCGGGCTAATTGGTGGTGTCTTCTTTGTCTGGCTGCTGCGACGGCGCGTGGGCTAGGTAAAAGTTCCCTCGACAAACGTGTCGAAAGATCCAGATCAACCGAACCGCTGTTCCAGCGCGTCATTCACAAGCGGTGTCACAAATTTACTGACATCGCCCCCAAGGCGGGCAATTTCCTTGACCAGCTTGGATGCAATCGCCTGGTGTTCCGCCTCGGCCATCAGGAAAACAGTCTCGATGCTGTTATCAAGCTGGCGGTTCATGCCGACCATCTGGAATTCGTATTCAAAATCGGCAACGGCCCGCAGTCCACGAATGATAAGCTGTGCTCCGACGTCGCGGGCACAATCGATCAACAGGTTTTCAAAGGGATGGGCGACAATCTCGGTCCCCGTTTGCGCGCTCAACTTCGCGCATTCGGCCTCGATCATGGCCACGCGTTCTTCCAATGAGAACAAAGGCCCTTTGTCGCGGTTGATGGCAACGCCAATCACCAATCTGTCGACCATGGGACTGGCCCGCCGAATGATATCAATGTGCCCCAGCGTGATGGGATCGAAGGTGCCAGGGTAAAGGCCGATGCGCATTGGCGGCTCCGTCAGTCGTCTTGGCCGCAATGCAGCATTTCAGACACGCGATTGCAAGCAAACACGACGCAAGCGTCTGGTTAGTGGCCCATAATCATGCCTTGAAGCGCTTCCTTCTCCATCGACAGCTCGGTCAGCCGCGCCTTGACCACGTCGCCCAGGGTAATCAGCCCCACGAGTTGCCCGTCCTCGACGACGGGCATGTGGCGAAATCGGCCTTCCGTCATCTGGGCCAAGATATCGTCCGCCTTGTCGTCGCGCTGGCATGTCACCAGTTTCGAGGTCATGAAGTTGTCCACCGGCTCGTTCAGGATGGCCCCACCCCGCTTGGCCAGAAACCGCACGATGTCGCGCTCCGACAGGATACCCTCGGCGGTTAGCCCATCTGTTGAGACGACGACTGTCCCGATCCTGCGCTCGGCAAGGATCTTCGCCGCTTCTGACACCTGCGTGCCGGGTTTCACCGTAACAACAGCGTCATCGGATTTGGACTTGAGAATCTGGTGCACAAGCATGGATCTGGACCTCGTCAATACTGCGACATAACTCAGCGTCTGCCGCCAAGGCCCTGTCTGTCAAGTGTACGAACGTCGCCCGGCGATCCACTGCCGGTTGAAATTTGTCCATGAGCGCGCACCCCAAGCATCAAAAAAGAAGTTGAATATATTCCCGCAAGAACTTGATTTTATTTATACATACCCTTCAAGTCTCGCAATCTCGGACCGGACGCCCTGCACCAAAAGCTCGGCAAACGCGTTCAACCGTCGGTCACGGGTATCAGACTGATGCCGGATCAGGAAAAAACTGCGCGACAGAGACATCTGGTCAAGAAGCACGCGGCGCAGACCAGATGCGAATGGCAAGGCAAAGTCGTGCACCACACCGACGCCCGCACCCTGCCGCAGTAGGTTCAACTGCACCGCGACCGAGTTGGACGCCAGTGCAACCCGTTCGACCCCGGCATCGGCCAGATAATCCAGTTCTCGATCAAAAATCATGTCAGGGATGTATCCAACAATCCGGTGTGACTGCAGGTCGGTCATCTTGGCCAGCGGCGCAGCACCCTCCAAATAGGTCTCACTGGCAGCCAGATGCAGCCGGTAATCTGTAATACGTTGCACCGTCAGCTGCCCCGCTGTCGGTGCACTTACGCCAATGGCCAGATCCGCCTCGCGACGGGACAGGTTGAACACCCGGGGCAAGGCAACGATCTGAATATCGAGCGCGGGGTGCGCTTTCCCCAAGGCGGCACAGACCTGCGGCAGCACGTAGTTCGCGCATCCATCCGGCGCACCGATGCGCACCTGACCGGTCAACCCGGTCTCAGCTTGGGTAGGCCCTGCCCCGGAAATCCCTTCCGTTGCGGCGCGCATGGCGGCCTCTGCGGTCTCTGCCCGCTCCAGCAACTGCGCCCCCGCATCCGTCAACGCATATCCCTGCGGAGATTTGCGAAACAGAACCACATCCAGATCCCGCTCCAGTCGCGCCACACGCCGACCCAAGGTCGCGGCATCCTTGCGGACATCCTTGGCGGCCGCCGAAAGCGTTTCAGCGCGCGCCACTGCCAGAAACAGGCGCAGATCATCCCAATGTGGCAGCATCAAAACCCCTTCCAATCTGCAAAAATGCAAAATGGTTTTGCCTACTTGCCTCTTTTGCCAGATATTTTGCAAGACTATCCTGCCGCCAACTTCGAAACTCAACACCCCCTCGGGAGGACGCAGAATGCAGGAACTGACCCACTACATCGATGGTGCCCACGTCAAAGGAACATCGGGCCGTTTTGCCGACGTCATGAACCCCGCCACGGGTGAGGTGCAGGCAAAGGTGCCGCTCGCTTCGGCAAGCGAATTGGCCCATGCCGTCGACATTGCTGCCAAAGCGCAACCGGCTTGGGCGGCCACCAACCCGCAACGCCGGGCGCGCGTGTTGATGAAGTTCGTGACTTTGCTCAATCGCGACATGGACAAGCTGGCCGAAGCGCTCAGTCGCGAGCATGGCAAGACGCTGCCGGATGCGGCGGGCGATGTGCAACGCGGCCTTGAGGTGGTCGAATACTGCATCGGCGCGCCCCACCTACTGAAAGGCGAATACACCGACAGCGCCGGCCCCGGCATCGACATGTATTCCATGCGTCAGGCGCTGGGTGTGACGGCGGGCATCACGCCATTCAACTTCCCCGCCATGATCCCGATGTGGATGTTCGCGCCTGCCATCGCCTGCGGCAACGCCTTTATCCTCAAACCGTCCGAACGCGACCCGTCGGTTCCCCTGATGCTGGCCGAATTGATGGAAGAGGCGGGCCTGCCCAAAGGTATCCTGCAAGTGGTCAATGGCGACAAGGAAGCCGTGGACGCGATCCTGCACCACGACGTGATCCAGTCCATTGGCTTTGTCGGATCAACCCCCATCGCCGAATACATCTATGCCACGGGCTGTGCGAACGGCAAACGCGTTCAGTGCTTTGGCGGGGCCAAGAACCATATGATCGTCATGCCCGATGCCGACATGGATCAGGCCGCCGACGCTCTGGTCGGCGCAGGTTACGGGGCAGCGGGCGAACGCTGCATGGCGATCTCGGTCGCAGTTCCCGTTGGCGACGAAACGGCAGACCGTCTGATTGAAAAACTGGTGCCGCGCATCGAAAAGCTCAAAGTTGGCCCCTACACCGCAGGCAATGACGTGGACTATGGCCCCGTTGTGACCGGCGCAGCCAAGGCCAACATCGAACGGCTTGTGCAAACCGGTATTGATCAGGGCGCCGAACTGGTTGTCGATGGGCGTGATTTCAAACTTCAAGGCTACGAAGAGGGATACTTTGTCGGTCCGCATCTTTTCGACCGTGCGACCAAAGACATGGATATCTACAAGCAGGAAATCTTTGGCCCTGTCCTGACAACCCTCCGCGCACAAACCTACGAAGAGGCCATCGGCCTCGCCATGGATCATGAATACGGAAACGGGACCGCAATCTTCACCCGGGACGGTGACACAGCCCGCGATTTTGCCAACCGAATCAACATCGGCATGGTAGGCATTAATGTCCCAATTCCCGTGCCATTGGCCTATCATACATTTGGGGGCTGGAAAAAATCCGTATTTGGTGACCTAAATCAACACGGTCCTGACGCATTTAAGTTCTATACGCGTACGAAGACAGTGACGGCCCGTTGGCCATCTGGAATAAAGGAAGGCGGAGAATTTTCGATCCCCGTAATGGAATAGCATGCCCATACGTTTTCGCATCATCCCGGACCGCGGCTTGGTCGTGGTCCGGTATTCAGGTTTCGTGACCATAGACGACACGCTCGGTGCCACCCAAACCTATTTGGCCCACCCGCACTATGCGCTTGGCCAAAAGCAGTTGGTCGATTTCAGCAGCATCACCGACTATGAACGGGATTATGTTCGTTTCATGCAGATGCAAGCGACCAAAGTAGATCGCTTTGCCAACTCCGGCGTGCAATCGCTTGTTGTCTATATCGCACCAACGCAGATCAGTCAGGAACTGAGCGCGCTGTTCATTAAATCCTGGGACAACGTGGATGCGGTTGTGCCGATGGTGCAGCACTCGGAATCCGAGGCACTGACGCTACTTGGTCAGCCTGAAAAAGCCCTTGATATGCTTCTGCCCCCGGTCGGAAAGCAGGCCTTGCAATAGTCCTGCAAACATCGGAATTTAACGTGCGTTCAATTCAAGCCATTGCGCTATGGGAGGCAGCATGGATTTCGCACTGACCGAGGAACAGACCGCAATTTTCGACATGGCCCATGCCTTTGGCCAGTCCGAGATCGCGCCCCATGCGCGCGATTGGGAAGCTGCTGGCACCATCCCCAAGGACCTGTGGCCCAAGGTCGGTGAACTGGGTTTTGCTTCGCTCTATGTCTCGGAAGATGCGGGCGGTGCGGGTCTGTCCCGGCTTGATGCAACGCTGGTGTTCGAAGCACTAAGCATGGCCTGCCCATCCGTTGCGGCCTTCCTGTCGATCCACAACATGTGCGCCAAGATGCTCGACAGCTTTGCGGGTGACGGTCTGAAGGCCCGCGTGATGCCGGACGTCCTGAGCATGAACACCGTGCTCAGCTATTGCCTGACCGAACCCGGCTCTGGCTCCGACGCGGCGGCCTTGCGCACCCGTGCGGATCGCACGAATGAGGGCTACACCCTGAACGGCACCAAAGCGTTCATCTCTGGTGGCGGATACTCGGATGCGTATGTCTGCATGGTGCGCACTGGAGAAGACGGGCCAAAGGGTGTGTCCACAGTCTATGTCGAAGACGAAACCGAAGGTTTGTCATTTGGTGGGTTGGAAGACAAAATGGGCTGGCGCAGCCAACCCACTGCGCAGGTCCAGTTCGACAATTGCAATATCCCCAGCCGCAATCTGGTCGGAGAAGAAGGCCAAGGCTTTAAATATGCGATGATGGGCCTCGATGGCGGTCGTCTGAACATTGCCGCCTGTTCATTGGGCGCAGCCCAGACGGCTTTGAATGTGACGCTGGCCTATATGGGCGAGCGCAAGGCGTTTGGTCAGCCCATCGACCAGTTCCAGGGCCTGCAATTCCGCCTCGCGGATATGGAGATCGAACTGCAAGCCGCCCGCACCTTCCTGCGCCAAGCCGCCTGGAAACTGGACAACGGCGCGCCTGATGCCACCAAGTTCTGCGCCATGGCCAAGAAATTCGTAACCGACGCAGGCTCCAAGGTCGTTGATCAATGCCTGCAATTGCACGGCGGCTACGGTTATCTGGCCGACTACGGAATCGAAAAACTGGTCCGCGATTTGCGCGTGCATCAGATCCTCGAAGGCACTAACGAAATCATGCGTGTGATCGTGGCGCGCGACATGTTGAAGAACCGATGACCGACATCAAACGCTTCGATTCGGACAAACGGATGAGCCAGGCGGTTATGCACGGTCAGACCGCTTATCTTGCCGGGCAGTGTGGTACCGCCTTTGCACCGATCCAGACCCAAACACGCGAAGCGCTGGCCAAGGTCGATCATCACCTTGCCGCCATGGGCACTGACAAAACCCGATTGCTGTCCGTGACCATCTGGCTCGCCTCTATATCCGACTATGACGCCATCAACGAGGTTTGGGACGCATGGGTGCCCGTTGGTACCGCCCCCGCCCGGTCGTGTGGAGAGGTACAGATTGGTGGCGAAGGCTACGACATCGAAATCATCTGCACGGCGGCCCTGCCATGACTGACATCTCCATCCGTATCACCGGGCGCGCGGGCCGGATCACCTTGCAGCGTCCCCAAGCGCTCAACGCGATGACCTATGAGATGTGCCTCGCCATCGAAGCGGCACTGGACACATGGCACAGCGATGACAGTGTCGAAGTGGTGGTGTTCGACGCGATCGGCGACCGCGCCTTCTGTTCGGGCGGTGACATTGCCGAACTCTACGAAACAGGGACTAAGGGCGACTATGCCTACGGCCAAACATTCTGGGCCGACGAATACCGCCTGAACCACAAGATCTTTCACTATCCCAAACCGGTGGTCAGCTTCCTGCAAGGGTTCACCATGGGCGGCGGCGTCGGCATTGGGTGTCACGGGTCGCACCGGGTTGTGGGCGACAGCAGCCAGATCGCGATGCCGGAATGCGGCATCGGCCTTGTTCCGGATGTGGGCGGGTCGCTGATGCTCGCCCTCGCCCCGGGTCGCTTGGGGGAGTACTTGGGCACCACGGCGGCGCGGATGAATGCAAGCGACGCGATCTTTGCTGGCTTCGCCGACCACTACGTGGCCGAAGCACACTGGCCCGCACTGATAGCCACGCTTGAGGCCACCGGCGATACATCCTGCATCGCTGTAGCCGCCACGGACCCCGCGCCCGGACCGCTGCAACAGGCAATGCCCGACATCGACAGCCACTTCCATGGCGCCTCCCTCAGCGACGTGCTGACCACGCTGCGGGACGAGGACAGTGACTTTGCTCGCGATACACTCAAGCGCATGGGCCGCAATAGCCCCCTCTCCATGGCCTGTACCATCGAGGCCCTGCACCGCCTGCGCGGTCCATCGCTGACCTTGGAAAAGGCGCTGGACCTTGAATACCGCTTCACCGCGCGCGCAATGGAGCATGGTGACTTCCTTGAAGGGATCAGGGCCGCGATCATAGACAAGGATCGCATGCCGAAATGGCAATATGCCGACGGCACGGTCCCGCCCACCGCGATCAGCAAGATGCTGATGCCGCTGGGGGACATGGCACTTAAATTAGGAGAAACGGGCATGAAGATCGGATTTGTTGGGCTGGGCAACATGGGTGCTCCGATGGCCGCGAACCTTGCCAAGGCCGGGCATACCGTGACCGGGTTCGACGTCGCCGGAACCACCGCCGAGGGCGTCACGAACGCATCAAGTGCTGCTGAGGCCGCCACCGGTCAGGACATCGTCATCACGATGCTGCCCAATGGCGACATCCTGCGCGCCGTCGCCGCCGAAGTGATCCCCGCGATGAAACCCGGCGCAACTCTGATCGACTGCTCGACCGTTGATGTGGAAAGCGCGCGTGCGGTCGCCGCACAGGCAGATGCTGCCGGGCTGGGCTGTGTCGATGCACCCGTATCGGGTGGCATTGGCGGCGCTGCTGGTGGAACGCTTACCTTCATGGCGGGCGGCAGCACCGCAGCCTTTGAAGCCGCCAAGCCCCTCTTCGACATCATGGGGCAAAAGGCCGTGCATTGCGGCGATGCAGGCGCTGGTCAGGCGGCCAAGATCTGCAACAACATGATCCTCGGCGCGACCATGATCGCCACCTGCGAAGCCTTTGCCCTGGCCGACAAACTCGGACTTGACCGACAAAAAATGTTCGATGTGGTCAGCACATCCTCGGGTTATTCTTGGACAATGAACGCCTACTGCCCTGCCCCGGGCGTTGGCCCGCAAAGCCCCGCGGACAATGGCTACACTCCGGGTTTCGCAGCAGAACTGATGCTGAAGGACCTCGGGCTGAGCCAACAGGCGGCAGAGGCCGTCGACGCGGACACCCCGATGGGGCAACGCGCGCTAGAACTCTACCGCCAGTTTGTCGAAAACGAGGATGGTCTGGGCAAGGATTTCAGCGCCATGCTGCCACGGTTCGAAACCCGCGGGCGCGGCTGACTTCTATTTCCCCACGGTGATCAGCATTAAGCCTGCGAAAATCACAAATACAAGGAACAGGGCCACGATGATCAGGGCTGGATACCCCCATGTGGCAATGGCCAGCCCCCATGCGACCACCAGGGCCAATATCCCTAGCATGACATAAAGCTCTGGGCCAACCACAGCAGAGAACATGGTGCGGGCGGCATCCGATATTGTCCGCAACCCCGTCCGCAGGAAACTCGATTTTTGCGTCGGGTTGGTGGTTGTCGTGGTCATGTTTGTTTGGCTCCATCCAAAGGTTTCCCATCAGATAAGGCACGTGGAACCACATTGAATGCGGCATTCTGACCAAAACAATCAGATTTACCTAACGTCGCTTTTCAAACGACGCAGGGCGCAGCTGAAAGCAATGCGCCCCGCGTTCACGCCCTGCCCAATTCGGGACTTAAACAGCAATCAGTCGTTCAGGACCCGGGCAGGCTCACTTCCCCGCCTGAGCTTTCCTTCACCTTCACATCCATCGGCGCACCTTCCACATTAATGTCGCCCCCGCTGGAGGCGCGTGCGAACAAGGTCTCGGAGACATGGATTTCGATGTCCGACCCGCTTGAGGCGCGTGCATGGACGTCCCGGCATTCCAGATCTTCACCATCAATGTCCGACCCACTAGAGGCCTCGACCACAAGGGACCCGCAGGAGCCGCGCACGTCCAGGTCCGAGCCCGAACTGGCCTTGAGGAACACCGTTTCGGTGTCCAACCCGTCAATATCGACATCGGCACCACTGCTGCTCATCGCTTCGAATGCATCGGTAAACGTGCCCGAGACTTCGACGTCAACCCCGCGACTGCCAATAATCGACGTCAACTCTGGCATATGCACCGTGACGGTATAGTAATCGGCCATCCCCATGAGGATCATCGACGATCCACCCTGGCGTTTGATCGACAACGTGTCGCCATCCTGTTCCACCACCAGGCGACGTTCGCGCGCAGTGCCAGAGACATCGGACACAACGCGGTAGTCCGAGCCTGAAAACACCCGGACCGTCACACCATCAGCGGCGATGATCTTGGTAAAACCTGAAAAGTCATGAACTGTTTCGCGAGCCGCCAGCGGGGTGGCCAAGGCAACCGCACAGACAGCCGACACGACGTAAAAAGGTCGTCTCATCTTCACTCTCCCGATGTGAATACGAAGATGAGATGGTGTTAATCAGATTAACATTCAAGACACCTGAGCCAATTTACTCTGCTGCCACCCTGCGCTGTGCCAGCATCGGCTTCAGGTACCGGCCGGTGTGGCTCTCGGCCACCTCCGCCACTTCCTCCGGCGTGCCGGTCGCGACAACCTGACCACCGCCATCGCCGCCCTCAGGTCCAATGTCGATGATATGATCGGCAGTTTTTACGACGTCGAGGTTATGTTCGATCACAACGACCGAATTGCCCTGATCCACCAATTCATGCAGCACTTCCAACAGCTTGCGCACATCTTCAAAGTGTAGACCGGTCGTGGGCTCATCGAGGATATAGAGGGTCCGGCCCGTCGACCGTTTCGAAAGCTCTTTCGACAACTTCACCCGCTGCGCCTCGCCGCCCGACAAGGTCGTCGCCTGCTGGCCGACCTTGATGTAGCCAAGGCCCACGCGCATCAGCGCATCCATTTTTTCACGGATCGACGGCACGGCCTGGAAAAACGTCTGGGCATCCTCGACCGTCATATCGAGAACGTCGGCAATTGACTTGCCCTTAAACTTGATCTCAAGCGTTTCACGGTTATACCGCGCGCCTTTACACGTCTCGCACTCGACATAAACATCCGGCAGGAAGTGCATCTCGATCTTGATAACACCGTCGCCCTGGCACGCCTCGCACCGCCCGCCCTTCACGTTGAAGGAAAAACGCCCCGGCTTGTAGCCGCGGGCTTTGGCCTCGGGCAGCCCTGCAAACCAGTCACGAATGGGCGTGAAGGCCCCGGTATAGGTCGCCGGGTTCGAACGTGGGGTGCGCCCGATGGGCCGCTGGTCGATGTCGATCACCTTGTCGAGATGCTCCAGCCCCTTGATCGTCTCACAGGGCGCAGGTGTCTGGCGCGCACCGTTCAGCGCCATCGATGCCGTCTTGAACAGCGTTTCAATGGTCAGCGTGGACTTGCCGCCACCCGATACACCCGTCACACAGACAAATTTGCCCAGTGGGAAGTCGACAGTCACGTTCTGCAGATTGTTGCCCGTTGCCTTGACGACTGTGACCTTCTTCTTGCCCTTTTTACCCTTGCGACGCTCTGTCGGCACCGCAATCTCGCGCTTGCCAGACAGGTAGTCGCCCGTAATGGACCCGCTGGCGGCCAGCACATCCGGCCTGCCATGCGCGACGACCTGCCCGCCATGCACACCCGCACCTGGACCAATGTCGAACACGTAATCAGCCTCGCGAATGGCCTCTTCATCATGTTCCACCACGATGACAGTGTTGCCCTGATCGCGCAGGTTCTTGAGCGTGCCCAAAAGCCGGTCATTGTCGCGCTGGTGCAGGCCAATCGACGGTTCGTCAAGCACATACAGAACGCCGGTCAAACCGGACCCGATTTGGGAGGCCAACCGAATACGCTGGCTCTCTCCCCCGCTCAGCGTGCCACTTGAACGTGACATTGTAAGGTACTCAAGACCAACGTTATTCAGGAACCCAAGCCGCTCGCGGATTTCCTTCAGAATGGCCCGCGCAATCTCGTTATTCTGGTCTGTCAGATGCTCCGGCACGGTCTGACACCAGTCAAAGGCCTCGCGGATCGACATCTCGACCACCTGCCCCACATGCAGCAGCCGGTCCGGGTCATCACGTGGCCCGATCTTCACCGCCAACGCTTCGGGCCGCAGGCGGAACCCGCCACAATCGCCACAAGGACGGTTGTTCTGGTAGCGCTCGAATTCCTCGCGGATCCAGTTCGAATCCGTCTCGCGATAGCGGCGCTCCATGTTGGGGATCACCCCCTCGAACACGCGCGTCACCTGATAAACGCGCCCGCCCTCGTCATAACGGAACGGGATCTCCTCATCGCCCGAACCGTACAGAAACACCTGCTTCACATGGGCTGGCAGGTCCTTCCACTTGGTCTGTGGGTCAAACTCGTAGTGGGCCGCAATCGCCTCAATGGTCTGCAAGAAGTACGGCGATTTCCCCTTGCGCCAGGGCGCGAGCGCCCCGTCATAGACCTTCAATGTCTGGTCCGGCACCACCAACCGCTCATCAAAAAACAGCTCGTGCCCCAACCCGTCACAGGACGGGCACGCCCCAAAAGGGGCATTGAAGGAAAACAGGCGCGGCTCGATCTCGGGGATCGTGAAGCCACTGACAGGGCAGGCAAATTTCTCGGAAAAGGTCGTGCGCTCCGGTTCACCCTCACTCGGCGCAGTCTCAAGGATCGCAATCCCGTCGGCCAAATCCAGCGCCGTCCGCAGCGAATCTGCTAACCGCGTCTCGAGCCCCTCCCGCACCACGATCCGGTCCACCACAACGTCGATGTCATGGCGAAACTTCTTGTCCAATGTCGGCGGCTCGTCCAACTCATAGAATTCGCCATCGACCTTCACACGCTGGAAACCCTGCTTGCGCAGCTCCAGAAACTCTTTGCGGTACTCGCCTTTGCGGTCGCGGATGATGGGGGCCAGAAGATAGGCGCGCGTCCCCTCCTCCATCGTCATGATGCGGTCCACCATGTCCTGCACCTGCTGCGCCTCGATCGGCTTGCCAGTGGCAGGCGAATAGGGTGTACCCACGCGGGCAAAGAGCAGACGCATGTAGTCGTAAATCTCAGTCACCGTGCCAACGGTCGATCGAGGGTTCTTCGACGTCGTCTTCTGCTCGATGGAAATCGCGGGGCTCAGGCCCGAGATGTGATCGACATCCGGCTTCTGCATCATGTCCAGGAACTGACGCGCGTAAGCCGACAGTGATTCCACGTAGCGGCGCTGCCCCTCGGCATAGATCGTGTCGAAGGCCAGCGATGACTTGCCCGACCCGGAAAGCCCAGTGATCACAACCAGTTGGTCGCGCGGGATATCCACGTCGATGGACTTGAGGTTGTGCTCGCGCGCGCCACGCACCTCGATATTCTTCTGCTCGGCCATATCAGCCCCCCGGATTAACGGTTTGTACATAGGTCAGATGGCCGAAACAGCCAATGAAAAAGTGAGAACATGTCGTGAACATGTCGCTTACTGCCGAATGGTGTCAGTACGCCGCCGCGTCGCCATCCACGCATGGACCGCAATTCCGCAACCAAAGACGGCGACGCAAGTCCAGACCAACCCCGGAAAGCCAGCTATACCCAGCACGGCCAACAACACGGGCGTGCCTAGCGTGTTGCCCAGATTGCCGGTCTGCGCCAAGCCACCATAGGCTTGGGATTGGTGGGCGGCAGTCCGGTTCAACTGCGGCACAGCCGCAAAGCTTGCCCCCTGCACCAGCCCCAAGGCCCCCGCCAGCGCCAGACAGGCCACGGGCAATCCGGGTGCTGCCCAAAGCCACAACAGCGACAGGATGCACAGCACAAAGCCAATCTGCACCAGCATGATCGCAGACATGAACCGCATCGCAAAAACGCCCAGCGTCAGGGACACGGCAATCGACGTCAAAGGCATCGCCCCCATGACCCAAGCCCGCCATTCCTGTGCGATGTAGGGCGGCAAAACTGTCAGGATCGCCAGAAAGCAAAACGTATAGAACAACCAACCGGCCCCCGGTGCCGCAATGCTGGGGGAACGGTAGATGGTCACGTGATCGCGCAAGATGCCCCGCAGGGACAAAGTACCCTCTGGCGGCACCTCAAGTGGGCGCAGGAACACACCAAGGATAACCGCGAACACGGCCAGCCAAATGGAATGAGCGACGAACAACGCAGGCACTCCCATCGCATCCACAAGCGGCAGGCCAAGGGCGACCAAAAGGGTGAAGGCGACGGAAAAGAACGTACTCCACAGTGTCAGGGTAAAGCCGCGATGCCGCTCGGCACTCAGCTGCGCGATAAGCGTAGGCGCGGCAACAACCATCGCCAGATGCGACACGCCCTCAAGCGCACGGCTCACCAGCATCAAGGGCAAGCTCGGCAAAGTCGCCTGATAAAGTGACAGCGCCGCACCCGCCCAAAGCGCCCACAGCATCGCCCGCCGATACCGGATACGGGCGACGACAAGGCCCGCAACAACACCCAGTAGGATACCAAGCAACCCGACAAGGGACACGGTGAACCCCAGCGCCGCACCCGCGTCGGGATAAACAGCAGGCAGCTTGTCAAAGATCACAGATATCTTGGCATATTGTCCCGCTGCACCCAGCCCCGCCCCCCACAGGGCAAAGACAAGGGGGAATGAAGTGCGGTCGCTCATCTGTCCGGGCTACGCCTGAACGTCAGGGGCTGCAAGGCCACTTTCTGTGCACCGTGCGCGACCTGCATGTGTGGGCTGGTCCCGGCCTCAGCCTGCGCCTTCAGCGACCAGAACCAGCGTTGGTATTCCACCAGACCCAAAGACGCGGACATGGACGTATTTGCTGCCATATTGCGCCAGCGACGACGGCAAATATTCAGACCCCGCTGCCAATTGACAGGTCGTCGCAATGCGCGCACGCGCCACCCGATCCGCAAAGATCGGATCCCAATCATCCCCATCATGACGAATGCCAAAACGGTGGTAGTTGGCACGGTCCTGCTGAACGACCGCGCAGAAATTACCAAGTGGTACGCCACGCGAATTGCTCAGGTCAGCATCCACCAGCATCGTGTAATATTCAGCGATAATCTGCTGTGCATTGGAAGGAACCGCAGAGACAAACACGGAAGCGGCCGCGATCAAAAGACTTGCGCAAAAAAGCTTCATATCAATCTTCCCAAAATAGAATGGCCGCAGAATAGCGGCCATTTGTGATTCCGGAAAGTCGCAGTGCCTTACATGTGGATCACACGATCATAGGCGTCGAGCACGCTCTCGTGCATCATCTCTGACAGCGTCGGGTGCGGGAAAACGGCGTGCATCAGGTCTTCTTCCGTTGTCTCCAGCGCCTGTCCCACGACATACCCCTGGATCAGCTCGGTCACCTCGGCACCGATCATGTGCGCGCCAAGCAACTCGCCCGTCTTGGCATCGAACACGGTCTTGATCATGCCCTCCGGCTCGCCCAGGGCAATCGCCTTGCCGTTGCCGATGAACGGAAACTTCCCGACCTTCAGTGTATAGCCAGCCTCTTTGGCCGCCGCCTCGGTCAGACCAACAGACGCCACCTGTGGGTGGCAGTAGGTACATCCGGCAATGGAGTTGGGTTTGATCGGATAAACATCGTTCTTGCCGGCGATCAGTTCGGCCACCATGACGCCCTCATGTGACGCCTTGTGTGCCAACCACGGCGCGCCAGCAATGTCGCCGATGGCATAAATCCCCTCGACACCGGTCCGGCAGTATTCGTCCGTCACAACGTGGGTGCGATCCACCTTCACGCCCAGTTTTTCAAGGTTCAGCCCCTCGACATTCCCAACGATACCAACGGCGGAAATAACTGTGTCGAAATCATGCTTCTCAACCTTGCCACCGACCTCGATATGGGCCGTCACCTTGCCCTTTGCTCGATCAAGTTGCTTGACCATCGCCTTTTGCATGATCTTCATGCCCTGCTTTTCAAACGCCTTCTTGGCAAAGGCCGAAATCTCGGCATCCTCAACAGGCAGCACACGATCCATGACTTCCACCACGGTCGTTTCGGCCCCCAACGTATTGTAGAAGCTGGCAAACTCGATCCCGATAGCACCGGAGCCGATCACCAGCAGCTTTTTTGGCATCCGCTTCGGCGTCAGCGCCGCCCGGTAGGTCCAGACAAGATCGCCATCCGCCTCAAGCCCCGGCAACTCACGCGCCCGCGCGCCAGTGGCAAGGATGATGCTCTTCGCTGTCAGCTCTTCGGTGCCCTTGTCGGTCTTGACGCTGACCTTGCCCTTGGATGGGATCGTCCCCTCGCCCATGATAACGGTCACCTTGTTCTTCTTCAGCAGATGCTGAACACCGCCGGACAGCTGACCAGCCACCTTGCGTGAGCGTTCAACAACAGCGGGCAGATCGTAGTCCACACCGGTCGCCTTCAGGCCAAACTCCTTGGCGCGGTGCATCAGGTGGAACACTTCCGAACTGCGCAACATCGCCTTGGTCGGGATGCAGCCCCAGTTCAAGCAGATGCCGCCAAGACTCTCGCGCTCCACCACGCAGGTACTCAGCCCCAGTTGCGCCGCACGAATGGCTGCCACATACCCGCCTGGGCCAGACCCGATCACCACCACATCAAAGGATTTCGCCGCCATTTCAATGCCCTCGCCAAACGCTGCGCCAGATTTAGTTTACCGTTAAACTATTTCTGAACACTTCACAACGAAAGCATGGCGCGACAAAACGCCTGACGCAAGGGAAGCCCCGCGCCAGCTCGTCATTGAAACAGAAAAAGTTTGTCAGGCAGCCTTGTCAGCCTGCATGCCTCGCAGAACAGCCCCATAGCCACCTGCGTCCAGATGTGCCTTTTCCGCTGCGGTCGTGGCCCGTCTCAGAACCGCATTGCGGTGCGGAAAGCGGCCGAACTCGCGGATCACTTCGCGATGCGCCCGGGCATGTAGCAGAAACTCGTCATCCTTCATCCGCTCACAGATCAGGCGCACGGCTCGATCCTGGTCACACAGGTTTTCCGAATGCTCAAGCGGCATATAAAAGAACTGGCGCGCAGGCAGATCAATCCGCATGTCCCAGCCTTTCGCGATCGCGGATTTGGCCGCGGCAAGGGCCGCCTTGTCCGTGGAAAAGGCTGCTGCATCATCGCGAAACATATTGCGTGGGAACTGGTCTGTCAGAATGATATAGGCCAGCGCCCCCGACGGATATGTCAACCAAAGCGCAAACTTGCCTTCCGTCGCCGCCTTCCACGCGCCGCCAAAACGGTCGCGTATTTTTTGATCGAATGCAGCGTCAGATTTAAACCAATCATCCGGCGTGCACTCATCCAACCAGAAACTCAATACTTCGTCCGGACCAACCATGGTTTGTCTCCCGCTTCCCATGCCCCGTAATCAAATGGTTACATAAGTTTTCCACAGACCCCAATCACGAAATACGACAGGTGCGACACATTGCGTGTTAGGATGCCGCTTGTGCGTCATCTTCCGCCTCCAAATCAGCCTCAATGGCGTATTCTTGCGCGAATTCCATGCCAACCGGCGTAGTGGTGGCCTGGGACATCACAACATACGAACCCGTTTCTTCGACGGGAACCGCAGCCCGTTGCGTTCTCCGGTAGGCTGCATAGGAAACCAACGCGGCAAACAGCACACCAGTGAACATGTAAAAGCCCGATGGTCCCACGCTTTCCATCAGCGCACCAACAATCAACGGACCAAAAACAGCACCCAGACCATTGATAAAAACCAACCCACCAGACGCGGCCGCCATATCATCGTGATCAAGAAAGTCATTCGTGTGGGCCAAGAGCAGGGAATAAAGCGGGTTTGACATGCCGCCCACGACAAAAGCCGATACCAGAAGCATGGCAAAACTACCGCCCAGAAGCAGACCAAGGACCGAGCCACCACCCCCGATGGCAGCGACGATCAGGATCAACGCCCGGCGATCCATCCGGTCCGAAATCCAGCCAATGGGATATTGCAAAAGCATCGCCCCGACAAAGAAGGTCGACACAAAAGCCGAAATCTGCGCGACCGACAGCCCTACTTGCGTGCCGTAAACCGCCGACATCCCGAATTGCGCGGCAAAGACACCTCCCAGCAGGAACATGCCCACACAGCCCAAGGGCGAGGTCGCGACAAGCGCGCGCAGCGACATCGGCTTGGTTGTTTCAAAGGCCGGCACCGGACTGATCGACAACAGGATGGGCGTAATCGCCAGCGACACCAGCACCGACGGAATGACAAACAGGACAAAGCCCGAGGGATCGGCGGTCAGCAGCAAATACTGGCTGACCACAATGCCGAATGTTTGCACAATCATGTACAAAGACAGAGCCTTGCCCCGGTTCGAATTGTCGGCCGCATCGTTCAGCCAGCTTTCCGCCGTGACATAGACGGCAGAAAAGCAAAAACCGATAACAACGCGCCCGATGGTCCATGCCCACGGATCCGCAAAGGTCGGGTACAGGATCATCACTGCCGAAATCAGCGACGCGAGTGCCGCAAAGACGCGCACATGGCCCACCCGCTGGATCATCCTTGGGGCCAGACGGCTGCCACCGAGAAATCCAAGGAAGTAGGCCGACATGACAATCGACATCTGGGCGGTCGAGAATCCCTCGATCTCCCCCCGAATACCAAGCAACGTGCCTTGCATCCCGTTGCCCACCATCAAAAGCCCCATGCCAAACAGCAGGGCCCAGGCGCTTGTCAGAACTTGGAACATGATGCGGAACTCCTTGAAGGGGTGAAATCACCCTGCCCTGCATTTGCCGACCGTGTCGCAGATATGTGCGACCAGTGTGTGTCGGTTTCCGGTGTCACGTTTGCGGCAACAAAAGCGACGCATCCCCATACGAAAAGAACCGGTACTCCGATTTCACGGCGTGGTCATAGATGGCGCGAATGCGATCCTGCCCCATCAGGGCTGACACAAGCATCATCAATGTCGATTTGGGCAGGTGGAAGTTGGTCATCAACCCGTCCGCCACGCCAAAGCTGAAACCGGGATAGATGAAGATATCCGTTTCCCCTTCCCAGGGCGCGATGCCGCCATCCCGCGCCATCGTCTCGATCAAACGCAGGGCCGTGGTGCCAACGGGAATCACCCGGGCACCGCGTGCCTTGGCGGCCGCGATGTCCTGCGCGGCCCGGGCCGAAACCTGCCCCCATTCGGCGTGCATCTTGTGCTTGGTGACATCCTCCACCTTGACGGGCAGGAACGTGCCCGCGCCCACATGCAGCGTGACATGGGTTGTTTCGACCCCATGATCGGCAAGCGCCTGCATCAGCGCATCATCGAAATGCAGCGAAGCCGTGGGGGCTGCCACGGCGCCGCTATGCTTGGCCCATATCGTCTGGTAGTCCGTCTTGTCCTGCGCATCCGCCGGGCGTTTGGCAGCGATATAGGGTGGAAGTGGCATCGCTCCGGCCTCGGCCAGCGCCGCGTCAAAGTCATCACCGGTCAGGTTGAACCGCAAATACCCCTGCCCGTCCGCGCTGCCCTCAAGCGTGGCCGACAGATCATCGGAAAAGCGGATCACCTCGCCCGGCTTCACCTTCTTCAACGGTTTGACCAAAGCCGACCATGTGCCGTCAGCGCGGGGCTCCAGCAGGGTCGCCTCGATCCGTGCTTCGGTCAGGCCTTGCGCACTTTGCCGTGCGCGGGTGCCGAACAGGCGCGCGGGGATCACGCGTGTGTCGTTCAGAACCAGCAAATCGCCGGGACGCAGCCACGAAACAAGGTCCGTGACCACTTGATCGTGAATCGCGTCCCCTTCGGCCACCAGCAAACGGGCTGACGACCGCGGCGACGCAGGACGCGTGGCAATCAGCGCTTCGGGCAGGTCAAAATCGAAATCATCCAGTTTCATGCGCGCCACGTAGCGACGCAATCACCGATCATCAATGCGTTTTTGCCGTTCAATCCGTCTTTGTTCGGCACGGCTGGGTCCTGTGTCCTCGGGCACAAAGGCCTCCGGTACGACCGGCGCCACCTGCTCCCCTTCGACCCGGGGAACATCCGGCGCCGGGGCGCGGAAAATCTCGCGGAACAAGCCGGGCGTCAGCGCCGACAGCGGATTGACCTGCACGCGCGGGTTCGCCGCCGGGCCGCGCAAACGGTAGTTGAAACCGATCAAACCCTCGCCGCGCCGAGGGGTAAAGATGCCGCCGATCCCATTGATCAGAAACAGGGGTGAGATCACGCCCTGCATGTTCAGACGCCCGCCTGCCACATCATAAACACCATCCATGGACAGCCCCATCGACGGCCCCGTCGCACTGGCCTGTGTCAGTGTCATCGTGGATGGGGTCAGGCGAAAAGAGGCATCGACATTCTGAAAGTGAATGCCGCTGCCGCTCATCTGCTCCAGCAGGCCGACAACACTAAGCGCATTCAAAAGGGCGGCAATGGCCGGCGCATCCTGCACCCGCGTTTCCTTGACACTCAACGTGCCGTCAAAGGCCGCATCTCCTACAGGTAACAGGGTCAGGGACAAGGACCCGCCCCGCGCCTGCTTCAAAATACCGGCTGAGGCCGCCACACCACCCGCATCGTCCGACGTGATGCGGATCGCACTGCGACCGTTCTGCGGCAGCACCTGGCCCCGGATCGGCGTTCGGCCATTCACCCGGGCACGAAACTCGCCATCCAACCCGCGCGCCATGTTGAAATCACCCGTCACGCGATCAAGCGCGATGGTGTCGGTGATCTGCAATCGATCCAAGGTCAGGCTCAACGGCCCGCCCCCCTGCTGCCCGCCGGTGCCCGCACCCGAACCACCAAAATCCGCCGCGCGCAGATCCAGCACGCCGCCACGCACCTCGACCGCCGGCGCAGCCCCAGAACCACGGCCCCACAGATCCACCGGGCCATTCATCCAGTTTCCGACACGAACGCTGCTGAAACTCGCCCGCTCCAGCCCCCCGCCCGGAATGAACGTGATCCCCCCCTCCGCCTGCAAGCCAGGCGTATCCAGCGCAATCCGATCCACACGCGGCAACGGCCCAAGTTGTCCGGCCAGGGTCAGGGACGCAGCGGTTGACGCAGGCTTCGACCACCCCAGCGGCGGCGATGACAGGCGCACCCCACGCAGGTTGGACGACAAGGCAAAGGAGGGGACACCGCCGCCCACCGGCAGGTCAATGGTGATGTCACCGGTCCCCCGACCGGTCACCAACCCGGGCGGAAGGCCCAGTTCAAACGCATCAATCGTCCGCTCTGACAGCTCGATTGTGCCCGTGACCTGGCTCGGTTGCGGCGATCCCTGCCCCAAGGGCTGCGCCCAGCGCGCATCAAACGGCACTCCATCCAACGTTCCGGGGCCAGACACCTCAACCCTGTTTTGCGAGGCGATGACCCGCAACGTGTCAGCCGCCAGACGTCGCCCTTCGATCAGGGTGGTGCTCAAAACATCCCGGGCGGTGCCGGTCGCATCATACTCAACATCCTGGGGCTTCAGCCCCTTCTTCATGGCAAAGGCCAGCGTACCGGCGGCCTGCAAACGCCCATCCGCCAGTGTCGGAGACAACCCCGCGCGCTCCATCACGCTCAGCGGCGGCAAATCCAACAGCGACAGGCCCGCCGTCACCGTGCCGTCTGTTTCCAACCGGACGACGGCAGGCACACCCTCACGCGCACGCACATCGGGAATGATGAAGGACGACCCGCTGACATCGATACGGCCACCACGCGGTGACGCGACAAAGCCCTGATCAACGGCAACCACAAAACGGCCATCCAGCAGGCTGGCGCTCCCCCTCGCCTGCTCGACCGGGGGCATCGTCTTGAGGTAACGCACCCGCGCGTCCTCGTAAGCAAACCCGGCATAGGCGACAGTCGGGCTGCCGGGCGTATCTCGCAGCGCAACATCAATGTCGCGCATGAACCCATCTTGCAGGTTCTCCAGCACCCATTTGCGGGCCTTGGGCGCATAGCGATCCGGCCAGATCTCCAACAAGCGTTCAGGCATCATGCCCGCCACCTGCGCATCCAGCTCATAGCTCCACCCATCCGGGGCAGCCAACAATGCGCCCTGCGCAATCAGGTTTTGCCCATGGTCCTGAAACAAAGCCTGTCCAACATCCAGCCGAAAGGGATCAAGGCGCAAACGGAAATCCAGCTGTGCCGCCTGCATCTCGATCGGTTCAGGATACAGGTTATCGGGATTTGCACTTAATGACGTGGCCCGAAACTGGCCGACAAGATCATCAAGACCACCCTGATCGTCCAACCCCAGAACCGCCTGACCGTCGATCTGCGCCGTGATCCACGCGCTTTCGACCGACAGTTCGTCGAAAGTCAGAACGGTGTCGCCGGGATCATAGCTGAAGTAACTGCGCGCCGACTGGAACGGCACCGGTCGTGTCGCGTCGGTTGGTTGAATAACACCCGCGCCGATATTCAGCGACACATTTAGCGGGTCCAGCGCACCATCCGCACCAACACCGCCACGCACCGCACCCGATATCGGGGCACGCACCACGTCAAGCCATTCAAAGGCCGGTGCGAGAACCGCAATATCTGCGGCATCCACATCGCTGACCAAGACACCAAAGGTGGCCGATGACTGCCCGACCTGACCCTCGTAATTGGCCTCCAGCGTCGCCACGTCCTCGCCACCGCTCAGCAAGGCAAGGTCCGAAGTAATGCGCACTGCGTCGCCGTCGCGCGCCAATCGCATCCGACCACCGTCAACCGTCCACGCGCGGGAGGATCTGACATCCTCGACCCGCAGGGTCAGCGCCTGAATGTCGCCCGAGGTCAGGGCAGACAGGCCTGGCAAGGTCAGCAGTTCATCAACGCTTTCGATCAGCAAGGCCAGGTTGGCCGCCCGTTGTGTTGGCCCGGTCAGATCCAGACCGCCGGACAGAATGACCGATCCATCAATCTCACGCCGCATGCTGGCAAAGACTCCCGACACGCTGATGTCCGTGGGGCGAAACTCTCCCCGCGCCAGACCGGTCACGGATAAACCAATCCGCATTTCGGAAAAGCCCACAATCTCAACACCAGCGGTGTTCAGCACTTGCACATTGCTCATGCGGACCCGTGGCTTGCTGCTGTCCTCGACAACAAGATCGAGCGCATCAAAGCGCAGCGACGCCGCGCCCAACGCTTGTCCTGCCCGCACCTCAATCCGGTCGCGCAACCAATCCGGTGCCGCAACCGGTCGCCCGATCAGCACATAGATGGCGGTGCCCAGAATGACGGCAAAGAAAAGACTGAAAAACAGGCTCCCCAGCCCAAGGCGACGCCACAGGCTTTTTTTCCGCCGCGCGGGCGGTTCAGGAGTCGGGTCTTCACTGCTCATGTCTTTATTCTTGTCCGCCCAGCCCTATCATGCCAGTCACAACTTTCCCAAGTCTTATGAAAAGGCCGAAACATGCTCGATATCGCCTCCCCCGCCCCTGACTTCACCCTGCCTGACAGTGATGGAAATGATGTGACCTTGTCGGCGATGCAAGGCGGTCCGATCGTGCTTTATTTCTATCCGCGCGATGACACGCCGGGTTGCACCAAGGAATCGATCGCCTTTTCCGAACATCTGGCCGAGTTTGAATCCGCTGGCGCCAAGGTCTTTGGCATCTCCAAGGACAGCGTCGCCAGTCACGCCAAGTTCGCCAAGAAACGCGAGCTGACCGTGGGGCTTTTGTCGGACGAAAACGGCTCGGTCTGCGAGGATTACGGCGTTTGGAAGGAAAAGAACATGTACGGTAAAAAGTACATGGGCATCGAACGCACAACCTATCTGATCGACGCCAATGGAAGTGTTGCAATGGTCTGGCCCAAGGTGAAGGTGCCCGGTCACGCCGAAGCGGTGCTGGCGGCTGTCAAAGCCCTGTGACCGGATGGCATCTGCCTGAGCGGTTCCAGACGTCAGCAGGTTTTGTTGCCGCTGGTCGAACCGGCACCGGCCCTGCGCTGGTGCTGGCCCATGGCTGGCCCTGGTCGTCCTTTTCCTGGCACCGCGTCATTGCACGCCTGTCCGAACGGTTCACCGTGCATTGGTACGACATGCCCGATTTCGGCGCTTCGGAACATCGGGCCGACCGTCCCAGCGGGATTGATGCGCAAGCGCAGGTCTTGGCCGAGATGCTCGACCATTTCGACCTGCGCGCACCCATTGTCTGGGCGCATGATTTCGGCGGCGCGATCGCACTGCGGGCGCATCTGATGGGCGGTGTCGACTACACCCGTCTGGTGCTGATGAACGTGGTGATGATGCGCCCTTGGGGCTCCGGCTTTTTCGATCATGTGAAACGTCATGTCGATGTGTTCTCCGCTGTGCCGCCGCACATACATCGGGGTATTGTCGAGGCGTATATTGGCGGCGCTTTCGCACATGGCATCGCCCGGGACGACATGGATCAACTGGTCGCACCTTGGCTGGACGCTGAGGGCCAGATCGCATTCTATCGCCAATTCGCGCAAGCGGACGAGGCGCTCACCGCAGCGTTCGAGGACAAACTGGATAAGGTCAGATGCCCCGTTCACATCTTGTGGGGCGCGGACGATCCGTGGATACCCTTGGCGCGCGGGCGCGTTTTGGCTTCGGCGATGGGCCGCCCACCCATGACAGAACTGCCGGGACTCGGACATATGCCGCAACTTGAAAATGCTGACGCAACGCTCCGGGCAGCCCTGCCCGCCCTCGCCTCATGATGCCCCTTGCACAGATGGCCGAGGCTGTGCTGCGCACCTCAGACGGCCGGGAAAAGACGGCCCTGTCCCGCAAGCTGGCCGCCGAATGGAAAGCCGCACGGGCCGACGGGCACACACCTGACATCGGTACCGCCTCTCCGCCCACGCACCCGGCGCGGCCATCAACGCCCGAACTGCTCAGCCCCCGCGACGTGCCGCGCCGCCGCCCCGGCAGCCCGCAGGGGCGCATCGCGCTGCTGCACGCCGTGGCCCATATCGAACTCAACGCCGTGGACCTGCACTGGGACATTATCGCCCGCTTCACCCATGTGCCGATGCCCATGGGGTTTTACGACGACTGGGTGAAAGCGGCAGACGAAGAATCCAAACATTTCAACCTGATGTGCGACTGCCTCGAAGAGCTGGGCAGCCACTACGGCGCCCTTCCGGGCCATGCGGGCATGTGGCGCGCCGCCGAAGACACGGCAGAGGATTTCATGGGGCGGCTCGCCGTTGTCCCCATGGTCCTCGAAGCCCGCGGGCTCGACGTAACGCCGGGCATGATCGACATCTTCCAAAAAGCGAAACTCGATAGCGCCGTCGCCGCACTCGAAACCATCTATGCCGAGGAAGTGGCCCACGTCGCTTACGGCTCGAAATGGTTCCACTTCATGTGTGGGCGCGACAATCTTGACCCCAAGGATGCGTTCCACGCCTTGGTTCAGAAATACTTCCACAGCCCCCTCAAACCACCCTTCAACGAGGAAAAAAGAGCCGAAGCCGGGCTGCCCCCGGATTTCTACTGGCCTCTTGCGCTAACAGACTGATCCGTATGGATATCATGCGCGGTTTTCCGCCAATTTGATACATTTCCGCACCGGTTTTACACAGAACGTAGCGTGAGACTTGCCGCCAAAGCGCTGTGACTTTATGCACAGGCGTTAGGGCGTCGTGTTTGGGGATATGAACGCCGCTGTGGGATGGGAACTAAAGGGACGAGCGTTTTGCGGACACGCCTCGGCATTAAGTGGCACGGACTTCTGGAAAAGTATTTTCCCGAGCGTCGCGTCTTTCTCAAATCGGACAATGACACAAGGTTCATCCGGCTTCGGCCCGGCACACAACTGCTCGCTTTCGCGGGCAGTTCTTTTGTTGTGGCATGGGCAATCGTGGCAACGGCCATCCTGCTCATGGACAGCATCGGGTCCGGCAACTTCCGCGAACAGGCCAAACGCGATCAAAGCACTTACCAGGCGCGCCTGAACGATCTGGCTGGTCAACGCGACGCCCGCGCCGAGGAAGCACTGGCCGCACAAAACCGCTTCAACGCCGCCCTTCAACAGATCTCCGTCATGCAGTCCGAACTGCTGACGTCCGAGACACGCCGCCGCGAACTTGAAACCGGGATCGAAGTGATCCAGGCGACACTGCGCGGCACCATGAAGGACCGTGAAACAGCACGCGAACAGCTGGCCGCGCTGCAGGACCAGGTTGAGACCGGTGGCGCAGGAACGGCACTCGCCGCAAATGGTGGTGGGGCACCCATGGATTTTGTGGCAGACGCGCTCGCGAAAACTGCCGCGGAACGCGACAAGATCGAACAGGACGCGCAGGATGCGCTGCTTGCCGCCGACGCAATGGCGACCGAAATCGCGCTGATGCGCGAACAGAACGATCAGATTTTCCGCCAGCTCGAAGAAGCGATGACCGTGTCGGTCGCGCCTCTGGACAAGATGTTCCGCTCGGCAGGCATGCCCACCGACCGGATTATCGAGCAAGTCCGGCGCGGCTATTCCGGCCAGGGTGGCCCGCTGACCCCCCTGTCCTTTTCGACACGGGGTGAAGAACCCAGCCCCGACACGCTGCGTGCCAATCGCCTGCTGAACCAGATGGACACGCTGAACCTCTACCGGATTGCCGCACAGAAAGCCCCCTTTGCCACCCCGGTCAAATCCGCCTTCCGCTTCACATCGTCGTTCGGCTTCCGCCGCGACCCCAAAACGGGCGGTCGACGCATGCACAAAGGCGTCGATTTCGCCGCCGGTCTGGGCACACCGCTCTATGCCACGGCCGACGGCGTTGTGACCCATGCAGGCTGGCAATCGGGCTATGGCAGACTTGTCAAAATCCAACATGAATTCGGGATCGAAACCCGCTACGCGCACCTGTCACGGCTGCGTGTGAAAGTTGGTCAAAAGGTCTCGCGCGGGGACCGGATAGGTGATATGGGAGCGTCTGGACGGGTAACCGGCGTGCATCTGCACTACGAAGTCCGCGTCGGCGGAAAAGCCGTCAACCCGATGATCTATATCAAGGCAGCCAACGATGTTTTCTAAGAGCAAAATCAACGATCCCGCGCCCAGCACCGATGCGGAGAAAAAAGCGGCACCGGCCGCCCCTGCCCCCGCAGCGCCCAAACAGCAAAGCGAATTCAAGGCCAGCGCGCCCAAGGCGAAACCACCCGCCTCGCTTCTCTCAGCTGACCTGCACGTCACGGGCAACATGAAAACCACCGGCGACATCCAGGTCGAAGGCACAGTTGAGGGCGACATTCGCGCCCACCTGCTGACCATCGGTGAAAGCGCCACGATCAAGGGCGAGGTCGTCGCGGACGACGTCGTGATCAACGGTCGCATCGTGGGCCGCGTCCGTGGCCTGAAAGTGCGCCTGACCTCGACCGCACGGGTCGAAGGCGACATCATTCACAAGACAATCGCCATCGAAAGCGGTGCCCATTTCGAAGGGTCCGTACAGCGTCAGGACGATCCTCTGAACGCGGGCGGCAACAAGCCCAAGGCACCACCGCAGCAGCCATCGCCAGCGCCGCAAAACGGCTAGGGTCTTTTTCACATGACAGACACACGGGCGCCCCAGACCACTGCGGCGCCCGTTTTTCATCCCGGGTTCTGCGCGGAACGCAGTCGCCCCTACATCCTTGTTGCGGCGGTACTCGCCAGCGCCCTCGGCATCATCGACGGCACGGTCGTGGCCATCGCCCTGCCCGCCATGCGCGACAGCCTGGGCGCGGGGCTGGTGCAGGCCCAGTGGATTCACAATGCCTATATGCTCACGCTATCGGCCCTGATCCTTGTCGGCGGGGCCATGGGTGACCGTTTTGGACTGGGCCGCGTTTTTGGGCTGGGCATTGCGCTTTTTGTTGTGGCGTCGATGTTTTGCGCCCTCGCCCCCACGCCGCTCTTCATGATTGTCGCGCGCGCAGTGCAGGGTGTGGGCGCGGCCATCATGGTGCCCGGCTCGCTCGCCCTGATTGCCCGCGCCTATCCTCGCGAAAGTCGGGGGCGCGCCATCGGCACATGGGCTGCTGCAACCGCAGTCACCACTGCTGCCGGGCCCATCATCGGCGGGCTTACCCTGACCATTGGCGGGCCCGAAATGTGGCGCTGGATCTTTGCAATCAACCTGCCACTTGGCGCCTTGGCGCTGTTTCTACTATACCGCCATCTGGGCGACGACCCAGCCAAGGAGAATGCCCGCGTTGACATTCCCGGTGCCCTGACCGCCACTGCCGCTTTGCTGGCCATCGCATGGGGACTGACCTCGCTTGATCATGGCGGCAACGCGACGATGTGGTTGATCGGTGGCGCGGTGATGCTGGTGATATTCCTATGGACGCAAAAGCGTGGCGATCATCCGATGATGCCGCTCACGCTCTTTGCCTCCCGCCCCTTCTCTGCTGCAAATGCACTCACTTTCACGCTCTATTCCGCGCTGTCGATGATGTTCTTCTTCATGCCGATGACATTCATCGCAGGCTGGGGGCTCAGCGAGATCGCAGCCTCCGCCGCTTTCGCGCCCATGTCGGTGTTCATTTCGCTTTTGTCGGCCCGCGCGGGCAAACTGGCCGACCGGATCGGGCCCGCCCCCCTACTCATGGGGGGATCACTGGTGGTTGCGACGGGCTACGCGGCGATGGCGATCCTCGCACCGTATCAGAATTTCTGGGGTCACATCCTGCCTGCCATGTGCCTCGTCGGTCTCGGGATGGCAGCCGTCGTGGCCCCGCTCTCGACCTCAATCATGGCAGCGGTGGACGAAACCCAATCCGGCACGGCCTCGGGCATCAACAACGCTGTCACGCGCATGGCAGGCCTCATCTCGGTGGCCGCGGTCGGCGGGTTCGTCGCTGCCCTCTACGCAGGCGCAGGGGGCACCGCCAGCTTCGGAATCGAGAGCGATACAGCAGGTCACGGCGCGGCCATGACAACGGCATTCACAGGGCTTGCTTGGATCGCCACAACGCTCGTAGTGATCAGCGCAGGCCTCGGCTGGTTGACCCGAAGTGTAAACGAAAATTAACCTTTAACCCAATTTAAATCGTTTAGGTTTGGTTCTTAAAAATCTGATCTAAAAAGAAAAAAGGGCGCACTTAAAGTACGCCCTCCCACTTTGTCCCCGCGGGGACAGATTTTTACTCGGTGACCGACACCTTGGTCATCACATCCGGCGCACCTTCAATCGCACCCGACCGCGGGTGCCCCCGCTTGATCTGGTCCAGCACCTCAAGGCCCGAGGTCACGCGGCCTACAACGGTGTACTGGCCATCCAGAAACGGCCCCGGCTGGAACATGATAAAGAACTGGCTGTTGGCACTGTTCGGGCTTTGCGACCGCGCCATGCCGACGACCCCACGGTCAAAGGTGATGTCCGAAAATTCGGCTGGCAGATCCGGTTGGTCGGAGCCCCCGGTCCCCGCGCGACGTCCATCATAGTCACCGCTGGTGTCGCCGAACTGCACGTCACCGGTCTGCGCCATGAAGCCGTCGATCACCCGGTGAAAGGCCACCCCGTCATACTCGCCGCCCTCGGCCAATGCCGTGATGCGCGCAACATGTTGCGGCGCCGTGTCTTCGAGCAGATCGATCGCGATGGTGCCATTGGCCTCACCGCTCACCGTGATCTCTAGACCGGACGCAAAGGCTGTCCCCGCGGGGACAGCCAGCATAGCGGCGGCGATCAGGTTACGCCACATCGGCGGCCACCTTCACGCTGATCATACGGTCAGGCTCGGCAGGCGGCTCGCCCCGCACGATGGCGTCCACGTGCTCCATGCCAGAGGTCACCTGACCATAAACGGTGTACTGACCGTTCAGGAAATCATTGTCCTTGAAGTTGATAAAGAACTGGCTGTTTGCGCTGTCGGGGTTGGCCGACCGCGCAGCCCCCAGCGAGCCACGAGCGTGGGGTACCTTGGAGAACTCGGCCGGAACGTCCGGCTTGTCCGAACCACCTGTGCCGGCCATGCGGATATTGAACCCGTCTTCCATGTCGCCGTGCTGCACATCGCCCGTCTGCGCCATGAAACCGTCGATTACACGGTGAAATGCGACGTTGTCATATTCACCGGCGCGCGCCAGTTCCTTCATCCGCTCGACATGCTTGGGGGCCACGTCGGGCAGCAGTTGAATGGTGACGGTTCCGCCTTTGAGCTCCATCAGGATCGTGTTTTCGGGGTCTTTGATCTCGGCCATGTGCGCCTCTTTCCAATTGGTTTGGGCATCTAACTAAGCCGGTGGGCACGCAGGGACAAGTCACCCCGGTTGACCCGAGGTGCATTTGCCGCGATGCAAGGGCCAACACAGAGGCAAAGGAGTGCGCAACATGGGCTGGAAATCGCTGGATGATATGGATCTGAACGGTAAGCGCGTGTTGACCCGCGTCGATATCAACGTGCCCATGGAGGATGGCCGGGTGACCGACGCCACCCGCATTGAGCGGATCGTGCCCACCATCAAGGACATCCGCGCAAAAGGCGGCAGCCCGGTGTTGCTGGCCCATTTCGGACGGCCCAAGGGCCAGCCCAACCCCGAGATGTCTTTGCAGCCTCTCGTGCCCGCGCTCGAACAGGCGTTCGGATGCGCGGTCATCTTTGTCGAACGTCCCAGCCGGGACTGGATCGACGCGCAACCTGCCGACGCTGTCATTCTTGTGGAGAACACCCGCTTTTCCCCAATGGAAGAAGCCAACGATCCGCAGATGGCACAATTCCTTGCCACGCTCGGCGACGTCTATTGCAACGACGCGTTTTCCGCGGCGCACCGGGCGCATGCCTCGACCACCGGAGTGGCCCACCTTCTGCCCAACTGCGCGGGTCGGTTGATGCAGGCGGAACTGGAAGCGCTAGAAGCGGCCTTGTCCAACCCGAAGCGTCCCGTCGGGGCTGTTGTGGGTGGAGCCAAAGTGTCGACCAAGCTGGACTTGCTGCAGAACCTCGTGAAGAAGATCGACGTGTTGATCATCGGCGGGGGCATGGCCAATACATTCATCGCGGCACAAGGCGCGGACCTTGGCGCATCGCTGCAAGAGGCGGACCTGCACAACTCCGCGCGGGACATCATGGCGGCAGCCAAGGACGCAGGCTGCACCGTGATCCTGCCGACAGACGGACGTGTCGCGCGCGAATTCAAAGCCGGTGCGGACCATGAGGTGATTGCCCTTGGGCAAGATACGAAACTGGCAGATGACCAGATGGTTCTGGATGCTGGCGATGATGCAGCCGACACCATCGCACGGGCGTTTAGCGATTTGGAAACGTTGATCTGGAACGGGCCACTCGGCGCATTCGAGATCACGCCATTCGATACGGCAACAGTGACCGCAGCCAAGGCCGCTGCAGCGCTGACCAAGGCAGGCAAGCTGGTCACCGTCGCAGGTGGCGGAGACACGGTGGCCGCGCTCAATCAGGCGGGTGTTGCAGATGACTTCACCTATATCTCGACCGCCGGGGGTGCATTCCTCGAATGGATGGAGGGCAAAGACCTGCCCGGGGTTGCCGCCCTCACCCAATAGTCAGCGCGTACCGGTTGGCGCAGACGCGCCTTAGCCCATATGATGCGCTATCGATCTGCATCAAATGGGGGACACGATATGGCCTGGACACTGATCACCGGCGCATCCGAAGGATTGGGCGTGGAGTTTGCGCGCATTGCGGCCAAGGAAGGCCGCAATGTGATCCTGGCCGCGCGGTCCAAGGACAAGCTGGACACGGTCGCCGACGAGGCTCGCAGCCACGGGGTTGAGGCGATGGTGATCCCTGCCGACCTGTCCGACATGGCAGAGGTCGACCGGTTGTGGTCCGAAGCGAGCAACGGACGCGAGATCGATGTCCTCGTGAACAATGCAGGCCTTGGCTATAACGGGCCGTTCGACGCCGGTCAGGGGTGGGAGCGCGAGATGGCCTCGATCAACGTGAACATGCTGGCGCTGACCCGGCTGATGAAGCTGGCGATCCCGCACATGCAGGGTTTGCCCAAGGGGCGTATCCTGAACGTCGCCTCTGTCGCTGGGTTCACCCCCGGTCCGCAGATGGCAGTGTATCACGCCACGAAAGCTTATGTTCTGTCCCTGTCCGAAGCAGTAGCCGAAGAATTGCGCGGATCATCCGTGACCGTGACGGCACTGTGCCCTGGTGCGACTGCCACCAATTTTTTCGATGACGCCGACATGCACGGCGTGCGCCTGCTCAAGATGTCGAAGCCCATGAACGCCAGGGACGTGGCCGAGGCCGGTTGGCTACACGCACGGGTCGGCAAGCGGATCGTCGTACCCGGTGCCATGAACAAGATGTTGGCTTTCCTGCCCCGGATATCGCCGCGAGCCCTGACAACGCGGATAGCCGCGCAAATGATGGGAAAACACTAAACCTTTTAAACAAAAGGGATTCACAGCGCGAATCACCTGTGGCATAGTGTTTGAAACCGCCCAAAGAGGTGGGATCAAAGGCAGTAGTTTCACATGACCCGTACAGCGCGCCCCGCCGTGGGCACATTTATCTTCTTCTCGATTACGTTCGCCTTGGCGATCTATTTCACCTTTGCCGCCGTGCAGGGTGATTTTGGTCTGTTCCGCCGCGCCGAGATTGAAGCGGAAGCGCGGGACCTGTCGCGCCAGCTTTCTGAGGTCCAAGTGCAGGTGGCACAGATGGAGAACCTGACCAAGCGTTTGTCGGATGATTACCTAGACCTTGACCTGCTAGACGAACAGGCCCGCAGCGTGCTCGGCATGTTGCGCAGTGACGAAATCGTCATACGTTGACCCCTGAAAAACAAGCATTATTGGTGCAAGTTGCCCTTGCGGCAGATTGGCACTCGCCTCGCGTGAACGAATCCTGTAGGGAATAGTTTAACGCTAAACTATTCCTTGTCAGGGAGGTCGCCGCCATGGCCGCGCGCAAAGCCCAAACGAAACCAAACGTGTCAGCGGAGGAGCTGCAGGGCTACTACCGCGACATGTTGCTGATCCGCCGGTTCGAGGAAAAAGCCGGGCAGTTGTACGGCATGGGCCTGATCGGTGGGTTTTGCCACCTTTATATCGGGCAGGAAGCCGTGGTTGTCGGTTTAGAGGCTGCGGCCGAGGAAGGCGACAAACGTATCACGTCCTACCGCGATCACGGCCACATGCTGGCCTGTGGCATGGATCCCAATGGCGTGATGGCCGAGCTGACGGGTCGCGAGGGCGGCTACTCCAAGGGCAAGGGTGGCTCCATGCACATGTTCTCGAAAGAGAAGCATTTCTATGGGGGCCATGGCATCGTTGCCGCGCAGGTGCCCCTTGGTGCGGGCCTCGCCTTTGCTGACAAGTATAAGGAAAACGGGCGCGTCACCTTTACCTATTTCGGTGATGGTGCGGCCAACCAGGGCCAAGTCTACGAGGCCTATAACATGGCCGAGCTGTGGGACCTGCCGGTCGTATTCGTCATAGAGAACAACCAGTACGCCATGGGCACCTCCACCAAGCGGTCAACGAAGTCGCCCAGCTATTGGGAACGTGGTGCGGCTTATGGCATCCCCGGCGAGGAAGTAGATGGCATGGATGTGTTGGCGGTGAAGGCCGCCGGTCAGAAGGCCGTTGCGCACTGCCGGGCTGGCAAGGGTCCGTATATCCTTGAGATCAAGACATATCGGTATCGCGGGCACTCGATGTCCGATCCGGCCAAGTATCGCACCCGCGAGGAAGTGCAGAAGATGCGCGATGAGCGTGATCCGATCGAGGCGGTGCGGTCCATGCTGCTGACCGGCAAGCACGCGACCGAGGATGACCTGAAGGCCATCGACAAGGAAATCAAGGAAATCGTGAACGCCTCGGCCGAGTTTGCGAAAGAAAGCCCCGAGCCCGCGCTCGACGAGCTTTGGACAGATATTTACGCCTGAGGGGAGACAGACTTATGGCAACCGAAATTCTCATGCCCGCCCTGTCCCCCACAATGGAGGAAGGCACGCTTGCAAAATGGCTGGTGAAAGAGGGCGATACGGTATCGTCCGGCGACATCATGGCCGAGATCGAGACCGACAAGGCGACGATGGAGTTCGAAGCTGTCGATGAAGGGATCGTCGGCAAGATCCTGATCGCGGAAGGCACCGAGGGTGTGAAGGTGAACACGCCCATCGCCATTCTGGTCGAGGAAGGTGAAGAGGTCGGCGACGTATCTGCCGCCCCTGCCCCGGCAGCCGAAGCCGCCCCTGCGGTTGAAGCATCTGCATCTGCCGCTGCGGCGGCGCCTGCCGCACCGCAGGTCGACCTGACGCCGGACTGGCCGGAAGGCACCGCGATGAAGGAGCAAACGGTCCGCGAAGCGTTGCGCGATGCCATGGCCGAAGAGATGCGGTCCGACGACACCGTGTTCCTGATGGGCGAGGAAGTGGCCGAGTACCAGGGTGCTTACAAGGTGTCTCAGGGTCTGCTGGACGAGTTCGGGGCAAAGCGTGTGATTGACACGCCCATCACGGAACACGGCTTTGCCGGGATCGGTGTCGGTGCTGCGTTCGGTGGCTTGCGCCCGATTGTCGAGTTCATGACCTTCAACTTCGCGATGCAGGCGATTGACCAGATCATCAACTCGGCAGCCAAGACGCTGTATATGTCCGGTGGTCAGATGGGTGCGCCCATGGTCTTCCGCGGCCCGAACGGTGCTGCCGCCCGCGTGGGTGCCCAGCACTCTCAGGACTACGCGGCGTGGTACATGCAGGTTCCGGGTTTGAAGGTGGTCATGCCCTATTCGGCCTCGGACGCCAAAGGTCTGATGAAAACGGCCATCCGCGACAACAACCCGGTGATCTTCCTGGAAAACGAGATTCTCTACGGCCGCACCTTCGATGTGCCGGACATGGACGATTTCACAGTTCCGTTCGGAAAGGCCCGGATCTGGCGTGAGGGTGAAGACGTAACCATCGTATCGTTCGGCATCGGGATGCAATACGCGCTAGAGGCTGCGGACAAGCTGGCCGCTGATGGCATCAATGCCGAGGTTATCGACCTGCGTACCCTGCGCCCGATGGATACGGGCACGATCATCAATTCGGTAATGAAAACAAATCGCTGTGTGACAGTTGAAGAGGGTTGGCCGCAAGGGTCTGTAGGCAACTACATCAGCTCGGTCATCATGCAGCAGGCCTTCGACTACCTCGATGCACCGGTCATCAACTGCACAGGCAAGGATGTTCCAATGCCGTATGCCGCGAACCTCGAAAAGCACGCGCTGATCACCACGGACGAGGTGATCGAAGCCGTCAAGCAAGTCACCTACCGCTAAGGAGCCGCAGACATGCCGACAGAAATTCTCATGCCCGCACTGTCTCCGACCATGGAGGAAGGTACACTTGCGAAATGGCTGGTGAAAGAAGGGGATACCGTATCGTCTGGTGATCTACTGGCCGAGATCGAGACCGACAAGGCAACCATGGAATTCGAAGCGGTCGATGAAGGGATCGTCGGCAAGATCCTGATCGCGGAAGGTTCGGAAGGAGTGAAAGTCAACACCCCCATCGCCGTGTTGTTGGAAGACGGCGAAAGCGCCGATGATATTGGCGATGTTGGCGCATCGACGGCGGTACCTGAAGCAGCATCCGTGGAAGCTCCAGCCAGCGAACCGACAGCCGCCGCAGCGGCAACTTCTGCTCCATCTGCGCCGAAGAGCAGCGATGGAACACGCATTTTTGCATCCCCTCTCGCCCGCCGGATTGCCGCGCAGAAGGGGCTAGACCTCGGTGTGATCAAAGGGTCAGGGCCGCATGGCAGGATTGTGAAAGCAGATGTTGAAAAGGCAGAGGCCGCTCCTGCGCAGGCAACCGCTGCGATGGCAACAGCCGCTCCTGCGGCGGCCCCTACCGGTCCGAGCAGCGACACTATTGCGAAGATGTACGAGGGTCGCGAATACGAAGAGGTCAAACTCGACGGAATGCGGAAAACCATTGCTGCGCGGCTCACCGAAGCTAAGCAGACGGTCCCACACTTCTACCTCCGGCGCGATATCAAGCTGGATGCATTGCTCGAATTCCGCAGCACCCTGAATGGACAACTGTCCGAGCGCGGGGTGAAACTGTCCGTGAACGACTTTATCATCAAAGCCTGCGCGCTGGCGCTGCAACAAGTGCCTGACGCGAACGCGGTTTGGGCAGGTGACAAAGTGCTCAAGCTCACGCCTTCCGATGTTGCCGTCGCAGTAGCAATTGAAGGCGGCCTTTTCACACCCGTGTTGCAAGACGCACATCAGAAATCGCTGTCCGCACTTTCCGCGGAGATGAAGGATTTGGCCGGTCGCGCCCGTGATCGTAAACTCGCCCCGCATGAGTATCAGGGTGGTAGTTTCGCCATCTCGAACTTGGGTATGTTTGGGATCGACAACTTCGACGCGGTTATCAATCCCCCACACGGCGCAATTCTCGCCGTTGGTGCCGGTGTCAAAAAACCAGTGGTAGGCGCGGATGGAGAATTGGAAGTCGCGACCGTGATGTCCGTCACCCTATCCGTGGATCACCGTGTGATTGACGGAGCTCTTGGTGCGAACCTTTTGAAAGCAATTGTGGACAATCTGGAAAATCCATTGGCAATGCTTGCTTGATACAGAAAAAACCCCTGGCGAACGCCAGGGGCTCTACTCGCTATTCGGCTGCACCTGATTTGCCAAGACTAAAAAATCAGCATCAACAACAATGACTTTCAGCTAGTTTTCACAATCGCAAGATAGATCGCTTACTGATCCTTACCCAGCATGTGGTTCATGGATACCGAGGGTTGATCACAGCCAGCCTCGCCTACAATCCGCGCCGGAATTCCAGCAACTGTTTTGCACGGCGGGACCTCTTCCAAAACAACAGAACCCGCTGCAATACGGCTGCAGTTACCCACCCGAATGTTTCCAAGCACTTTGGCACCAGCACCAATAAGAACACCATCACCGATCTTGGGGTGCCGATCTTCTTCCTCTTTGCCGGTCCCGCCCAGGGTGACGGAATGCAACATGGATACGTTGTCGCCCACAACAGCGGTTTCACCGATAACGATGGAATGTGCGTGATCGATCATGATGCCCTTGCCAATGTGCGCGGCTGGGTGAATGTCTACACCAAATATCTCGGACACGCGCATCTGGAAGAAATAGGCAAGGTCGGTATGGCCTTCCTGCCAGAGAAAGTGCCCCACACGGTACGCCTGCATCGCCTGATACCCCTTGAAGTACAAGATGGGCTGCAGCAACCGATGGCAAGCTGGGTCACGTTCATAAACAGCAACAAGGTCTGCGCGAGCGGCCTCTACCAGCGCTGGTGACTTCTGGTAGGCTTCTTCGACGATCTCCCGCACGACAACCATGGACATCTCGTTCGAAGCCAGCTTGGCCGCGATCCGATAAGACAGCGCTTTTTCCACAGATTTGTGATGTAGAATGCATGCGTGTACGAACCCACCGATCAACGGTTCGTCTGAAACAGCTCGGCGCGCCTCTTCCGTAATCTGGTCCCAGACCGGATCAATCGAAGCGATGTTTGTGCGTAGGTCAGCCATAGAGTGTCCTTTCGGATTCTTCCTACCCTATTTAAGACTTTTTCTCCAAACGCAAACCCGTGATGTGTCCCATCTCGAAATTGGATCATTTGACCAAGCCTGCGCAGGCTTGGTCGACGGCAAAGCTCCCAACACAGTTAATGCCGCGCAAGTGCTACAGGCTGCATAGCCCCTGTTCGAATGGCCATGTCATTCAGACCAGATCGCTGTTTTGAACGGCCCTGGCCCAAATCGGGCAGAGTTCTGGGCCACCGAGACCTCAAAATCTCCAGTAAGTCCATCAGCTTGCTGCATAGCGCTTGTGTATGTCCAAGACGGCTCTGATACGACAACTTCACGAACAACTTGTCCAAGCGTCCCTACCCGAACTGTATAGCTCTCTGTCTCTTCAGCCAGCGGTACCTCAGGCAAGTCCCAACCGTCACCATCCAATCTCGTGCGACGAACCCACTCGACATCAACACCGGTACCGCTGCTGGCAAGCTTAAGATGAACCGGTGCATAGGGCCTCAATCCATTCCCATTAAAGGCATGAATGGCCTCCGTATAAGATGGGTCGTCATAGCTGCGCTTGGACGGCCCAATTCGGAAAGTTTGCGAGATCCGACGCAAAGAGCGAAGCAGATTGATCTGAGACGGAACACCGTTCATGTGCACGAACCAAGAACCAACTGGCCATTCAATAGGAATATAGGCATCCGTTCCAGCTTGTCCGCGCAACCTGTTGGACAGCAAATACTGGTTCGGCCCAATCAACTCGGCGTCCTTGAACTGGATCAGCTCCCAGTTGTCAGGCGAACCATCTCCGACAGCAACAAGATTTCCACCGCTCAGAAACGCGGACTCTGGGATTGACTGCAGAGTCCCATGGATCATTTTAACATCAAGTGGAGCACCTCGATCTACCAGCCCGGGCACGGCACGCGGCAAGGGCGAATTCAGAAAGCCGATATTCGCCCGGGCGGCAATCACTGTGTTGAGCACAAAGTCAGAGTCAGTTGGCGACTGATACACCGCCACGCCACCCGGCCAAGGTGAGCCTGTCACGGCCAGATGTGGTGCGTGCTCCACCTCATCCCCAGTGAGCAATGGCAAGTCCATGAATACTGATGTCAATGGAACCGGTGGAACAAACTCACGGACACCTGCCAACTCGTCGGCAAGATCCGAAGGCGTATATACTTCAGGTTCAATCCGCACAGCTTCCAACAACTGCATCTGGCCTTGTTCCACCCGGTCCACGCGGTAAAGCCCAGCACCTTCAGATTGATCGGCCGTCACCTCGATAACGTCACCAGCACCTACACCAATTTGTGACGGCGGCAGCGCAAGCTTGATTGCTTCGCGGGCAACCCTCGCCTCGGTCAACCAACGCTCTGCCACTTGCCGACCCTCGGGACGGGTCAAAGCCATCGCAATCTCACTCGTGGATACGGCATGCGTGGTATCGTCCGCCAGAATGGCTTCCTCCGACAGCACGTCGAAGTTCCCGTCAGTCTGTACAAAGCGAACACGTACACGTCCCGCCAACTCTGCCTCGGATTCGCGCGACTGCTCCAAGCGGCCATTGAGGTCAGAGTGGATTGCAAGTGTTTCCGGCGGCAGTTCAACCGCCCCTGTTCCCGAGCGCGAGACAAACTTCAGAACACCATCACGCTCAATTGCATCAAAAGCAAATCGCAGCATCAGCGGCTGCAACGCCCCCCGCGCATCTGTGACATCATCAACAACAAACCCACGCACATATCCAAACAGCTCAGATGTGTCGTAGTGTTGTAGCCCGGACCGCTCGCAGATTTCACCAACAACCGACGCAAGCGACCGGCCCGACGTGCGCCCGTTGATCCAGTGACCACGCGGGTAGTTCTCTCCATCGGACCAAATGCGCAGCGAATTTGGAAAGAATGGATACGGCCTTGCATCCCAAGCCCAGACAAAGGCTCGAGACATGTCCACCATCGGAGCCTCATACTCAACCGATACTGGATTGTTCTCGGTAGCCCGCCAATACGAATGCATCGCCCTGAGGTATTGCTTCTGGATCAGGTCGTCACGCGCACCATTCGAATACTTCGGCAGGCTGCTTTCTGATGATTTCTGGTCCAAAAACTTGTTTGGCTGATTTGTGCCCTTGTCGATGGCAGCGCACCCAAGCTCTGTGAACCAGATTGGCTTGGACTCCGGGAGCCAAGACGTAGGCAGGACTGACCGCACACCTCCGATGCGTTCGTGATGCGCATTGCCCCACCAATTTCGGATGTCCTTGTACCGATAAACCCAAGGCTCGTCATGCGCGCCATCTGTGATTGGCGTTCTTATCTGCGCAGTATCGGCTTCCTGTGACCGATAATACCAATCGTAGCCCTCGCCACCCTCAATGTTGGAGCGCAGGTAGTCGATGTTGTATACGCTCTGCCACTCTGCGTCCGCATGATCTTCGCCATCGCGCCAATCCGAAATCGGCATGTAGTTGTCGATCCCGATGAAGTCGATGTTCTCATCTGCCCACAGAGGATCCAGGTGAAAATAGCGATCGCCACTCCCGTCTTGCGGCTGATACCCAAAGTACTCCGTCCAATCGGCGGCGTAGCTGATCTTGGTGTCTGGGCCCAGAATAATGCGCACCTGAGCCGCCAACTCTCGCATTTTCTGGACGGCATAGAATTGGTTTCCTGTACCGCGAATTTGCGTCAAACCACGCATCTCCGACCCAATGCAGAATGCGTCTACCCCTCCAGCCTGACGGCAAAGTGCAGCGTAATGCAAAATGAACCGCGACAACGTCCATTCTTGCGGGCCCGTATACTGATAGCTTCCGTGAGTATTGAAGTGCGACGCATTTACATTGCCAAAGAATGCATCGACCTCTGCCTCTGCGGCAGCGGTCCCATCCGGTGATCCGTCAATACCCGGTACCCGCGATAAGGTGATCCTGCCGCGCCACGGAAGGTGAGGCTGCGTGTCATCCGGAGCATAAGGGTTGGGAAGCTCGTTGCCATCCAGCTGATCCATCAGAATGAACGGATAGAACATGACTTTTCTTTCAGACGCGTTCATGGCTTGAATCGCTTGGATGACCGACCCATCCGCTGGTGTGCCGCCATAGATCGGACGATCATCGACACGAGCGATCTCCGCCACCCCATGGCGTGACACTCCAGCGACGCGCCAGGGCATGTTCTCACCCTCAATGTCGCGGCGCTCTACCTTCGGCTGCACCTGGCAAGACCCGCAGCGCAAGTCATTCCCAAACCACGACACAATCAACGAAGCGGCCTCACAATTCGGCAGCTCATCACTCAGCGCATCAAGAGACATGTTAAAGTCGGGCTGGCCTGCCGGCGTGTTAATGTTGGCACTCCAGCGACCGCGATTTTGGTCAACATAGTTCACCGGCGTCGTTGCCAGCGCATATTCTCCGGTTCCCGGCATCAGCGCGACGGCTTTGACAGCGCGGGTAATCTCTTCCTCGGCCCCGGCTTCTTCTGGCTGCTCCGGGCGTATAACCTCGAACGAAAACTGCGGGACCCGATTGCCAAAAGGGCCCAAGGCCAGGTTTTCAATCACGACATAGGCGGTTCCACGATACGCCGGCACCAACCCCTGCCCTTCAATGGCTTCCATCAGCGGGTCCGGCAATTGATCCTGCGTTCCCTTATAAACGCGCATGTTCAGATCATTGATCGCAACTTCTTCGCCATCGGCCCAGACGCGGCCGATACGGGCGATTTCTCCTTCGCAGACAGCAAGTGCCATGCTCAGCGAATAGCTGTATTCACGAACCTCGGGCTGTGGTGACGGTGCCGGGCCACCCTTGCCGCCTCCTCCTCCGCCGCCTGTTACGGTAACAGTCTCCAGAAAGTCCGAGGACCAGATCACCTGCCCACCCAAGCGCATACGCCCATAAAGCTGGGAAATCGGTGCGCCTTCACCCGAATTCGACAAGCGAAACCGGTCCACCTTACCATGCTCAACGACCTCAGACCCCTGACCCATAACACGCTGATCAATCACCTTGCCCAAGGTCGCACCAATGGCACGCCCGATGGCAACGGATGACAACCCAAGCGCAGAGCCACCAATCGAGCCGCCAATAGCCGCCCCAGCGGCAGAAAGTACTACGGTCGCCATCAGTCGGCCTCCACATCAGGGAATTGAAAACGGGCCACGATCCGTCGAGCCCACGGTGCACTCAGCGGGCTCTCGACAACGCCGTGACCGCTATAGGCGTGAATAAACTTAGGCGCAGTGCCCACGTCTGACTGAATACCAAGGTGTTTGGCCACCCCGCCCTCGCGCATACGAAACAGGATCACATCTCCACACGCCGCCAATGACACTGTCTTTGGTGACAGATGGCGCAGCGCCGCTGCCCAGAGTTGTTCTTGTCCCTGCGGCTCAGACCAATCCATGCTGTATGCAGGCGGCCGCTCCGGTTCGCTGCCGACCACGGCACGCCAAACCCCACGGATAAGCCCAAGACAATCAGTGCCTGCCCCACGCGCGGCCATCTGGTGAATGTACGGCGTGCCGATCCAGGCGCGCGCTTCATCCACAATAAAGGAATGCGCCAGTGTCATCGCAGGCTGCCTCCGCTGTTTGAGCCACCGGTTGTCGGATATGCCATCATCCAGTCGTCACTGGGCAAGTCCGGGAAACCTTGGAAGTTCAAAAGGTTGGCAAACTTCAGGCGACAGGTTTCGAACCGCTTGTCACAACCTGCCGTCAAACGCACTTGGTCCTGCGCACTGACCTGGCCGCGCACCGCTTCCCAAAGCTCGATCCGGCGCACACCATCTTCGACGACATCGCGCTTGATCATGCCCCACAGACCACTGGCAGGTCCGGACGTGACATCAAGCCGCCCTCGCATGAACCACTGCGGCTCAAAGCCGCTCAGATCGTCCCACTCAAAGATCCGACCATCGATCACGCGATCTGGCTGCCCTTCGAACCGATACCCCGGCTGCTCCAGATTGAAACGGCATGCACGGTCACCCAGAACAGCGGTACATGGCTTTTGATAGATGCGGCCCAACGGCCGGTTCAATGCCTCAGTCAAGCCGCGCAGTTCAGCATGAAAAGCTCCACCAGAACGCCGCAGCTCACCGATGGAGCCTCGAAACTGCAACCAGCGAACATCAGGATCAGCCCAGTTCACCAACCACGCGCGGACCTCCGCATTGTCAAAGCGCCCTGCTTCGATCTCGTCTTCGCGCACCGACGCATCAGTCAGCGCGCCCAGCGCTTCTGTATTGTCAACGCTCAGGCCAGTGCTCTGCGCCAACGCCGCAGCAGACAAGCCGGTGTCAGCACGAAACTCAAGCCCGTCAAAGGTCAGCGGCGTGTCATGGTCGGTAAACCCGAAAGTCTTGCCATCCGTCCGTAGAATGGCCCAAGCCCGACACAGGGTCGTAACGCCCTTTGCCGTGTGCGCAAGAAACTCTTCGCTCTGCCCGCTCATCACACACGCACCTCGACAATGGGCACATTCGGAACGGTACCCGCCTGAAAACTGGCTACGGATGTCTGAATTTGGTCCGTATCAAAGCGCACAGGCACATCGAATTCAAAGCCGGCGGTGATCTCTTCATCCTGCTCCGGCGGATGCTGAAAGGTGACAAGCCCGGTGTTCAATTCGACTTCGTAGTCGACCCCTTCTTGCATCTCATCACGCCCAAGACCCACGCGCACTGTTCCGGAAACGGGCTTCGAGATCGGTCGTGAATAGGCAAACTCTCCTGATCGATACGTCTTGAGCAGCGGAAACGTAGCTTGCACCCCATCGCCGGTGGCAATCGTCTGATCCAGAAAGGTTGGATCAGCACTCGCCGCACCCGACTTGAAGTCCGCCCAATCCTTCCAACGGAACCCGTACATCTGCCCCATGCGTGCTTCAAAGAAAGCAATTAGGGTTTCCACGTCATCCAGTGACCGCATCCCCAGTCCCGCGTCATAGCGGCGACGCGAGTGTGCCCAGGGCGTGTTCCGTTCCTCGAACCCGTTGGCGAGTGTTACAACCTCTGTCCGGCGCTCCGGTCCCCCGACCGAGCCAAAGCTCAAGGACGCGGGAAATCGAACCTCGTGAAAATTCATGGCCTTGGCTCCCCTTCAATTTGTTATCTGTTGCGGTTCGCGCGGCTCAGTGCGCGGTTCATCTGTGCAGCGATCTGGTTTTGCGACCGGGCAAAGCCCTGCACGTCCGGTGTGGTGATGTTCATCACGACAGTCGGACCACCCTGCCCGCCACCGCCACGCACACCCAGCTTGCCATCAGGACCACGGGCAAGCGGCATGATGGCCTCTGGCCCCGCCTCACCCATCACGCCCATTCCACCGCGCATGCCAAACGGCGTGGCAGAACTGACGACACCGCCTGACGCAAACGGCATCACGCGCCCCTGACTGAACGGAGCGCCATCGGCAAAGGGCAGGATCTTCTCGAACAAGCCGCCAGCACCAGAGGCCAGCAATCCACCAACATGATCTGTCACAGGCTTGATCGCCGCATTGTAAGTCGCGTTGATCATCGAGTTGGCCAGCCCATCCAGGGCATCCGACAGGCTCGCCCCATCAAAAACCAAACCATCAAAGGCCTTGCGCAATCCACGCGACAGCCCTTTCTCAAGCGTCGCCACGTCCTTGTTGGTCGCCGCCAGACTCTCGCGCATGCGGCGCAATTCGCTGTCGAAACCGGTGACCATGTCCGAGGTTGCACTCAGCGTGAAGCGCAAATCTTCGGCGTTCTCGTCAAGGTTCTCGATCTCATCTCGGTAATCAGTCATTCCGGATCCCCTTCCGACCGTTCATCCGGCCAGGCCGCCATCAACGCGTCCAGACCGTCGCTCAACAGCGGTGCGGCCTGGCCCGGTGTGCCCAGCATCATCTGCAATTCGGCAGGGGTCAGCGCCCAGAACGCCTCTGGCGTCAGGCGCAGCCCCTGCATCCCGGCCCGCATCAGCGCGGGCCAGTCCAATGTCTTTGTCATGCCTCAGGCACCACGAAGGCCCGCGCGATCAACTCGGCCGCAGCACGAGCCGCCCCCATGGGTCCGCCCGCAATGTCAGCGTGATCCAAGTGGTCGGCATCAAAGGCGCAGCCGCCACCAGCCAAACCAGCCTTCAGCACAGCCAGCACGTCGGCACTGGAAAAGCGGCCCTGCTCGAACCGCTCCACCAAGGCAACCAATGATGGCTCCGCCAAAGCCGTCTCAAGCCCCGCCAAAGCACCAAGGGTCAGCCGCATCACCTGAGGCTGACCGTCGATCACCAGCGTGACCTCTCCCCTCCACGGATTGGTCATCAGGCTACAAGTGCCGTAAAGGTCAATGCACCGGCCGAGGCCAACGACATCTCGTAAGTCGCCTCGCCATTGTGGCTGCCGCTGTACTCAAGCGACGTCACCTGAAACGGCCCTTCGACAACGCCGAAATCAGGAATGATCACCTGAAAATCCGGCGTCTCGCCGTCAAAGAAGATCTGGCGCGCACGCTCATCCGTGCCTTCGTCCTTGAACACACCGGCGCCCGTGATGTTGGCGGACCGCACACCGGCCCCCGCCAGCAGCTCACGCCACCCGCCCTGGCTCTCCAGGCTGGTGACATCCACGCTCTCGGCGTTGAAACTGACGCGCGTGGCCCGCAGACCCGCAATGGTTTCGAACTGCCCGTCCGAGGTCATGTCGACCTTCAGAAGCAGGTCCTTTCCGTTCTGAGCACCCATGGGTTTTCTCCGTTAGATATTGGTTGATTGGTTGTCTTCCGTCCGCGCGCGGAACGTCAGGTCGATGCGGCGGCCCGTGCCCTTGTCGATCTTTACGGCACGCGCGCGCTCAAATCGCAGGGACACCAGCCGCCCACGATCAAGCGTCAGAGCGGCATCATGCAGAACATCGCAAACAGCGCCCGCCGCTTCCTTGGCGGCAAAGAACCCCGGCACCTCGGTCACGACCGACACGACAAAACTGTGGACGGCGCCGCTGCCTGTCTTGTCATCCGCAACACGCACGGTTTCCGGGCCAAGGTTGATGTACATGTTCGGCAACGCACCACTGGGCACCGCGTCATAGACAGCGTCGCCAACTGCATCACCAACCGCGATGTCTGACGCAATTGCTGTAAACACGGCACTTTGAAGGGCTGCAGAAACGGCATAGCTCATATCGCGACCTCCTCATCGGTCATGCAGACCAGGTAACGGCCTTCAGCATCACGCTCCGCAACACTGCGGATGTGAAACACGCGATTGCCATCACGGAACCGCTGATCGGCAATAGGACGCTCCGGGTGCCCCACCGGGGCACCACGAACGACAACCGAATACGGAACGGCGGACACCGCCGCGCCAGTGGCGATCGTCTCTCGGCCTGTCCGTGCAGTCAGCTCGGCCCACAGGACACCCAAGGGCATCCAGCGTTCCGAGAAACCACCGGCGCCATCAGACACACGCGATGGGCTCTCCAGGGTCAGGCGCCGGTTCAGGCGCGGCAGTTTCATCTTGCGCCTCCGCCCAAACGTATGGGCCTGTAACGCTCGATCAGGCTGGTCACGCCAAAGGGCATGCACCCTTCGCTCAATGCCGTCTCGTTGCGGAACTCGTAGTAGTGAGCCGCCAAAAGCATCACGGCCTGCGCCAGATCCGCCGGAACGTCGGACCAAGCCGCACCAAACCCGGCACCAAACGCAACCTGCATGTTGCCAGCTGCGGGAATCGTCGGCAGGGAATGCCCAACCGAACGCAGTCGCGGCCGATGCGCGTCCCGCTCCAGCCAGTATGCATCGCCGTACACATCCGTCACGGCACCTGCACGATCCACCAGCGTCACACCGCTCACGGTGTTCACCGGAGCAATTGGAAATCCAACTGCATCCGAGGCAGGCAGCGACGTCACAGACAGTGTAAAATCGCGTTCAATCAGGATCTTACCCGTACGCGCCTCAACCGCCGCAATCGCAGCACGCAGGAAACTGACAAGCACCGCGTCCTGCACGGTATCATTGCCGAACCCGCTGCCCAGGCGCAGATGCGCCTTGAATTCTTCGACCGGCAGCGCGGCGTCGGGCACCGTGGTCTCTTCGTTCAACATCATGGAACATCTCCAGGAAAATTCTGCCCCTCGGCTCCAAAGGCCCGGGCGCGCGCCAGTCCGCGTTGCTCGGACGGAGGGGAGCAGCTAGACAACACGGCGCACTTCCAGCGCGCACCCGGAACCGGGGGCAGTTGCCCACCCCCGGCCATCCGCATCAGCCGTTCAGGCCGTTGCGAATTTCAGCAGCTTGATCGCCGCAAAGTCGCTCACGTCGCCGCCCACGCGCTTGGTGGCATAGAACAGAACGTGAGGTTTCGCGCTGAAGGGGTCACGCAGCACACGCAGGTCGGGGCGCTCGGCCACGGTGTAACCTGCGTTGAAGTCACCAAAGGCGATGGCGTCGGCACCCGTTCCGGCGTCAGGCATGTCCTCGGCGATCAGAACCGGGTAGCCCATCAGGGTCGCGGGCTGACCGGCAGCCAGACCATCGGACCACAGGAAGCGGCCGTCATTGTCCTTGAGCTTGCGCACGATGCCAGCCGTCTTGGAGTTCATGACAAAGGTCGCGTTGGCGCGGTACTCGGCACCCAGTGCGTACACCACATCAATGATCGCCTCGGCAGTCACGTCACCGTCGATACCAGAAGGCACGTAGCCAAGGTTGCCCCAGGCCCAGACATCATTGTCGACCGATGTGTGGGTCAGGAAACCACGGGGTTTGTCGATGCCGTCACCGTTGACGAATGCCGCAGCCTCGGCGCGGGCAAACTTGTCGGCAATGCGACCTGCCAGCCACGCTTCGATGTCGAACGCGCTGTCATCCAGCAAACGCTGCGATGCTTTCGGCAGGGCCGACAGCTCGTGCAGCGGGATGGTGATGCGGTCGATGGTGGGGGTGTCGGTCTCGGCCTGTGTGGCGGTTTCGGTCGCCCAGCCTGCACCTACATCGGTGTGATCGACCAGCACGTCAAAGGATGTCGCCTCGACATTCACCACGGACGCGATGGAACGGATCGACGCGGTGGCATTCAGAACCGATTTCACGGTCTCCGACGTCTGCGGGTCAACGAGGTAACCACCGTCCGAGTTCACGGCAGTGGACAGCGATTTGCCCTCCAGCTCCAGGCCGCGCAGGCCATCATCCTCACCCGAACGCAGATAGGCGTTGAACGCCTTCTGATGGGGGGCACCCGTTTCGACGGCACCTGCCAGAGGGGTGCGCGCCGCAGTCATGTTTTTCCGATCCAGCATGGTCAGTCGCTCTTCCGTTTGTTGAAGTTTGGTTTGAAAGTCGGCTTGGAAGCCTTTGAATTCGGTCACGAAACCCGTTACGGCCTCTGCAACCTCCTGAGCCGGGGACAAACCTTCCCCGGCCCGAGCCTTGATCTCGGTCTTGCTCATCAGCATGTCCTTGATGGTTGGTGTGAAACGGCCCCGCGCTTTAGCGCTGCGCCAACTCCGCGCGCGCAGCCCGCAGGGCCGCCGCCATGTCGCGCAAATGGTCGTCCTGATCCGAAGGCATCTCTTCGGATTTGGCCGCCACCCGCGCACTGGGCAGCATCGGGAAGGTCACAAGCGACACCTCCCAAAGCTCCAGTTCGGTCAAGAGCCGCTGGCCCTTGTCATTCTTCGTGGCCTTCACGGTGCGGTAGCCGATGGACAGACCATCAATGGCCCCCGCCCCGATCAACTCCGCCGCCTCACGGCCCTTGGCGATCGAGGGCAACAATCGCCCCTTCACCCACAGCCCCTTGGCATCCTCCCGCACCTCGTCCCACACGCCGATGGGAAAGGCGGGGTCATGCTGCCACAGCATCTTCACGTTGCGCCCTTCGGCAGCGATGGCCTTGAGGGACGCTGCATAAGCGCCCTTGCCCACCACATCGCCCCCCTGGTCACAGGCACCGAACAGGCTCGCATAGCCCTCTACACCCAGGCCATCCTTCACCTCGACACCTTCGCCAAAGCGCGCAAATTTCGTTTCCAGACCGGTCTCTGCCTGCATCTGCTCTCTCCTCTTCGATGCGGATCCCTAGTGAGGAATGGCCGCCATAATCGATTGAAATCCGGTCGCCAGCACAACCGCCACGACACCGTAAACGGTCAGCCACAACCGCTTCTCCAACCGCTCCATCAACTTTTCCAACCGCTCCAAACGGTCGGAAATATTGGCAAAATGGACTTCGGTCAGACGCTCATGGGCTTCCAGCTTCAGGCCCGGGCCACAGGCAAACCGTTCCCAAAGCTTGGCGTCATCCATCCGCACCGTCCTCGGCCACAGCTGGCAGCCCCAAAAGGCGGCGCTTCTCAGCCACGCTCAGGAAATCCGCTTTGGCCACCCGCGCCCACTGCGCATCCCGCTCGCTCGACAAGGCAGGCACCTGATCCAGATCGGGGGCCAGCACCACATCCTCACCGGTATGCGCGCCCAACCATTCGGCCAAGGCGGCGGCCACACGGGTCGCCAGCGGCAATACGGTCAGACGATAGAAAGCCCGGTTGGCCTCTTGATAGTTGGCATATGTCGCATCACCCTGAATGCCCAACAGCATCGGTGGCACCCCAAAGGCCAACGCGATCTCCCGCGCCGCCGCCTCCTTGGTCTTCTGGAACTCCATGTCCGATGGCGAAAAGCCCATCGGCTTCCAATCCAAACCACCTTCCAGCAACATCGGACGCCCCGCATTGCGCGCACCCGAATGATTGGTCTCAATCTCACTCACCAAACGATCATACTGATCGCCCGACAATTGCGACTGGCCATCCGAGCCGCGATAGACAATGGCCCCAGAAGGCCGCGCGGCGTTATCAAGCAAAGACTTCGACCAGCGCGACGCCGCCGTATGGACATCCAACGCCATCGCCGCCGCCTGCATGGGCGAGAAACCGTAGTGATCGTCCTGCGGATGAAAGCTCTTGATATGACAGATCGGGCTCACCGGCCCCGTGGCATCAAACCGATGCTTGGCCCCACCCACCGCATACTCATACGCCACCGGCCAGCCATCGGCTCCCGGCACCACTGACATCCGATCCGACCGCAAGACGTGCAACTCCAGCGGCGCACCGCTCTCGCCCGCCACCGCCTCGACATAAGCGTTCCCAGACAACAGCAGCTGCGCATAAAGCGCTTCCAACAGCTCAGCTCGCCCCTGCCCCGGATTGGGCCGCTTGATCAGCGACAGGATCGGATGCGTCTCAAACCGCTGCTCCACATCCTGCAACACCAAGGGCAAAGCCGCTGCGGCCTCAGCAATCAGCTTGACCGACCGAAACCCGACCGGGTTCCCGGAAAAGCCCGCTCGGGTCAGCGACACGGCATCGCGCGGTGACCAGGCCACACGGCCCCCCGTCTGCCAGGCCACAACCTTCCCCGTCGCACTTGCCTTCTGCTCTGGTACATCCGCCACAGCCCGGTTCCGAAAGAAATCAAACACGAAGGGTCTCCTTTTGATCCCAAAGGGCCGCCCGGCCCGTCGCTCAAAGAAAAAGGCGGCCCGAATGGAACCGCCTCACCGCAAGGGGCATCCCCTGCTTCATCTTGCCAAATAAACTCGCCCCGCAGGGCCGCTCACAACCCGCGCACACCGGGCCGTTGATACTGACCAGCCGGCTCAATCATCAGCTCGTGCAAGGCCCAAACCAACGCATCCACGCGGTCCGGCGATCCCTGCCCTTCATACCCAACACGGGTCATACGGGTCATCTGATCCTCCAGAGAACCCAAATCCAACCCGTGCGTCACCCGGTTCTGCTCGTACAATGCGGCCACAGGCTCTGCCCGCGCTACCTTGCCACGGGATGCATGCACGGTCTTCAAAGACACCAGCGGATCGACCTGTCGGATCACCTCGCTGACCAACTGACCACCCTGATTGACCTCGGCCACCAAGCGGTCCGCCTGGTACTTTTTCATTGCATCAATGGCCGCCTTTGCCCAACCGGCAGGGCCCAATCCCTGCACGGTGCAATCGGCAATGACATGGGCGCGCCAATCCTGCGGCGGCCCCTCCATGGACACCCCCGCCACGATGATGCCGCACTCATCCGACGCATTGCCCGACGACACAGCGGGGTCCAGCCCCACCACAACGCGGTCCAGCTTCGGTTTTCGCTTCCGCCGCACGGCATCCAGCATCGCCGTGGTCCACAACGCCCCCTCGGCATCGCTCAGCAATATCCCTTCCAACTCCTGCCGCCCCAACCGGGTCCCGGCATAGCGGCGCTTTACCTCAGCCAGAAACGAGGACGCCAGGTTGGCCGAATTGGCCTCGGTCGGCGCATGGGTGACAACAGTCGACGACTGCTCCAACAAATCCTTCAAAACTTCAACGTTGCGGGGCGTCGTCGTCACGCACACGCGTGGATCATCGCCCAACCGCAACGCGAATTGCAGCATGTCCCAGGTCTCCTGCCCGCGCTTCCACTTCGCCAATTCATCCACCCAGGCACAATCAAACTGTGGCCCCCGCAACCCCTCCGGGTCATGGGCCGTGTGAATGGTGGCGATGGCCCCGTTGGGCCATTCCAGCATCTTTCGGGTCGCATGAAACTTCGGACGGCGATCCGCGGGTGAGCACACAAGCAACCCACTCTCACCAAAAATCATCACTTCGCGGACCTGCTCGATGGTTTCGCCCACCAATGCGACCCGCTTGGCCTTGCCCTTGTCCAAGGGCATCGGCCCCTCGACCATGGATCGGACCCACTCGGCCCCGGCGCGCGTCTTGCCAGCGCCGCGCCCGCCCATGATCACCCAGGACCGCCAGTCGCCTTCGGGCGGCAACTGGTGCTCCATCGCCCAGAATTCGAACAGAAAAGGGAGGGCGCCCAAGGCGCCCTCTCCCAACTCACTCAGAAACTGCTCCTGCACTTCCGCAGGCGCGGAGGCGACCAAGCGCGCACCGTACCTCAGCTCGGGCAAGATCAAGGTCGAAGGCATATCCGTTCTGGGCGATGCCGGTTCGGGCTTGTCGAAATTCGTCAAGCTTCTTCTCCATACCTTCCAGGTTCACGATCAGCTTGTTCAACGTGACAAGCTGGCTGTTCACCTCAGTTTCCTTCACATCCTCCCCGGCTTCTGCCTTTCTTGTGAAGGCTTTGAAGTGCTTTCGCATTGTCGTCAGGGTGTCCTGCATCGACGAGACAAGCTCCTCGCTGCGGTCGCCCTCCGCCTCCGGGGTAATCAATGCCATGTGATATGACCTCTCATGCGTTGGGATAGCTCCGCACGAGAGAAATAGAAAAGCGACCTCCGGGTCACCCCGGGGCCGCTTGCCCACTTCTTCTAGCTTGTCACAAGTTATACGTGTGACCGTTCGCAAAGTCAAGCGAATTCGACTTGAGGAAAACCCTCTAACCGTACGGTATGATTAACAAAATCTTACTTCAGTGGTTAACATGTGGTTAACGCAAGGCGTAAGTCTTTGATCCCCCACAACAACACTTGTTTGTCCCCGCGGGGACAAACGGGCGGAGGACACCTCCGCCTTACGATTGAACCCTTGCGCCCCGTAAGGCGGACGTGTCGTCCGCCCTACCCATCATCCGACCGGTTCGCGCGCTCCGCCTCAATCTCACGCCAACGGGCCACGTTGCGGTTATGCTCATCCAGCGTCTCGGCAAAGGCGTGCCCGCCGGTCCCGTCAGCCACAAAGAACACGAAGTTCGTGGCATCCGGCTGCGCCGCAGCCATCAGGCTTTCCCGCCCCGGATTGGCAATCGGAGTCGGCGGCAGACCCTGAATGACATAGGTATTCCAAGGCGTCGCGGCGCGCAGCTCCGACCGGCGCAACCCACGGCCCAAAACGCCCTGCCCCTTGGTGATGCCATAGATCACCGTCGGGTCCGTCTGCAGGCGCATGCCACGGTTCAACCGGTTCACAAACACCGACGCCACTTGGCGCCGCTCCTCAGCCACACCCGTCTCCTTCTCGATGATCGAGGCAAGGGTCAGCAGCTCCTCCGGGCTCTCCAGCGGCAGGGCATCATCGCGAGACTCCCAGGCCGCGGACACCCACAACTCCTGCTGTTCGGCCATCTGTGTCAGGATGTCTGCGCGATTGTCGCCGCTGCGCACTTCATAGCTGTCGGGGGCCAATGCGCCCTCCGGTGGGATTTCAGCGACCTCCCCATCCAGCACATCCATGTTGCGCAACGCGTCCACGACCTGCCAGCTCGTCACACCCTCGGCCAGCGCCACACGATATCGCGTGTCCTGTGCCGCACGCACTTCGGTATAAATCTCAGGCACTTCTTCCTCACCCGGCTGGAACTCGGCGCGCTCCACGAAACGGTTTGTTGCAGGGTCCAATTCACGCACCTGCGCACTCAGACGGTTCACCCCGATACGATAGACCACTTCTGTCCCACAGGTGCTGGCACCACCGCGGGTCACAACATCCACGATCTCTTCCATGGACGCACCGGGTTCGACCAGAAAACTCCCGGCCTTCAACGCGCTTGTCTTGCCCGCGTACTCAGCCCCGGTGCGGAAAATCCAGCCATGGTTGACGGCCCCCTGTTCCTCAAGGTCCGCACTCACACGGCGAAAGTTCGATCCCCGATCCACCTGAACACAGATCGCCTCAGTCAGCGGACCCGCACCCTCATATTGACCGCGTCCCCACAGGATCAGACCGCCCACCACGAACAGGGCCACGATCAGGAATGTCAGTGCGTTCGAGGCGATGGATCGCCACATCAGCTGACCTTTCCAAAGATCACGCTGGCATTTGTACCGCCAAAGCCAAAGCTGTTAGACAGGGCCACGTCGACCTTGCGTTCGCGTTTGGCATTGGGTGCCAGATCAACCGGCGTCGCAACGGCAGGGTTGTCCAGATTGATGGTCGGTGGGCAGACCTGATCACGGATCGCAAGGATCGAGAAGATGGCCTCGATCGCACCCGCAGCACCCAGCAAGTGGCCGGTCGCCGACTTCGTCGAAGACATGGTCACGTTGGCCGCATGATTGCCCAGCAAACGCTCGACCGCGCCCAGCTCAATGGTGTCCGCCATGGTCGAGGTGCCGTGCGCGTTAATGTAGTCGATATCCGACGGCTCCAGCCCCGCATTGCGCAGCGCTGCTTTCATTGAACGCTCACCACCTTCGCCATCCTCGGACGGCGCGGTGATGTGGTAGGCGTCGCCGGACAGGCCATAGCCCCGGACTTCGGCGTAAATCTTGGCACCACGGGCCACGGCGTGCTCATATTCCTCAAGCACAACAATACCCGCACCCTCACCCATGACAAACCCATCGCGGTCCTCGTCATAGGGACGGCTTGCCGATTGCGGATCGTCGGCACGTTTGGTCGACAGCGCCTTGCAGGCGTTGAAGCCCGCGATGCCGATCTTGCAGATGGCGGCCTCGGCCCCACCCGCAATCATCACGTCCGCATCACCATGCTGGATCAGGCGGCTCGCATCACCAATGGCGTGGGCACCTGTCGAACAGGCAGTCACAACAGAATGGTTCGGCCCCTTGAACCCGTACTTGATGCTCACCTGACCCGAGATCAGGTTGATCAGCGCACCCGGCACAAAGAAGGGAGACACGCGGCGCGGCCCCTTCTCTTCCATCATCACGGCAGTGTTCGCGATGGAGTTCAGGCCACCGATGCCGGAGCCGATCAGAACGCCGGTGCGCTCCAGGCTCTCGGTGTCCTCGGGCATCCAACCGGCATCTTCAACGGCCTGCTGTGCCGCGGCCAAACCGAACATGATAAAGGTATCGACCTTGCGCTGTTCTTTTGGCGCCATGTAGGCATCGCCATTGAACGTGCCATCTGTGCCGTCCCCGCGGGGCACTTCGCACGCGTATGTTGTGGTCAGCCCCTCGGGATCGAACTGCGTGATCGGACCCGCGCCCGATTGCCCGTCCAGAATACGGCTCCAGCTTGCCTCGACCCCGTCCGCCAATGGCGTCACCAGTCCAAGACCTGTCACGACAACTCTGCGCATCTGCTCATGCCCCTCTCGTTTCTGGCTCGCCTCTTACCGCGCCCGCATACCCCTGTTCAAGTCCCGACGGGGTACGGCTCGTTCGCCTCGGCAAGCCAGAAGCGGTATATAAACAATGTCGTGCGCCGCAGGCGCGCCTTTGGATCACACCTACGGCGGAGACTTGCGCAGTTTCAGCTGAATGGGGCCGTCATCATCCTTGGCCAAACGCATGTCGACATAACCAAGTTGTTCGGCGATGCGCGCCGAAGCGGCATGATCAGGGTCCATCATACAGACCAAGGGGCCCGTCACCACGCGGTCAAACCAGTCGTGGGCCGCCTGGGCCGCTTCAATGCCCAAGCCAACGCCCTGCGCCTCGGGCGCCAGAACCCAGCCTGCCTCCGGCACAGAATCGAAATCCTCACCCAAACCGCGCGCGCCAAAAAAGAACCCGACCTGCCCCACCAGCCGTTTGGTTGCATGTTCTTCGATGCCCCACTGGCCAAAGCCGGTCATCTGCCAGTGCCCTGCATTGATCAGGAATGATTTCCAGCTTTCGCTGCGATTGCGTGGTGCACCGCCAATGTAAACTGCAACCTCGGGCATGGCCCAAATCTCGGCAAATCGATCAAACTCGGCTGGTCGTATTGCGCGCAAGGTCACGCGCGCCGTGTTGATGGTCGGCACATGTCTGCCCATGGATGTTGTCCTGCCCGAACGTTTTGTCGTTTTGCATAACTTTGTCCGTGCACAACCTCCAAAGCAAGAGCGCATGATACATGCACAAAAAAACGGCGCCCTTTCGCACGAAAGAACGCCGTTTTGTCGGGCAGTTGCCCGGAATGCTTAGGAGGCTTTCGAGATAAAGCCCACTGCGTCGCCGAAGGTCTGGATGGTTTCGGCTGCGTCATCGGGGATCTCGATGCCGAACTCTTCTTCGAAGGCCATCACCAGTTCCACGGTGTCCAGGCTGTCTGCGCCCAGATCATCAATGAAGGACGCGTTTTCGCTGACCTTTTCTTCGTCCACACCCAGGTGCTCTACAACGATCTTTTTAACGCGATCGGCGATGTCGCTCATATGACTGTCCTCATTTTACCGGGGCAAATATTCGCGCCCCCAAGTGGTGTCCCCGTGCAAGCAGGGCTCTGGTCTTGCCCCCCTGGGGCGGTGAAGCAACAGACCATTTGCATGGTCTGCCGCCGGAATCTGCGCCGCCTATAGCACATCCCGTAAAGATGGCAATACGCGGCGTGTTAGCGCCTACAACATGGCCATGCCGCCATTGACGTGCAAGGTCGTGCCCGTGACGTAGGCCGCCTCGGGGCTGGCAAGGTACAGCGTTGCGGCGGCAATTTCATGCGCTTCGCCCATACGACCGGCAGGAATTTGCCCCATGATTCCAGTCTTTTGGTCGTCAGTCAGCTTATCCGTCATTGTCGTGGCAATGAACCCGGGCGCAATGGCGTTCACAGTAATGCCTCGGCTTGCCACCTCGTAGGCAAGGCTTTTGGACATGCCGACCATCCCGGCCTTGGAGGCCGCGTAATTCGCCTGACCCGGGTTGCCTGTGGCGCCCACAACCGAGCTGATATTCACGATCCTGCCCCAGCGCGACTTCATCATGCCGCGCATGACGCCTTTGCACAGTTTGAAGGTCGACGTCAGGTTCACGTTGATCACCGACTGCCATTCCTCGTCCGACATGCGCATAAAAAGGTTGTCCCGCGTGATGCCAGCGTTGTTCACAAGGATATCGACGGCCCCCATCGCCTCGATCGCCTGTTTCGGCAGGGCCTCCACGGCCTCCGGATCGCTCAGGTTGCACGGCAGCACATGCGCGCGTTCGCCAAGCTCTCCCGCCAGCGCCTCAAGCGGGTCAGTCCGCGTGCCGCTTAGGCCCACGGTCGCACCAGCAGCGTGCAAGGTGCGCGCGATCTCGGCCCCGATGCCGCCCGATGCGCCCGTGATCAGCGCGGATTTTCCTGTCAGATCAAACATATGAACCTCTTTCGTTAAGTCTGGGCCACGTCCATGTAGACGTCGCAAATATTCAGGGACGCGTCCTTGGCCATAAAGCGGTAGACCTCGCGCGCCCAACCGGTCCGCGTCAGATCCCGCGCCTCGACCTCTGCGGTCAGCGCCTGGTAAATGCGCGGCAGCGTATCAAAGGCGCCGTGATGGCGGATGTGGAGGGCCTGCGTTGCATCCACATCGAATATCTGGAAGCCCGGTAAGGGCTTCGGCAGCGGTACGCCGATCCTGATTTCCATATCGTCGCCGTTGACCCGGTACAGCGCCGTTTGGGGACCGGCAAAGAAGATACCCGCCTGCCCCAACAGCGCATCCATCCGCCCGAACACGTCCGGGATCAATTGGAACCGACGGGAAAACGGCACCGTATCGATCACACCACCTAAGGTTTCAGGCGGCAAGGTGACCAGATCAGCCATCAACGGCTGCCTTCACATCATCCGGTGTGCCCACAGGACGGGTTGCGATGGAGCGGTCGATGCGGCGGATCATGCCGGACAGCGCCTTGCCAGCGCCGATCTCCCAGATCTCGGTCACGCCTTGCTGGCCCATATACATCACCGTTTCACGCCAGCGCACCGAACCTGTCACCTGAGACACCAGATGTGCCCGCAATTCATCAGGGGTGCTGCATGCCGTGACCGTAACATTGGGAATCACGGGAACTGCAGGTGCATGGATATCAACCGCGCCAAGCGCATCGGCCATCGCGCGGGCTGCGGGCTCCATCAGGCTGCAATGAAACGGCGCAGAGACAGGCAGCATCACGGCGCGCTTTGCGCCCTTTTCCTTGGCGATCTCGACAGCCCGTTCAACGGCACCCAAGTGGCCGGACACGACCACCTGGCCGGGATCGTTGTCATTCGCGGCCTGACACACTTCACCCTGTGCCGCTTCGGAGGCTACGGCTGTTGCCGTTTCGAAATCCAGACCGAGCAAGGCTGCCATGGCCCCGACGCCAACCGGCACGGCCTCTTGCATGGCCTGCCCGCGTGTACGGAGCAATCGTGCGGTGTCAGCAACACTCAGCGCGCCAGCTGCACAGAGGGCGGAGTATTCACCAAGCGAGTGCCCTGCAACGAAGCTGGCCCTGTCGATACCGATCCCTTCCGCCTCAAGCGCACGCATGGCCGCCACGGACGTTGCCATCAGTGCCGGTTGTGCATTCTGGGTCAAGGTCAGCGTGTCCTGCTCCCCCTCCCAGATCAGCGTGCTCAACTTCTCGCCCAGCGCCTCGTCCACCTCGTCGAACACAGCGCGCGCTGCCGGGTAGGCATCTGCCAACGCCTTGCCCATCCCGATTGTCTGCGCACCCTGTCCCGGAAATACAAATGCCGCGCTCATGGCCTGCCCCCTCGTTGTCGTTTCCACCGGGTGTAAAGGCCATCCCCGCGCCAGACAAGGGATCGGTGCACGGCATATGTGCGGGAATTGCGTGTTGTCCCGCGCGCAGGTCGCATAACATTGAGGGCAAAGGTGTTAGACCTACACACAAACGCCCGGAGACCGCTTATGGCCCTCGCCAACACCGCCAACCGCTACGGCAGCCTGTCCAAGACCTTTCACTGGCTGACCGCCCTTCTGATCCTGACGCTTTTCCCGCTGGGTCTTGTCGCGAACAACATGGCTTATGAATTGCAGGCCATGTCCGCGCCTGCGGATGACTTGGTGGCCCGCACGGCGTGGCTTTTTTCGCTGCACAAGACATTGGGCGTCACCGTGTTCTTCGTGGCGCTGCTGCGCATCCTGTGGGCACTGAACCAGCCAAAGCCGGGCCTTCTGCACCCTGATCGCAAGCTGGAAAGTCTGGCTGCGGAAACCGTGCACTGGCTGCTGTATGGCAGTCTGGTTGTCGTGCCTTTGTCCGGATGGATCCACCACGCCGCGGCCAGCGGCTTTGCCCCGATCTGGTGGCCCTTTGGCCAGACCTTGCCACTGGTGCCCAAATCCGAAGCCGTTGCCGCGGCTATGGGCGGCGCGCACTGGGTGTTGACCAAGGTGCTGGGTGTCGCATTGCTTCTTCATATCGCGGGCGCGTTGAAACACCACGTCATTGATAAGGATGCCACCCTGCGCCGCATGTGGTTCGGGCGTACCGATGTGCCCCGGACCAGCCCCGAACACAAACATGCCGCACCGATCACAGCCGCGCTTGCCTTGTGGGCGCTTGCCTTGTCCGGCGGCGCAGCTCTGGGTGTATATGCACCGCACGGGGATGGGATCGCAGTCGCCGAATTGGAAGAGGTTCAGTCCGACTGGCAGGTCCAGGATGGCACATTGGCCATCACGGTCACCCAGCTTGGATCCGAAGTCGAAGGGCAATTCGCCGACTGGACCGCAGTGATCAGCTTTGACGAAACCATTGAAAACGGCACGGCCGGCGCGGTTGAGGTCACGGTGGCGATTGGCTCCCTTTCCTTAGGGTCGGTCACAGATCAGGCGATGGGGCCGGACTTCTTCAACTCGGCAGACTTCCCAACGGCCACGTTCACGGCAGATATCGTTACGGTGGTGGACGGGTACGAGGCGCAAGGAACGCTCACGATCAAAGGGCAGTCGATGCCGATCACCCTGCCCTTTGGTCTGTCGATCGACGGCGACACCGCCTCGATGACCGGAGGAGTAACGCTGGACCGCCGCAGCTTTGGCATCGGGGACAATATGGCGGACGAAAGCTCGCTTGCCTTTGCAGTCACCGTAGATGTCAGCCTGACAGCCCTGCGCGCAGCCGCGGAATAGAACTCCCCAGCTTCCCTGTTTCAAAAAATCCCCGCCGGAGGCATGTCGCAGGAGGGTCCGAAAAGGCCCTCCTGAATAAAATCGTGTCGCGCGCACGCGCGGCCTTTCGACAGCAACCACAAAAAAAGCCGCGCGAGAAAATCGCGCGGCTCTCAGATACTACGTGAGTGGTGATCTTACTCAGCCTTCTGGGCTTCGACCGAAATCTGCACCTGCACTTCGTCACCGACTGCCGGCGCGAAGGCGCCCAGATTGAAGTCGGACCGCAAGAGGGTTGTTGTGGCGTTAAAGCCAGCCCAGTCTTTCTGGTTCAGCGGGTTTGCACCCGCCTGGTTCAGCGTCGCGTCGAGAACAACAGATTTGGTCACGTCATTCATGGTCAGATCGCCTGTGATCTGCGCCGTGTCATCCCCGGTCAATTCGATGCCGGTTGATGTGAACGAAATCACATCTTCATCCGTGGCCCCAAAGAAATCATCGGACATGAAGTGGCCATCGCGCTGCTCCCACCCTGTGAACATCGATTTCGTAGGCATCGACACGGTCACGCTGGAATTGGCGGGATCTTCCTGATCAAACATGATCTCGCCTTCAAAGCCCGAGAACATGCCCCAAGTGGTCGAGAAACCGAGGTGGTTGTAGGAAAACAGCACCTGGCTGTGGCTTGAATCCAGCGTGTAGCGCTCTGCTGCGAAGGCGAAAGACGCAGTTGAGGCCAGCGCTGTGGCAAGAAGAAGGGATTTCATGGGGCGTGCTCCACAAGAGTTTATGTATGCAGACAAGATGTCGCATATTGCCGCAGAGGCAACTGCACATCCGTCAACATATCGTGCGCATGGCTGAACATCGCTCATGCGCATGGGGAGTGCCCGATTGAAATTTTAGAGTTTGCCAGCGTCCTGCAAGGCGCCATACAGGCTGGACCACGCATCCGGATCCGGCAGCGTTATTGCAGCCAGAAACGCGCCATTTGCCGCAGTCAATCGGATCACGTCACCGACAGCTTCCGCGCGCCCCAGATCACGGATGGCGATGCGACGGATCACCGAGCGGCGCCCGCGCGGTCGGGCGATGCGAACTTCGCGGCGCACGGTATCGATTTGCACTTCAGGGTCCTGCGCCTGGGGCTTGTCCTGCATCAAAGCGAGGCCCGCAAATCCGAGAAACAGGGACACGCCCAGCTTCATCAGCACAAGATCGACGGCCATTTGCGTGCCGGGTTCAATCCAAAGACCAAGCGATGTCAGAACAAGGACGGCACCAAATGCGCGGCTTGCGAGCCCCCTGGCCCCCAGCGACCACATGCGCATCCGCTTGGTTCCCTGTTTTTCGGCGTCGGTCAATGTATCGAATGTGGCAGTCATGGCAGTGATCCTCCAGCGTGTTGCCGTGACAATGTCGATCAAAAATGACTAAATTGCGGCCCATCCAAGGAAAGCCCATGATCACGCCGTGCGGCGCGATCTGCCCTTGCACCGCAGCGTCAAGAGTGTATACGAGCGCATCCCTGCAAACCCGTTTTGCCGCGCAGTCTCTCGTGACCATCCCGCAGGGCCTTGATGGATCGGTCTATGAAATGCGCCTTGATAGAAGTGGAGATATCCCATGCCTCTTTATGAGCATGTGATGATTGCCCGTCAGGACCTGTCGAACACGCAGGCCGAAGGGCTCATCGAACATTTTGGCACCGTTCTGGCCGACAATGGCGGTCAACTCGTGGACAACGAGTACTGGGGCGTCAAAACAATGGCCTACAAGATCAACAAGAACCGCAAGGGCCACTATGCCTATATGCGCACCAACGCACCGGCCCCCGCCGTGCAAGAGATGGAGCGCCTGATGCGCCTGCATGATGATGTCATGCGCGTTCTGACGATCAAAGTGGACGAGCATGCCGAAGGCCCCTCGATCCAGATGCAGAAACGTGACGAACGCGACAGCCGTCGCGAGCGCCGCTAAGAGAAAGGGAGCTAAACCATGGCTGCAAAACCGTTTTTCCGCCGTCGTAAAGTGTGCCCCTTCTCGGGCGAGAACGCACCTTCGATCGACTACAAGGACACGCGCCTGCTGCAACGCTACATTTCCGAGCGTGGCAAGATCGTGCCCAGCCGTATCACCGCCGTCTCGGCCAAGAAGCAACGCGAGCTGGCCCGTGCCATCAAGCGCGCCCGTTTCCTGGCCCTGCTGCCCTACGCCGTGAAATAAGGAGCGACTGACATGCAAGTTATCCTTCTCGAACGTGTGGCCAAACTGGGCCAGATGGGTGACGTCGTTGACGTCAAGCCTGGCTACGCCCGCAACTACCTGCTGCTGCAGAAAAAGGCGCTGGTCGCATCCAAAGCCAACATCGCAGACTTCGCAGCGCAGAAATCGCAGCTTGAAGCCCGCAACCTTGAAACCAAAAAAGAAGCCGAAGCGTTGGGTGAAAAGCTGGATGGCCAGCAGTTCATCGTGATTCGCCAAGCTTCGGACGGTGGCAACCTCTACGGCTCCGTCACGCCTCGTGACGCATCCGACGTTGCCACGGCTGAAGGTTTCAGCGTTGATCGCAAACAGGTTGTGATTCCGAACCCCATCAAGGAGCTGGGCCTGCACGATGTGCACATCACCCTGCACCCTGAAGTGGACGTGGTCATCCAGCTGAACGTCGCCCGCTCGGAAGAAGAAGCCGAGCTGCAGGCGTCGGGCAAATCGATCCAGGAGCTGGCCGCCGAAGAGGAAGCCGCTGCCGAGTTCGAAATCCAGGAACTGTTCGACGATATCGGTGCTGCCGCATCGGAAGACGAAGAGCTGGCAGAATCCGCAGGCATCGCACCCGAAGAGGCACCTGCCGAGGAAGATCCCAAGGACTGATCCACCTTCGGAATGAAACACGTAAACCGCGTCCCTTCGGGGCGCGGTTTTTTCTATGCCTCCCCCATTTGACCTTTGCGCATCGCGCAGCCAAGGTGCGCGCATGTTGCGACGCTTTGGCCTGTTCTTGCTATTACTTGCTGCCTGCGATGAGCCCGACCTGGGTCGCAACCCGGCAACGATTGTCATGGCCCCCCGCCCCCAGCCGCAGACCGAGGCCGAAATCGCCTTTGCCGCTGACCTGTTCAATGAGCTTCAGGCACAATCCATCGATGAAGGGCGTGAATATTGCGGGTTGATCGGTGTCGATGCCAGCGGGTCCTATGTCGCGACGACCGCCCGCCGTGGGGGAACCTCAACCTGTTTGCCGCCCTTGTCCGCGGGATCCAACATCACCGTTCTGGCCTCTTACCACACCCATGGCGCTTACGATCCGGAATACCTGACCGAGATCCCGTCCTATGATGATATCCGGACGGACATTGAGGATGGTACGGACGGCTATGTCGCCACGCCCGGCGGGCGTCTGTGGTATGTCGATGCCCGGGCCCAAGAGGCACGGCTTGTCTGTGGTGCGCGATGCCTGGTGAGTGACGCGGAGTTTGAGGAAGACCCCGCGTTTCCGGTACGTCCGCGATATTCGTTGCAGGATTTGAGTGGGTTCTGAGACGGGCCTTGTTGTGACCGACATATTGAATGGCTCAGGGATGCCCGACAGGAATATGGAGTGCGTATTGTCGCACGGACGCGATTGACTTAGCCGCGCACCATCAGAAAACGTAAAAAACTCGGACCAACAACCAAAACACTAAGAAGGAACCCAAGGAATGATTGCCTACGTCACCGTTGGTGTTGACGACATCGCTCTTGCTGAACGGTTTTATTCTGCGTTCTTGCCGGCGCTTGGTTACGGACTGGAGGAGTATCATGGGGACCTGAGTTACGCGCTCCCCGTCGAACCGGGCCAGTCTCTGGTTTCGCCGGAATTTTATGTCAAATCACCCTTCAATGGAGGGGCAGCCACCGCTGGGAACGGCACCATGGTTGCGTTCGAGGCCCGCAATCAACAACAGGTTCGTGACCTGCACGCTGCAGCCCTTGCCGCCGGCGGTATTGACGAGGGGCAGCCAGGCTTTCGCGCGTCCTATGGACCAAATTTCTATGTCAGCTATCTTCGCGACCCTCAGGGCAACAAGATCGCATTGTTCTCCAGCAATCCAGACGAACCGGGACGCGACGGATAGCGCGGGTTTCGCCGGCGGAACACGCGCCCGGTCCGCGTTTCAGGGCAAAAGTCAGCACACTTGTGGATCGTGGCGGAGCGTCTTGTTTTGCGCCGTCACGATCCTTCTCCAAAACCAATGCCCCTTACTTTGCTGGGATTGCGTCGCGCCGGGCAGACAGTGAGACTTCGCGCGCATTTTCAGGTTGCTGAGGGCGCTTTGCGGACAGGGTAAGACCGACCGACAAAGCGGCAACACCCAAACCGATGACACCGGCAATTGTGAGCGTCTCGCCAAAAAGCATCCATGCCATCACCATGGTCACCGGCGGTGACAGGTAGGTCAGACTGGCGACGCGCGGTGCGGGCATCCGACGCAGCAGGACAAACATCAGGCCGTAAGCGGCCAGCGACACGACGACGGCCAGCCATACGATGGCAAACACCAGATTGCCGTTCCATTCGGCCTGAAGCCCTTCGATACCCGCGGCCAAGGGCGCCAAGACCAGCAAAGATGCGAGGCAATGCAGGAAGGTCACCAACACCAAAGGTGCCTCGTTTTCGTTGCTGACGGTTGCGCTGCGGTCCACAAGCGACGCTATGGTGATCGAGATCACCGCAAGAAACGGCAAGGCATAGGCCAGAAACGCGCCGCCGAGAGCAATACCGTCTCTGATCACGATCGCTACGGCCACGAGACCAAGGCAAAGCCCGAGCCATTCGCGCGTGGCCACCCGTTCTCCGGTCATCCGTGCAGAGAGCGCGCCGGTCATGATCGGCTGCAAGGCCGTGATAAACGCCGCAAGACCCGCAGACAGCCCCAGATCAATCGCACCCAACACAGCGGCCAACCACCCCGCATGTGCCAGTGCGCCAACAACCATGTGCCGTGCGACCACGCAGCGCGGCATCCTTTGCCATTGCCGCAGGATACTGACCAGAACCCCGAGGATCAGCACCACCAAGAGGTAACGCCAAAACAGGATCGTGAACGTTCCCGCGTAGTCGAGGCCAAATTTGGCCCCTACAAACCCCGAACTCCAAAGCACGACAAAGAGCGGGCACAGGACCGGGATGCCCATCATGCGCGCGCTCATCTCGCGCCCCCCTTGCCGTCGACAATGCGCTGGTAGCGCGTCAGATCATCCAGTTCCATGTAAACCTGTTGGAAGTGCCGAACGCCTTCGTCATCATCAAAGGCGTCCCGCCCATGCAGTACACGATGATTGTTGATCAGCAGGATTTCACCCGGTTCACACCGATAGGACAGCCGGTTTTCAGGGGCATTCACCCGGGCCGCAAGGGCACGCCACGCATCATACCATTGTGGCACCAGATCGAAGGGCACGGTGCGCAACGGCTGCACCGTCCAGTTGGCATATCGCAGGATCACCAATTCCCCCGCATTGTTCAGGATCACCGGCGGGAATTGCGACAGCGTGTCTGCCTTTCCTGACCACAACCGGAATTCCACGTCATGGGTGGTCAGAACCTCAAGAGCCTCGGAGTTTTCGTCGCGCAGTTGCGCCACGACCTGCGCACCATCCACATATTGCGACGCCCCACCCGCCACATCGTTCTGCAGGCAATGGAACACCATCACATTGGGCGGCCATGAGTAGCCCGAGCAATCCGTGTGCAAAGGCAATGCTGCATTGGTAAAACCCAGCGTGTAGGGATCAACGCTGACGCGAATGTTGGCAACCCGATCGAATGCGGTCTCGCGGACATGGGCCAGATGCTCGGCAAAGCGCTCAACCTCGCCCTGCTCGGTCGGCACGTCGATCATCCGCACCAGGCCGAAACGCTGAAAGTCGGCGATCATGGCAACTGCCGTGTGCGGATCATTCATTACGTGCTGGTAGGAAAAGCTGCGCAGTTCCCGCGTGTTGATGTCGAACCGCTGATCCGAACGGCAATTGTCGCGCAGCCACTGATAGTGGAACCGCGACAGGCCACCGTGCGCCCAATGCACGGTCAGATGGTCGGTGTTGAGATCCGTGACGATAACGCTTGGTGACGTGAAGTGCGTGTCGTGCTTGCCCACGGGGAATCTCCTTTGCTGAGCTGTACCCATAGAATTGGAGCGACCGGTGCTTTTCAGAAGATGTCACTTATGCGAACCTCCTTTGCGTAAAACGCAAAGCCATGCAGATCGCAAAAAGGGTGGATCATGGACCTCATCGGTGACTTGGAACTCATGCAGGACCTTGCGGAGCTGGGCAGCTTTTCGGCCGTGGGTCGTCAGAGATCACAGGCCGCGTCGAGCATCGCGCGCCGTCTGGATCGGCTTGAAGCCCATGTTGGGGAACGTTTGTTCAACCGCGCCCCGACGGGGCTTTTCCTCACTGCCGCTGGCGCGCGCAAACTGGTGGACGCACGGGAACTGACCGCGGCCGCCGCTGCCTTTGCCGAGCGTGACGAGGACAACGGCCAGCTCAGAGGCCACATAGCAATATCGGCGCCGTCCCGGTTGGGTGAAGTCTGCATCGCACCGATCGTCGGTGCGTTCCTTGAAACACATCCGGCCGTGTCGATTGACTTGCATCTGACGGACGCAGTTCAGGATCTGGACCGAGGCAGGATTGACCTTGCCGTTCGGATCGGCGGCACATCGGAGAACCATCATATCATCCAGCGGATCGCCAACAATCGCCGGACCCTTGTTGCCGCCCCCGCTTACCTTGAGCACCGCGGACCGATAGTGGCCGTCGAAGACTTGGACGGCTGTGACGGGTTACTCTTGGGAGACGCGCCATCCTGGCGGTTGCTGGGCCCCGGCGGTCAATCTTACCTGGCCAAGCCACGGGCGCGGCTCAAATGCGTGTCGGGCGATATTGTTCGCACCATGTGCGTTGCGGGTCTGGGTGTTGCGCTCAAATCCTATTGGGATGTTCAAAGCGCGCTTGTGGATGGCACGCTGGTGGAAATTCTGCCGGATTGGACCCAGGCGAACCCTATGGACGTGATGATCGTGATGCCGGACCGCAGGCTAACCTCTGCAACACTGCACGCCTTCCGCGAGATGCTTGAAAAGCGGCTGAAATCCATGCTGGCTGTGCCATCGGCATAGGCTGACGCCGACGACATTCCTGATGGCGGGCGCAAACTACTCGCGCGTCCAAGGTCCGTGCGCGAACTCGAATTGAGGACGGAACGCGGCACTTGAGCCGTCATATTTCAAATCCAGATAGCTGGAACGGGCCCAAAAACGCTGCGATGGGTCATCAGCATCGCTGGCGGCGGTTCCAACGTCGGGCCCTTCCGCAGGTCCGATCGTTCTGGGAACGAGTAAGCACCGGTCGCTGTTTCGGTTGCAGATCAGCACGCCGGGCAAGCCGCGGTTCGGTTCGTTGACGATCTCGAAGTACTGGCGGGAGTCATTTGAATTGCAGCCGAACAACTGTATGAAAGGCGGCTCCTCCGCGCTGAGCCCAGTGTCAATTCCAAGACAGGACTGCCCTTCGCTGCCTTGATGATTGCGCCAGACCAACCGGATAGAACCAAAATGCGCCTCGACGGGAACCACCTCGAATGACTGATCATTGAAGTCGCCATCAGCAGTGGCGCACGCCTGCGTACGCACATTCAGCGGGGTTTGCTCTGGAAGGTCGGCAACGGTGATGCACGCATTCTGGTTGGCGCTAAAGAGTTGGTGTGTGGAGTACGGGCTTCCGAACTTTTTACGTCTGCGCAGCTTTGCAGAGTTACGCTGGGTGACATTGTTGCCCGGCGCTGCATTGGGATCAACAGAGAAAACTTCGAATGGTCCAAAGCCCAGAAAGCTGGAATCGACCACTTGCAGCTCAAACGTATTGCGCGGTTCGCAGCGCGACGGCAGGTCGGTCAAGAACCGCAGCAAGACAAGCTTGCATGTATGCGATGTGCCGTCACCGCGCGTGCAATTGAAGAACTCGGACGCGGCGCAATCGGACTCGAATGTTTCGACCGTGATGTCGATGCGTGCCCGGCTCCGCCTCAACCGATAAGGCTTGTAGTGGCCGGTATGCAGGCAAGCCGAGGCGGATCAGGTTGTTCGCGCGAATGTCCAGTTTGCCGCGCCGCCCAATCGCGGCATGAGTGCTGGAAAGGGGCGCTGCCCGGTTGCTTCAAGAGTTACCGTGGCATCGCGCAGTTCCGCAACGTCATCCCTTTCCTTGACGTCTGTTCCGACGCGCAGCACGGAATAGTCGATCAGCTCGATCACGTAGGACGTCAGTGAGGGCGTTCTGTTGTCGGATCGGCCAAACTCTTGTGCGGCCACCGTTCCCGCACCGAAATACCAAAGCAACAAGGATAGAAATTGGTTTCCCAAAGACTTTCACAATAACTTCCCGGTCCGTCAGGGTTGGCACAAAGAAATCGTTAAATAATGACTAGCATATCGCAGCCGGACCAAAGCGCACTCTGGCGTTGCAGCTGATCAGGTGGGCCGCATCAGCAGAAGGTCATTGCCGTCAACACGTTGAGCCCACTCAAAACGAAAAAGGGCCACGCCAAGTGGCGCAGCCCTAAGATACTTTTGGAAGAGACGGCGACTTAGTCTTCGTTTTCCAACGCTTCGACGGCCTTTTGAAGATCGTCCTTGCTGACATCCTTGTCCTTCACCGATGCGTTTTCGACGATGTGGTCAACCACCTTGTCCTCGAACAGCGGGGCGCGCAGTTGCTGTTGCATCTGCTGGTTCTGCTGAACGAATTCAAAGAACTGGCGTTCCTGGCCCGGATACTGACGCGCCTGCTGCATAATGGCTTGGCTCATCTCGGCGTCGGTCACTTCGACCTCGGCCTTCTGGCCCAGTTCGGCCAGCAGCAGGCCAAGACGCACGCGGCGCTCGGCCAGCGTGTTGTGTTCGTCTGTCGGCTCGACCTCAGGGTGGTCATGCCCTTCGACATCGGGGTTTTCCTCGTGCCACAGCTGGTGCGCAATCTGCTTGGCTTCGGCTTCGACCAGCGACGGCGGCAGGTCGAACTTCACGATGTCATCCAGTTGGTCAAGCAGCGCGCGTTTCATGACCGCGCGCGCGGCACCGCCATATTCACCTTCCAGCTGTTCGGTGATGCGGGACTTCAGACCGTCCAGATCTTCGGCCCCGTATTTCTTGGCCAGCTCGTCGTCGATCTCAGCGGCAACGGGTTCTTTCACTTCCTTAATGGTGCAATCGAACACGGCCTCTTTGCCGGCCAAGTTCTCAGCCTGATAATCGTCGGGGAAAGAAACAGTTACGGCCTTTTCTTCACCTGCTTTCGCGCCCACAAGCTGCTCTTCGAAGCCGGGGATGAAAGAGTTGGAACCCAGTGCAAGAGGGTAATCCTCGGCTGAGCCACCTTCGAAGGCTTCGCCGTCGACCTTGCCCACGAAGTCCATGACGACCTGATCGCCGTCCTTGGCCTTGGAGCCTTTCTTGCGCGCTTTGAAGTCCTGCGCGTTTTCGGCCAGCGACCCCAGCGTTTCCTCGACCGCGGTATCGTCGGCTTTCACAACCAGGCGTTCCAGCTTGATCTTGCCCATTTCGACCTCGGGGATCTCGGGCAGCGCCTCATAGGACATCTCGACATTCACGTCGTCGCCCTCTTTCCAGTCCTCGTTGGTCATCTTGACCTCGGGCTGCATGGCGGGCCGATCGCCGCTATCTTCGAAATGCTTGTTCATGGCACCGTCGATACTTTCCTGCATCGCTTCGCCCATCAGGCGCTGGCCGAACTGCTTTTTCAGCAGGGCCATGGGCACCTTGCCCTTGCGAAAGCCCTTCATCTCGACGTCGGGCTGAGCCTCGGTCAGCTTTTCGTTGACCTTGTCGTCCAGCTCGGCGGCGGTCACGGTGATGGCATAGCCGCGTTTCAGCCCTTCGTTCAGCGTCTCGGTGACCTGCATGTGTGCTCCCATAGCATTAAAGCCCCGTCCATGGGGGCTGATCGGAAATTCGCGCCCTTCTATGCAGCGTGGATGCGGTGTGCAAGGGGATTGGCGCATGTCACGTAAAAATGGGTAGATTGGACGCGCCGGACGGATTGATCCGCGAGGGCTTGCAACGCTCGTGCGCCACCACAAGGCGACCACACAGCAACTTTTTGGTGCGGGCGGGGAGACTCGAACTCCCACACCTTGCGGCGCCAGAACCTAAATCTGGTGCGTCTACCAATTCCGCCACGCCCGCAACTCCGGCCCCTTTAGCAAAGCAATTGCAAGGATGCGAGACGTATTTGCGCAAAAACCACGCGACATTAAGGGCGTGTTCAGCTATTGTGCCCGTAACCTAGAGGCAGGTTACAGAAAGAGACGCCATGAAACCGAATACGGTCGGGCGCGAAACGGGCACAACGATGCCCCCTTTGCGCATTGATATTGCACATGTCGGGCTTGTGTCCGGCACCCTTATCCTAACAGCGGACGGTGAAATCCCGGTCGAGTATCTCTCGGCCGGTGACAGGATCATCACGCGGAACGCAGGCCTTGTGCCGCTGAACGCAAGCCAGTCCTATCGCACAACAGACGAGGCGGTGAAGATCGCCGCGGGGGCGTTGGGTGATACCAAGCCCACCCACAGTGTCATCATCCCCGCCGCTCAGATGGTGCTTGTGCGCGACTGGCGCGCCAAGGCCTTGCGCGGGGCAGCGCAAGCGGTGATGCCAGCCGGGTGCCTGATCGATAACGAATTCATCACGTCGCTGGGCCCGCGCGAAATGACGCTGGTGCGGCTTGGGTTCGAAGCACCCCACATCATTTACGCGGATGGGCTGGAATTGTCCGTACCGGCAATGGCCCTGTCGGGTGCCGCGGCAGCCTAAACGCCGACATCGCGCAGCACCCGCGGTAGCATCTCGGGCAGATCCTCGGCGATCAGGCCCGGGCCGAACCTGCGCGCGCATTCAATATGTAGCCACGCGGCGGTTCCGGCTGCCGCCATTGGTTCAAGCCCGCGGGCCAACAGGCCCGTGATGAACCCGGCCAGCAAGTCCCCCGCCCCGGCTGTGGCCAACCAAGGGGCTTCACGCCCATAGGCCGCTGCATGGACAAAGCAACGCCCATCGGGGTGCGCGATCACCGTGTCATGCCCCTTGAATACAACCACGGCACCGCAACGTGCCGCGGCGTGCCGGGTTGCATCCACTTTTGAATACGCCGGCCCTTGATCCGGTATCGCCTGAAGGCTTGCGGCGATATCGGGGAAAAGGCGCGCAAACTCTCCACCATGTGGGGTAAGAATTGCGTTTTCATTCAATGCCTCCAATCGCGTTGCGTCCTGGGCAATGAGCGTCAGACTGTCGGCGTCGAAAACGACGCGACGCGTAAAGCGGAGATGTCCTCCGCCCAAGATGACATCCAAGAGCGCAGCTGCCTGGTCATGCAGCCCAAGGCCGGGCCCGACACATAGCGCATTTATCCGTTGGTCTTCCAGGACACCGCTCAATGCATGCGCATCGCTTACCCGCGTGAGCATCAAGGCCGTGATCTGTGAGGCAACCTCCATTTGAGCCGCAGGCGGCACACCCAACGTCACCAGCCCTGCGCCAATCCGCAATGCACCGCGGGCTGCCAGGCGCGCGGCCCCGGTTCGCCCTGCACCCCCGGTCAGGATCATGGCATGACCGTGGTCGAACTTGTGTTGGAACCTGTGCTTATTGATGTTTGGGCGATCTATTTCGGTAATGTCCAAGAGGCGGACCAATTGTTCTTCTGCAACCTCAGCAGGCAGGTTCTCGTCCAATCCAATGGGCTTGACCCGGACGACGTCGGGCGTGAAGGGGAGGCTCATGTAAACACCAACCTTGGCGCGATGAAATGTAACGATCAAGTCGGCGACCAGTGAAACGGGACCGATCTGTTTGCCACTGTCGGAACAGATCCCGGATGGCACGTCGATAGCAACGTTCCTGCTGAACATGCGATCCGCCAATTGCTGCACCTGCCACTGGAATACATCCTGGAACTCGGCTGGCAAGGCACGTCTCAGCCCGGTCCCGAACCCACCATCCACAAACAGATCCATGGTTTCGAAGGCTTTATTCATATTGCGCATGTCGGATACCTGGCCCACCTCGCGCCACCGCTCGCAATTGGTTTTCGCATCCGATGGAAGCCTCTCGGCGTCGCCGTATAGGAACACCTCCACCGTCCAGCCAAGATCAGCCAGCAATCGCGCCAAGACAAATCCGTCGCCACCATTGTTGCCGGGACCGCAAAGAACCACAGCCCGATGCGCACCCTCGCTCAGCTCAGGCCATTCCTCGAAGACACCCTCGACAACGCCGGCTCCGGCACGCTCCATCAGCTCGAGGCCAGTCACCTGTCCCGACTCAATCGCGGCCTGTTCAATGGCCCGCATCTGGGCCTGGGTCAGCAGCTCAGTCATGCGCAAATCCTCAAAGTTTTCAAAACGCCCAATTTTTATGCGCGTCGCCTAATTTGAGGGCGCATACCTCACAATCGCGTCTCATCCCCAGCAATCTCTACAGCATGCCATGGACGCCCCAAACCACAAATGGTCCACCGCCAACACAAGGCGCGACAAAGGGAGGCAGCCCCATGAAAAAGATCGAAGCGATCATCAAGCCCTTCAAGCTTGATGAAGTCAAAGAGGCACTGCAAGAGGTCGGTGTCCAGGGTCTGTCCGTGATCGAGGTCAAGGGATTTGGCCGCCAGAAAGGTCACACGGAACTTTATCGCGGTGCCGAGTATGTGGTCGACTTTCTGCCAAAGGTAAAAGTCGAGGTCGTTCTGGACGACGATCAGGTCGATGCCGCCATCGAAGCCATCGTCGACGCCGCCAAGACCGAGAAAATCGGTGACGGCAAGATTTTCGTATCACCCATCGAACAAACCATTCGCATCCGTACCGGCGAGACCGGCTCGGACGCGCTCTAAACTCTACTCAAAGACAGGAAGGATCCATAGGAAATGGCCAACCCCGTTCTCGATATGATCAAGGAAGAAGGCGCCGAGTACGTCGACATCCGTTTCACAGACCCGCGTGGCAAGCTGCAGCACGTGACCGTCATGGCCGACCAGGTCGATGAGGATTTCCTTGAAGAAGGCTTTATGTTCGACGGCTCGTCGATCGCGGGCTGGAAGTCGATCGAAGCGTCCGACATGAAACTGATGCCCGACCAGGCCAGCGCCTATGTCGATCCCTTCTATGCCGAGAAAACCATCTGCGTGCACTGCTCCATTGTAGAGCCGGACACAGGTGAGGCCTATGAGCGCGACCCACGCGGCACCGCCGAAAAAGCCGAAGCTTACCTGAAATCCACAGGTATCGGCGACGCGGCATACATGGGCCCCGAAGCTGAATTTTTCCTGTTTGATGATGTGCGCTATTCCAACAGCATCAACAAAGTGTCCTACGAAGTCGATGCAACCGACGCATCGTGGAACACCGACACCGAGTATGAAATGGGCAACATGGGCCACCGTCCCGGCGTCAAGGGCGGTTACTTCCCTGTAAACCCAACGGACGAAAGCCAGGACCTGCGTTCTGAGATGCTGTCCACCATGAAGCGTCTGGGCATGAAGGTCGACAAGCACCACCACGAAGTGGCGTCCTGTCAGCACGAGCTGGGCCTGATCTTTGACAGCCTGACCAAGCAGGCAGACGAGCTGCAGAAGTACAAGTATGTCATCCACAACGTTGCCGCCGCCTACGGCAAATCGGCTACGTTCATGCCCAAGCCCATCGCGGGCGACAACGGCACCGGCATGCACGTGAACATGTCGATCTGGAAAGATGGCAAGCCGCTCTTTGCTGGCGACAAATATGCCGACCTGTCGGATGAGGCGCTGTTCTTCATCGGTGGTGTTCTGAAGCATGCCAAAGCGCTGAACGCCTTCACCAACCCGTCGACCAACAGCTACAAGCGCCTGATCCCGGGCTTCGAAGCGCCTGTGCTGCGCGCCTACTCGGCCCGCAACCGCTCGGGCTGCGTCCGGATCCCATGGACCGAGTCGCCCAAAGCCAAGCGCGTCGAGGCCCGCTTCCCCGACCCGTCGGCGAACCCCTACCTGTGCTTCGCGGCCCTGCTGATGGCTGGCCTCGACGGTATCCAGAACAAGATCCACCCGGGCGAGCCTTCGGACAAGGACCTGTACGATCTGCCGCCAGAAGAGCTGGCCGGCATCCCGACAGTTTGCGGCAGCTTGCGCGAAGCGATGCAAGAGCTGGAAGCCGACATGGACTTCCTTCTGGCCGGTGACGTGTTCACCAAAGACCAGATTGAAGGTTACATCGCACTGAAGATGGAAGAGATCGAAACATACGAACACACGCCCCACCCGGTCGAGTTCGGCATGTACTACAGCTGCTAAGCTGTTAACCGATCAAACGAGTTTTGGAGGGGCGCCCGCAACGGCGCCCCTTTTTCGTATACGGAGCCATACCGCAAAGAGCGGTCACGTTTGACCCAGAACCATTCTGTTTTAGCCGCATGTCATTAGATGACGCGGCGCGGTCGCATGCGGCAATTTCAGTAAAAACCACATGTCGCGTCACGGCTGCGCGACCGTCAACCCGCCACGCGATACAGCATCTCCGCAAGATCGGCGATGACTTGCTCATATGACGTCTTGGACGCCCTAAGGTCCTGAATTCCTTACTTGCATCCGCTACCAGCAGTTAAGACTATGGCAGCATTACAGAACTATTTTAGCCAGGTGACCATATTATGACCACGACACAGTTTTGCTTCCGCGTCTGTATTGCAGCGTCCGCCATTATGGCGCTGCACTTGATCCTGACGCACGTCGCCTAAACAGCCAACAAGGTTGATTTTGAAAACCAAGCGCGTGCAGGTTACTCTGCACGCGTTTTGCAGGAGAGCTAACATGCATTTCAAACAGCGTGCGCGCAGCCTATTTGCCGCTGGACTCATTCTAACAGCAGGCGCCGGATCAGCACTGGCGCAGTGCGGGAACACCTCCGCAGGCTTTGAAACATGGAAGACCAGCTTTGCGAATGATGCGAGGAAAGCAGGCGTCAGATCGTCGGGGCTGCAAGCGCTCGCAAACGCGCAGTATGCGACACGTACGATTGCCGCAGATCGCAATCAAAAGTCGTTCCGCTACTCGCTTGATAAATTCATGCAGGTCCGTGGCGCGGATACAATCGTTGCGCAAGGACGCAAGCGCAAAGCCCGCAACCCCGATTTCTATGCAGCGCTTGAACGTCAATACGGTGTGCCATCCGGTGTGCTGATTGCCATCCACGGGATGGAGACCGCGTTTGGCGGGTTCATGGGCGACAGCTCTGTCGTGTCAGCCATTGTAACGCTGACCTATGATTGCCGCCGTTCGGACTTTTTCGCACCGCACGCCATTGGCGCGTTGAAGCTGGTGGATCAAGGGTCGATCACAGGCGCGACCAAAGGGGCCAAGCATGGCGAGTTGGGGCATACTCAATTCCTGCCCGGCAACGCACTGAAATACGGTGTGGATGCAAATGGCGACGGGCGCATCGATCTGTACAACCAGACCGATGCTTTGGCCTCGACCGCCAACTTTCTGAGGCAGAAAGGTTGGAAAACGGGTCAGGGGTACCAGCAAGGGCAGCCAAATTTCGCTGTCATAAAGCAGTGGAACGCGGCAACGGTCTATCAACAAGCCATCGCCATCATGGGCGCGCGCATCGACGGGTGACGTGCGCGCCGTCGTCGCGCTTGGCCATCTTTGCGATGCTCTGTGGATGCAAAAACAGCTCAACGCGCTTGTCATTGCGGCAGCCTCATCATAGATGGTCGGCCATAGGGTTCAGGCCCCTGCCCTCCGCATCTTGGTGAAGCTTGACGATCCGACCCCAATTTCGGTCGCGGGCATGGCAACGCGGAGACCCAGCTGCCCAGATCACGCGACCGGAGAACGGAGACGGATATGGACATCCCACTTCCCTCACGCGCAGCGCTCAAGGCGCAAGCCAAGCGATTACGTGCGGCCATGAACGAGGCTGGCACCCCTTGCACCCATTCCCAGGCGCTGGAAACAGTGGCACGGCAATGGGGTGCGCGCGATTGGAACACCTTGAATGCAAGGGCGCAGGACGACAGCCAACACGGGTATCATCCCGGACAACGCGTGTCCGGTCGCTACCTGGGGCATCGCTTTGCGGGTTTCGTGAAATCCGCGCGGCTCATGCCGAACGGGCGTCACGCCCTGACCCTGCGCTTTGACGATGCAATTGACGTTGTCGCGTCGCGGCACTTCTCGGCTTGGCGCAAGCAGGTGAACTGTGTCGTGGATCAGCGCGGGCGCACGTTGCGCACCACGTCAAACGGGCAACCGCATGTGGTTATCCACGATGCCTGGTGCGGCAGATGATTGGGTAAGGCGGTCCTTGGCCCGCCTAACTCAGCCCTGACACGTCTTCGCGCGCCAGCACATAGGTGTGAATGGCAAACACCACCGCACGGCTTTGCGGCAGACGCAGAAGCGTCTGCCGTTCGCTCCTATAATATGGCCCCTCGGTCAGGCCCGCCCCCACCCGTCGCGGTTCTGACTGAGACCGGGGCTGGAACAGTTCTGGGTCCTGATACCAAAGCTGGTTGAACCGCCACAGCGGACGCCCGACCTGAATCCCGTCAAACAGGCGCTGCACGCGGCGTGCAAGGTCACCGGTGTATTCCGAGACGGGTATGTGAATGTCGACCAGAGGCCGGCCAGCTTTCTCGCTCAGCCGCCACGAGGCCGGAAAACACAACACAGCGCCGGTCAACACATGTTCGTCGCCACGCTTCTGCATCAATACAAAGTCGTTCTGGCACAGCCGCCCCAATGTCTTCATCGGCGCGGAATGATCCAACGATACAATGCGCCCATCCGGACAGGTGACGTCATTGCCTTCCCGCCGGAACCCTTGCGCAGGCAGGATGTCGAGAACGGCATTCAGCAATTCCTTTGCAGCGTCACGCGCCAACGGGTCGAGGTACAAAACATCACCCGTGCGTTCGGCCAAAAAGACCTCGCGCCGGGCCATCTGTTCGGCATAGGCATCATCCACGCGCAGCCACGGCCCGCCCTCGGGCTGGATACCCGGCAAGGCGCGACTGACGCGCATATCCTCGGGCAATTCACGCTGCAAAATCACGGTCATGGCGCACATTTGCACGGGGTTCGATCAACACGCCACAGCAAAAAAACGCCGGATGCCTGTCGGAAACGGGCAACTGCACCGCACGAATCCACGGCAACCTGCCCTAAGGGAAGGACGCACCATGAACCAGCATTACCGTGACACGCGCAAAATCGACCCCAATCGCGGCGCCGCGTTGGGCGATGGCACACCGAATGATGCCGACCGCATTGAAATCGGCCCAACGCAACTTGCCTTTGCCGAATGGGAGGCTGCTGGCCTGCAACTGCCCAACCTCGCCAACATGCGCGAATATCGCTGGCGCAGGCTGACCCAGCACATCGTCGATCGTGGCTATGCCGGCCTTTTGATGTTTGACCCGCTCAACATCCGCTACGCCACAGACTCGACCAACATGCAGCTTTGGAACACACACAACCCGTTCAGGGCCGTGTTGCTCTGCGCGGATGGTTACATGGTGATCTGGGATTACAAGAACGCCCCCTTCCTGTCGTCCTTCAATCCGCTGGTCAAAGAGGTGCGGCACGGGGCTGATCTGTTCTACTTCGACCGGGGCGACAAGATCGACATCGCCGCCGATGCCTTTGCCAATGCCGTGCGCGAGATTTGCGCGGAACACGCCCCCGGCCATACGCGCCTCGCTGTCGACAAACCGATGGTGCATGGGCTCCGCGCGCTTGAGGCGCAAGGGTTCACCGTCATGGATGGAGAGGAAGTCACCGAGAAGTCCCGCTCCATCAAAGGTCCGGACGAAATCAAGGCCATGCGCTGCGCAGTCAACGCCTGCGAAGCGTCGATCAAAGCGATGGAGGATTTCGCGCGGGCCAATGTCGGCGATGGCAAGACATGCGAAGATGATGTTTGGGCCGTGCTACATGCCGAGAACGTCAGACGCGGCGGCGAATGGATCGAAACGCGGCTCCTGTCGTCCGGGCCACGCACCAATCCATGGTTTCAGGAATGCGGGCCACGCATCTGCCAGCAGAACGAAATCATATCCTTCGACACTGACCTTGTCGGATCATACGGCATCTGCGTCGACATCTCGCGCAGCTGGTGGATCGGTCCTGACACACCGCGCCCCGACATGGTCTATGCGATGCAGCACGCGCACGAACACATCATGCAGAACATGCAGATGATCAAACCCGGCGTCACGATCCCCGAATTGACAGCCAACACACATGTGCTGGATGACAAATTCCAGGCCCAGAAATACGGCTGCCTCATGCATGGCGTTGGCCTGTGCGATGAATGGCCATTGGTCGCCTATCCCGACAAGGCGGTGCCGGGCGCATTCGACTACGCGCTTCAGCCGGGCATGGTGCTGTGCGTCGAAGCTGCAGTGGGTGAAGTCGGTGGGGACTTTAGCATCAAGCTGGAGGATCAGGTGCTGGTTACGGAAGACGGGTTCGAAAACCTGATTGGATACGAGTTTGATCCCGCGTTGATGGGTCTCTGATTTTTGAGGACGAGCGGGCCACCCAGGCGCGCCTCTTGGCTCCCCACCTCTGCCGTGCGTGGTGTGGGCAGACCGCAGGTCGTCCTGCATCCATGCCACCCCTGACAACCTGGAAAAGCGTTTCTGCCCGGCCCAAACTTGCCCAGTCTCGATACAGGCAGGTCCGTTTCAGTCTTCACCCAAGACAAACATGAAAACTGTATGCGGAACCGTACTTCTCGCATAACGTGAATGTATCAACCGAATCTACGTTGGGTTGAAACTGCTTTTTTTCGCTCATACGCGAGCAAAGTTATTTTTGGGGATCACATGAACGCCGACGATATTGAAAGCATCGCAATCCACCCGGCAATCGGTGTCGCCCGTGTCGGGAATGCGAAAGACGCATATTTCCTTGCCCCCGAGGTGATTGGGGAAACACCGAAAGACACAGATGGTTTTCGCGACGCCCATGGTCACCTCAAACGCCAGGTGGCGCGTTTCCGAGTGTACGCGACCCTCAAATCCGGGGAAGTGCGCGAAATTACGGCGTCCGAAGCCCAGATCAACTGGCGGGTGGAAGTGGCCAATCTCAAGGCCGGGTGGTACGAATTCCAGCACGCCATGGACCTGCCGCCCGATCAGGTGTTTGAACCGCCCAAACGCAATGCAGATTTCAATAGCGATGACCGCGAACGGCTGAGCATTCGGCCCAGCGCACGCCATGTCAGCGGTCCCAACACAACGTCCGACGCCTTCGACGACGGGACCTTTTTCGGCAAGCCCGTGTATCTGGGTGAACTGCGCACCGACGACCAAGGGCGGCTTTTGTTTTTCGGTGGGCACGGCAAGTCCGAGCCACTGGTGCCCGGCACAGCACCAACCACATTTGCCAACAATGATGGCTGGCACGACGACACATGCGACGGCCCGGTGCGCGCGACAATCGCCATTGGCGGCCGCGATATCGAGGCGCAGCCCGCCCACGTGATCGTTGCGCCCCCAAACTTTGGCCCAGGTCTGTTCGGTGTTGTGACGATGGACGACGTTGTCCGCGACCTATTCATTGGGCTTGGTACTCTCCCGACCCCGGAACGAACCAGTTTCAGCCGCGACATCTGGCCAATCTTCGACAGGATGACCGGGCATCAATGGGTGTGCGACGGCATCTTGCTTCTTGCTGGTCAAGGGACACCGCTGGATGCACGCGACCCGGCGATCATTGCGCAGATGGGTGACCCTTCGGACGCCAGCGCCGAGTACAGGCAGGCCGTGTTCAATCTGTTCCGCAACAGCAAGACAGAGGCCCTGAAACATGCGGCCCTGCCCCCATTCTATGGGGACACATACGGGGATCGGTATCCTGATGGTCCGCGCGAGGGGGAGTTGGTCAATCCGGCACGTGAAGATCTGTTCCTGACCAAGACCCAGTATCAGCACCTCGAAAACTGGGCGAATGGCGACTTTGAAGCCGACTGGGATGGCATCCCCGAAATCCCGGATTTTGACAACATCGCCGTGGCGGATCAGCCCCGGGAACTGGATCGCGCCGCGTTGCACGAATGTCTGGGTGGCCCGTTTCACCCGGGCATCGAACTGACCTGGCCCATGCGCCTCGCCTCAATGTGGGACCCCGAAAGACCCTATCGGTTGCGTCCCCTGCCCGAGGGTGAGCCAGTGCTCCAGAACTACGGCGTGACGCTCAGCCGTGAACAGGCGCTGGCATCAGATGGCCCCTGGGGACCAACCGGGGCAGGCAGTCTGACGCGCTGGATGGGGGTGCCATGGCAAACGGACGAGGCATCCTGCAACTCGGGTCTTGTCTATACCCCAAGCCTGTATCTTAGCTCACCCAGTTTCTGGGGCGCCCGCGTCCCAAACCAAGTGCTGCCCCTTGAAGCTTACAACATAGCCACCACTCCGGACCTCGCCCCGCTTCAGGTACAGCGCCATTTCAGCAACCGCCGCTTCTGGCTGCGCGACCTGCAAGGGACAGGCTATGCAGCACGCATCAACAACATGGTGCACAAATGGTGGATGACCGGTCTGGTCGAAGCCCACACACCACCTGAGGGCGTGGGGCTGCCTGACACATGCTTTGTCGAAACCGGGCGCTCACCCAGTTTCACCAAGGGTGATCCCAGCCTGAGGTTGGCAAAAAATATCGTCGCCCTTCAGGCGCAAGAGGACAAGGCCGCCACGCCATTGGGCACTGCGCCAGGCGCCGAGGACACCGTCGAAGAACAAACCTTCGAACGGCTGGGCCGCGGCGAGGTCTAGTGCCTGCCGTTCTCATTGCCGGTGGCGGGCCCGCGGGACTTGCTGCTGCCATTGCTCTTGCGGAACGCAAGGTACCCGTCACCGTTGTCGACCCATCAGGAACAATAGCAGAAACGCGCGGCGAACTGCTGGCCCACGGCGCGGCGCAGATTGTGCAGCGTTTGGGCTTAGGCCACGTTCTGACGGACGCGCTGTTGATCAGCGATGTTGTCAGCCATTGGGGTGCCGCTGGCCTGCAATCCCACGGCGCGCATCCAGGTCTCGGCTTGCACGGCTGGGGTATCGACCGCCGCGCGCTCGCCAATGCAATGCCGGAACGGGCACTTGATCTGGGCGTGACACTGCACAAAGCGCGCGTCGCCCAAAGCCACCCATGTGAAACGGGGTGGCGTGTGATGGTGAAAACACCCGCAGGAGCAGAAACACGGCATGCAGACTATGTGATTGATGCGACGGGTCGCCCGGCCCATATCGCCAGACGACAGCAGGCCACTGTTTTGCACGGGCCCGCACTGGTCGCCGTTCTTTGGCAATTGGGCGCGCCGCAACATGTAACAATGCAGGCCGAAGCCGCGCCGAATGGATGGTGGTACACGGTTCCGCACAAAACCGGCGGGACTGTCGGGTTTGTCACAGACGCCGCCACCGCCAAACGCATCAGTGCCAGACCAACCGCCTTCCTGGACAGCGTGAAGGACACACTGTCGCTTGTATCGCTTAACGGAATATCCACTCCGCCCCGGTCAATGGATTGCCGCAGCGCGGTTCTGGATCACACCTCTGGCCCCAGATGGCTTGCAACGGGCGATGCTGCAGCCGCCTTTGACCCGATCACATCCCAAGGGCTTTTCAATGCGTTATCCGCCGGTTTCTTTGCAGGCAACGCCGCCGCAGATGCGATTTCAGGCGATGCAGAGGCCCCCAAAATATACGATGCCCTGCTGACCCGGACGGTCGAACGCACGCATGCCACAACCCATCTGCAATACGCCGCTTTACCCTTTGACACACCGTTTTGGCGACACCACGCACGGGCCGGTCTGGAAAAGAGCAAAACGTCAGCAGTTCCCGCTTGAGTGGAATCTGCCACATATGCAAGCTGGCCCTATTCAGGTGCCGCATTCACGAATGGTTATTCAGATCATTCCACATTTCTGGGAGGAACGCAGTTGCCCACATTTGAAATTCACCCCCGCATTGGCGTTGCACGGCTTGGGAACAGCTTGACGGACTTTTATCTGCCGCCGACCGAAACCGGTGGCCTGCCCGTCGCCTGCGATGAATGGGGCAATGAAACGCCGGACGCCGGGCCTGTCACCGTGTTCAAGGACGCAACCGGCGCGATCAAGCGGCAAGCCGCGAAATTCCATGTTTTTCAAAAGGATGACGATGGAGCTGAACGTAAGGTGTCATTGGACGACGCAGAGATCGACAAGATCGAATGGGTGGCCCATGTCGCGAACAAGAAGCCGATCTGGTACACGTTTTCCGAACTTCTGGGTGACCTCGAATTCGGCGAAAGCAACAGCTACGACAACAACCACGTCCCGTGGAACAACCCGGATGTGACCAGCAGGAAAAAGCGGCAAAAGCTGATCATCGACCCCGGCCCTCGCCACATCTCAACCCCGCAAACCAGCATTGATTTCTCGCGCTACAATATCCCTGAAGACTACAAGCACGGGTCCTTCCCCGACCCATCAAATGGTGGTCAGCAGATTGACACGCTGGGCGAGTTGAAGATGGATGCGCAGGGCAACCTGATTGCATTGGGTGGCTTTGGTCGCGTCACGGGCAGCGCAGAAATCTCCAGCTTCCGTGGGGCCGCAGGCTATTGGGACGACATCGCGGACGGCTATGTCTTTGCGCGTGTGACCATGGCCGACGGGACGGTGCACGACACATCATCGGCCTGGCTGGTCGTGGGCAGCCCGAAATACGCACCCGAGATCGTGAACATCACGACGCTGGCTGACACGATGGACGACGTCGCGATCCGCAAGCGGAATGCGCGGCCCGACATTTTCCCCGGCGGCGACACATCCAGCGATTGGCCAACGGACCCACGCAATGGCTATACGCCCCTGCAAGGCTTCAACCCAGACTATGTCGTGAATTTCGAACGGGATGTGCAGCCCATTGTCGACCGTATGAGCTTGTACAAATACGTGGCCAACGTCCCCACCATGGATGATTTCGCCAATCCGAAATTCGATATGCGCGACCCCAGCGACGGCAACGCCGATCATCGCATGCGTTATTTCGAACTGTTTCGCATGCCCCTTCTGCCTAAGGACTATGCCGAATTCTACGCCACTATGTCCAAAGGCCCCGGCCAGCTTTATGCGCTCAAGGACAATGATCCGGACACGTTGTCAGGCCTGCCAATGATGCCGCTCAATTCCGGCGATAACTCGGTCACCAATACTGGTCCGATCTACAAGTTCGAAACGCTGTCACCGACGCAGTATTTCTATCTGTACCAATGGGCATGCGGGCGTTTCACGACCAACAAGCCCGTCCCGCTGTCACTAACCGAACATATGGACCGGGTGGACGCCAGCAACTGCGTGGGTGCACCGTTCAGTCCCGGCATCGAGGTCACATGGAGCGTGCGTAGTCCACTGATCTATGACGCCCCACTTCATCTGAAGCTTGCCCATGACAAACGCGGCTACGCCAAGATGTCCAAGCATTACGAGAAAGAGGGCCTGAGCGTTGGTCACAACGAATGTGCCGGCGGCGGGTGTGAACCCGGCGATCTGACCAAACGTATGGCAATCCCATGGATGGCCGACTTCCACGAATGCACGGTCCAGACCCCGAACCTGACCAACATCCATGTCAACCAACTGGCAGACGGATCGGGGATCGAGGTGCCACCGGCCTTCTATGTCTACTGGTGGCCGCCACAAAGCCCGTTCAATGTGACCACTGGCACGCAATTGCCGCAGGATCAGGTGCTCGACGCCTTTGTCAGCGACATTGATGGGCAAACCATTGTGCCACAGGGCCAGAACGTCGAATTCCAACGCGGCATCGATTCCGCGCAAAAGATGATCGACTCATGGTTCATGCTGGGCTTCCTGCTGAACCGCGGCACCGAAGAGGTCCCGTATATCGTTGAAACCGAACGGAACTTCGGACAACTGGCGCAGGCGCACATCACCGAAATCGCGTCAGCGGCAGCCGCGGCCTCCACGGCAGCCAAGGGCTGACCGTGGATCAGCACTTCGATGTTGCGATCATCGGCGGCGGACCTGCGGGCACCGCCGCCGCACTGACGCTGTGCAAGCGCACCGACATCTCTGTCACCGTCCTTGAACGCGGCGCTTATGCACAGCCGAAAGTCGGCGAATCCCTGTCACCGGGCGTCCGTGGGTTGCTGCAATATCTCGACCTGTGGGACCGGTTCGAACAGGAACAGAGACTCAGCTTGTTGGGAAGCGAGGCGGCGTGGGGCAGCGACAAGCTTGGCACCATGGACTTTATCCTGACGCTGCACGGCGCAGGCTGGGCGCTCGACCGCCAGCGTTTTGAACAAATGATGGCGGACGAGGTAGAGCGGCGGGGTGTGCCGCTACAAACCGAAACAAGCGTCATGGCCTGCCACCATGATGGTGCAGCCTGGCACCTGGATTTGGGCGATCATGTCATGACCGCGCGTTACGTGATCGATGCAGCTGGGCGAACATCGCGATTTTCACTGCGGGACGGGGCGCACCGACGACGCAACGACACGCTGACGGCCATCAGCACACGCTGGCCACGCGCGGACGATGCCCGACAGATGACACGCGTCGAAGCCTTCGAAGATGGCTGGTGGTATGCTGCCCCCCTGCCCACTGGGGACACCATTCTGTGCCTGTTCTCGGACGCCGAACGCATACATGCCTTGCGACTGTCGGACCCGCAGGTGTGGGCAGACCACCTGTCACAAACACAGCATATCAAGCCGCTGATCAAAGCGGGTCAGACACCGCCATCACAGCTCGAAACCCTGCCCGCCTTCTCCGGCCTCCTGAGCCGCGGCGATCCAAACATCCCCATGGTGGCCGCAGGGGATGCAATCGCCGCGCGTGACCCGCTATCGTCCTCCGGCATACCCAACGCCATCGGCAGCGGCATCCAGGCAGCCCGCGTAGCCGCCGACTGGCTCTTTGGAACCGGCGCATTGAAACCCGCCTATCTGGACGGTGTGGCCCAGGATCACGCGGCGTATCTGAAAACACATTGGCGAACCTACAGGACCGAAGACAGGTGGGCGGACGCACCATTCTGGCGCTTCCGCTCTGCGCAGGTGACCAGAGGGCCCGGTGCAAGAGTTTGCGCCGCTCCCAATGGAGATACCTCGCTTTTTGTGCCGGGCCATGTTGCCCGCTGGATTGCAGGCGAAGCGCAACGGCCGACATCACAGCTTGATCTTGTCAGACAGGCCCGCCAGACCTTTCCCGACATCCCGGACGAACGACTGCTGCTTGCCATCGAAGACCTGACAATTGTTGCTGATACAGCCCCGTCAGCCTGACATTATCCCGGCAAAACCCCATTTGTCCGTTCCCGTTTGCACGCAGCTTCTCACCCGCGCGGCTCGGGTTCCAGATGGCACACCATATGTCACGGCAACACCTGTGCGTGAGAACTGTGTCACGCCCCTTCTCTCACAAGCCAACCTGCCCCATTCTCCCAGTCAAGGAGACTACACATGCCCACTGAACGCATCACATTCCCCGGTCATGCCGGAACCCTCGACGCCCGGCTCGACATGCCCGACGGGCCACATCTGGCCACAGCCGTCTTTGCTCACTGTTTTACCTGCGGCAAGGATATCCCGGCCGCGCGCCGGATTGCGGCGCGGTTGACCACGATGGGCATCGCCGTGCTGCGCTTTGATTTTACCGGTTTGGGCCACAGCGAAGGTGAGTTTGCCAACACATCCTTCACCTCGAATGTCGAAGACCTTGTGCAAGCCGTCGCATATCTCGACGGGCGAGGCTTGCCACCCACCTTGATGATTGGCCATTCGCTTGGCGGCGCAGCCGTGCTCAAGGCAACCGCACGGCTGGACCAGATCAAGGCTGTCGCAACCCTTGGTGCGCCTTTCGACCCCGAACATGTGACGCACAACTTCTCTGACGCCCTGCCCGAGATCATCGCGCAAGGGGAAGCCGAGGTGAACCTGGGTGGCCGTCCCTTCCGCATCGGCAAAGGCTTTGTCGAGGACGTGACCGACGAAGCCCTGCAACCTGCCATCGCACGGCTCAACGCCGCCCTTCTGGTTCTGCACGCCCCGCGCGACACGATCGTCAGCATCGACAACGCGAGCGAGATATTCCTCGCCGCCAAACATCCCAAGAGCTTTGTGACTCTGGACGACGCCGATCACTTGGTGACCAAGGCCGAACATGCCGAATATGCCGCTGACATCATCGCCACTTGGGCCAAGAAGTACCTGCAGCTCAAACCACCCGCCCCGCCCATCGGCGCACCCGAAGGCGTGGTGCGCAGCTCGGAAGCCGATCCAAAGGGGTTCCTGCAGGACATCACCCACGGAACGCGCCACCACATCCTCGCGGATGAACCCCGCGCCTATGGCGGCACCAATCAGGGTCTGTCGCCCTATGGCCTGCTGTCGGCCGGTCTGGCAGCCTGTACGTCCATGACCATCCGCATGTATGCGCGCCGCAAGGAATGGCCGCTGGATCATGTCCATGTCGATGTCAGCCACAACAAAGTGCATGCGCAGGACGCAGGAACAGGTTCTGGCGACAAGATCGACGAATGGAAACGTCGGATCAGCCTGACCGGCCGACTGGACGATGCACAGCGGCAAAGACTACTTGAAATCGCAGATAAATGCCCTGTTCACAGAACGTTAGAGCGAACCTCTAAGGTTTTGACTGAACTCGCGCCCGTGGGTGAGGTCTTGGAGATCACCTAACCCTTTACGGGCTCAGACCGGCAATCTGAACCCAAGAATGAAGTGAGGCGCGGACCCGTCAGGAACCGCGCCTCTCATTTGGATCAGGAGAGTGATCAGCCGCGTGCGCGGCCCACCAGTTTCCATGCCGCCGGCAGAACCAGAGCGGCCAGCGCCAGCTTCAGCGCATCACCGATCAGGAACGGTGTCAGACCCCACTCAAGGATCGGCTTGTCCCAGCCGTAAAGCTGACCCAGCCACGCAAGGCCCGGCACGTAGATCAGCACGTTGCCGATCAGCATCGCCAGCGCCATCCACAGCACCGACCGGTCCCAACCGCGTTGGGCCAGTGCGCCCAGCGCAACGGTCGCCATCACATATCCAACCAGGTAGCCGCCTGTGCCGCCCATCATGTAGGTCAGGCCAAATTTCTCTGCCGACGATCCGGCAAAGACGTCAAAGCCAAGCGCGCCGACAATCATGTAGCCAATGATCGTGACCAGACCCAGGCGCGCGCCATAGGCCGCGCCAATGGTCAGAACGGCAAAGGTCCCCATCGTGATCGGAACGGGCCACATTGGCACCTTGATTTTTGCTGCAACTGCAAGAAATGCAATGCCCAGCACCACTAGGGCCGCCTGCTTGATGCGCAGCGCCGTGCCCTCTGTCGCGCCGAACATATCGCTCAGCACCTTGTTATTCCACGTCGATTCCATGAAGCCTCACCTGTCAGGACAAAAAGAAGTGGGCGTGTTGTGCCAAGGCCGGACATTTTCTGCAAGCGCAAAGCCGATGTTTGCCATCACGTCAGACTTTCCTGCTGAATCGCGTCACACTGATGTAGCCCTTGCGCGGTCCACTCACGTTCCACGTCACATTGAATGAAGGCCAGGCCGTGAAATCATAGGTTCCGACATAAGTGTCCGGATCACAAAAGTGCTCGGTCCGACCGCCCGAGCACGGCACCCTGTGAAAGAAACGCCCATCGCCAAAGAATACGGACAGATCTTTTTTCCAGTGGTACTTGCGCTCCGCCTGCATCGGGGCGGCACCTTCCATCTGCAAGACACCTCTTTCGAAATAGTCCAACCCATCTGACACAGGCACCCATCGGGCTGTTCCTTCAAAGCGGGCCGCAGGCCCGACCGTGGGCGTGATCGTGCGTTCGATGGCCCACTCACCGGCAAAATCTGCCAACTTACGATCAGTCGGCATAGCTGGCTTCCGTGATATCTCCGTCCTGCCCAACAAAGCGCAACATGTCATTCTTGCGATCCATCGTGTAGCAGGACCACATGTCATTCGGCGGCCATTGACTGCAGTACCGATCATCTTCGATGCGCCAATATCCCCAGCTTTCACGCCCCTTGAATATATAAAGGGTCCGACCTGACATGCGAAAATCCTGCGTGGTGTCAGGATAGGCCAGCGTGCGCCCGGTCAGGGCGTCGCGAATCTGCTCGCCCGTCATCGCCTCCCAATCCTCGGCAGCAGCAGGACTGCCCATCAGGGTCAAGATCAGGGCAAAGCGTCTCATATGGGGGCCTTCGTCTTGTCGTTCGTCGGGCCTCAGTCTAAGGACGCGGCACGATATCCGACAGTCACAAAAAGGTGCCCCATGATCCCACGTTATTCCCGCCCCGACATGGTTGCGATCTGGGACCCGGCCACCAAGTTCCGCATCTGGTACGAGATCGAGGCCCACGCCTGTGACGCCATGGCCGATCTGGGCGTGATCCCCCGCGAAAATGCCGAAGCCGTGTGGAAAGCCAAGGATGTCGAGTTCGACGTCGCCCGCATTGACGAGATCGAAGCGGTGACCAAGCACGACGTGATCGCCTTCCTCACGCACCTGGCCGAACATGTGGGCAGTGATGAAGCGCGGTTCGTCCACCAGGGCATGACCAGCTCGGACGTACTTGATACCTGTTTCAACGTCCAACTCACTCGTGCCGCCGACGTTCTGATTGCCGATCTCGAAGGGTTGCTCGCCGCCCTCAAACGCCGCGCGTTCGAGCACAAGGATACCCCCCGCATCGGACGCAGCCACGGCATCCACGCCGAGCCGACGACAATGGGCCTGACCTTTGCCCGCTTCTATGCCGAAATGGACCGCAACCTGTCCCGGGTGCGCGATGCGCGGGCCGAGATTGCAACGGGCGCCATCAGCGGTGCCGTTGGCACCTTTGCCAATATCGACCCTGCTGTCGAAGAACATGTGTGCGACAAGCTGGGTCTCGTCCCCGAACCGATCAGCACGCAAGTCATCCCCCGTGACCGTCACGCCGCGTTCTTCGCAACTTTGGGCGTTGTTGCCTCCTCCATCGAGAACGTCGCCGTCGAAATCCGCCATATGCAGCGGACCGAGGTGCTGGAAGGGGCCGAGTTCTTCTCGATGGGCCAAAAGGGTTCATCAGCCATGCCGCACAAGAAGAACCCGGTTCTGACGGAAAACCTGACGGGCCTCGCCCGCATGGTCCGCTCTGCCGTGATCCCGGCGATGGAAAACGTGGCCCTTTGGCACGAGCGCGACATCAGCCATTCGTCGGTGGAACGGATGATCGGCCCAGATGCCACCATCACGCTCGACTTTGCCCTTGCCCGCCTGACCAGCGTTGTCGACAAGATGCTGATCTTCCCCGAGAACATGCTGGACAACATGAACAAGTTCCCCGGCCTGATGATGAGCCAGCGTGTGCTGCTTGCCCTGACCCAAGCCGGTGTCAGCCGCGAGGATGCCTATACCCTGGTGCAGCGCAACGCGTTGAAGGTCTGGGAACATCGTACAGATTTCAAAGAGGAATTGCTGGGCGATGCCGACGTGACGGCCGCGCTGAGCCCCGAAGAGATCGAGGAAAAGTTCGACCTTGGCTATCACACCAAGCATGTCGACACGATCTTTGCCCGGGTGTTTGCCGAAGGTTGACCTGCGGGGCGGACGACACGTCCGCCTTACTCATTTTTGATCACACAGCATGCAATAAGGCGCATCAGGATGCGCCTTACCTCGTTTTTGTTTTGCGGAACGGCATCTGTGCCCTACCCTTTGTCCACCCAAGATAAAGGAGAGGACAGATGAAGACCAAGACCCTTGTGGTGGCACTGGCGTTCACCCTCGCCCCCACGCTCACACTCGCCATGGGCTGCAACTATGGCAAACACGAACAGCAAGCGATGTCCTGCGCGTCTGGCACTGTCTACGATGCGGACACCAACAGCTGCGTGGCCACGACCGGATAACGCTCACGATTTCGTGATCGCATAAAAATCGGAGGCGCCGGGTTGTCTCTGCATCATACCCGACGCATCCAATACGGAGACTTCCCATGCTGCGCACCTTGATCCTGACCACGGCCATCGCCCTTCCGCTGGCCTTGCCCACAAGCAGCTTTGCCGCCGGCGGCAACGACAATGCAAAGCCCAAGAAAACCGAAACCACACAGAACTGTCTGCAGGTGCGCCAATGGGATCCCGACAAGAAAGCCTATGTTCGCTTTTCGCAGCCCGTGAACGGTGTGTGGGACGCGGCGATCGGCAAATGCGTGCGCCCCGACAAGACATCCTATCTGGATGCGGATGAGCTCTACAAAGCTGTGCGTGAACTGGCCTATGCGGGGCGCTACAACGAAGCCAACACCGTGCTCGACCAGATGCCCGACCAAGCGGAAGACCGGGTGCTGACCTATCGCGGCTTCACGGCGCGCAAAACCGGCCAGCTTGAACTGGCGAACGTCTACTACCAGCAAGCCATCGACGCGAACCCCGACAACATCCTGGCCCGGTCCTATATGGGCCAAGGCAAGGTCGTCGAAGGGGACAAGGTTGCCGCCCTGACCCAATTGCGCGAAATCCAGGCGCGCGGCGGTGCCGGCACCTGGGCCGAGCAAAGCCTGCGCGACGCCATCGAAAGCGGGACAACCTACAACTACTGATCCCGGGTCGGGGTTGAGGGATTCTCAACCTTTGCCTGCCACAACGACATCAAATCGTTTCGAGGCAGGACATGACTGATCTGGTACCCGTGTCCGCCACCCCTGCCCCGGTGCAGCAGGGTGGCGGTTTCTCTTCTACCCGCACGCCCCCCTCGCTGTCTCGTCGGGCCAAGGCTGCCATCGTGGTGCGCCTGCTTCTGAACGAAGGCGCGGATATCCCTCTCGAAGAACTGCCAGAAGACCTGCAGGCCCACCTGACCAAAGCGATGGGGTCCATGCGTGTGGTCGATCGCGACACGTTGCAGCTGGTGGCGGCCGAATTTGCCGAAGAGGTTGAGCGGATTGGCCTCAGCCTGCCGGGCAGCATGGCGGGCGCGCTGGATGCGCTCGATGGCAAGATCAGCGCACAAACAGCGGCACGCCTGCGCAAGGAGGCTGGTGTGAAACGCGGCGGCGATCCCTGGCAGCGCATCCGCGAGATGGGGCCAGACACGTTGTTGCCTGTGCTGGAAGAAGAAGCCGTCGAAATCGCAGCTGTCATGCTGTCGAAGCTGGATGTGACCAAGGCGGCGCAGCTTCTGGGTCTTCTGCCCGGTCCGCGCGCACGCCAGATTACCTACGCCGTGTCACAGACCGGGGCAGTGACGCCTGAGGCGGTAGAACGGATCGGCCTGTCGCTGGCCACGCAAATGGAGGCACAGCCGCTACGCGCCTTTGACAACGGGCCCGTCGAACGTGTCGGCGCGATCCTGAACTCCTCGACCTCGACCACACGGGACGAGATGCTGGCCGGGCTGGAGGAAACGGATGAAGGTTTCGCGACAGCCGTTCGCAAGGCCATCTTCACCTTCGAAAACATCCCGACCCGGATTGAGCCGCGCGATGTGCCGCGCATCCTGCGCAATGTGGAACAGGATGATCTGATCATGGCCTTTGCCGGCGCACCTGCCATGGGGCTCGACACATCGGTCGAGTTTGTCCTGACCAACATGTCTGCCCGCATGGCAGATCAGATGCGCGAAGAAGTGGAGGAAGCAGGTACGCCAAAACCGGCAGATGTCGAAACGGCCATGGGCAATGTTGTCAAAGCGATCCGCGATATGGAAGCAAGCGGCGACCTGATGCTGATCACCCAAGAGGAAGAAGATTAAGGTCAACACCCGTCTCCCTCATCTCGCCTCAGCACCACCACGCAAAACCGCCCGACGCAATGTTCGGCCCGCGCCAACTTTGCCGCGCAGTCACGCACTCGACACCGATTACGGCACCGCGTAAGCGGCACGGATGCAATCGCCAAATCCATCCCGTGCAATCCTCCTAACCATCACCGCCATCATCTGCTTTGGGATAATGGACGTGGCGGTGAAGGCGGTCTCCCCCGCCACAGGCACCCTACCCGCCTTGTGGGCGCGCTATGCCGGGCAAATGCTGATTGTGCTGATACTGATCGCGCCCCGTTTGCGACGGGTGGTGCGCAGCCGGTATCCCAAGTTGCAAATCGCGCGGTCCGTCCTGCTGATGCTGGCCACGTTCTTTTTCTTTTCGGCCCTCGGCCATATCGGTCTGGCCGAAGCGACCGCAGTCATGGCCCTGAACCCGGTGTTGATCACGCTCGGCGGGGCGCTGTTTCTGGGTGAAACGCTGGGACCACGCCGCATCGGCGCCATTGTGGCCGCACTTGTCGGCGCACTGATCATCATTCGGCCCGGAACGGACGTATTTCAACCCGCCGCCCTTCTTCCGCTTGTCGCCGCCTTCTGCTTTGCCAGCTACACGCTGATCACGCGACGTGTCGGCCCGGATGAAGATGTCTGGACCTCCCTGTTCTATACTGGGCTGATCGGGTCGGTGATTATCAGCGGTCTTGTCCCCTTTCACATGACCGTGCCGACCCTTAACTCCATCGCGCTGCTCGGGGTGATCGGCATCTTTGGAACGATGGGACAGTTGATGCTGATCCGCGCCCTGTCGCAGGCCGAGGCCGGACTGCTGGCACCATTCAACTACGTTGGCCTGATCACAGCGGTGATCTGGGGAATGCTCCTGTTCGATGAGTGGCCTGACGCGCCGACGCTTATTGGCGCGCTTGTGATCGCGGGGGCCGGGATTTATGTCTGGCATCGGGAAACGCGGGCCAACTGACGGCACGCCCAGAACACGGACCTCAATGCGATACGATCCCGAAGACCTGCCCTGGCGCGTCAAGCTTGCCTACCTCGCCACCAACGCGGTGGCGCGCACGTGTATCGGCGCGGCTCTGGCATTGCCCTATCGCTGGCGCGTGCCCTTCATGGGATGGATCATGTCGCGCGTGGTGGGACCTCCGGCAGGTTTCAATCGGCGTGCTTTTGAACATGTTGCATTTGCGATGCCGCATCTCTCACCTGCCGAACAACGGCGTATTGCACGCGACAGCCTTGAAAATGTCGGGCGCACCCTGATCGAAAACTATTCGACGCGCATCCTACTGGAACGTCAGAAAGACACTCCCATAACCGGCTCTGGATTTGACGCGATGGTCCAAGCCGCTGAAACAGGACAGCCCGTTATCCTCGTCACGGGACATTTCGGAAATTACGAAGCGCTACGCGCATCGCTTGTCGGGCGCGGGTTTAAAGTGGGCGGGCTCTACCGCGACATGTCGAACCCATATTTCAACGCTCACTATGTACGCACCATGCAAGCCTTTGGCGGGCCGGTCTTTCCGCAAGGACGCAAGGGTACGGCAGGGTTCGTCCGCCATCTGAAAGCAGGCGGCCAACTGGTTCTTCTCTTCGACCAGCACGTGTTTCAGGCACCAGTCCTGGATTTTCTCGGACACCCGGCCCACACAGCAGTTTCAGCGGCGGAACTGGCCCTTCGCTACAACGCATTGCTGATCCCGTTTTATGGTATTCGGAATGCGGACGGGTTGACCTTTGATTGCGTGATGGAGAGCCCAATTCCACACTCTGATCCGACAACAATGACGCAAGCCATGAACGACAGTATCAGCGCCCAGATCCAAGCGCATCCTGACCAATGGCTTTGGGTTGCACGCCGCTGGCGTGTCAAAATCCGCTGAACTGTGACTATCTGAGTTGTGCCGCCGCCAGAATGGGACCACTCAGCCCCTTCTGAACCATGACGACCAGTGGCTTTTCGCCGGGCGCATCCGCTTTGATGCTCAGGTCGGTAATGCCATCCCATTCCTGCAGAATTTTCCAATCCTCGGTCACATTGGCATAGGAAATGGTGTGGCCCGCGTTCTCACCCCGCGTGATGCGCGCCGTCCGTTCCGGCGTATAGCGCAGCATCTGCACAACCAGTGGACCGTTTGACGCGCTGCTCTGGGCGACGATCTGCACGCTTTCGCCATCGCGGGTAACTTCCAATGAAACGGGCGTCGACTTTTCCGCATATTCCATAATCAAACGCGACAATTCCATGGGGCGTGCGCCAACGATATCGGTCTGACCGTTGATGATCATCTGCGGGGTGTAGACAGACCGGCGCCCTGCCTCAACAGCGTAACCGCGCTGACGCTTGGCATAAGCCGGGTCCGCAAACTCGTCCTTCCAGCCGATGTAGTCCCAGTAGTCCACGTGCAGCGCCAGGGCGATGACATCGTCCCGCTTGGCCAGCTCATGCATCAGCTTGTCAGCCGGGGGGCATGACGAACACCCCTGCGAGGTGAACAGTTCGACCACCACGGGCGACTGCGCTGCCGCGGGACTGATCAGACTTGCAAATGCCGCGAGGGCAACGGGGATCAAACGATGCATCAAGGGGGCGCACTACCTGTTTGGTTCGGTTTTGAACTGTACCGCCTAATTATGAAAGACTTTCACGATTCACCAATCAAGGTTTGTTGAGCGTATGTGACAGCTGGATCACGACAATGCGCACAGAAACTGTATGCAATGGTATACAAAATCGTTGCACACCCCCTAAATGCAGTTGATCGCAGACATCGTTTCAGGGCATGACAAACCCAAGTCATTGCCCCATCCGTTTCAGGAAAGGAAGATAGCCCATGCCCATCACCGTAGGTCAAGACACCGCAAAGACGCGCAAGACGCTGACCGTTGGCGATCAATCCATCGACTATTATTCGATCCCCGCAGCCACGGACGCGGGTCTGGGAGACTTTGCGAACCTGCCTGCCGCGCTCAAGGTAGTGCTGGAAAACATGCTGCGGTTTGAGGACGGCAAGACCGTCAGCGTCGATGACATCAAGGCGTTCGCCGAATGGGGTGCCAAGGGCGGCAAGAACCCCCGCGAGATTGCCTACCGCCCGGCCCGCGTGCTGATGCAGGACTTTACCGGCGTGCCCGCCGTTGTGGACCTTGCCGCCATGCGCGACGGCCTTGTGGCCCTCGGTGGTGATCCGGAAAAGATCAACCCGCTGAACCCCGTCGACCTGGTCATCGACCACTCGGTCATGATCGACGAATTCGGCAACCCTCGCGCCTTCCAAATGAACGTGGACCGCGAATACGAGCGCAACATGGAGCGGTACACCTTCCTCAAATGGGGCCAGTCGGCGTTCAACAACTTCCGCGTCGTGCCGCCCGGCACCGGCATCTGCCACCAGGTGAACCTTGAATATCTGGCGCAAACCGTCTGGACCGACACCGACCAAGACGGCAACGAAGTGGCCTACCCTGACACGCTGGTCGGCACCGACAGCCACACCACCATGGTCAACGGCGCCGCCGTTCTGGGCTGGGGCGTCGGCGGGATCGAAGCCGAGGCCGCCATGCTGGGTCAACCGATCTCAATGCTCATCCCCGAAGTGATCGGATTTGAACTGACAGGCTCCATGGTCGAGGGCACCACAGGCACTGATCTCGTGCTCAAGGTGGTCGAAATGCTGCGTGCCAAGGGCGTCGTAGGCAAATTCGTCGAATTCTACGGCGAAGGCCTGAACCGCCTGCCGCTGGCCGACCGGGCCACGATCGCAAACATGGCCCCCGAGTACGGTGCCACCTGCGGATTTTTCCCAATCGACAACGAAACCCTGCGCTACCTGCGCAACACGGGCCGGGACGAGGCGCGCATCGCGCTGGTCGAAGCCTATGCCAAGGAAAACGGGTTCTGGCGCGGCGATGACTACGCCCCGATTTACACCGACACCCTGCACCTCGACATGGGCACAATCGTGCCTGCCATCTCGGGGCCAAAACGCCCGCAGGATTACGTGGCACTGACGGACGCCAAAACCGCCTTCCACAAGGAAATGGAAGAGACCTTCAAGCGCCCCATGGGCAAAGAAGTCGCCGTGGACGGCGAAGACTACACCATGGAATCAGGCAAGGTCGTGATCGCCTCGATCACCTCCTGCACCAACACGTCGAACCCCTATGTGATGATCGGTGCGGGCCTTGTGGCACGCAAGGCGGCGGCGCTGGGTCTGGACCGCAAACCATGGGTCAAAACCTCACTCGCGCCGGGGTCACAGGTTGTGTCGGCCTATCTTGAGGCTGCGGGTCTCCAAGAAGACCTCGACAAGATCGGTTTCAACCTCGTGGGCTATGGATGCACCACCTGTATCGGCAATTCCGGCCCCATCCAGGCCGAACTCAGCAAAGCCATTGCAGACGGCGATCTGGTCGCCACCTCGGTCCTGTCGGGCAATCGCAACTTCGAAGGGCGCATTTCGCCCGACGTGCGCGCCAACTACCTCGCCTCCCCGCCCCTCGTAGTGGCCTATGCACTGGCAGGCACGCTAGACATAGATCTGACATCGGAACCGCTGGGACAGGACAAGGACGGCAACGATGTCTTCCTCAAAGACATCTGGCCCTCCAGCCAGGAAATCGCCGAACTGGTCGAAGCGACGGTCACGCGCGAGGCATTCCTGACCAAATACGCAGACGTCTTCAAAGGGGACGAGAAATGGCAGGACGTGGAAACGACCGATCAGAAAACCTATGATTGGCCCCCGACGTCCACCTATGTCCAGAACCCACCCTACTTCCAGAACATGTCACCCGAACCGGGTGTGATCACCAACATCGAAGGGGCCAAGGTTCTGGCCGTCCTCGGTGACATGATCACCACTGACCACATCTCGCCTGCTGGATCGTTCAAGGAAAGCACGCCCGCGGGCCGCTACCTGACCGACCGCCAGGTCGCCCCGCGCGAGTTCAACTCGTACGGTAGCCGTCGCGGCAACCACGAGATCATGATGCGCGGCACCTTCGCGAACATCCGCATAAAGAACGAGATGCTGGATGGCGTCGAAGGCGGCTATACCAAGGGCCCCGATGGCGAACAGACCTCGATCTTCGATGCGTCCATGGCGCACCAGGAAAACGGCACTCCGCTGGTGATCTTCGGTGGCGAACAATACGGCGCAGGCAGCTCACGCGACTGGGCGGCTAAGGGCACAGCCCTGCTGGGCGTCAAGGCAGTCATCGCGGAAAGCTTCGAACGTATCCATCGCTCAAACCTCGTTGGCATGGGCGTGATCCCGTTCGAATTCACAAACGGTGACACCCGCAAAACGCTGGGCCTAACCGGTGACGAAACGGTCAGCATCTCAGGTCTCGACACGATCCAACCCTTGCAAGAGGTGCCCTGCACCATCACCAAAGCGGACGGCACAGTGCACGAGATCATGCTGAAATGCCGGATCGATACCGCGATCGAGATCGAATACATCGAACATGGCGGCGTTCTGCACTACGTACTGCGCAACCTTGCATCTGCCGCGTAAGCCGGATTTTATACTACCAGAACGGGCGTCCCTCGGGGCGCCCTTTTTCGTTGGGAGACCGCTATGAAGACCGCACTTGTCACCGGCGCCGCACGCGGGCTGGGCCGTGCCATCGCCGCCGACCTCGCACAAGATCATCATGTCGCCGTCACATGGCGCGGCACCAATCCGGCGAGTCTACTGGCCGACCATCCCGACATTGCCGCCTTCCAAGTGGACCTTGCAGACCCCGGTGCCACAGCAGCCCTGCCCCGGAAAGTCATCGACCGGTTCGGTCACCTCGACCTGATCGTGAACAATGCGGGCAGCATCCTGACCGATGATGCGGAAAACTACGACGCCAAAACGGTCGAAACCAACTTCAATGTCAACGTGAACGCCCCCATGGGGCTGGTCGCGGCGGCCCGCGACCACCTGCAACCCGGTGCCGCCATCGTCAACATCTCTTCGCAAAACGCCCGCATGCCTGCAATGATCGCGCACAGCTATTCCGCCAGCAAAGCCGCCGTCGACACCTGGACCAGGATCGCAGCCAAGACCCTGGGCCCGAAAGGTATTCGCGTGAACGCGGTCGCCCCGGGTGCCGTCAACACACCCGAAGCGACCAGACCAGAGGACGTGACCGAAATGATCGCAAAGGACACAGCACTCGGCCGACTTGCCACACCCGAGGATATCGCCGCCGCCGTCCGCTTCCTCGCCTCCGACTCCGCAGCAGGCATCACGGGCGTCATCCTCGACGTCAACGCAGGCTACCGTCTCTGACACACACCCGTCGTTTTCATCGTTGCTGATCGCCCGTTGCGGATACGCACATCAATTGGGCAAAAAACAACAACCCAAAATAGAATTTCAAAGCACTGAATTGACCTGAAATACAAATCATTGCGAAAAACCCGGAATCAATTTAATAATTAAGTATAAAAAGACGTATTTTTTACTTTTTTTGACTGGGGAAGGTTATGAAAAAGCTATTTGCGACTGCTCTTTTCTGCACTGTTTTTGCAAGTGCAGCATCAGCAGTTACCATCAACTTCGACGACTTTGACGAAGGCGACGTACTTGGTATCGGTACGAACCTTGGTGGTGGTGTTCTTGCCGACGTCACAGCAATCGGGGGCATCGCACAAGCGGTTGTGTTCGACACTGACAGGGGGACCGTCAGCACCGGAAATGACCCGGACTTGACGTCGCCCTTCACCAATGCCGAGGACAGCAGCGATCGGCGCGGCTTTGGAAATGCGCTAATCGTTCAGGAAAACGCAACCGGTGGCCCGGACGATGTTGTCGGTGGCTCGCTGGTCTTCAATTTCGACGCGCTGTGGTCTTTCGCGTCGCTGTTCCTGCTTGACGCTGAAGTGGGCACAAGTGCGACCCTCTTCAACGGAAGAGACGAAGTGGCATCGTTCACGTTGGACAGAAGCAACGAGTCCGAAACCGGCGGCAATCCAAACAACAACGAATTCACGTTGCTTGGCTTCGCCGGGGCTGTCGGAGACACGCTTCGCATCGACTTCGCCGGGTCAGGCGCCCTTGGTGAGTTCGAAGTCAGCGCTGTGCCGCTTCCGGCAACGTTGTCGCTGCTTCTCGCTGGGCTCGGCGGGCTTGTAGTGTTGCGGCGGCGCCAAACGGCCTAGACAAACTCGGAATACAAACGAAAAACACCGCAGCATCGTCTGCGGTGTTTTGTTTTGCGCTATTTACCTTGGGCCGCCTCAAGCGCAGGGAGGAACCGGTTTTCGTAATCGGACCCCACGAGCGGCCCCTGGTAGCGGAACAGCACTGTCCCCTCACCGTCCAGGATGAAGGTCTCGGGCGGGGCCGTGACCCCCCAGTCAATGGCCGACCGCGCCGCCGGATCAAATGCGACAGCGACAAAAGGATTGCCATCCTCATCCAGATACTGGGAGGCCGGCCCCTCGGTATCGCGGAAATTCACCCCGATGATCGGAATACCATCCGCCGCCATCTCCAACAGCTTCGGGTGCTCGGCCCGGCATGGCGGACACCAAGAGGCCCAGAAATTCACCAGCGTCACCTCACCCCGCGCCAGATCCCCTTCGGCAACAGGTGTGAAATCGGCCAATTGCGCATCCGTCAGCGGCGGCGCAAGTGCGCCCACACGAGTGGACGGCAATTTGTCCGGGTTGTCCCGAAACATACCCACCGCGGCCAGGGCCACGAAGCCCGCAAAAATCCCGATTGGCGCCAACATGAGCGGAGAGATTTTAGCCATCCCGCCCGCTCCGCTTTTCCACAGCATCCATCTCGGCCCGCACCCGACGGCCGCGCCACAGGGTCAGCACTACAATGCCCACCAAGAGCAGGATCGACACAGCATAGGCCGACAGCACGGCATCCGCGTATTTCCCAAGATCAGGCATCACGCACCCTCCGCATGCAGCCCGGCGCTGCGCGCCTCCCGTGCGATCAACGCCCGCGTCCGACGCAGTCGAATTTCGGTCCCCGTGCGGTACAGGACCAGCGCCAAAAACAGCAGGACAAAGCCCCCGATGCAAACCAGCAGCGGGAAATAGAATACGTCAGCCACGTTCTCTTCCTTGTCCAACGACAGCGACGCCCCTTGGTGCAAACCTTGGTTCCAGAACAGCACCGCATAGCGGCTCAATACGGCAAAGACGGTGCCCACCAGGCACAGGATCGAGGTCAGGTCAGCCGCCGTATCGGGGTCCTCGATCGCCTCCCACAAAGCCACGTAGCCAAGATAAAACAGGAACAGGATCAGAAAGGATGTCAGGCGCGGGTCCCACGCCCACCATGTCCCCCACATCGGCTGCCCCCAGATCGCGCCGGTGAACAGTGCAATCAACGTCATCACGATGCCCACCGGGGCCGCAGCTTTGGCGGCCAGGGCCGACACATGATGTCGCCGGATAATCCAGATCAGCGACGCCACCAGCATCATGAACCAGGCATTGATTGCCATCAGCGCTGCAGGCACATGCAGATAGATGATCTTGACGGTTGATCCCTGCCGGAAGTCATCCGGCGTGAAAAAGAACCCCCAGACCAGCCCGACAGCCAGGCATATTGCGGCCCCGGCCCACAGCCACGGCATAACCCGCTCGCTCAGGCGCAAAAACTTGACCGGATTGGCATATTCCCAAAGTGACATGGCTTGTTCCTAAACCCTCGCTTGTCCCTTCTCAATCGACATCAACGTTACCGCAGGTTCACCCGCAGCACAGCCCCTGCGGCAAATGGCATCGCCGCAAGCACGGCCAGAGTGATCCCGGCCAAAAGAAACAGCGGCGTATTGGGATCAAGGCCTTGCGCCGCCCGCCGCGCCGCCTCGGCCCCAAAGATCAACGTCGGCACATAAAGCGGCAACACTAAGAGCGACAACAGCAGCCCGCCTCGCTTGATCCCCACGGTCAATGCCGCACCAAAGGCCCCGATCATCGACAAGGCAGGCGTGCCAAGGGCTAGGCTCAACACCAAAACTCCATAGCCCGAAGGCGCAAGGTTGAGAAGCACACCCAACACGGGCGCGGCCAGAACCAACGGCAACCCGGTTGTCACCCAATGCGCTGCCGCTTTCACCGCGATGATGCCCTCCAACGGCAAGGGCGACGTCGCAAGCAAATCCAGTGCCCCGTCCTCCCAATCCACGGCCAACAACCGGTCCAAGGACAACAGGCAGGCCAAGAGAGCCCCCAACCACAACACTCCCGGCGCAATCTGGGTCAGCAGCGCAGATTGCGGCCCCACGCTGAACGGCACCAACACGACAACAATCAGGAAGAACGCGAGCCCCAGGCCAAAGCCGCCCCCGGCACGCAGTGCCAGCGCCAGATCACGGAAAAACAGCGCCCTCACAGAAACGCCTCGTCGGCCGACGCCACATGCGCCGCCGCCGCGCGAAAGCTCGACACATCCAACGTCTCGGCCTCGATCCTCAGATCGATATGCGTCGCCATCAACGCCGACCCGCCACGCGCCAAATGCCCTCGCACCGCATCAGCAAACAGCGCAACCGAAGCGGCATCCAAGGACACCGTCGGCTCATCCAGAACCCACACATCACGGCCCGTCACCATCAACCGCGCAAGACCCAAACGCCGCTTCTGCCCCGCCGACAACTGTCCAGCCCGGCGCTCCACCAAATCCTCCAGATCAAAGGCAGCCAAGGCAGGCGCAATATCCGATTGCCCAAACACAGACGCCCAAAACCGCAGGTTCTCGGCCACCGTCAATGCTGCCTTCAACCCATCCGCATGGGCGGCATAGGCGATCCTGTCTTCGGCCCCATGCACCTGCCCGGCCATCGGCACCTGCAAACCAGCCACGGTGCGCAACAACGTGGTCTTGCCCGACCCGTTCGGCCCCCGCAACACCAGCGCCTGTCCCCCCGGCAGGGAAAAAGACACACCAGCCAGCACCGGCACACCGCCACGGCCCACGGCCAGATCAGTGACTTTCAATTCCATGCCACAGCCGTAACCTATTGCGCGCAAGCACAAAACCCCGCGCGGTCCTTCCCTGTTTCAAAAAAATCCTCGGGGGGATGCGTCAGCATCGGGGGCAGACAGCCCCCTCTCCGCTCTCAAACAGGCAGAACGGCCAGCGCAATGCGCCGTCCTTCACTCAAAAGCATGTTATAGGTCCGTGCCGCCGACGGGGATGACATCACCTCGACCCCCAGACCGGCCCCCTCCAATTGGGACCGCAGCTCAGACGGAATATGCGCAATCTCTGCCCCGGTGCCCATAAACAGGACATCCACCTGCCCGGCCAGGTCAAGCAGCGGCTCAAGGTCATCATACCCACCCCAACCGCCGGTCCCGGTCGGCGCAGTCAACAAACCACCCTCTACGACCTTTCCGCCAATGCGGAAAAAGCCGGGGCCATAGCCCTCGACAGGCTGGGCGTCGGTATACGTGATCTCGTTAAGGCGCATGCCCCATCTCCCAAATCGGCAGGCCAAGAATAGCGGAAGCCGCAATGACGATATAGGCCACGGTGCGAAAAAGTCGCTCGGCCTTCGGGTCAAACAGCCACGCGCCCGCAACATTGGCGACCATGTAAAGCGGCACTAGCACCAGCCCGATCAGCACGGCCTGCGCGTCCAGCAATCCGAACACCACGAAGATGCCCAGCATCATCACGTCGATGCCCAGAAGGTACAAAAGAAAGTTGGCGCGGATGACAGCGATGGACTTGGCCGACGCCATGTACAGCAGGATGACCGGCGGCCCCGGAATACCGGCCAAACCACCCAGAAACCCGCCAAAGGTGCCGACCCCCGCAATCATGCGCGGCCCCATAGGCCCGGAATAGCGCCAGCCCGACAGCAAAGCGCCCAGCAGGATCAAAATGGCGACCGACACGCCCCAGCCGAACATCTCCGGCTCGACAAAGGACAAGGTCCACAGCCCAACAGGCAAACCGACAGCCACGCCCAGCAACAAGAATTTCGCTTCGTTCAGATCTCCGTCGCGCCACGCGGCGCGCAGGTTGGGCAACGGTCCCCACAGCTCGACCACGACAAGAAACGCAAGGGCGGCAAAGGGCGACAGAACCGAACTGGCCGCTGCCATGATGATCATGCCCGACCCGAACCCGGCAAAGCCGCGCACCAGTCCCGCCGCAATGATCGCCACCACCAGCCACCATAGACCGGGCAACGCCAGTGTTTCCGTGATCAGTTGCGCCATCATACCCTACGCTCGCAGCGTTGCGCGCTTGGGCCTAGGGCCAGTTTGGGAACGTGACTAAGCCAGGGAGGCTTCAAGCGTCCACATTCGCAAACTGGTTTCCCGCATTGGCATCCGGTTTGGACCAATCCCGCTTGACGCCCAACCACAACAGTATGGTCGATGCGACAAAGACGGAGCTATAGGTCCCCACGATCACACCCCAGATCATCGCAAACACGAACCCACGGATCACGTCACCACCGAGCACGTACAGCGAAATCAGTGCCAGAAGTGTGGTGACCGACGTCATAACCGTCCGGCTCAGCGTCTCGTTGATCGAGATGTTTAACACCTCGTTCAGCGGCTTCTTCTTGTACTTGCGCAGGTTCTCCCGCACCCGGTCAAAGACCACGACCGTGTCGTTCAGCGAATAGCCCACGATGGTCAGAAGAGCCGCGATAATGGCGAGGTCAAATTTGATCTGCAGCTCCGAAAAGACACCGATGGTAAGTATCACGTCATGCACCAGCGCGGCCACGGCCCCCAATGCAAATTGCCATTCAAAGCGCAGCCAGATGTAAATCAGAACCGCCCCGATGGCGAGGATCACGGCAATCGCCGCTGTCTGGATCAACTCACCCGACACTTTCGGGCCCACGGATTCCACCGACACAAATTTGATATCGGGCACTGCAGCAGACAGCGCGGCCTGCACGTCACGAATGGTCTCAGGCGTTACCGCCTCTTGACCTTCTTGCGCCTGGATACGGATCATCGCCACGTTCTGATCGGCGTCAAAGGTCGGGTCAAACACCTCGGTGATTGAAATATCTCCCAGCTCCAGCACAGCCATCGCGTCGCGGTACACACCGATGTCGACCGGTTGCGTGCTTTCGGTCCGCACCGTGGTGCCCCCCCGAAAGTCGATGCCAAAGTTCAAACCCTGAATGGCAAAGGACGCAAAGCCCACCACCATCATCAACGCCGAAATACCCAGCCACAGCTTCCACCGGCTAAAGAAATCGAAATTGGTGCCCTGTTTGACCAGCTTCAGTCGCATCTTACACCTCGATTGTCTTGGGGCGGCGGCGTTCAAACCACATCACCACCATCAGCCGCGTCACGAAGATCGCGGTAAACACGGACGTCAAAATGCCCAGACCCAGCGTGATCGCAAAGCCGCGCACCGGCCCAGAGCCCATGGCAAACAGGATCACGGCCGTGATGAAGGTCGTTATGTTGGCATCCAGAATGGCCGACAGCGCCTTCTCGTACCCAAGCTCAATCGCCCGCGCAGGCCCCCGCGCCGACTTCAACTCTTCGCGTATCCGCTCGAACACCAGCACGTTGGCGTCCACTGCCATACCGACGGTCAACACGATGCCCGCAATCCCCGGCAAGGTCAGCGTGGCCCCAATCATGCTCAAAAGGCCAAAGATCAAACCAATGTTGATGATCAGCGCGATATTGGCAAACAGCCCAAACAGACCATAGCTCAGCCCCATGAACACCAGCACCGCGGCAAAGGCGATCATGGTCGCGATCTTGCCCGCATCAATGCTGTCCTGCCCCAGTTCCGGCCCAATGGTCCGTTCCTCAAGGAAGGTCAGCTCTGCAGGCAAAGCCCCCGCACGCAACAGAATGGCAAGGTTCGTCGATTCCTCGACATTGAAGTTGCCGGTGATGATCCCCGACCCACCCGGAATATGGCTCTGGATCACAGGGGCGCTCACCACCTCATCATCCAGCACAATGGCAAAGGGCGACCCAATATTCTCGGCCGTGTAGTCCCCAAACCGACGCGCACCCGTGGTGTTGAATCGGAACGACACCGCGGGGCTGCCATTCTGGTCAAAGCTCGGCTGCGCATCCACCAGATCCTCGCCCGTCACAACAGGCGCGCTCTCGATGACATAAAACAGACCCGGCTCGTCCAGCGACGGCACCAGCTTGTTACCAATGCCCGGCGCGGCATTCTCGTCCGAGGTCCGGTTCACAACCGGGTTGAACGTCAGCTGGGCCGTGGTGCCAATGATCTCTTTCAACTCGGCGGCTGATCCGATGCCCGGCACCTGGATCAAAATCCGCTGCGATCCCTGCCGTTGGATGGTCGGCTCCCGCGTGCCGACCTCGTCAATCCGTCGGCGCACAATCTCCAGCGATTGCTGCACCGTCCGCTCGTCGCTTGCCAGCTTTTCCTCGTCGCTCAAGCTGACAACAATCACGTCTGCCCCATCGGCACGGACCACAATGTCATTCGCGCCCACACCGGTCAGGGTTTGCACCGGCTGCGCCAACGTCCGCACCACCTGCAAGGCACGCTGCAAGCCCGCAGGCTCGCCAATGCGAATGCGCAGCTCGTCAGATGCCGAAGGCTGCAATCGGATGGTGCCAATGGTCGCCCGCTCAGGGCGCAGAATATCCCGGATCTCGGGCCAGCTCGCCTCCATGCGGCTTGCATAGACATCCTCGACCTGCACCTCGGCCAGCAAATGCGCCCCGCCCCGCAGGTCCAAACCAAGGTTCACCAGCGCCGACGGCATAAAGCCCGGCCACTGCGCCAGTATCTCCTGGTTCTCGGGCGTATCAGCGCCCAACTCGATGGCCTGCGCGGCATCATTGTGCTGCTCAACCCGGGTATAAAACCCGTTCGGCAGGGCCAGGATCAGGCCAAGCGCACACAGCGCCCAGATCAGAACCCGTTTCCAGCTCTCGATCTGAAGCATTACTTCGCGGGCTCGGTCTTGTTCAGAACCTGCGCGATGGTGGATTTGACGACGCGCACTTTCACGCCCTCGGCCAGCTCCACCTCGACCTCATTGTCTTCCTTGACCTTGGACACTTTGCCGATCAGGCCACCTTGGGTGACGATCTGATCACCCCGGCGCAGTTGCTCCACCATGGCGGCATGCTCTTTGACTTTCTTTTGCTGAGGGCGGATCAGCAAGAAATACATGATCGCAAAGATCAGGATCAGGGGAATAAACTGGCCGATGGCTTCCATGGGAATTGTCCTTGGTCTTGGGGCGGATTCTAGGCCCGCTTCAGAGTTTGGCAGAACCTATGGGCGGGGGCGGGTCAGCGCAAGGCACAAAGGGGTTTTCAGGGGCGACAGATCATCCCGACAATGTCAAAAGTCTTTTGCCCGACGCACATTCGCGTCAGAATGGTGGGATGGAGACGACCACGCTGACTATTCCTATGCCCCCATCACTGTTCTGGGGCTTCATTTCTCTCGCATCCATCGCCGGAGCGTCATGGCTTGTTTTTTCGATCTTGCCGGGACAGCAACGCGACCTGCCTTTCCTGACATATTTGCGCGAAAGGCTGGGTGTCCGAAGCATGCCTGTGTGGTCATTTATTCTTGGCACAGTCTTGTGGGTGGGAGTTGTAACGATCCTGACTGCCGGTCTTTTGGGTTTGATAATCGACGTTCTTTCAAACGCTGTCCCGCGTCGACAGGTGCCAAACGGCGTTTGGGAATTTCGATTCAAACTCGTGCAGCTGACGGCCCTGACAACTGTTATCGGTGCAGCGATCGCACTGCCGCTCACCATGGCACGCCTCAGATTGACGCGGCGCACAAACAAAACGGCTGAGGATGCATTGTTCAATGACAAGATCAATGAGGCGACCAAGGGGCTCTACGCCCGCAGGCAAGTGAGCAAGCCAAACGCAAATGGCACCTATCAAGACCTTTGGGAAGACGACATAGTCCAACGCAATGCGGCAATAGATCGGCTTGAAGGGCTGGCGAAGGAAGACCCAAAAGAAGTTTCCCGCATCGCCCGCTTGCTTTCTGTATATGTCCGCGAACTCAGCAAAGAGTTTCCGCCCAAAATTCGAGACGACGAGCAAACGGACAACCCAAAAGTAAATTGGGCCAGAAACCTGTCTCCGGTTCGGGCAGACATGGAAAAGTCGGTGCAAACACTTGGCAGGCTAAGCCGAATATCAGACACGCCACTGCGAGATGGCGAGTTCGACTTGCGGGGGTGCAACTTGCAAGCCTTTGACCTCACAGGGGCGCAGCTTGAGCACTGCCTTTTGTCCGGGTCGAGCCTTCAGGGCGCAAAATTGGTCGAGGCGCAGCTGCATGGATCGGACCTGTCATTCGCCCAGCTTGAAGCGGCGTATCTTGTGGACGCTGACTTATCGGAAGCCAATCTGTTCATGGCAGATTTAAGGGTCGCCGCCCTGAACGATGCCAACCTGCAAAACAGCCATTGCTTCAGAACGGGTTTCGACGGGACCAATCTGTCTGGCGCTCTATTTCAACACAGCTCGCTTCAAGGCGCATCTTTCCACGGCGCCATTGTGAAGGAAACTTGGTTCCAAGGGGCGAAGATGGACAGCATCAAACTCTACGACATGTTTTTGCGTCACCCGAGTCAGGTCTTTGATCGCTCAAATCAAATATCCGGAGCAGCGTTGCGGAACATTGATATGCCTAAACAGCAGATTTCTGAGTTACCAACTGATCTAGTGTTCGGAGACGCCTCTGTCGTTCTCCCATCCGGTGTTTGCCCTGGTGACGACGGTTGGCCACCGCACTGGCCGGACCAAAAGCTAAAGGGTGATGCGTTTGAAAGACAATGGCGCGCTTGGCAAGAAACCTTGCCCGTAGGATGGCAACAAGGGAATGCATAAAACCCAAACACCAAACCTTTCCTAGTCCCTAACACCCCTCCCCAAACCTTAACGCCCCCCAAAAGTTAACCAAACTCGCCAACCCACCACCTACCGAAACACGCACTTTCCCCCGCAAAACGTGCGGTTTCCCCAATCCTTACTCAAAACCCCACATATCCACCCCATCAAAACACGCAGTTTCACCCCCAAACATCGCAGTTTGCCCGCAACTCCCCCACCGTACACTACCTTAACCTCTTGGCCCCCGCCCCCTGATCGGGCATAGGGGCGGCACCGTAAATTCTGTTCAAAGGATCAGACCAATGCACGACATTCGCGCCATTCGCGAGAATCCCGCCGCCTTCGACGCCGCTCTTGCGCGCCGTGGGGACGCTGCGATGTCGTCGTCTCTGCTCGCGCTGGACGAGGCCCGCCGGGCCAAGATCCTCGCCGCCGAAACCGCGCAGGCCGAACAGAATAAAGCATCCAAGGAAGTGGGCGCCGCCAAGGGTCGTGGGGACGAGGACGAGTTCCAGCGCCTCCGCGCCTTAGTATCTGAAAAGAAAGCGGAAATCGCGCAGATGCAAGAGGAGGCCAAGGCGCTCGACGCCCAGCTGACCGACGCATTGGCGCGCATTGCCAACCTGCCTGCAAGCGACGTACCGGACGGCGCGGACGAGGATGACAACGTCGAAATCCACCGTTGGGGCAACCCGCAAAACTTTGATTTCGACTCAAAAGAGCATTTCGATATCGCGGGCGTTACGGCCTCGATGGACTTTGAAACCGCCGCCAAGACCTCCGGCAGCCGCTTCGTTATGCTCAAAGGATCGGTCGCCCGCATCCACCGCGCGCTGGCGCAATTCATGGTCGACACCCATGTCGACAAGAATGGCCTAACCGAGGTGAACAGTCCCGTACTCGTCCGCGACGATGCCATGTATGGTACTGATAAACTTCCAAAATTTGGCGAAGACAGCTACCGGACCGAGGACGGCATGTGGCTCGTTCCAACCTCCGAAGTGCCCCTGACCTACACGGTCGCCGGCGACATTCTGGACGAGGCCGCCCTGCCCATCCGCATGACCGCGCACACCCTCTGCTTCCGCTCCGAAGCGGGCAGTGCGGGTCGTGACACGGCAGGCATGTTGCGTCAGCACCAGTTCGAAAAGGTCGAGATGGTGTCGATCACCCATCCCGACGCCTCCGAAGATGAGCAGAAGCGCATGCTAGGCTGTGCCCAAGGTATCCTCGAAGCCCTTGAAATCCCTTACAGAACCGTCGTTCTCTGCACGGGTGACATGGGTTTTGGCGCACGCCGCACCTACGACATCGAAGCGTGGTTGCCCGGCCAGAACACCTATCGCGAGATCAGCTCGGTCTCGACCACCGGCGACTTCCAGGCCCGCCGCATGAACGCCCGGTTCAAGCCTGCAGATGGCGGAAAACCACAGTTCGTTCATACACTTAACGGCTCTGGCCTTGCCGTGGGTCGCTGCCTGATCGCCGTGCTGGAAAACGGACAGCAGGCCGATGGTTCGGTTTCTCTGCCTGTGGCGCTGACCCCCTATCTGGGCGGCAAGTCAACGCTGTCAGCAGACGGAACGCTGACCTAAATCTTCAAGGAGCCGGGGCGGTAATCGCCCCGCTTCTGCCTGCGTTCGTCGACCGAAGCATGAATTTCCCATTTAGAAAGAGGGCCTTGGCGCCACTTCTTCAACAAGGACCATCCCGTGTCGATATCCGCGTCCGCCAGTGGATCAGGGTCGCTGGGTGGAAACCTTGTGCCCGGTTCAAGCGTCAAACGCCCGGCCCCCTGCACCACCCAATCCAGCGCAATCATCGACAATGGTTGGGCCGCACCCGATCCACCCACGATGCTATGATCGCCCACGAACCAAATCTGCTGATAAGGGCGCAGCGGCCCGGTATCCCCGTGGTTCAGGCCTTTGTCTCCGTCCAGGTTGTCCCACTTCGCAGGCCTGTACATCATCCGCCGTTCGTCCAGCGCCAGGGCATGTCGGGCCGATTGCACAAGGCTGGACAGCGCCATGTCATGGAACTTGTACTGCCTGTTCCACATGGACGCGATTGGCCCCAGCAGTGACGGGGGAATGCCCCGCGCGCCCACAGTATCCCAGACGCCAAGGTATGAAATCTCGACCAATCGGGAGGTATCGTTGCGCCATGCCAAGTCGCTGACAGACGTACCAAATTTCGGCGACATCGCGCGCCGTGCTTCGCGGATATGAGGGGTGTCGGGGTGATTGCGCTTACCCCGTTTGCGATAAAGGTCGAATGCGGCATTCACACCCTCGGTGCTTGTATCGGTAATGATCCCGCACTTGCGGATCATCCCCGCGACCGACCGCGCTGTGAATGCGCCCCTTGAAAAGCCGAACAAATAAATTTCGTCCCCTGCCTGATAGGCTTGAGCCAGAAACTGATAGGCCTGCTTGACCTTGGCATCGAGACCCCAGCCGAACGCCCCGCCGCCCCACCTGTTCAGGAACTTCTTGACCGGGCCATCGAACCGACGGTCAGTGCCAATCCCGGCAAAATAGGCGGCCACTTGTTCCTTGCTCGGATCGTTGACAAGCGCGCGTTTGAGTTTGTGCACGCTGGTGGGTTCTTGCATATCGGGAGAGTTCCATGTCCCATCACAAAAGATCGCAATGCGTGTCATATCTATTCAAGTCCTTGAAATACAGTCGAAAGCACTAATGTATGACGACAAGGTTACTGGCCTTGTGAAATTTGTAAACGGTGGAAAACCATGCCTGTGGTTGTGCTGATCCTTGCCCTGGCCTTTGCAGCGTCCCCATTTTGGGTGCCGGGGTTCGGGGGGTTTGACGCCGATCAGTTCCCGATCCCGCAGGTTGATCCGCCGGTACAACCCGAAGGGTACGCGTTTGCCATTTGGGGCGTGATCTATCTCTGGCTCATCATTGGCGCGGCCTTTGGCGCCCTGCGCCGCTGGACTGCGCCGGACTGGGCGGAGATGCGCATCCCTCTTGCCGTGTCGCTGGCGGTTGGCAGCATTTGGTTGCCTGTGGCTGTGCGTAGCCCTGTCTGGGCGACCATATTGATTTGGGTGATGTTGGTCAGTGCGTTGATCGCGCTTTGGCGCAGTCCTCGGCTTGACCCTTGGGCGGCCGCCTGGCCTGTTGGGCTTTATGCAGGGTGGCTAAGCGCAGCCAGTTGCGTCGCTTTGGGCTTGCTGCTGGCAGGGTACGGATTGACATCCCAGCAAACGGCTGCGTGGCTGATGGTGGCTACTGCGGTCGCTCTGGCATTCATAGTCCAAAACGCGCTGGGTCGTGCGCCAACTTATGGCATTGCCGTGATCTGGGCCTTGGTGGCCGTGACCGTTCAGAACGGGTTTGACCTGCGGTCTGTGGGCGCACTGGCGCTGCTTGGGTCCATCATCATGGTGTACCCGGTGATCCAGTCTACGACACAGAAAACATAGTATCCCCGCGGGGACAGCTTTGTTTTCAACACCTTAGGTGCTTTAAACTTGGTTAACGCACTAGCTGCGTCGCCCTTCGGTGTGTTTGCGCAGCTTTGACGGCCCTGCCTTCTTGCGCCCCTTGTACGGGTTTGCATCATTTTGCCCGCGCATGAACAAACGGATCGGCGTACCGGGCATGTCAAAGTCCAGTCGCAAGCCATTCACGAGGTAGCGATTGTAGCTTTCGGGCACCTTGTCGGGGTGCGAACACATGACGACAAACCCCGGCGGCCGGGTCTTGGCCTGCGTCATGTAGCGCAGCTTGATCCGCTTGCCCTGCGGCGCGGGTGGCGGGTGTTGTTCCAACATGCCCGTCAGCCAGCGGTTCAGTGCCGCCGTAGGCACACGGCGGTTCCAGACGTCGTAGGCACGCATGATGGCGCCATGCAGCCGATCCAATCCACGTCCAGTTTTGGCCGAGACGGTAACAAGCGGTGCACCTTTGAGTTGCGGCAACAGCCGTTCGAAGCTCTCTTTCAGCTCTTTCAGCTTGGCTTGTTTGTCGTCCTCGATATCCCACTTGTTAATGGCGACAACGACGGCCCGCCCCTCACGCTCAGCCAGATCGGCAATGCGTAGGTCCTGCTGTTCAAAGGGAATGGCCGCATCAAGCAAGACCACCACTACTTCGGCAAACTTCACGGCGCGGAGACCGTCGCTGACAGACAGTTTTTCCAGCTTTTCCTGCACCTTGGCCCGCTTGCGCATGCCTGCGGTATCGAAGATGCGCATGGGCGTGCCATCCCAATCCGTGCGCAAACTGATCGCATCGCGGGTGATCCCCGCTTCCGGGCCCGTCAACAGGCGATCTTCGCCAACGATCTGGTTGATCAAGGTGGACTTGCCCGCGTTCGGTCGCCCCACAACGGCAACCTGCAGGGGCTTGGCGTTGGTGGGCTGCGGGACGTAATCGGGATCATCTTCATCCTCGTCCACGGTTACATCTGTTTCCGGGGCCTCTTGGGCGTTCTTTTCTTCGTGGAGATCCGCCAAGGGTTGCAGTTGGGCATAGAGATCGTTCAGCCCTTCACCGTGTTCGGCAGACAGGCGGATTGGTTCCCCAAGCCCGAGCGAGAACGCCTCAAGCACCCCTGCATCTGCGGCGGATCCCTCTCCTTTGTTCGCAGCCAGCAGCACGTGGTCCGCCCGCTTGCGCAGGATGTCAGCAAAGACTTCGTCCGTGGGTGTCACACCTGCCCGTGCGTCGATCATGAACAGGCACACATCGGCCATGTCCACGGCGCGCTCGGTCAGCCTGCGCATGCGGCCCTGCAGGCTGTCGTCGGTCGCTTCCTCAAGCCCGGCCGTATCAATGACGGTAAAGCGCAGGTCAGCCAGCCGCCCGGCCCCTTCGCGCAGGTCGCGGGTCACACCGGGCTGATCGTCAACCAAGGCAAGGCGTTTGCCCACAAGGCGGTTGAACAGCGTGGACTTGCCCACATTGGGACGTCCGACAATGGCGAGGGTCAAGGTCATGAGGTTTGTATCCGAAAGATCAGATCGCGCACATAGACCATTCGCGCGCTCACTTAAAGGGGGGCGGTTTTGACTTAGCGATAAGCCAGCAATTGGCCCTTGCGGGACACGACGTACAGGGTTTGGCCTGCCACCACGGGGGCTGTGGTCGCCCCGCCGGGAATTTCCGTCCGACCTGTAAGCCCGCCCGACACCGGATCGAAGCTGCGCAGTGTTTCGTCCGAGGATGCAACCAGCAGTCGACCACCCGCCAGAACCGGGCCGTGATGTGCAAACACTTCGGATTGACGCAAAGGGCGATCCTTTACGAAGTTTGGCAGGCGCGTGCCCCAGACACGGGTTCCGTCCTCGGCGTTCAGGCGCACAAGCTCGTTCCGGTCGGAAATCAGGAAAACGCTTCCTGCCACTGGCAACACGGTATCAATTGCCCCTTCGGCGCTGGTCCAGATTGGTGCGCCGGACCCGGCATTCACTGCAACCGTACGACCGGATTGGTTGCCCGCATAGATAACGCCATCCTTGGCAATGGGGCGACCAGTGACATCGTCGACCTTGGCCAGCGCACGGCCCTGCCGTTCACCCAGCACCGATGCATCCCAGCGGCGCAGGCCACCCTGACGGAACACCGCCTGCATTTCGCCTGAGCCAAAAGAGAATACCGCCAGACCATCCGTCACGATGGGCGCAGGCCCACCCAAGACGTTTGTGCGGGTCTCAGAACTGCTGACCTGCCACGCGATGCGGCCACTGTCTTTCTCCAAAGCCCAGCCAGTGTCGTCCCCGGCCATAACATAGACGAGATTTTCAAAGGCGGTTGGGCGCCCAACGCCGATGGCTTCCAGTTCCTGTTCCCAAATCGTGCCGCCCGTTTCGACATCAAGGGCGGTCAGCGTGCCCAGGCCGCTTGAGACAAACAAGACATTGCCATCAACGGCAAGACCACCGCCCGTTCCTTCGCCACTGTTGGCGCGATCCGTCAGGATGTCCCGTTGCCACAGGACCTGGCCAGACGTGGAAACCGCCGTAACCGTCGTTTCGGCATCAAGAGTGAACACACGTCCACCCGAGACGACCGGGTCGGCAACGATGCGGTGTTTGCGGCTATCGCCCTCGCCGATATCAACGGACCAGATCGGCGTCAGCGTCTGTCCCAGTTGCGGATGATCGGTTCGAAATGCAGGTGTGCCAAAGCTTTGTGCCGCATCGGTGTTTGCGACTTGTGGCGGAAGGGCGATGTCACGCGCGGCTTCAGTCAACGCCTCAGCCTCGGCAGTGTCGGCCGTCAAGACGGCGGACACAGGTTCGCGTTTGCCCGGCAGAATGATCTCCCGCTCGGAACAGGCCGCAACAATCGTCAGCGCCACGGTTGCCAACAGGATACGTTTACGGGTGTTCCAAACCATACCCAAATCCCCCATCGTCCGGCCCATCTTGCTTATTCTCCAGCGGTCTCTGTGGCTTCTGGCGCGCCGCCCAGCGCCACCATTGCCTGTAGGGCACGACGTTGCAAGCCCGGGGTCGCCTCGGCATCATTCATGATGGACTGGAAGCGGGCGATGGCCGCATCTCGGTTGCCGGTTTCGATATCGATCAATGCAAGCTGTTCTTCGGCCAGAAGGCGCATACGAACGCCCGGAACGGCCAATGCCTCGAACCCCTGACGGCGCGTATCTGCATCCTGCGTTTCACTTTGCAACATCAGCGATTTGAAAGTGGCGATCTGGCGATAGATCAGCGGCAGCTCGGGCGATTGTGCAATAGGTTGCAAGGTCTGGATCGCATCGTCCGCGCGACCTGCTTGCGACTGCGCACCTGCTGTCATGAATGCGAGGACCGCGGCGCCTTCCGCCGTGTCGGCCGTAACCCCGGTCAGTGCGTCGGCGCGCGCGTCATCTTCGTTTGATGCCAATGCGGCCAGCATTGCGTCACCCAGCGCTTGTGCGTTGGATTCTGCCTGCGCCCGGCGGTATTCATTGAAACCCGCAGCACCAACGATGCCCACAATCACGATGGCTGCAATCCAGCCATAGCGACGCACATAGCCATACAATCGGTCGCGACGCACCTCTTCGGTGACTTCGTCAATAAAGCTGTCGGTATCACTCACGCCCGCGCTCCCAATATCGTGGCGGATTGGCTCCGCCTCACCCTTGTTTTCCGAGCCGTCTTACAGGGATGCCGCGCCCAAGCCAAGAGCATGCATCCGCTGCTTGCACTGCGTCAATTGGGCATCATTGCGATGCCGCTTCAAAAAAAGTAATCTGAACTGGTTAGTTTAGACGTATGAAACTCTATATAGCACCCGACCCGCCGTCACGTTTTGGGTCATTGGTCTACCAAGGAAGAACACAAGATGCGGATTGTTTCGATGATCTTGGCCATTGCAGTTGGCGCAGGATTGTATTTTTGGGTCATTGAACGTGAGTCGACTCTTGCCTTTATTGCCGAATTGACCGGCGGGGCGGAAACAGAAGTCGAGGAAGTCGCAGAGGAATTGGCCCCTGCGGAAACTGAGGATGCGGCTCAGGATACCGACGCGTTGATCAAGGTCGTTGTGCGCAAATCTCTTGCGCGCGAAATCGACAACGCGGTCACATTGCGTGGCCAGACACAAGCCGCCCGCGAAGTTGAAGTACGGGCCGAAACGTCATCCACCGTCATCTCTCCACCGCTGCGCAAGGGCGCGTTCGTCGAAGCGGGTGAATTGATGTGTCAACTTGATCCCGGGACCCGTGCATCCAGCCTTGCAGAGGCGCGGGCGCGTTTGGCCGAGGCCATCGCCAGCAAGGCCGAGGCCGAAAGCCGCGTGCCCGAAGCCGAATCGCGGGTGATCGAAGCGCAGGCGCGCATTGATGAGGCAGTGGTAAACCAGAACGCGGCCCGCAGGCTGAGCGAGGGTGGCTTTGCTGCTGAGACGCGTGTGAAAAACGCCGAAGCAGCCCTGGCCGCCGCCGAAGCAAGCTTTGAAGGGGCCAAGGCCAGTGTAGTTGCCGCCAAATCCGGGCTTCAAAGTGCCGACGCCGCGATCGAAAGCGCGGCTGCATCCATCGCCACGGCAGAGAAGGAATTGGAACGGCTCGACATCCGTGCGCCTTTCGCGGGTTTGCTGGAAAGCGACACGGCAGAGTTGGGTACGCTGCTGCAACCGGGATCGCTTTGCGCCACGGTTATTCAACTTGATCCTATCAAGCTGGTTGCGTTTGCCCCCGAGACCGAAGTCGCGCGCGTCGCCGTCGGTGCCGCCGCTGGCGCGCGCCTTGCGGCTGGCGGCAGAGAGGTCACTGGCAAAGTTACATTCCTAAGCCGTTCTGCTGACGAAACCACCAGAACCTTCCGGGTTGAGATCGAGGTTCCGAACGCCGATCTGAGCATCCGTGACGGGCAGACGGCAGAAATCGCCATCTCAGGCGCAGGCACCAACGCGCATTTGCTGCCCCCATCTGCGCTGACCTTGAGTGAAGATGGCGTGTTGGGCTTGCGGACGGTTGATGACGCTGGCCTTGTTGCTTTCAACCCGGTCAATGTCGTGCGCGATACCGCACAAGGTATCTGGCTGACCGGATTGGCTGATGAGGTCAATGTGATCGTCGTTGGACAGGAATTCGTGACGGCGGGCGTGACAGTCGCGCCCACTTATCAGGAGCAGACCCAATGACCGGTATAGTCGACTGGGCCGCGTCACGAGCGCGAATGGTTGTAGCCTTTATCTTCCTGTCCATTCTTGCAGGCGGCTTGGCCTATGTCGTGCTGCCCAAGGAGGGTGAACCAGATATTGAAATCCCAACTTTGGTGATTTCACTGCCCTTCCCCGGCATCTCTGCAGCGGATTCGGAACAGTTGCTGATTCAGCCCATGGAAACCGAGTTGTCCGACCTTGACGGTTTGGATCGAATGACGTCCACGGCGGCCGAAGGCTACGCCAACATCGTGCTGGAGTTCGAGTTTGGTTGGGACAAGACCAAGGTTCTGGCTGACGTTCGTGATGCCATGGACAAGGCCGAAGCGGATTTCCCGGATGGGTTCGAACAATACACGGTCGATGAATTCAACTTCTCCGAATTCCCGATCATCATCATCAACCTGTCCGGCCCTGTCCCTGAACGCACAATCGCGCGGGTCGCAAAAGATTTGCAGGACGACATCGAGGGGCTTGATGCTGTTCTGGAAGCCAACCTTGTAGGCAACCGCGACGAGATGGTCGAAGTCCTGATCGACCCGCTGCGGCTTGAAGCCTACAATGTGACGGCTGGCGAATTGATCAATGTGGTTCAGAACAACAACCAGCTGATTGCAGCTGGCGAGATTGAAACTGCGCAAGGCGCATTTGCCGTCAAAATCCCGTCGTCCTTCGACGAGGCGCGCGACATTTATGAACTGCCGGTCAAGACGAACGGCGACCGCGTCGTAACGCTGGGCGATCTGGCCCAGATCAACCTGACATTCGAGGACCGCGACTCAACAGCCCGCTTCAACGGAAGCGACACCGTGGCCCTGCAAGTGGTCAAGCGGAAGGGTTTCAACCTGATTGACACCGCGAGCGAAGTGAAGGTGCTGGTTGATGAAAAGGCCGCTGAATGGCCAGAAGGATTGATTGCCGCCGTCGAGGTTGGCACGTCCAACGACATGAGCCGAGAGGTCGCGTCGATGGTCGGTCAGCTTGAAGGGTCCGTCCTGACTGCGATTGCGTTGGTCATGATTGTCTCTCTTGCTTTCCTTGGACCGCGCGCCGCGACGCTTGTGGGCTTTGCCATTCCGACGTCGTTCCTGCTGTGCTTTGTGCTGCTGGCAATCATGGGGATTTCGATTTCGAACATCGTGATGTTCGGTCTGATCCTCGCCGTAGGTATGCTGGTCGACGGCGCCATCGTTGTTGTCGAGTACGCTGACAAGCGGCAGCAGGCCGGTGTCGGTCCGATGCGATCCTATGTCGAGGCTGCGAAACGGATGTTCTGGCCTGTTGTTTCATCTACAGCGACGACGCTTTGTGCGTTCCTGCCCATGCTGTTCTGGCCCGGCGTGCCAGGGGAATTCATGGGCATGCTGCCTGTAACGCTGATCTTTGTTCTGTCAGCATCACTGATCGTTGCTCTTGTGTATCTGCCTGTTATGGGCGGTGTTCTGGGTCGCATCATCCAGGCACTCGGTAATGCAAACATCAGTATCGCAGGCATGCCAATTTTGGCCCATCTGCTGTTTTTCTGTGTGGCGGCCGCAATGATGGCCGGTCTCACCGCCATTCCGCTACTGCTTGAAGGTGCGGGCACCGCATTTGCCATGATGGACCAGCAAGAGATTTGGCGCTCCGTGCTGCCCACATTCCTTGATGTCTTCATGTTCGGGTTGGGCATGCTGATATTGGCCGCTCTGGGCTTTGCCGGCGCGATCATGGCGCTCCTGTCCGTCACGGCCTTGTTCCTGCGCTTGGGATTGGGTGTGAACTCGGGCGTTCGCAAGGTCTTTGGCACGCGTAACCGCAAAGTGCACGCGGGCTATCAGCGGTCGACGTTCGGTTATGTCATTCAAGGCATTGTCGGAAACCCGGTGATGCCGCTTGTGATGATTGGCGTTGTGTTTGTCTTTGTCGGCACCACGCTGATCTATTTCATCAACAACAACCGCGGCGTCGAGTTTTTCGTCGAGACGGAACCAGAGCAAGCCATTGTCTACGTACTGGCGCGCGGGAACATGTCACTGGACGAAAAGGACGCGCTGCTGACGCAGGCCGAAGAGATTGTGCTGGGCCACCCAGGCATCAAGAGCGCCTTTGCCTTTGCGGGTGCGGGCGGGTTGAACGCCAATACCGGCGGAGCGCAGTCGCCCCGTGACACTGTTGGTCAGATCCAGCTTGAAACCATAGCGTGGGAAGACCGCCCTGACGCCTCCGAACCCTGGTTTACCATCCCGTTCACTGACTACACGGTGATGCGCGAGATCAAGGCAGAGGATTTTGACGGCAACACCGTGCTGGACGAGTTGTCGGTTGAATTGGCACAGATACCGGGCATCCGGGCAGAGGTTTTTCCACTGTCACAAGGGCCGGCCTCGGCCAAGCCTGTGCATCTCAGGATCAAGGGGGACAATTGGGAGGACCTGGTGCAAGCCGCAGGTGCGGCGCGCGCGCAGTTCGATACGCTGCCCGGGCTGACGCGCATCGAAGATACACGCCCCCTGCCCGGCATCGACTGGCAGATCGACGTGGATGTTCAAAAGGCGGGTCGCTACGGGGCCGATGTGGCAACCGTGGGCGCAATGGTACAGTTGGTGACCCGTGGCCTGTTGCTGGACACGATGCGTGTCGACACGTCTGACGAAGAGATCGAGATCCGTGTCCGCTTGCCCGAGGATGATCGGGTGCTGTCCACGCTGGACACGCTGAAAGTGCGTACTGCGGATGGACTTGTTCCCCTTGCCAACTTCATCACCCGCACCCCCGTGGCCGAACTGGCGCAGATCAGCCGTGTGGATCAAAAGCGCTATTTTGACGTGAAGGCGGATGTGCTGGACGGTCTGCAGAAAGTTGTGCGAACAGTGGATCAGGATGGCGCACAGGTTGAACAGATCGTTGCAACCGTTCGACCGTCAAGCGTCGCGGACCTGACGGCAAATGGTCTGGACTACGGGATCTTTGCGGCAACGCCTGAAGGCCGGTCACTGGATCTGCAGGCTGGTCTGAATGCAGGTGAGTTCCGCCTGATCCCGGTCAATCCCAACGAGCGTATTGCAGAGTTGACCAAGTGGATCGACACCGCCCCCTTCCCGATCGGTATCGACAGCGAATGGACAGGTGACCAAGAAGATCAGGAGGAATCGGGTGCCTTCCTGATGCAGGCCTTTGCCGGTGCGCTGTTCTTGATGTTCATCATCCTGCTGGCGCAATTCAACTCGATCTACAACGCGCTGCTTGTTCTGGGCGCTGTGGTTCTTTCCACGGCAGGGGTGCTGATCGGTATGCTGGTGATGAACCAGCCGTTCTCGATCATCATGACCGGCACGGGCATCGTCGCGCTTGCGGGGATCGTGGTGAACAACAACATCGTGCTGATCGACACCTATCAGGAGTACGAGAAGTACATGCCGCGGATCGAGGCCATCATCCGCACGGCGCAGGACCGTATCCGACCAGTGCTGCTGACAACGGTCACTACTATGGCTGGTCTTGCCCCGATGATGTTCGGCCTGTCGCTCGACTTTGGTGGCGGCGGCTATACAATCGACAGCCCCACTGCGCTGTGGTGGAAGCAGTTGGCCACGGCAGTTGTCTTCGGCCTTGGCATTGCGACGGTGCTGACCTTGGTTGTCACCCCCTCACTGCTCGCAATTCGGGTCTGGATCGTCACATATGTGCGTTGGATCAGCCAATTGCTGGCCAAACTGTCAATGGGCCGCGCCAGCCGGGCTGCACGGGACTGGGCGTTGACAAGGGACACGCGCACGGTCGGCAACCACGAACTGGTCTGGGATTTCGGCGATGAACCAAGCCACGCCGAGGCGAGGCTGTCACAGTCGTCCCTTGGGACCACGTCTCTGAAGGCGGCAGAGTAAGTTCAAAAAACTGTCGGTGGCATGCGCTCGAATGCCACCGGCACGCCGTTTTTTGCCGGAGTCGTGATCCTTATTGCCCGCATCACGTGTGGGAGTATTTTCATGTTCCGATTGATCTACCGATAACGACTTTGCCATCTGTTTGGTGCTTTTTTGCTGCGTTGACAGCTCCCAGCTTTGCCGTTCAGCCGATCACTGACACAGATCGCTGCGAGATCACGCTGACACGTCGCTCCCCACTGACCCGTGAAGGGATACTTATGTGGTTTGATGACGCGCTGGATGATCAGGCAGACCACATGCGCGCCAAATGGAATGACTGCTGGGATTGGAGCATGGCGGGCAAGTTCCGACGTCAGGCCGTAGCCTTGTCATAGTCCACTGGTCAGGCGGGTGCCTCATCCGCCTGTTGGCGATACCAAAGCTGGGCATATCGACCATCACTCGCAAGCAATTCGTCATGCGTGCCGGTTTCGACGATCTCACCCTGCTCCAGCACGATGATCCGATCTGCCTCCGCAATAGTGCTGAGGCGATGGGCGATGGTCAGCACCGTGCGCCCCTGCCCTGCCGCATGCAACGCGTCCTTGATATCCTGCTCCGTCTCGGTGTCGAGCGCGCTTGTCGCTTCGTCCAGCAGCAGGATGGGCGGGTTCTTGAGCAGAGTCCGGGCAATGCCGACACGCTGCTTTTCGCCGCCAGATAGCTTCAGGCCCCGTTCGCCCACGGTCGTGTCATAACCTTCGGGCAGTGCATGAATGAAATCGTGGATCTGGGCGGCTTTGGCAGCGGCTTCGATCTCGTCGTGGGTGGCGTTGTCGCGCCCGTAGGCGATGTTGTATCGGATCGTGTCGTTGAACAGCACGGTGTCCTGCGGCACGACACCAATGGCTGCATGCAGGCTGTCTTGCGTGACATCGCGCACGTCCTGTCCGTCGATCCGAAGTGCCCCGGCACCCACATCATAGAAACGGAACAAGAGCCGACCGATGGTCGACTTGCCCGAGCCGGTCGAGCCCACGATTGCCACTTGCTGCCCTGGCTCCGCCGCAACGGACACACCTTTCAAGATGGGTCGCGCCGGATCGTAACCGAAATGCACATCATCCAATTCAATACGCCCACCCGTGACGTTGAGGGCCTTGGCGTTTGGAGCATCCACGACCTCGGCAGGTTGTTCCAACAGATCGAACATCTCACCCATATCCACAAGCGCCTGCCTGATCTCGCGGTAGACCGTACCAAGGAAGTTGAGCGGCATGGTGATCTGGATCATGTAGGCGTTCACCATGACGAAATCGCCGACAGTCAGCGTGCCATTCTGAACACCGATGGCTGCCATGACCATCACACCGACAAGGCCGGATGTAATAATGACGGACTGACCGAAATTGAGAAACGCGAGCGAATAGCTGGTCTTGAGCGCCGCAGTCTCGTACCCTTCCATTGCCTTGTCGTAGCGGCCAGCTTCGCGTGCTTCGGCGCCAAAATACTTGACCGTTTCGAAGTTGAGCAGACTATCGATAGCTTTTTGGTTGGCGTCGGTATCTTGCTCGTTCATGACCCGCCGCAGCTTCACCCGCCACTCGGTCACCGCAAATGTGAACCAGACATAGAGGCCAATAGTCACGGCTACGACGACCAGATACCAAATATCGAACAGGATGGTCAGCACGACCCCGATCAGCAGAAGCTCCAGGATCAGCGGCCCGATTGAGAATAGAAGGAAGCGTAGTAGAAATTCGACCCCCTTTACGCCCCGTTCGATGATGCGGCTTAGCCCGCCGGTCTTGCGTGTGATGTGATAACGCATCGACAAGCGGTGGATGTGCTGGAATGTCTCCAGCGCCAACATGCGCAAGGCACGTTGGGCCACGCGAGCAAAGATGGCGTCCCGTAGCTGCTGAAAGCCAACGTTCATCAGGCGCGCCACGCCATAGGCCACGGTCAAACCGATGGCACCCAGCGCAAGATCGGAAACGCCTTCGCCCCCCAGCACGTTCACGGCATCGCGGTAGAGGATGGGCGTGTAAACCGACACCAATTTGGACAGCACCAAGGCCAGCATCGCGAGTACAACACGTTGCTTTACCCAAGGCTTGTCATCTGGCCAAAGGTACGGTGCGACCTTGCGGATCGTGCGCATCCCCGAGCTACGCTCGGCCTGGCTCACATCCTTGTTCGGGTCATTGGTCGGGGTTGTCGGATCAGCGGGTGCAGCCGAAGCCGATGTGTCTGCGGGCATAGAGAGAAGTTCCTGACGTTCAGGTTTAACTATCTAAGACACGGACGCCCGACTTGCCAGCGCCAGCACGCGAATGCCGTATTAATTGGGGAGCGCAAAGACCTGACCTGGGAAAATCAGGTCGGGGTTGCGGATGCGGTCGCGATTGGCCTCGAACACCTGCACATAAAGCGTACCCTCGCCATAGCGATCACGCGCAATCGCCCATAGCGTGTTGCCCGCTTGAACGGTAATCTGCGTCGCTGGTGCGTCCTCACCGTCAGCTTCCGCCAAAACCTCGGGATCTTCGCGTCGAAACGGCGTTTCAACCCGGCTTGTCACCTGTCCGGCGTCATTCAGCTCGTCCACGCGCAGCGTGTACGTGCCCTTGTCGATCTCAGGCAGTTCACCTTTCCATCTGCCATCTTCGCTGACGTCGATATCGGCAACAGGCGTGTTGTTGACATAGACCCTTACAGCCTCTGCCTCGGACTGCGCACGCCCGGCAAGTTCCACATCGCCGGTGTCAGAATAGCTGATGCTGTCCAGCGCGATGTTGTCCAGCGCCTCAGGCGCAACGTTGCCCAAAACCTCCACACCTTCGGCGGTCGATTTGAGAACGGTCACTTGGGTCTCAGGTTCCGAAGCGCTTGCGCCTGTCTCCGCTGAAACGGAGGGTACCGCGTTGCTGTCATCGGGCGCCACCTCATCGGATACCGGTACCTGCGGTTCCTGAACAGGTTCAACCTGAGCAATGTCTTCGCTGGGCGCTGCGGTGGATGCCGGTGCTGTGATCGCTCCTGCGACATCGGCCTCAACAGATGTCTGCTCGGCCACCGAAAACGTTGACTGGTCTGTGGGTTCGGCTGCAATCACGTCCTCGGTCTGAGGTTGCTCCGGCGCGCTTTCGGCTTCGGCCAAAGCTTCGGGTGCCGCAGGTTCTGCTGATTTGGGCGTGGGTTGCGCTTGCGGGGCGAGGATCACCTCGTCCACCGATGCGATCTCATCCTGACCAACACGTTGGACGACCGTCAACACTTGCGTCTTCGGGCTTGGTGGAAGGATGGTGATTGCTGCAAAGCTGCCGCCATCATCTGTTGTGGTTTCCGTGTTTTCTGTCCCATCCAAAAACACAGCCACCTTGCTTCCAGGGGCCGCACGACCAGCGATCACCATCAGCCCGTCTGGTTCGACCCTCACCTCGTCAATAGAAGGTGGATCGGGTTGCAAAAGCTCCTTTGGTTCTGGAGCGACCGCCGGCTGCACTTCGGTTGTTTGTTCGACCTCAGTCGTTTCAGTGACACCGGTCTGCGGTGCTTGAACCGTGTCAGATCGGTTCGCGTTGATGTACAGCCCAGCACCGACTGCCGCCGCAACGACGACAATCACAGTACCCGCCAAGGCGCCGTTCGATCCGGCAAATGCCGACCATTTGGACATGTTCACCCTTTCCACCGCACCGGTTGGCCCGGTTTCGTTGCGCTTGCATAACAGGCAGCGCTATAGCGGTCAAAAGAACGGCGTCACAAAACCATCACTTTCGCGCGCCCGTTACAGGAGCACCACATGTCCCCATTTTCCGTCTGCGTCTACTGTGGCTCGCGCCCTGGCAATACCCCCCACTACACAACCGAAGCCGAAGCCCTTGGCGCCGGGATTGCTGAACGAGGATGGCAGCTTGTGTATGGCGCGGGCGATGTGGGGCTGATGGGATCGGTTGCGCGCGCCGCACAGGCGGGCGGCGCTGATACGTTTGGCGTCATCCCTCGCCATCTGGTCGATTGGGAGGTCGGCAAGACCGACCTGACCCGATACGTCGTGACCGAAACGATGCACGAGCGCAAAAAGGTCATGTTCATGAACTGTGATGCCGTCGTTGTGCTGCCCGGAGGCGCGGGGTCGCTGGACGAGCTGTTTGAAGTGCTGACGTGGCGACAACTTGGGTTGCATGAAAAGCCGGTCGTGCTGGTCAACGTGGGCGGCTATTGGGATCCGCTGATTGCGCTGCTGGATCATGTCGTCGCTGGCGGGTTCGCCGATGCGTCGCTTCTTGACTATTTCGAAGTGACCGACAGTGCGGCAAGCACATTATCTGCACTCACCAAGACGTTAAATTAAAAAAGAAAAGGCCGATCGGAAGATCGGCCTTTTGCTACTTCAAAACCGTACCAGCTCACATCCGGCTGGCGACATTTTCCCAGTTCACCAGGTTGTCCAGGAAGTTGGTCAGGTAGGCCGGCCGTTTGTTGCGGAAGTCGATGTAGTATGAGTGCTCCCACACATCGCAGCCCAGAAGCGCTGTCTGACCAAAGCACAATGGGTTCACACCGTTTTCGGTTTTTGTGATCGCCAGACTGCCGTCTTTTTCTTTGACAAGCCACGCCCAGCCCGAGCCGAACTGCCCGGCACCAGCTGCAGAAAACTGTTCTTTAAACCCATCTACCGAGCCAAAGTTTTCAGTCAGCGCTTTTTCCAACTCGCCGGGCATCGCACTGTCGCCGGGACCCATCATCTCCCAGAACTGGTTATGGTTCCAAAGCTGGCTAATGTTGTTGAATATGCCGTTCTGTGCAACGGCGTTTGCGTCGTAAGTACCGACTATGATCTCTTCGAGAGACTTGCCTGCCCACTCGGTGCCCTCAATGGCCTTGTTGCCGTTCACGACATAGGCGTTGTGGTGCAAGTCGTGGTGATACTCCAGCGTTTCCTTGGACATGCCCTTGGATGCAAGTGCGTCGTGAGCATAGGGAAGGTCGGGAAGTTCAAAAGCCATGGGGGCCCCCTTTTGTAGTATTGCAAGGTTGTGCCTGACAGATTGTGCGCGGACGAGCAAGTTCAAGCACCAACCACAAAATACAATTCGAAATGGTGAGTTACTTGTTCTTCAATTGCCCTACTTCGCATGAGCCATTGCCGTTGAACGAGTTTGTGACTCCGGGCATGGAACCACGCATGATAACTCTTTTGGTGTTCGTGTCGAGTTCGATACGATACCCGATCCGCGCGGGTCGAGGGTTGGCCGGTATGTTGTTCACCCGGTACGTGAAACGAAATTTACCGTTGCCGCGATCTTTGAGCTTCACAGAGATTGGTTCGCCATGAACAGCATGAATGATTGCATCGTACACGATTGCTGTCTTCGCTGACGGTTCAAATTGCAGTGCAAGTACGGGTGAAATAAATCCATCGCCGGTATCACGCACCTTGCAGACATAATCCAATGCCGCTGCTGGTGTCGCCATCATCGTCACCGCACACATAATTCCGCACAAAGAACGCATAACTTTCTCCCTAAAGTGTAGTGACGTTAATTGACGTCACTACAAGAGAAACTCAATGTGAAAAACGGTTCTCTTAGAAAACATCTACTGCGCTGCCGCGTTGGCTTGCGACCGTTAGCAAGTCAAACACATACTGTGCCTGACTGCGGAAACAGATGATGCGGAAGCTGTCGTTGTCATGCAGCCAGAACGCAGCTGGAACCTGCGCCATCCGCGTACGCCGGAACATGCCGACCGTGAACTGATCCGGCGCAAGATCCACGGGCACCAGCTTGGCCAACACCTCACGTGCGTTGTCACCAGACAAGTCAAACACTGCACGCGCGTCAGACACGTTGACGCAAAGGCTGTGCACGTCGCCCAAGACCCCCTGCATTTGCTTCAAGTTGGTGGATACCGCATCGTAAGGGCAAAGGACCAACAGCTCATCAGGTGACATCCAGCAGATACCGCGATCGTCGACACAGTTGGCCTGCCCGTGCCCGGGCATCTCCAAAGAGGTCGCGCTCATTGCGGCCTTTTTGACCTTCGCATCGGTCAGTTGTCCGCGCAGCGTGATCATCCCCTGCAATGGTACCTCGGTAACGGTCGCGATACCTTGGGTCCATGTAACGCCATTCAATGCACTGACAGCATTAGACATTCTGCTTCTCCCCATCCGGGTCATAGAAGACCGGGCTTACAATCCTGACCCTGTAGGTCGTGCCATCCGTGCCCGGGAAATCTATCACTTCACCCATACGGTCCGGTCCATGTAGGACAAGGCCCATGGCGATCCCCTTGTTCAGGTTCGGCGAATGGTACGACGATGTGACTCGCCCTTGCATGTTGCGCTGGCCGTTGTCGTTGGTGCCCTCCGCAACCGCATAGGCGCCATCGGGCAAAACAGAGCTATCCAATGTTTCTAGGCCCACCAGTTTCCAGCGTTCAGGACCAATCATATGAGTGCGTTCTTGCGCGCGCTTTCCAAGATAGTCCTCTTTCTTCTTCGAAAGTGCCCAATGCAAACCAAGGTCCTGCGGGATGACCGTTCCGTCTGTCTCATCGCCGATCATTATGAAACCCTTTTCGGCCCGCAGAATGTGCAGCGCCTCGGTGCCGTAAGGCATGACGCCCAGATCGGCGCCAACGGCCATAAGCGCATTCCAGAACGCCTGCCCTTTCGAGGTATGTACCGCGATCTCATAGCTGAGTTCGCCGGAAAAGGAGATGCGGTAGGCGCGCACGTCGAAGCCACCCAGCGCACCATCCGCCCATTCCATAAAGCCAAGACTTTCGGCCGAGACATCCATTCCCCCGAGCGCCTCAAGCGCCTTGCGCGCGTTCGGGCCGACCACTGCAACCTGCGCGTATTGCTCGGTCACATTGGCGACATAGACCTGCATGTCCCACCACTCGGTCTGCAGCCACTCCTCCATATGCCCGTGGATACGTTCGGCCCCGCCGGTCGTGGTGTGACAGAGGAAGGTATCCTCATCGATCCGAGCCACAACGCCGTCGTCAATGAGGAAACCGTTTTCGCTGCACATCAGCCCATAGCGACATTTGCCGGGTTTCAGCGTGCTCATCATGTTGGTGTAGAGCATGTCGAGGAATTTGCCCGCATCGGGCCCTTTGACAATAAGCTTACCAAGCGTTGATGCATCAAGAAGCCCGAGATTTTCTCTCACATTCCGCGTCTCGCGCATGACGGCATCATGCACGGTTTCCCCGTTGCGAACATAAGCGTACGGGCGGCGCCAGTGGCCTACCGGTTCCCAATCAGCCCCATTTTTATCGTGCCATTCATGCATCGGTGTGCGGCGTATGGGCTGGAATACTGTGCCCCGCGCTTCCCCTGCAATCGCACCCATTGAAATTGGTGTATATGGCGGCCGGAAGGTGGTTGTACCTGTCTGGGGAATGGGTTGATTCAGAGCATCAGAAAGGATCGCAAGGCCATTGATGTTACTCAGTTTTCCCTGATCCGTTGCCATGCCCAGTGTTGTGTATCTCTTGGCATGTTCGACGCTTTCAAATCCTTCCTGCGCCGCCAGTTGCACGTCCGAGACTTTGACATCGTTTTGATAATCAAGCCATGCTTTCCCTCGTAGGGCTGCACCTGCGCCTTGGGGCATCAGCCATACGGGTGCCATGGCGGCCTCTTCCACACTGCTTGCGTCCGGTGCCGAGACCTTTCCTGGCTTTTGCCCTGTGGCACGCGCCGCCGCATGCCCCATCGCATGGGCGTCACCAACCAGCTCAGCCAATCCGAAGTGTCCGTTTGCTGACCCAGCCGGGCTGACAAACGCGCTACCCTCCGCGCCCGTCGGTGCTTTATCCACATCCGGACGGAACATGGAGAAATCGTTGTCCCAGAGCAGTTTGCCACCGCAGTGCGACCACAGGTGGACAACGGGTGACCAGCCGCCCGACATAGCGACTGCGTCGCACGCGATTTCTTCCAGTACCGCGCCCTCTCCCGCCTGCGAACACACGGCAATACCGGTGACCCGTTTGCCGCCAAGAACCTTGGATACGCCGTGGCCCATCAAGACACGGATTCCAGCCGCTTTTGCCTCGGCAATCAGCGGGCTGTCGACCGGCAGCACCCGCGCGTCAAGAATGGCGGGAACGTCCAATCCAGCGGCTTTCAAAGCGCTTGCGGTGCGATATGCGTCATCATTGTTGGTCACGATGACGGTCCGGTCGCCCGGGCTGACACCGTAATTCACGACATAATCCCGCACCGCTGATGCCAGCATCACACCGGGGATGTCGTTGCCAGCAAATGACAGCGGGCGTTCAATTGCGCCGGTGGCTGTAACCACGTGCCCCGCCCTTATGCGCCACAGCCGATGACGTGGGCCATCCAAGTCAGGAGTATGGTCGTTCAACCGCTCGTAACCCAGCACATATCCGTGGTCATAGACCCCTGCCCCCATCAGGCGTGTGCGCATCGTGACATTTGGCATGGACTTCAACTCAGACACGAGTTCGTCCACCACGTTATCCACAGGCTTGTCGTTAACTTCACCACCATCCACTGGCGCGCGACCACCCCAATGCGCGGTTTGCTCGACAAGCAGGACGCGCGCACCGGCCTTGGCCGCCGAACGTGCAGCGATCAGACCTGCAATTCCACCGCCTACGACAAGCACATCACAAAACGCATGAAAGTGCTCATAGGTGTCCTGATCACGACCTTTGGGGGCCTGCCCAAGTCCAGCGGCCTGACGGATGAATGGCTCGTAGACGTGCTTCCACAGCGGACGCGGATGGATGAACATCTTGTAGTAAAAACCGGCCGGCATGAAGCGCGACAGCTTGGCGTTGATCGCGCCCACATCGAATTCCAAGCTCGGCCAATGGTTTTGCGACGTGGCAAGCAACCCTTCGAATAGCTCCGTTGTCGTGGCACGCTGGTTCGGCTCGAACTTGCCCTCGACACCAAGGTTGACCAGCGCATTCGGTTCTTCCGGTCCGGCGGCGACAATACCGCGCGGACGGTGGTACTTGAAAGATCGGCCAACCAGCATCTGGTCATTGGCCAGAAGGGCGGAGGCAAGCGTATCGCCCTCGAACCCGCGCATCTGCTGCCCGTTGAAGGTGAAGCGAACGGCCTTGTCCTTGTTCAGAAGGCGACCGCCTGTGGCGAGACGTATGCTCATGTGTTGGCCTCATCGCGGCGGCAGGCGTCAAAGCCTCCGGCGGTGGTATTTTCAGTCAGAAGAAACAGGGTCAAGAAAACGCCCTCCATGACCAGTCGGGGCGCTTTTTGCTAATCTTGTCGCAGATCTCTTTCGGAGGTTCGGTGACTTGCGCGGAATAGGTGCCAAAGACTTCGAGAGTTGTCGTGCATCGGGCAGCGTGGAACCATTTGCCACAGCCATAGGCATGGCGCCAGCGCTCGAAATGCACGCCCTTGGGGTTCTCGCGCATGAACAGATACTCTTCGAAATCACCATCCGATGACCCGGGGCCGAAACGTTTCAGGTGCGCCTCACCTCCGGCATGGAATTCGGTTTCTTCTCCGGTCTGGCCACAATTGGGGCAGGTCAGGATCAGCATTGGCGCACTCCGATCATTGGAGCGGACACGCAAAAGGCGGACGTCCGAAGACGCCCGCCTGATGCGGTCCGAATAGTTTGGGAGGGGTTATTCGGTTGGCACCGCCGTGCCTGTTGTGCCGGTCGTTTCGGTTGCCGCCGGTGTGATGGCATTTTGTGTTGGGCCGCCTTCACCACCGCCCGAGCCGATGGAGCCAAGCAGTGCAAGAAGTGCCACAACAGCGACAATGACCGCGAATGAGATAAGGAGCCCGCGGCCTGACACGCCGTCGCCACGATGGATGTTCGGGTTTGGATAGTCTGACATGTGTAAGCCTCCGTTCTATGGGCTTCCATGTCATCACGTGGATACGCTGGCGCAATACCTGGGACCTTGGGTACGGAAAACGGGCTGAGCACAGCCGGTTTGCCCCCAATAGAACGGCTGCATCCCGCCTGTTTTGCGATTTTTCGTGACGCAGCGGTCGTTTCTGTGCAAGTGTCAACTAAAGTTGACAGGAGGTCATTATGGATCACACGACGGGCGCCATCCTGGTCTTTGGCGCGATTGCTGCGGGCGCAATCATCATGTTTGTTCTCGAGCGGCGTGCGGCCGCCAAACGGCTGGAAGCGCGCGGCGGAAGAGAGATTGATGTCGCCAACCTGATCGCCTTCGGGTCGGCCGCAGGCGAAGGGAAGAAGACGCACGAATGATGTGCAAGACGGATTGAGCAAGTCTCGCCAAAAATCTGCTAGGGATTTTTGCATTACTTGCTGCATCAGTGCGCCACCCCGGCGGCCACGCTCTCGTCAATGAACCGCCCCTCACGGAACCGGTTCAGTCCAAACTCATCGGTCAGCGGTGATCGTCCTTTGGCAATCAGTTCGGCCATAGCCCAGCCTGACCCCGGGATCGCCTTGAACCCGCCCGTGCCCCAGCCGCAATTGATGAACATACCATCCACTGGCGTTTTCGACAGGATGGGAGAACGGTCGCCCGTCACGTCCACGATGCCGCCCCACTGACGCAACATCTTGAGACGCGAAATCATGGGGAATGTTTCGATCAGCGCGCGCACCGTTTCCTCGATATGGTGGAACGAACCACGCTGCGTGTAGTTGTTGTATCCGTCGGTACCACCGCCGATCACCATCTCGCCCTTGTCGGACTGGCTCATGTAGCCATGAACCGTGTTGGCCATGACCACCACGTCCATACAGGGTTTGATCGGTTCGGACACCAAAGCCTGAAGTGCCACGGATTCTATGGGCAGACGGAAGCCCGCCATGTCGGCCAGATGCCCGGAATGCCCTGCAACGACGACACCCAACTTGTCGCAATCAATAGCGCCCTTGGATGTATCGACGCCAACGACCTTACCACCCTCTCGCCGGATCGCCGTTACTTCGCATTTTTGGATCACGTCCATGCCCATGTCCGAACAGGCACGGGCATAGCCCCAAGCTACGGCATCATGGCGGGCCGTGCCACCGCGTGCTTGCCAGAGGCCACCCATGACGGGGTAACGCGGGCCATCGAGATGGATAATCGGCACCAGTTCCTTGACCTTTTCGGGACCGATGAACTCAGTCTTCACGCCCTGCAAGGCATTGGCATGGGCCGTGCGCTGATAACCACGCACCTCATGATGGGTCTGGGCCAGCATGATGACGCCGCGCGGGCTGAACATGACGTTGTAGTTCAGATCCTGGCTCATCGTCTCGTAAAGGCTGCGCGCCTTTTCGTAGATCGCAGCCGACGGATCCTGCAGGTAGTTCGAACGGATGATCGTTGTGTTTCGCCCGGTGTTGCCGCCCCCAAGCCAACCTTTTTCAAGGATAGCAACGTTCGTGATCCCGAAATTCTTTCCGAGGTAGTAAGCTGTCGCCAGACCGTGCCCACCTGCCCCAACGATGATCACATCGTACTTCTTCTTTGGCTCGGGCGCGCGCCACGCGCGCTCCCACCCGGTGTGGTAACGCGCGGCCTCTCGGGCAATGGCAAAAGCAGAGTATCGTTTCATGGGCAGCCGTCCGGACCGTGGAATCGCAAAGCGTATACGTGCGGTTTTAATCGCCTTTGTGTCCGAAGAAAGGGGCCGCGCTGGCGGCGTTTTTTGACGGATTTGCGACACATGTCCCTGCCTGCGACATCACGGGTGTGCCATGGACCCTTTTGCTGGTCCTGCGCAGGGGTTAAATGACGACGAACGAACAAGTGTGGTGCGCATGTTATTCTGGATAATCACGGCCCTGTTGACGCTCGCGGTCCTCGCAACATTGGCCCGCGCAATGCTGCGTGGCTCTGTCGGAGATCGCCCGCCCGCAGCCTATGATTTGGATGTCTACCGGGACCAGTTGCGTGAAGTGGACCGTGACCTGGCACGTGGCGTGGTGTCAGAAGCAGATGCGGATCGGATCCGCACGGAAGTGTCACGCCGCATTCTTGCCGCTGACGCAGCCTTGCAAGAACAAGAACAAAGCGCCGGGAAGTCCGGCGGGCTGACAAGCCTTGGCCTGACCCTCGCCGTTACTATTGTAGGGTCTTATGCCATCTACACCCAATTGGGCGCACCGGGTTACGGCGATCTTGCGCTGGCCAGTCGGATCGAGGCCGCCGAGATCCTTCGCGAAGAACGACCCAGCCAGGAAACGGCTGAAGCCAGCCTTGATGAACCGTCCGCGCCGCCAAATGTCGATCCCGATTACGTGGTCCTTGTCGAACGTCTGCGGCAGGCAGTTGTGACCCGCCCTGATGACGTGCAAGGCCACGAATTGCTAAGCCGCGCCGAGGGGCGTCTTGGAAACTATGCGGCAGCGCATACCGCAAAAGCGCAAGTTCTCGCGCTTAAAGGGGACAAGGCCACCGCAACTGACTTCTCGGAATATGCGGATCTGTTGATCCTGGCCGCTGGTGGATACGTCTCGCCCGAAGCTGAAGGCGTTCTTGAACGAACGCTTTCCATGAATCCGGCAGATGGGCCTGCGCGCTACTACTTTGGGCTGATGATGTCGCAAACCGGGCGACCGGACACGGCTTTGCGCGTCTGGGATCAACTGTTGCGTGAAGGGCCTGCCGATGCACCTTGGATTGCGCCAGTGTCGTCACAGATCGAGGAAATGGCCTTTCGCGCGGGTGTGAACTACGCCATGCCAGCGATCGGTACAGGGCGCGGACCTTCCCCAGATCAGATTGAAGCAGCGCAGGGCCTGAGCCCTGCAGAGCGGATGGAGATGATCCAGGGGATGGTCACTGGCCTGTCCGACCGTCTTGCGACCGAGGGCGGTCCCGTCGAGGATTGGGCGCAGTTGATTTCCGCTTTGGGGGTTTTGGGCCAGATGAATCAGGCCAATGCGATCCTGATCAATGCGCGCGAAGTGTTTGGCGACGATCCCCGCGCCGCAGATATCCTGAGCCGCACCGCTGACCGCGTGGGCTTGGAATGATAACGGACGATACCGATGCGTTTTTGGCCGGACTGCCCCCAATGCAGGCCCTCATGGGCCTCGATCTGGGCGACAAAACCATTGGTGTAGCGGTTTCAGACACATTCTGGTCCGTCGCAACACCGCTTGAAACGGTACGACGCAAAAAGTTCGGTTTGGATGCCGCACGCCTGCAGACCCTCATAGCTGAGCGCAACGTCGGTGGTCTTGTGTTGGGCCTGCCCCGCAACATGGATGGAACCGAGGGGCCGCGGTGCCAGTCCACTCGTGCCTTTGCACGCAACTTTGAAAGGCTTTGGGATGGTCCCATCACCTTTTGGGACGAACGATTGAGCACCGTGGCCGCCGAAAAAGCGCTGCTTGAGGCGGATACGACACGTAAACGTCGCGCCGAGGTGATTGATCACGTCGCTGCCGGATATATCTTGCAAGGACTGTTGGACAGGCTGGCAGCAATAAAGAGGCAGGCATGACAGACGTTCCCCGTTCCCTTGTGTGGAAGCGCGACGAGATCGAAAGCCCCTGCGTGCAGATCTGCGTCATTCATCCCGAGACGCGGCTGTGCACTGGCTGCGCCCGCTCTATCGACGAAATCGGTGGTTGGAGCCGAATGAGCACCGATGAACGGCGCATCATCATGGCTGAACTGCCAACGCGAGAAGCCGCACCGAAGGGTCGGCGTGGCGGACGTGCGGCCCGGCTCAAACGGTAGCGAAATCTGACGCAGTCCCTCGTGGTCCTACGACGAACGAACAATCTGGCGCATCGTTAGCAAAGCGATCTTTGCGTCAAGGTTAGTTGAGCCAATCCATCGGGTCCGGGAATTCAGGTCGAAAGAATGCGATCATGCGACGCCCGTCTTCGGGGCCCTTCCACGGTTCAGTGCCATGCAGGGCAAAACGGTGGATCAGGAACGACTGGCCGGGTCTTGCACGTATCTGCACCGCCTCACAGCTGCTGAAGACGATGCGCCGCGCGGCATGGTAGGCGTCGGTCACATCCACCTCGCGCGGATTATGGTCGACGATGGCCTCTCTAAGTGCCTTCTGCATGATCCGATGGCTGCCTTTCCAAACAATGGTTGGAGCGGCAGATACATCATTGAGCGGTAGTCCCAGAATATATGCGTGAAATTCGCGGGCAAAGCGCTGTCGATCCGGCCCTTCGGGCAACAGACCATCCACATGCGCGGCCATGCGCGTGATCCGAAACCGATGATTGGCTTCACTTTGATCTGCGTCGCGCTTGGGATAACCGGGATAGACAATTGATACTTGACCGGAGTGCATCGGCAAGTCTGGCACATGGCTTTGCCAAGGTCCGGCAAGGGGCACACCCATCACGCTGCCATCTGTTTTGTTTGGCAAAACATCGACACCTACGAACCATGTTTTGCCGTGCCGCAGATTGTGCAGCCTCGTTTCAGGATCATCAGCGGCCCTTGCCGCTGCTTTTTCTGCCGCTGCGGCCCATCGCACCGTCCGATCATCATAGTCAAAAACCACGAAGCCGTCTGGGTCGATCATCCCCACAGCGCCTTGCGCAGCATGTTGAGCGCGACAAGCACAAGGAAAACCGCAAACACCCGCTTGAGCGGACCGGGATCCATCACATGTGCCAACCTGACGCCCCAGGGCGCGGTCACAAGGGTCATCGCAATAATGACTGCAAAGGCAACTAGGTTCACGGCCCCCACCGTAAATGGCGGCACCGGCCCATCAAGCGAAACCATCAAAAAGCCGATGACCGATGGAACAGCGATCAGCACACCGAAGCCCGCCGCCGTCGCGACGGCGCGGTGAATCGGAACTGAAAACAGGCTCATCAGCGGCACACCAAAGCTACCCCCACCGATCCCCATCAGGACCGAAAGAAATCCCATGCCCGGTGACAGGGCAGCCCTGCCCGCACCGGTCGGCATTGCAGGGCCCAGCCGCCAGCTCGCGCGGCCAAACCCCATGTAAAGCCCTACGATCAAGGCAAGAATGCCAAATATGGCCTGCAGGGTGGTCGTGCGTAGCTGTGCCACCAGCAGCATGCCCAATACCGCTCCGATCACGATGCCAGGCGCCCAGCCGCGCAGGATGTCCCAGTCAACCGCACCTTTCTTGTTGTGACTCATCACGGACCGGACCGAGGTTACGATGATCGTTGCAAGAGAGGTGGCCAAACACATCTGCATCAGATCTGGCCCACCATATCCAAGCGTTTGGAATGCATAGAAAAATGCTGGCACTAGAACGATGCCTCCGCCAACCCCCAAAAGGCCGGCCAGTACGCCGGCGAAGGCTCCGATCACGGCCAGCACGATCAGCATCTGGATCAGAAGAAATGTGTCCGGCATCGCCAGCTCCCGCGTGAAGTCGCGTGGTGCTACACTGCTTTGGCGTCGGGGGCCAGTGCCGTGACATGGCGCAAGGCAGCCTCGACCAATTCCGGTCCTGCACCGTCGCGTGTCGCACCTTCGCTCAGAGTACGGCGCCAGCCACGCGCGCCGGGGCGCCCGGCAAAAAGGCCAAGCATATGGCGGGTGATCTGATGTAGACGGCCACCAGCGGAAAGATGCGCTTCGATATATGGCAGCATGTTTGCAACTGCCTGTTCGGCAGTGCTGTCACGTCCCGTCCCGAAAATACGCCTGTCAGCCTGCGCCAAAACATCCGTGGGTTGATGATACGCCGCGCGGCCTACCATCACACCATCAAGCCCACCGTCGAGCAACATTTCGACCTGATCCAATGTGGCGACGCCACCGTTGATCGAGATATGCAGGTTTGGAAACAGTCCCTTCATCCGGTGCACCAGATCATAGTCCAGCGGCGGGATATCCCGGTTCTCTTTTGGGCTTAACCCTTTGAGCCAGGCCTTGCGCGCATGGATCGTTACCCGTTCGCATCCAGCGGCAACGATCCGAGACAAAAATTCCGGCAGAACCTCCTCCGGGTCCTGCTCGTCCACACCGATGCGACATTTGACCGTCACCGGCACATCAACCGCATCACGCATGGCCGCCACGCATTCGGCAACCCTGCCAGGCTCCCGCATCAGGACAGCTCCGAAGGTGCCGGATTGCACGCGATCCGACGGGCAACCGCAATTCAGGTTTATCTCGTCGTAACCCGCTTGCGCGCCCAATTGCGCGGCTTGCGCGAGCTCTCGGGCATCAGCCCCGCCGAGTTGCAAGGCGACAGGATGCTCTGCCGGGTGGTGATCCAGCAGATGCAAAGCACCCCCGCGCACAAGCGCCGGAGCTGTCACCATCTCGGTGTACAAAAGCGCTTGCCCGCTCAATTGCCGATGCAGATAGCGGCAATGCCGGTCCGTCCAATCCATCATCGGCGCGACGGAAAGACGAGCGGCGCGGGTTATGTCAGCATTTGTGTGCATGGCGCGCGACATAAGGTGTGCGGTACCTTTTGCCAAGAAGAACGGTGCGTGGCACGAGCCTCATGGCGTGCTGTCAGATGCAGAGGCAGTGCAAGTCCACAAAGGCTAGGCCAAGGATGGAAGCCACAAAACAATTGCCGGGAACGCGACCAGCAACGCAATTGTAATCGCATCGGCAATGAAGAAAGGGGTAACGCCCTTGAACACGTCCTGCACGCTCAGATCATCGCGCACGCCCGCAACCACAAAGCAGTTGAGACCGATGGGCGGCGTGATCAGACAAAACTCGGCCATCTTGACCACCAGAATGCCAAACCATATCGCACACATTGGTCCGGACATGCCGAAGGTGCTATCCTCAGCACTTACGAATTCGCCACCGTTGAGCGCCATCACGGCCGGATAGACCACAGGCAGGGTCAAGAGCAGCATCCCAATTGCGTCCATGAACATGCCCAGCACGGCATACGCCAAAAGAATGCAAACCAGGATCAACATGGGCGACACGGTCAGCGAAGTGATCCAGTCCGAGAATGCACCCGGCAGGTCAGCGAACCCCAAGAAGCGAACATAGATCAGGACGCCCCAGATGATGGTAAAGATCATCACCGTCAGTTTGGCCGTCTCGATCAACGCGTCCTTCAGCTCAGTCAAGCGCATGCCTCGGTACACCGCCATGAGGAATACAATGAACGCGCCCACTGCCCCGCCTTCCGTCGGCGTCCCCCATGCGTCGCCAAAGGGGTTGTAGACAAAGAAGATGATGATCACGACAACCGCTACGATGGGCAGCGCAGGTGGTAGAGCCAGCAAACGTTCTTTCCATGTGAAACCGGTAACGGGCGGGCCAACGGTTTTGAAAATGACCGCGATACCGATGATCAGAATGGCGTAGACAAAGGCGGAAAATGCACCGGGAATGAAACCGGCCAACAGCAGTTTACCCACATCCTGCTCGACGATGATTGCATAGATCACAAGGATGGCTGACGGCGGGATCAACGACGCCAGCGTGCCACCGGCTGCGACAACACCAGCCGCGAATTGCTTGTTATAGCCGATCTTAAGCATCTCTGGAATCGCAATGCGGGCAAACACGGCTGCTGTCGCCACCGAGGCGCCCGAAACAGCGGCAAAGCCGGCGGTCGAGAACACGGTGGACACGGCCAAGCCCCCCGGAACCCAGGCAATCCACTTTTTGGCGGCATCGAAGAGGGCGGTAGTGAGTTTGGCGTAGTAGGCCAAATAGCCAATCAGAATGAAGGTTGGGATCAGGCTCAGCGCGTGTGCAGATACCTTTGAGTGAGGTACCTGGCCCGCAACCTTGACGCTGATTTCCAGCGCTTTTCCAAAGCGTTCCGGCGCGTAATCAAAGCCGTTCCAGCGCAACCAGACCAAGCCGACGAAGCCAGCCAAACCAGCCGCAAACGCAACACGCATTCCCAGAAAAACAAGGCACAGCATGCCGCCTGTAACCCACAGGCCAATTGTGATCGGGTCCATCAGTCTGCTCCGTCCAGGGCTTCGGCTTCTGCACGCGCTTGCGCGGCGACACTCTGGATCAACGGCACTGCAACTGGGCGCTCAAGGTTCAGCCAGAAGGCACGCGCATAGCCGACGGCTTGCAGCACAAGTCGGGCGCACAGCACGGCAAAGGCAATGGGCACCAGCAGCTTCGATGGCCAGATCGGCAGCGAGATATCGATGGAACTGTCCCGGCTGCAAAACGGCCGTGCGCAGTCAAAGGAACGGTCGAAATGGGCCCATGCCCCCCAAACCAAAGCAATCATGAGGACAAGGATCAAAACCACCATGATCAGCTCGACCAGCCACAGCAGGCGTCCCCGCATGGCACCGATAATGATGTCCATACGAATGTGCCCACCGTTTCGCTGAACATAGGACACACCCATAATGGCGATCAGAGGCATCAGCATTTCGATCAGGTCTACGTAACCCATGAGCGGTGCTTCGAAAAACTCCCGGCCTGCGACCGAATAAGCGGCAAGGAACATGAGGGAAAAGGCGGCCAGTCCGCTTAACAAGGCCATGACCTGCTCAATTGGCAATAGCGCCCTATCCAAACGGCTTAGAACACTGGAGTCTTCCAGCACTGTGGATGCACCTGCCATCCCTGCCCCCTGTTTTTATGTGTTTAGGGCGGGCCATGTGACCCGCCCCTTTAAGGCTTAGCTTCCGCCTTTGGCGTCAGCGAGTGTTTTGACGACCAGGTCATACAGTTCCTGACCGGGCAAGCCCTGCCCTTCCATGTCCGCGATCCACGCGTCACGTGCGGGATCAGCTGCAATCGACCGGAACTCGGCAATCACTGCGTCGTCTATCTCGACCTTTTGCACGCCCTTCTCTTCAAGAACACTGTCCCAACGCTCGAGCAATTCGGCATAGTTGGCCAGGTAGTGATCAATCGCCTCGGAAACCGAGCTTTCGAGCGCTGCCTTGTGCTCGTCCGACAAGCTGTCATACGCGTCGATGTTCACAACCACCGGGCAGTTCACGGTGCCGGGGTTCAGGTTGGCCGTCCACCAGTCAGCCTGGTTGATCGTACCAAACGACAGGTGTGCGTGCTGGGCAAATGCCACCGTGTCCACAACACCGGATTCCATTGCCTGGTAGGCCTCGGTTGCCGTCACGGATGTTGGAACGCCACCGACGCTTTCAAAGGCCTTGCCCAGACCGCCCGTTGCGCGCACGCGCATACCTTCAAAGTCTGACAGCGTTGTCTTAGGTTCACCCGTCCCGACCAAGTTGTACTGCGGCATCGGCGAGGTCATCAGAAGGCGTGCGTTCCACTGCTCCATCTCCTCGACGGCAGCTGGGTGTTGGTAGACGGCAGTCGCCACCGCCACTTCTTGCTCCAGGTTCTCGACCCCGAGGAACGGCAATTCCAAAACGGTGATCACCCGGTTCTTGTCCCGGTGATAGCCTGCGCAGAACTGTGCCATTTCGAACGCACCGATCGAGATGCCATCAAGGTTCTCGCGGTTCTTGGACAAGCCACCATAGCTGATGTTCATGGTGAATTCGCCGTTTGTCTTTTCAGACACGAGCTCGGCCAGTTTTTCGACATGCTCGGTAAAGGCACGGCGCTTGCCCCAGACCGACACGTTCCATTCCGTGGCCGCGGCTTCGAGCGCAAATGTACATGATACAGCGGCAACAACGCCGCCCAACGCGAATTTGTTCATGATGTTTCTCCCTTGATGCGGGACCTGACGGCCCGCTTAGAGTGGAAGCTAGCGTGGCGGCCTCGCGCTGCCAAGGGGCTGCAAACTGGCCAAATGCCAGCTTGATTCTCGAACAACCGCCGTCGCTGCAATGCAGCAGGTGTTTTATCGCGGCTTTTCAAGTGCGTGGCGCGAAGATGCAGCGGGCCACCCTTCAAGGGATTTCGACAAAAAGGATGTGTAAGTCATTGTAATTTATGAGATTTATTATCTCATCCGTCACATCACACGGCTTTGGCCCGACCTATACAACCAACGTCCCATTTATTTCCTTCTGCTCTGCATTGCGTATTATCACCAACAGAGGGAGGAGGCCGCGCGCACGGTTGCGTCATCATGGAGGATGGCACGTAAATCTTGCGCACCTCCAACAAGAATAGGACGACCCGGAGGAACCATGCCCGAAACCAAAACACACGCGCCACATCCCGATCTGGCCGCCAATGCACATGTGAATGCGGCCCGCTATGACGAGATGTATGCGGCATCCATGAGCGACCCGGCGGCCTTTTGGGGTGAGCAAGGGAAACGGGTGGACTGGATGACGCCCTATAGCCAGGTCAAGGACGTGTCCTATGACTTCGGCAACGTGTCGATCAATTGGTATGCGGACGGCACACTGAACGTCTCCGCCAACTGCATCGACCGGCATCTTGCAAAACGTGGCGATCAGACGGCCATCATCTGGGAACCCGACGATCCCAATGATACCGCTAAGCACGTCACCTATGCAAAGTTGCATGCAGAGACGTGCAAAATGGCCAATGTGCTCAAGGGGCTGGGCGTTAGCAAAGGTGATCGGGTGGTGATTTACATGCCGATGATCCCCGAAGCCGCCTATGCCATGCTGGCTTGCGCACGTATCGGTGCGATTCATTCCATTGTATTTGCGGGGTTTTCGCCCGACGCGCTGGCAGCGCGCGTATCAGGCTGCGATGCCAAGGTGGTCATCACCGCCGACGCCGCCCCCCGCGGGGGCCGCGTGACCAACCTCAAGGACAATGTGAACCAAGCGCTGATCAACGTGATCAACGATACCAAGTGCCTGGTGGTGCAACGCACGGGACAGCAAATTGCATGGCGCGACGGGCTGGACTATTGGCTGCACGAAGAAGCGGCCAATGTCCCGGCAGAGTGTCCACCGGAAGAGATGGGCGCAGAGGACCCTCTGTTCATTCTTTATACGTCTGGTTCGACGGGACAGCCCAAGGGTGTCGTCCACACCACCGGCGGCTACCTTGTCTATGCATCGCTCACGCACGAGATCACCTTCGACTACAAGGATGGTGAGATTTACTGGTGCACAGCAGATGTAGGTTGGGTGACCGGTCACAGCTACATCGTCTACGGCCCGCTGGCGAACGGGGCCACAACCCTGATGTTCGAAGGGGTGCCGACCTACCCCGATGCCAGCCGCTTCTGGCAGGTCTGCGAAAAGCACCAAGTGGCACAGTTCTATACTGCGCCTACGGCCATTCGTGCCCTCATGGGCCAAGGCAATGATTACGTGACCAAGTGCGATCTGAGCAGCCTTCGCATACTGGGTACGGTTGGCGAACCAATCAATCCGGAAGCCTGGAATTGGTACAATGACGTGATCGGCGGCGGGCGATGCCCCGTTGTAGACACGTGGTGGCAAACCGAAACAGGTGGCCATCTGATGACGCCCCTGCCCGGTGCCCATGCGACCAAGCCGGGCGCGGCGATGAAACCGTTCTTCGGGATCAAGCCATTGGTTCTGGAGCCTGCCACCGGCGACGTCATTGAAGGCAATGGTGTTGAAGGGGTGCTGGTCATCGCAGACAGTTGGCCGGGCCAGATGCGCACAGTCTGGGGCGATCACGAGCGCTTCGAGAAAACCTATTTCTCTGACTACAAAGGCTACTACTTCACCGGCGATGGATGTCGCCGGGACGAAGATGGCGACTACTGGATCACCGGCCGCGTGGATGACGTGATCAATGTCTCAGGGCACCGGATGGGCACGGCCGAGGTGGAAAGCGCACTTGTCGCGCACGCAAAAGTGGCCGAGGCTGCAGTGGTCGGCTATCCCCACGACATCAAAGGTCAGGGCATCTATTGCTATGTCACCTTGATGAACAACGAGGAACCGACCGAAGAATTGCGCAAGGAGTTGCGCACATGGGTCCGGTCCGAGATTGGCCCCATCGCCTCCCCCGATCTGATCCAGTGGGCGCCAGGCCTGCCCAAGACACGATCAGGCAAGATCATGCGCCGCATTCTGCGCAAGATTGCCGAGGATGATTTTGGCGCATTGGGCGATACATCAACCCTCGCCGATCCGTCCGTGGTTGAGGACCTGATCGAAAACCGGATGAACAAAAGCTGACCAAGCGGGGCCGCTTCACGCGGCCCCATGCGGCAACCCGATCACGCCAAATGACTTGCATATTCCGCCAAGCCGCTGGCTTGGTCGGCGAAAAGTGGTCACACTGGCACCATGACCGCGCCGCAAGAAACCTATTACAAGATTGCCCGGACGACCGAACAGTTGTGTGGGCTGTTGCAAGTGGATCCGACCGCCGTGATGCGGCGCATGCGGTTTCCGCCGGACTTTCTGCAAAACGAAGGGCGCGGCGTGTCCGCGGCGGACTACTTTGCGGGATGGAATGCAATCCTTGCCGAAGCAGATCGCGAAGACACCCCGCTCATGCTGGGTCGCGCCTATGCCCGCGGGCCGTTCAACCCCGCATTCTTTGCCTTTACGTGCAGCCCCAACGTGGCCGTTGGACTTGAGCGACTGTCACTGTTCAAACCCCTGACCGGTCCACTCGTTCTCAGACTCAAGCGCTCGCCATCGCAGGCTCTTGAGATCCACAAATCTTCGAACCAACCCACCCTGCCCTTACCCGCAACCTTTGCAGCAACCGAGCTTGTCTTTCTGACCGAGGCCATCCGCGCGTGCACCGGTCATCACATGACACCGCAGGCCGCCCGCCTGCCTGAACGGCTGGCCTGCCATGATGCATTGGAAGAGTTCATCGGCATTCCCATTGAAACGGGAGGACCGAATATGATGATGCTTGCGCCCGAGGATGCCGACCGCAAGTTACTGTCGGCTGATCCGGCGCAATGGGCGCAGCTTGAACCTGGGTTCAAACGTCAGATGCAATTGCAGACCTCGGAACAGGCGATAACGGCACGGTTGCGCACAACACTGGCGGAAATGCTACCCGCTGGCGAAGCCACCATCGACGCCGCAGCGCGACGCATGCGGTTGAGCACCCGTAGCCTGCAAAGGCATCTGCGCGACGAAGGCACACGATTTCAACAGGTCCTCGACACCACACGCGCAGATCTGGCGCGCGACTACCTGACCTCAACCGAATTGAACGTGGCCGAAATCAGCTACTTGCTTGCCTATCGTGACCCAAACTCCTTCTACCGCGCCTTCAACACGTGGACAGGCCAAACACCTCAATCCGTACGCGCCGCTGCCAATACCTAGATGGCCTGTGTCACATCGTGGCGATAGACCCAATCCTGGCGCGCATGTATCAGTCCGGGGGCGATGCGTGCTCCAAGTGCCATTGGTCCATAGAACCCGATACTGCCAAGCGGTGTCGCCTTATGAAACATGCGTGCATTGGCGGCTGACCCGGTCTGGATCCGTGCTGTACGCTCAATGCGCAAGTCAAAATAACGCTGCAATCCGACCTCAACCGATGCGGCATCTTCGAGCACTGCCGCGAGCGTCCATGCATCCTCCAACGCCTGCACCGCCCCTTGTGCCATGGACGGCAACATCGGATGAGCCGCGTCACCCAAAAGGGTGACCTGCCCCTCGTGCCAGCGGGGTAAAGGCGTCCGATCAAACAGGGCCCAGCGGTTCAATACCGGTGCTTTTGCAATCAGCCCCGCGACAATTGGATGCCATCCGTCAAAAGCCGCCATCGCGTCATCTCGGCTCCCTTCGATCCGCCAGCCTTCAGGCGCAGGCTCAGATTCTTCAACCATGCCGACGAAGTTCGCCAATGTACCAGCGCGCAACCGCGTGGTGACGGCGTGGCGCTTGTCGCCCGCCCAGACACATGCCGTTGGCGGGGGCGGACGATCCAGTTCATCGACTGGCACCACCGCGCGCCAGGCAATATTGCCTGTGTATCGTGGCTTGTCCGGACCCAGCATTTGCTGACGGACCGCCGAATGCAGCCCATCGGCCCCAACAACCAGATCACCCGAGGCGCGGCTGCCATCAGTAAAAACAACGGCACCGTCCGGATCATACCCAGAAACACCAAGGCCGGTCTGCACGGCATCCGGTAACAACTCGTTCAAACGCTCCACCAACGCATCCACCAAGTCGACGCGATGGATATGTATGTATGGTGCGCCCCAGCGCTGGGCCGCATACCCTTTCATAGGAAGTGAAAACACCTGACGACCTGATACGCCCAGGCGCATCTCGATTGCTTCCGGTTCGAAGAGCGTCCGCGTCATGTGCGCAGACACGCCCAGCGCCTGAAGCACATGCCAGCCGTTAGGTGAGATTTGCAGCCCCGCACCCACTTCGGTCAACGCCGGGGCCTGCTCGAACACGGACACATCCCAGCCTCGCAAGCGCAAGGCAATCGCAGTGGACAGCCCTCCTATACCACCGCCGACGATCAATGCCTTCATGTCAGCGCTCCGTCCGCCCGAAGCGCGTCAATACTTGTCTGATCGTAACCGAGCTCGGACAGTACGGCCTCAGCGTCCTGCCCGGGTGCCTTCGACGATTTTGGATTACGCGGTGGAGTGTGATTCAGACGGGGCGCGGGTGCAGCCTGCCAAACGTCGTCAACGGACAAGTAGGTACCACGGCCCGCCATGTGCGGGTCATCCCGCGCTTCCTCCATCGACAGAACCGGTGCAACGCAGGCGTCCGTCCCAGCAAAGATGCGAGCCCATTCATCGCGCGGGCGCCGTGCAAACAATGTAGAGAACTTGCCGGTCAGTGCAGGCCATCCGCTTCGATCATTCTGATCCGGCAAGCTGATCAGCTCCAGCTCAAGCCCCGCAAGCAAGGCTGCATAAAATTGCGGTTCCAAGGCTGCGACGGCCACATCGCGCCCGTCAGCACAACGGTAACAGCGATAGAACGGTGCACCGCCATCCAACCAGTTCTGTCCGGGCTGATCCGTCCAAAACCCGTTGGCCATAAAGCCGTGCAGCAGTCCCATCATGGCCGGAACGCCATCCACCATGGCAGCATCAACCACCTGACCTTTGCCCGTCCGACCCCGTGCAATGACCGCAGAAAGAACCCCGAAAATCAGGAACATGGCCCCACCGCCGTAGTCCGCAATCAGGTTCAATGGCGGGCGCGGCGGTGCATCAACTGTCGCCATCAGGCTGAGCACACCCGTTTGCGCAAGATAGGTCAGGTCATGGCCTGCGGTCTGCGCCAACGGGCCGTCCTGCCCCCACCCGGTCATGCGGCCATAAATCAACGTGTCCGGCGTGTCATCCGGCCCCAAGCCAAGACGCTCCATCACGCCCGGGCGAAAACCTTCGATCAGGATATCAGCCTGTGCAAGCAAATCATGCGCAATACCTCGGCCCGTATCTGACTTCAGATTCAAGGCAATCGACCGCTTGCCGCGCCGGTTCACGTCGTACGGATCAGCAGGACCGGAGGCGCGGTCAATCACCACAACGTCTGCCCCCATGTCAGCCAGAAGCTGCCCCGCCAACGGGGCCGGACCAAGCCCGGCAAATTCGATCACCTTCAACCCGTGCAGCGGTCCTGTCATCCATGTGCCTCAATCGTGCCATCCACAACCCAGCCATCAAAAACAGCCAGCGCTGCATCCACAAACGCATCATCATTGATGTGAGCGGCAACCTCGGTAAATCCCAACGGTTCTGTAATCACAGCGCGCATCTCGTCGCAGAAGGCGGCCAACCCCTCGGGATCATGCGCCGGTTGACCCGGGCGATCCCATTCCTCGATCCCGCCAGATGGAAGGATCACATGTGCCGGGGTGTCGCTGGCCTTAAGCCGCTTGGCAATTTCACGCGCGGTCGCGCGGCGCTCTTCCGCGTTGAATGCGGAGCATTTGATCAAGCGATTGTGCACGTGGAAGGGACGGTCGCGATATTGCTCCGGGATCTCTTGCCAGCCTGCAAAATCAATCAGGTCAAGACAACCCGGCGCGACGATCCGCGGAATGCCAGCGCGCCCTGCATTCAGCATGCGATCTTCACCGCCATTTACAACGGACCCCGCCATCAGGTTGCCCAGTTCGGACAGGGCAAAATCCATGACGCAGACAAAGCCACCCTCGCGCGCAATGCTTTCAAACGCCATGCCGCCCATGCCTGTGGCGTGAAAGATCGCAACCTCGTACCCCCGCGCCTCCAGCTCTGGTTTCAGGCGCTTCATGTATCGCAGGCAAGATGAGCCAAGCGATGTCATACCAACCATTGGACGATCAGCCGCCGGAGGCTCAACGGCGCGTGCAGCACCCAATACAGCACCCGCCGCCTGGCTCAGCGACGCCTTGCAGACCGAATTCAGACCATAGAGGCCACCCGCCCAAAGGATCATCTGTATGTCAGCCGACAACCGGTCTGTCGGGATGACTGGCGAAAAACTGACCGTGGACACCACATATTTGGGAACCCCCAAGGGCAACGCCTGACAGATATCCAGCGCCACATCCGTCCCCATGGAGCCGCCCAAGATGACCACCCCATCAAACCGTCCTTGATCCAGCAATGACCGCGCCAGCACACTCGCCCCACGCGCCATGATCTGCATGGCCGTGTTTTCATCACCGCTGTCGATCACCGCTTGAATGGTTGTGCCTGCCGCCTCCGCCACTTCAGATTTCCAGACATCGACTGGACGCTCGGGATCACCCAGAACCGAGATGTCCATTGCCAGCACGCCACCACCCATGGCGGTAATACGCTCGGCCATATAGGTCAGTTCGTCATTCTTGGTGTCGTAGGTCCCGACAACCAAAATGGTCTTGTCCGCCATGTGCGCTTTCCCTTGCCGTGCGACGACATGCAATCACAGGCAACGAAACAGGGAAACCGCAAAAGATGTCGCGATCAGCGCCATCCAGACATGAGAGTTCAGAAACGCCGTTCATGGACGGTGCACGCGACTGGTTGTGGCTGAATGCGCGCGCCAAGACTGATTGCGGCCAGCATCAGGATCCTAGTCCAAAGACACAGCGGCCCAAACAAGGTCGTGGTCTGATAGCGGTTGCCCCGCGTCTGACAGCGACGTCCTGATCCCGCACTCCTGGCACCGCAAACCCCGCCCAGCGATCCAATCCAGCTTCATTTGCCGATCCGGATGTGGCGTGATCAGGCTGGGCCTTGTTGTCGTTCCCTCAGCGGTAAATTCCCACGAGTAGCCGCGGCTTTCAGCCAAGGAAAAGAGAGTTTCCTGACGCCAGTCAAATTCTGGCGGCATGTGGTTGCCGGTATTCAAATCACCGCCGATCACCACCGGGCCGCTTGGCGCAAAATCGTCGATGGCATCCAACAAGATATCAAATTGGCGGTGACGACGTGGCGCATCCGCATTGCTTTCCAAATGCGTGGAAACAACTGTGATAGGTCCCTTCTCTGTCGGCAGTTCCGCCAACAAGGCCAGCCGACCACCGACACGCGGCTGCTCCGGGTCCGATGCTCCGCTGTTGCTCGCAAACCAGTGTCCATGATCATCGAGCCGAACCATCGCCACCCGATCGAAGGGCACGGCGGACAGGATTGCATTGCCATGCCAGCCAAGCACATTGAAGTCGTCGGTGCACAGCTGCAGTTCAGTTGGGCCGCCTAGTCCCAACTCATGAAACTCAACGCCATAGGCATAAACCATCGACAACGCGTCGGCAAAGCTTTCGGTTGTGTGGCGCTGGCTGGTACGGGCCATACCGTTGTCCACCTCTGACAACAGCACCACATCAGGCTTGATCGGTTCAAGATGATCCGCACAGGCTTCGGGGAACAGACACCGTTCAACGTTCCATGCGACCACCGTAATGTCGCTTGGCAAGCGGTCCCGCTGCGCCCTGCCCCCACATTGAACCGCGTTCATGGCAGGAATACCGTTCAGCAGCTGACGATGCGCGTCCGCCGTGCGCGGGGCAGACAGAATACGCGCGCGCTGTTCTTCGCTCACCGGTTCAAGAACCGTCCGAACATCGGTGATCATATCGCTTTACCGGTCTCCGGTTGGAACAGCCGGATCGCATCCGGTTTGATCTGCAGCCTGACCTCGCCTTCGGTTGCGGCGGCGTCCTTGCCGACATGAACGGTAAAGGCGTGCCCAGCCAAACGGCCATGCAACAGGCGATGGGCTCCCAGCTCTTCCACGATTTCAACCGTAAAGGGCGTCGAACCGGCTTCATCTATGGCAACGTCTTCGGGTCGAATGCCCATTGTGACCGGCCCGGAATAGGCTTGGTCCGAGGGAGCGGTCAGTACGGTGCTGCCGTTCATACGGATTTCGCCATTTTCCAGCTGCGCATCTATCAGGTTCATTGGCGGCGCGCCCATGAAGGACGCGACAAATTTCGAGGCAGGATTGTGATAGATCTCTGCCGGGGTGCCGATCTGCTCGATCTCGCCACCGTTCAAGACAATGATACGATCCGCCATGGTCATGGCCTCGACCTGATCATGGGTCACATAGATCGACGTCACACCAAGACGTCGCTGCAAGGCCTTGATTTCGATCCGCATTTGGTTGCGCAATTTGGCGTCCAGGTTGGACAATGGCTCGTCGAACAGAAACAACGCCGGATCGCGCACCACGGCACGCCCCATCGCGACGCGCTGGCGTTGACCACCAGACAGTTGCGAAGGCTTGCGGTCCAGCAAGGTGCTCAGATCGAGCATCTTGGCCGCATCCTGCACCTTCGCCTCGATCTCGGCGGCAGAGGTGCCACGGTTCTTGAGGCCATAGCCGATGTTCTTGCGCACGGTCATGTGCGGATAAAGCGCATAGTTCTGAAAGACCATGGCGACGTCGCGATCCGCCGGGTCCACATCATTGACCTCGCGGTCTCCTATGTTCAGCGAGCCAGCGGTTATGTCCTCAAGGCCAGCCACCATGCGCAAAAGCGTTGACTTGCCGCAGCCTGATGGCCCCACAAGGACAACAAACTCACCGTCCGCAATGTCAAAGCTGGAAGGCTTCACCGCCTCAAATCCATTCGGGTAGGTTTTTCCAACCCCGTTCAGTGTAACTTGTGCCATTGGCGGTGTTCCTACTTGTCTGACTCGGTCAGGCCCTTGACGAACCAACTCTGGAAGAAAATGACGATCAGGACCGGCGGCAGCATCGCGATGATCGCAAGCGCCAGGGCCTGGCCGTATTCCGGGATGGAGTTTGCGTCGATCATCGTTTGGTAGATCTGCTTGATGCCCCGCACGAGGGTAAACAACCCCTCGTCAGTGGTGATCAGCGTGGGCCACAGATACTGGTTCCATCCGAAGACGAACATGATGATGAAGATCGCGGCAATCATGGTTTGCGACAACGGAACCAGAATATCGATGAAGAATTTCACCGGACCTGCTCCATCAATCCGCGCCGCTTCAGCAAGCTCCTCTGGAACCGAGCGAAAGAACTGCCGGAAAAAGAACGTGCCAGTGGCGGATGCGATCAGCGGCACGATAAGGCCCGAATAAGTGTTGGCGAGGTTGAGGCGTTGAATAGCCTCGTAAGACGGCAGGATGCGCACTTCCAAAGGCAACAGCAGCGTTGTGAAGATGATCCAGAAGGCAAAGGTCGCAAAGCGAAGGCGGAAATAGACAAGCGCATAGGCGGCCAGCATCGAAATGATGATCTTGCCAAGAGCAAAGCCCAACCCAAGGATTAGAGAGTTCTTGAGCATCACCATGCCGTCGATGGTGGCAGTGAAGCCTCCCTTTTCGAACATGGCCTTTGAGTAGTTTTCCCCGAGGTGACTTCCCGGAACAAACATGATGCCTTCTCGTGCAATTTGGACTGCGCTGTGACTGGATGTGACGAATGCCAGCACCACGGGCACGAGCATGAAAAGCGCCCCGAGAATGAGAATCGTATGGTCGAATACGGGTGTCCACTTGAAGGGCTTGCGGGTCTGTGTGCGTGCCATGACGTGGACCTCAGCTATAGTGAATGCGGCGTTCGATCAGCCGGAACTGAAAGACGGTAAGAACAAGGACCAGAACCATGAGGATCACGGACTGGGCCGACGAGCCACCCAGGTCATTTCCACGGAAACCGTCCATGTACACCTTGTAAACAAGGGTCATCGGGTTGTTCCCAGGTTCACCCTTTACCAGCGTATCGATGATGCCGAAAGTGTCGAACAGCGCATATGTGATGTTGATGATCAACAGGAAGAACCCGGTCGGGGCCAGCAGCGGAAATGTGATGTCCCAGAACCTGCGAACGCCCGAGCGATTGTCGATCATGGCGGCTTCACGCACTGCTCTGGGTATGGATTGAAGGCCGGACAGAAAGAAGATGAAATTGACCGGGATTTGCTTCCAGACCGAAACGATGATGAACGCCGTTGCCGTTGAATTGTAATCAACCAGAATTTTGTAATCCCAGCCCAGCGCCTTGAAGAAATCCGTCATGGGGCCGGTGTGCTGGTGAAACAGCATTATGCCCATGAAACCCGCAACTGGCGGTGCCACAGCATAGACCCACATCAAAAGCGTGCGGTAGCTTTTTGCCCCCCGAATGACCTTGTCCGCCTTCACCGCCAACAACAGGGCGATGGACAGCGAGAAGAACGTTACAAGCACCGTGAAAACAACGGTAAACCAGGCAATCCGCATATACTCCGAATTTGCTGTCAGGTCGGTGTAGTTTTCAAAACCCACAAAGGTCGACCCGAAACCGAACGGGTCCTGGAGGTAGAAAGAAGACTGAACCGCCCAGCCCGCAGGCCAATAGAAAAATATCGCAATGATCGAAAGCTGCGGCAAAAGCAGCGCCACAGGCAGCCAAACGCTGGTGAACCCGGCTCGTTTCATTCGGAATCCCTTTTGCAGAAAAGCGGCGACCGCGAGAAACGGTCGCCGCCGATATGAAACGCGATGCTTAGCCTTGCGTCTTGGCGAAGCGCTCCAAAAGTTTATTGGATTCCGCCTCGATCGTGGCAAACCCGCTTTCGACGTCCGTTTCACCGGTCAGGATGCGGCCGTATTCACGGTTCATCACGTCACGGATCTGGACGTAAAAGCCCATCCGGTAGCCCCGGGTGAACTCGCCCGCAGGCAGTGAAAGCTGCTGGATGCCAACCTCGGCCGCCGGGAATTTCTCGTAGTGGCCATCCGCCTTGGCTGCTTCATAAGCAGCTTCCGTGATCGGCACGTAACCCGTGGCCTGGTGCCAGAAATACTGCGTATCGGACGATGTCAGGTAGCTAAAGAATTCTGCCGCTGCCTTGTTTTCCTCTGCCGATTTGCCGGACATCGCAAACAGGGCCGCGCCACCGATAAAGGTTTGTGTGGGTTCGGTTGTCACACCTTCCCAATAGGGCAGCATTGTCGCCGAGAAATCAAAGCCCAGGTCCTTGGCCAGCAATCCACCGAACGAACCCGAAGACCCCAGCCACATCGCGACATTGCCGTCCTCGAACGGCTTGGCGTTGTCACCCCATCCGGTGCCGTACCACTCAAACAGCCCCTGCTCTTTCCAATCCACCAGCGCGGAGAAATGCGCCTTGATGGCCGGGTTGTTGATCATGATCTGCGTGTCGTTGCTGTCGTATCCGTTGTTGCTGGACGCAAACTGCAGATTGTGCCGGGAAAAGAAATTCTCGGTGAAAATCCACGGCAGGTGCGATTGGCTAAGCGGAATGTAACCGGCCTCTTTCAACGCCGGAGCGGTGACATTGGCGAATTCTTCCCAAGTTGCGGGCGGCGTGACACCAGCTTTCTCAAGCGCTTGGACATTGTAGTACATGATCGGGGTTGAAGAGTTGAAGGGCATACCGATCATCTTGCCGTCGGCATCCGCATAGAAATACCGCACACCGGCGATGTAGTCGTTGATATCAAAGTCGATACCATTGTCCGCCAGCAGATCCTGCACCGGGATGGTCGCACCTTGCGCACCAATAACGGTGGCTGCACCGGCATCAAAAACCTGGATGATGTTGGGCTGTTCACCCGCGCGGAAGGCAGCGATGCCGGCAGTCAGCGTTTCTTCATACGAACCTTTGAAAACGGGCGTGATCTTGTATTCGTCCTGGCTTGCGTTGAAGCCTGCGGCAACTTCGTTGACCGTTTCTCCAAGCTGGCCGCCCATCGCATGCCAGAAGGTGATTTCGGTTTCGGCCAAGGCCGCTTGGCCTGCAAATGCGATGCTGAAAGCAGCCGCGCCCAGTTTGAAAGATTTCATTACATTGCTCCGTGTGTCGTGAGACTAATAGAGTTTGGCAACTGGTGTCGGGACGTCTCTAGAACCCGGCAAGTCCAGCTGCTGTTTGGTTACAGGGAATAAACTGCCCCATGCTGCACGGAATGTGCACACGTGTTCAGTACGAGTTAAATGTAACAGTGATGCTACGGTTTCAGTTCCGTCTTGAAAAGTTTTTCCTACAACGGGAAGGTGCACGCGGATGCCCCAAACATCAATGAAACGCTTATAAATATGGCCAAACGCAAACGTATTACTGCTCAAATGGTGGCTGATCGTGCGGGCGTTTCGCGCTCTGCGGTGTCTCGTGCCTTCACCAAAGGCAGCTATTTGGAAGAATCAAAGCGCCGTCGGATCTTGGGAATCGCGGCCGAAATTGGGTACCAGCCAAACGCACTCGCCGCGGGCCTGCAGGGCGGACGCTCCCGTTTGGTAGCGGTGATCGAGGGGGACATTCGCAACGCCCATGACACAACCCTGATCAGCCGATTGTGCAGTGCGCTCAATGCAAATGGCTTTTGGCCCATTCTTGTCAGCGGGACGCGGATCAACGGGCATACAGAGGCTCTGGCTTTTCCGCTGGATGCATTGATCGTGCGCGGCGGCAGCATGTCAAAAGACCTTGTCCACCGATGTGCCAAGCTCGGTATTCCAATGATCTGTTACGGGCGCCCGACCGAAGAGCTCAACATCGATTCAGTCCACTGCAAGAACCAGGCAGGGATGCAATTGGCGACCGAATTTCTGGTGTCCAAGGGCCGGCAAAAATTCGGTTTTCTTGGTGGACCGGACCAGTTCTATTCCTCCATGAAGCGGCGGAAAGGAGTGTTGAACGCACTCGACAACGCGGGCTTGGATTTAGAGGCGGAGGCGGCCAGTGATTTTTCAGTGGCCGGTGGTTTTGCCGCAGCAAAAACCCTGCTCACTGAAAACGGACACATAGATGCGCTCGTCTGCGCAAATGATGCCATGGCCATTGGCGCACTCGGAGCGGCCCGCGCGCTTGGGATCGCCATACCAGACGCCTTGTCGATCGTCGGCTTCGATGATGCCGACATGGCGGATTGGCAGATCACAAAGTTGACCACCGTGCGGAATCCGCTTGAGACGACAGTTCAGGAAGTTCTCAATCTGCTTGTCGATCGGATCAACAATCCGGATAGAGAGTGTCGAACGATCCGGGTCGAACCACAGCTTGTAATCCGCGGAACGCACTAATGTGGTTTGAATTTTGCCTGCCACAGCAACGTGGCTGCAACACAGCCGCCGCGACAGAAACTACGCGCCAACGCAAGGCGCGAGCACTCTTTTGACCGGTTAGCAGTCCCGCCAATCACAAACCGGCGGGCCAGGTCGCGATTTCAACTCGGAAGGGTGGCGTGACCAGTCTGCCGCCCTATCTTTTTAAGTACCCAAGTTCACCACGGAGATCTAGGCATGGCACTTTCACTCAAGATCAATGGCAAGACCCAAGAAGTGGAGGCTGACCCCGGTACGCCGCTCCTGTGGGTCATACGCGATGAACTCAATATGACCGGCACCAAATTCGGGTGCGGTGTCGCGTCCTGTGGCGCCTGCACTGTGCATCTGAACGGCGAACCTGTCCGGTCCTGCCAAACCTACATCGAGGACGTCGAAGGCGCAGAGATCACGACAATCGAAGCCATCGGGGACAACGCAATCGGGGCCGCTGTGCAACAGGCATGGGTGGAACTGGACGTGGTTCAATGTGGTTACTGCCAGTCCGGGCAAGTCATGTCTGCCGTCGGCCTCCTGTCCGAAAACCCAAAGCCATCGGCTCAGGAAATTGACGACTACATGCACGGCAATGCCTGCCGCTGCGCCACGTACCAACGTATCCGCGCGGGCATTCAACGCGCCGCAGACATCCTGGAGGCTTGATCATGACTGTGAACACATCCCGCCGCAGTTTTCTCAGGGGTGCTGCAGCCGCAAGCGCCGTATTGGTGGTCGGCATTCGCCCCGATGGCGCGCTAGCCGCCGCTGGAAATCCATCAATGCTGACACCCTTCGTGCAGGTTGGTGCCGATGGGTCGGTGACGGCCATCATCAAGCATTTCGAAATGGGTCAGGGTCCGTCAACCGGCCTCACAACGCTGATTGCCGAGGAAATGGGCCTGCTGATGGACCAGATCGGCTATGATTTTGCCCCGTCGAACCCACAGGTTTACAACAACACCCTCTTCGGCCCGATGCAGGGCACAGGCGGCTCAACCGCAATGGCCAACTCTTATCTGCAATATCGCCAAGCCGGCGCCGCCGCGCGCGAGATGCTTTTGCAAGCAGCAGCGGATGCATGGAGTGTGGACGCCAGCACACTCAGAATCGAAGACGGCATTATTTCCGGCCCGGCGAATGCCGCACCCCTCGGTCAGTTTGTGGAAGCGGCCGCCGCTCTCGATGCGCCAACAGAACCGCGCCTCAAGGATCCATCCGAGTTTCGCCTGATCGGCAACCCCGATGTCCGTCGCCTCGACAGCGCTGCGAAAGGCAACGGAACAGCGGTTTTCGCAATGGACATTCGGCGCCCGAACCAGATGGTTGCCATGATTGCCCGCCCCGAACAGCAACGCGCCACCGCCATCAGTGTCGATGCCACAGACGCCGAAGGGATCAACGGGTTCATCAGCACCGCGATCCTGCCCAATAAGGCGGGCGTGGCTGTCTTTGCCGAAAATACATGGGCCGCAATGCAGGCCCGCGATGCGCTTTCAATCGAATGGGACACCTCAAACGCGGAAACCCGCAGCTCGGACCAGATCGAGGCAGACATACGCGCCGCACTTGAGGCCGAACCGACCTATAATGTGAACAACGCAGATGTGCCTGCCGTACAAGCGGCGATTGATGGCGCGGACACCGTAGTCGAAGAAACCTTCTACTTCCCGCTCCTCGCCCACGCCCCGATGGAGCCGCTCAACTGCACCATCGAGCAGACCGAGGACGGCGGCATTCTACTGCATGACGGGTGCCAGATCCCAACGATCCCCCATGGTGCGATTGCACAAATCTTCGACCTGCCCTTCGAAAAAGTGCAGATCAAGACCGTGCTGGCAGGCGGATCATTCGGGCGCCGGGCAACGCCCAGCGCCGACTACCAGGTCGAAGCGGCGCTCGCCTTCTCGCTCACCGACCGATCACGCCCCGTGCATCTGGTCTGGTCGCGCGAGGATGACCTGCGTTCAGGCTACTACCGCCCGGCCTTTGGACACAAAGTGCGTGTCGGGTTGGACGGATCAGGTACCATCGTCGGCTGGGAACACCGCGTCGCTGGCCAATCGATCATGAAGGGCACGCCATTCGAATCCTTCGCCGTGCATGATGGCGTCGACCATTCCTCGATCGAGGGGACATCAGACAGCCCCTACCAGATTCCGGGTGGAGCCTTTGGTCTGACAGACACCGAAAAGGCAACCAGCACCTTGTGGTGGCGCGCGGTCGGGCACACGCACACGGCCTATGTCATGGAGGTCATGATGGACATGGCCGCCACCGCGGCTGGAATTGATCCCGTTGAATTCCGCCTCGCCTACCTTTCAGGTGACGGAGCTGACCAAACCCGCAAGGCAGGTGTCCTGAAACTGGTCGCCGAAAAAGCAAACTGGGGCAACCCTGCCGAGGGTCGCAGTCAGGGCATCGCTGTGCATAAATCCTTTGGCTCTTACGTAGCCGAAGTCGTGGAAATCTCCGGCAGCGCCGAAGACGGAATCAGGATCGAAAAGGTCACCTGCGCCGTCGATTGTGGTGTCGCGGTGAACCCCGACGTGATCAAGGCACAGATGGAAGGCGGGATAGGCTACGGCATCGGCCACAACATGCGTGACAAGATCACGCTGACGGACGGTGTCGTGGATCAGTTCAACTTCCCCGACTACGAACCGCTGAGGATCTCTGACATTGGAGAGATCGAGGTGCACATCGTGCCCTCGGCCGAGGCACCGACAGGCGTAGGCGAACCGGGCACACCGCCCGCGGCCCCGGCGCTCGCAAACGCAATTGCGGCGGCCAGCGACCTGCGCGTCGCAGCACTGCCCATGGAAGACAACGGCGTGTTCTTCGCCTGACCCAAAGCTCCCGGCGTCGACGCCGGGGGCCACACTCTCTTGCCCTTCTGGCCGCGATGCCCATGATGGCGCCAAACGCAGGGACAGGAGACGCATATGCCCCACACCACCGCCGTCATCGGCCTTGGCTCAATGGGCTATGGCATTGCCCAATCCTGTCTGGCTGCTGGGCATACAACACACGGATTTGACATCGCCCCGGCGCAGGTCGAACGCTTCCGCACCGAAGGTGGCGCAGCCGGGAACCTCACCAGTATTGCAGACACGCTTGATGCCGTCATCGTGGTTGTCCTGAACGCAGCCCAAACCGAAACAGTCCTGTTCGGAGAGGCGGGGATCGTCCCGCATCTGAAACCAGGCACGGTGGTGATGGCCTGCGCAACCGTCCCCCCGGACTTCGCCAAGGACATGGAAGCGCGCTGCAACGCCCACAACATCCACTACCTCGACGCGCCAATTTCGGGCGGATCGGTGAAGGCTGCCCAAGGGGCCTTGTCCATCATGGCGTCCGGCACGCCAGATGCCTTTATCGCTGCAAAACCCGTTCTGGACGCCACCGCCGAAACCGTCTTCGAACTGGGGGATCATGCAGGCCCCGGCTCGGCTATGAAAGCTGTGAACCAATTGCTGGCAGGCGTACACATCGCCACGATGGCCGAGGCGCTGACCTTCGGCATGACCCAAGGCGTCGCCCCCGATCAGTTTGTCGAGGTGATTTCGAAATGTGCAGGGTCCAGCTGGATGCTGGAAAACCGCGCGCCTCATATCGTGAACGGAGACTACACTCCGCACTCATCGGTCAACATCTGGCCCAAGGATCTGGGCATCGTGCTCGACATCGCCAAGTCGTCCAGCTTCTCCGCCCCCATCACCGCCGCAGCCCTCCAACAGTTCATTGCCGCCGCAGGGATGGGACTCGGGGGCGAGGACGACGCCGCTGTCGCAAAGGTCTATGCCCGCAACGCGAGCCTTACCCTGCCCGGAGAGGACGCATGAGGTTCTCTGCCAATCTGGGCTTTCTCTGGAACGACCACCCCCTGCCCGATGCCATCCATGCCGCCAAGGCGGCCGGTTTCGATGCCGTCGAATGCCACTGGCCCTATGACATTCCAGCGGAAGACGTGCGCGCCGCGCTCGACGCAACGGGTCTGCCGATGCTGGGTCTCAACACCTCGCGCGGAGACGTGGCTGGCGGTGAAAACGGTCTCGCTGCCCTGCCCGGTCGTACCGGCGACGCCCGCACAGCCATCGATCGGGCGATTGCATATGCCGACATCGTCGATGCTGGCGCGATCCATGTCATGTGCGGCTTTGCAAACGGCCCCAAAGCCCATGCCACGTTCATCGAAAACCTGCGCTACGCCTGCGAAGCGACCATGCGCACGATCCTGATCGAACCGCTCAACCGCCACGACGCGCCCGGCTACTTTCTGCAAACGACAGATCAGGCCCGCGCGATCATCGCCGAGGTCAACGCACCCAACCTCAAACTGATGTTCGACTGCTATCACGTTGGCCGGACCGAGGGCGACATCCTGACCCGCATCACAGATCTTGGCGATCTAATCGGGCATATCCAATTCGCCTCTGTCCCCGACCGCGGCGCGCCGGATCACGGAGAGTTGGATTACACCACCATCTTCGCCGCGCTCAAAGACTGGCCACATCCGCTGGGTGCGGAATACAAACCCGTTGATGATACCGACACTACGCTGGGCTGGATACAGGCCTATCGCTGATCCGGCCAATCGACAGCCAGCTCAGCACGATCATCACAGCCGCCACTGCAAGGCACAGGGACACGCCGGCAAGCTGGTAGGCCAGTCCTGACAACACGGTGCCGATCAACCGGCCCGCAGCATTGGCCATGTAGTAGAACCCCACATCCATCGTGACCCGTTTTGCATCGGTAAAGGCAAGGATGAGATACGAGTGCAGCGACGAGTTGAGCGCAAAAAGCACGCCGAAGACCAACAATCCGAGCACGACAAAACCCGTCAGCCAAAGCGTCGGCGTTCCCACGGACCAAACGGTCACAGCCAAAACAGCGGGCACGAAAAAGAGTGTTCCGACCCAAAACCGTGCCGCGCGTGCCAAATCCGCCTCGCTCCTCTGCGCGCTGCGCAGCATAGCTGGCGCCTTGGCCTGCACGGCACCATAGAGGATCACCCAAACAGCCATGAAAATGCCAATCATGAAGAACGCGGCACGCTGCCCTTCCGGGCTGCCATCACTCAGCACCGAATAGAAATAAATTGGAATACCCACGACAAACCAGACGTCCCGCGCCCCGAACAGGAACACGCGGGCCGCACTCAGCCAGTTCACGCGCGGGTTCTTCGAAAATACCTCTTTGAACTTCGCGTCCTTCCGACCGGCCGGCAGCCCCCCGGGCATGCGTAGCAACACCAACAGCAGGATCACGGCAAGGATCGCGGCCATCCCCAGCACGCTTGGCGCAAAGCCAAACAGCGCCAGCGCCCCGGCCCCTAGCAGAAAGCCAAAGCCCTTGACCGCATTCTTCGATCCAGTCAGCAGCGCCACCCAACGAAACAACCCATCGCCCTCGGCGGGCGCCAGCAGCTTTACGGCAGATTTCGATGACATCTTGGCCAGATCTTTGGCCACGCCCGACAGCCCCTGCACCGCCATGACGAATACAACGGACGCCGCGACGGACCACGCCGGATCAAGCTGTGCCAAGGCCAGAAGCGCAATCACCTGCAAACCCAGCCCGACATAGAGCGTCGAGGTCAGCCCAAACCGCGCGGCAATCCATCCCGCACTCAGGTTGGTCACAACACCCGCGATCTCGTACAGCACAAAGAGATAGGCCAGCTGAACCGGCGAAAAGCCCAGCGTGTTGAAGTGCAGCAGCACCAACATGCGCAAGGCGCCATCGGTCAGCATGAACGCCCAGTAGGCCGCCGTCACGGCCACATAGGCTGCAAACCCGTCCGGTCGGGTCAAAGGCTGTCACCTACCATCTGCGCCACATCGACAAGCCGGTGCGCATAGCCCCATTCGTTGTCATACCAGGCATAGACTTTCACCTGCGTCCCGTTCACCACCATGGTGCTAGGGGCATCCACGATGCTCGACCGCGGATCATTGGTGTAGTCGGTTGAAACGAGGGGCCGCGTCTCGTACCCAAGAATGCCCTGGAGCGGCCCATTCGCAGCCGCTTCAAACAGCGCATTCACCTCTTCTACGGTTGTCTCCCGCTCCACCTCGAACACGCAATCGGTCAGGGAGGCGTTCAGCAGCGGCACCCGCACCGCATGACCGTTCAACTTGCCTGTCAACTCCGGATAGATCAGCGTGATCGCCGTGGCCGAGCCAGTGGTCGTCGGGATCAGCGAGTTCAGCGCCGACCGCGCGCGCCGCAAATCCTTGGCCGGACGGTCCACGATGGTCTGCGTGTTGGTTACATCATGGATCGTCGTGATCGACCCATGCTTGATACCTAACCCTTCGTGTATCACTTTAACAACGGGCGCTAAGCAATTGGTTGTACAGGATGCAGCCGTTACAATAGGTTGCCCAGTGTAGACGTCATTGTTAACGCCGTAGACAATGTTCGCCGTCTCTCCGTCCTTGACCGGTGCAGACACAACAACCTTCTGCACACCCGCGTCAAAGTAAGGGGTCAGCTTGGCTTCGGTTTTGAACACGCCCGTGCAGTCAATCACGACATCAACCCCGTCCAGCGGCAGGTCGTCGATCGCGCGGACAGACAGCGCCGGGATGCGCGTACCATTGACCGTGATGCTGTCGGTATCCGCTGCAAAACTGGCGTCCCAACGCCCATGCACCGTGTCAAACTCCAGCAGATGCGCATGCATGGCCGGATCGCCGACCGCGTCGTTGACAAACGCAATCTCGCACCCGCGGTCAAGCAGCGGCTTCAGGGCCAGTTTTCCGATCCGGCCCAAGCCGTTCAACGCGTATGTCGTCATGTGTCTTCCTTGGTGCGGCCGATCTCATCGACCTCGTTCTGCAGTGATGCGCGGCTCAGTGTGTCAAGCGGCAGCGCGGTAAAGGCGATGATGCGGTTGCGCATCGCGCCAAAGGTGTGTTGGAAGGCAAGTCGTTTTTCGGCATCTGTGCCTTCCGCCTTGACCGGATCGGGCAGACCCCAATGGGCACTGATGGGTTGCCCTTCCCATGCCGCGCATTCCTCGTTCGCAGCCAGATCACAAACGGTAAAGACGAAATCCAGATGCGGCGCGTCCGGGCCTTGAAACTCCGAGACGTTTTTTGCCCGCAGACTACCCGTCTCGATCCCCTTCTGCGCAAGCATCTCAACGGCGAAAGGGTTCAACTCCGAAAATGGCTTCGTCCCGGCAGAATAGACGTTGAACCGGTCACCCGCTTCATGGCGCATAATGGCTTCGGCCAAGATCGACCGGGCCGAATTGCCGGTACAGATGAACAGAACGTTATGTTTATGGTCAGACATGGGCGCCATCCTTTGCAGCGGATCGACCATTGCGGGCGGGCACAAATCGGGCCGACCATTGCAACAATCCGTGAAAAGCTGCGCCACCATGTCCCGCGCCCCGTCCAACTTCACAGCATAGCGCAGAGAATTCCCATCGCGGGTGTGATGGATCAATCCAGCCTTCTGCAAAGCCGACAAATAGACCGAGGTGGTCGAGGGCTTGAACCCCAGCACCTGTGCAACCTCACCCGCTGGCACCGCATCAGGACAGCGCCGCATCAGCAGGCGAAACACGCGCATCCGCTCAGGATGGCTAAGGGTCGAGAGTTGGTCGAGCAGCATGGTCCACATCTATTTCACGATTCCATGAAATATATATGACAGGAGGTGCCCGACCCTCAATCGTAAACGTTACAGGCTCAGCCGAAGAACCCCCGCAGCGGACAGCGCATGCCCCTCTACCTGCACCGGTTGATCGGTGTAGTTGAACCAGAACCGTTCGGTCCCCGTGTCGCGGCATCGCACGCCTTCTGGCATGTGCGTTGTTGCCAGATCAGGCGCGACCGCCTCGATCAGACGCATATGCGCCTCATCATCGCCCCAGCCCGCGACATAGGTTGTCTGGGCGTCCAGACGCACAGCCACCGGCGCGTCGGCGGTGTGCAAGACAATCTCGCCACCACCCTCAACCTGCTCAAGATAAAGATGAACGTGACCACCACCCTCAATCGGGACAGGCAGATCGGGGCGCATGGATTGCACACGGCTGACAACCAGATCACTCCCGGGCCATCCGGGCGGCAGCGGGGTCGGAATATTGAAATCGGCATCCCGCGCAGCCGTGCGCGGCCCCAGAATGATTTGTGCATCAGAGGCTTGCAGCGCAACCTTCAAGTCAAGCGGCACATGTATCATACCCGGCACAATCACGGCGGCGTAGCCAGAAAACTCACGGGCCGAGGATGGCAAGATGTCAACCGACAGCCCCAGCTTCCGGCACGCCCGGTACCAGTCAAACACCAACCCGAAGTAACTCAGGGCCTCCCCATGCGGCTGCACAGACCACGCCCAATCGGCATCATAATCAAAGACGATCCCAACAGGCGCTTGAACAGGCGTAACATCAGGGGCATCCCCCAATTCTTCCATAACCTGCGCGGCTTCACCAAAGGCCTCGGCAGCAACCGAATCCGGGCGCAACAGCCCGGCATGCATCTGCTCTTGAGCAAAAGGGGCCTGCCGCCAGCGGAAGTAGCACACGGCTTCTGCCCCATGGGCAAAGGCCTCCCAAGTCCACAACCGCACTATCCCCGGCAAGGGAGACGGGTTGTACGGCGCCCAGTTCACCGGACCGGGCTGCTGCTCCATGATCCACCAGCGGCCCTTGCCAACGGCGCGGTAAAGATCGTGATGAAAGGCCTGAAAATCCGGGTCACCCTGCCGCGCATAGGCCCGCTGATGTGCGGCATCTGCACCCACTCGGTCCTCAAGAAATCCAAGCGGGTAACTGTCCCAAGATGCGATATCCAGATCATCGCCGACCTTGAAATGGTCAAACTCGGTCACGCGACCCATGTAGTTGTGCGCGATGGGTGCATCAGAATGGGCGCGAATGACGTCGACCTGCGCGCGGTTGAAGGCCACGACCTCTTCGCTGGCAAAGCGGCGAAAGGCGTGCACGTGGGCCGGGTTCGGCTCTGTCACAGTCAGGTTCGGCAGGGCGATTTCGTCGAAATCATCATAGTCCATCGACCAGAACACATTGCCCCAAGCGGCGTTCAGCGCGTCGATGTCGCCGTCATTCCCCTGCCCCGGAAACTGTCCGCGCAACCAGCCGCGGAACCGGCCCCGCGCCGCATCGGAATAGCTGATGACCGTGTCATGGCAGCCATATTCATTGTCGGTCTGCCAAGCGGCCACATGCGGGTTGCGGCCATAGCGTTCTGCGACGGCACGCACGATACCACGGCATTCCTCAAGAAAGCCCTGATGCGAAAAACAGTAGTGCCGGCGTGATCCGTAGCCGCGCGCATGGCCCTGTTCGTCCACTGCAAACATGTCCGGATGCTTCTTGCAGACCCATTTCGGTGGTGTGGCTGTTGGCGTGCCCAGCACGACCTTCAGTCCTGCAGCTCCCAGAGTCTCGATTGCGCGGTCCAGCCAGCCCCAGTCATATTCACCTTCGCGCGGCTCCATCCGCTTCCAGGCAAATTCGCCAATCCGCACCCATGTCAGGCCCAGTTCGGCCATGCGCTGCGCGTCCTCGGCCCACTGCGCCTCGGGCCAATGTTCAGGGTAATAACACACCCCCAATGTTCGTTTCATAGGATCACCCGATGTTCGCGCTGGCCTGTTGTGCCAGCGGGTCCGTAAAAGGTTTTCCCTCCCTCTACTTCGTCCAGCCCGACTGCCGCAGTTGTGACGAAAAGCGTGGTGCCATCCGGCCCGCCAAAGGCCGGACAGCTTGTTTGCGATGCGGGTGCATCAATGGCGCGCACAAACGCACCCGCCGGGCTATAACCCGCCACACGGCTGGCCCCCCACTGCGCATTCCAAAGGTTTCCATCTGCATCCACGACAGCGCCATCGGGGTTCAGCCCCTCGCCCTTCAGATCCAGAAAGACCTCTGGCTCCCCCTCGGGCCAGCCATCTGAATTCAATGCAACCGTCTGTATTTGCTTCGAAAACGTGTCGCAGAAATAGGCGCGCGTGCTATCGGGCGCAAAGCAGATCGCATTGGAAATGGTAATGCGGTCAAACAGCTTGTGCAGCTCCCCTCTGTAGAAGCGATAGATCGCCCCGGCATAGGCTTCGGCATTCAGGCCCATGGTCCCGATCCAGAACCCACCGTGCGGGTCGGCGCGCCCGTCATTGGATCGCGTCACCGGATTGTCCGCTTCCAGCGCGGTCACCAGTTCCCTATCACCCGTCGGAATGTCAAACCGCCACAGACCCGAAGCCGATGCCATCAGCAAGGTGTCCCGATCCACCCAACCGCAGGCCGAGACATGTTCGTCAAACTGCCATTCGCGGCGCTGCGCACCCTTCGCGAACATGCGCTTGCCCAGAATGTCGAACCAAAACAACTCGCCCCGCTCGGGGTGCCACATCGGCCCCTCGCCCAGAGCGCACGCCGTGTCATCAAAGACCTGCATCACGCCCCCGCGTCGTAGGCCGCCACCATGTCCACCGCGCGCGATGCCACGTCAGCCACTAACATACCGGGCTTGAACACGGCCGAGCCGATACCAAACCCGGTGATCCCGGCGGCAAACCATTCCGAAAAATTGGCCGGTCCCACGCCGCCCACGGCATAGGTCTTGGTTCCCTTGGGCAGCACGGCGCCAATCGCCTTCAAGCCTTCAAGGCCAAGCAGCGAGGCCGGGAACAGCTTCAAACCATCAGCCCCCGCGTGCAGCGCCGCAAAGCATTCGGTCGGTGTCATCACGCCGGGAAAGGACATCATACCCGCCTGCTTCGTCGCCACGATGACGGATGCATTTGCATCCGGTGACACAACCATATGCGCGCCCATCTGGTGCAGACGCTCGACGGATTGCACATCCAGAACTGTGCCTGCGCCGATCATTGCATGATCGCCGTGCGCCTCCAGCATTTTCCCAATGCTGTCAAAGGGATCGGGCGAATTCAGAGGGACTTCGATCCGCGTGATACCTGCGGCGATCAAGGCATCTGCAATCGGAAGGGCCTCGTCCGGGGTCACACCCCTCAGGATGGCAATGATCTCACGGCTCATGCGGCCTCTCCATATATCTGGGTATATGCGGCGGTCAGTCCCGCCAGTGTCATGTCTTCGGCGTCGGCCTGCTGGCACGGCACGCCCTGCGCCGCAAGGGCCGTGGCATAGGCATCAGATAAGCGATCCGCCCCGATCAGCGCCACCTGCTGGCCCAGCCAATACGGCCGCATGGACGCCAGCTCGGCCCCGATCAAAAGGCCAGACAAACGCGCCCGCGCCGCATCCTCGGCCAAGTCATCCAACAAACTTTCGGCCCGCAGCGAAAACAGGGCCGCCGCCAACCCCTCGGGTCGCGACAGGGATTGGTCAATGCCTGCCGCAAACGCATTAGCATCCCAGCCGTCGCCCATCGAATGGCGCAGCACGGATTGCTTGGACAAAAGGCCAAACATCTCGCCCGTCATGGCGGTGCGGAAACTCACGATCTCACCCGCGCTCACATGCACCCACTTGGTGTGCGTGCCGGGCAGGCAGATGACCCCGTCAAACCCCGGTGACGTGGCCAGATACCCGGCAATCTGCGTCTCTTCCCCGCGCATCACATCGGCAGGTTTGGCCTGCTTCACACCGGGCAGGATACGAACATCCAGGTCAGTGCCGGACACCCGAACAGCCTCTGCAGCCGAAGGCGGCGCACAGGGCACGGCACTGTAAGGCGCTTCTGCCCACCCCTGCCGCGAACCCACCATGCCGCAGGCCAGAACCGGCGCGGGCAACGCATCACCAACCAGATCCCGCAAGGCGGGCTCAAACCCGGCCCGGTCCAGTGTCCCCATCCCTTGCGCCGACGACCGCCGATCCAGAACCGACCCATCACGGCGCATCAACCACGCGCGCACATGCGACGTTCCCCAATCCACGGCAATCCACGCAACATCTGCCATCAGCCTGTCACCACAACACCACCGTCGATCACCATCGACTGGCCGGTCATCATGCGGCTCGTCTCCGACGCCAGGAACAGCGTTGCACCCACTATATCGCGCGGCTCCAGATGCTCTTTCAGGCACTGACGCTCCATATGGGCGGCCAACCCCTCGGGCGTCGCCCACTTGTCCAGCTGCTTCTGGGTCAACACCCAGCCCGGCGCCAGCGCATTCACCCGGATCTTGTCGGGACCGAACTCGCGTGCCAGCGACCGGGTCATCCCGTTGATGCCGCTATTCGACCCGGTATAGATCGGATAGCCTGCATTCCCCATCATGTAGCTGATGGAGGAGAAATTGATGATTGACCCGCCACCGGCGGCCTGCATCCCCGGGATCACCGCCTGACAGGCAAAGAAATACGCCTTGAAGTTGATGGCAATCATCCAATCCCAAAACTCGGAATCCACGTCCATCGTGGCATGCCGCTTGTCATTGGCCGCGTTGTTCACCAGCGCGGTGATCGGACCATGGGCCTCTGCCGCCTGCGCAATGCAAGACTTCAACAGTTCTGTATCGGTGATGTCGCATTGCATAAACAGCGGGCGCACCCCGTGCTTCTGCTCCATCTCGTCGCAGAATTCCGTGGCATCCGACCGTCCGACAAAAGCGACCCGCGCCCCCTGCTCCATGAACCCATCCGTCAGCGACGCACCAATGCCCGCGCCACCACCGGTGATGAACACCGACGCGCCTTTCAGATCGTGAAATGTGGCTGTCTCTTTCATGGCATCACTCTCAATTCAAAGGGTCAGGCAAGGTCGCCCTTGATCACCCACATCCGTTCCGGGAAACTCCATGGCAGCGTTAGGCCATGATACATCAGATACGCACCGCTCACCACGAACGGCCCGGTTTTGAGCGCATTCTGGCCGCGTGACAAATGGCTCGCGTCGGCGCGGTTTACAAGCTCAACACGATACTTCGCATCGGGTGACAAACGGGTCAGACGCAGGGGGCGCGGGGCAATCTGATCGCTGGTCGCAGCCTTGCCTGCGAATACTGCAAACTGCCCGCCGCCCTCTTCCAGATGCTGCTCGGCAAAGACGGCCGGATCAGCACTATCAAGGCGCAGGATATCGGCTCCATACATCCAATCCCGGTTCTGCTTCCACCACCCCGTCACCTCGGTCAGCACATGCTTTTCGTCATCCGTCAGCTCACGCGGATCCATCTCGAACCCCATGTGCCGCTGGGCCGCAACCCAGGCACGGAAACGGATGTCGAGGGTGCGCCCAGACGTATGGCAGGTGCGCGGCCCCACATGCGATCCAGTCACCGCCATCGGCAAGAAAATCGATGAATTGTGCTGAATGCGCAGCCGCTCGACGGCGTCATTGGAGTCGCTCAACCAAACCCGCTGCGTCCGCTCCATGATACCGAAATCAATCCGGCCACCGCCCGACGCGCAGCTTTCAATCTCAACATCCGGAAACTCACGCCGCAAGCGGTCCAGCAAGGTATAGGACCCGCGCGTCTGCGCCGCATCGGGCATGGGCAGCACACGGTTGTGGTCCCACTTGATGTATTCGATGTCGTGGCGGCTAAGAATATCGCTCATCCGCGCAAACAGGAACGATTGCACCGCAGGCAGTGCCATGTTCAGCGCCATCTGCTGACGGCCCATGATCTGATCCTCGCCCCCGAGCGCCCAATCGGGATGGGCGCGGAAGATGTCGGAATTCTGGTTGATCATCTCTGGCTCGAACCAGATGCCAAAGGTCATGCCCAGCGACTTCACATGGTCAATCAGCGGCGTCAGGCCTTGCGGGTACTTGCGCGGGTCAACCTCCCAGTCGGACAACGCCTGTGTGTCGTCATCCCGGTTCCCGAACCAGCCATCGTCGAGCACGAAGCGTTCTGCTCCCAGCTTGGCGGCGCGCTCGGCAATATCCTTCAACTCATCCAGGTTGTGGTCGAAATAGACAGCTTCCCAGCAATTATAGTGTACCGGGCGCGGCGCATCTGGGCGCGGGAACGTGACGATCCGGTCGCGCAGATGGCGCTGGAAGGCGACGGCGCAGCCGTTCAAACCATCATCCGAGAACACGGCATAGACCTTGCCCGTGGCAAAGTGTTTCTGTGCTGCCCCTTCAACACGAGCGGCATGACCGAACTGGATCTGACGGCGCCCATCGGGCAGTTCTTCGGCGACCATGCGGTGCCCGCCGGACCACCCATAGTGAAAGGCATAGGCGTGACCCGAGGCATTCGACGCCCCACGCACTGGTACGATCAAGCCGGGGAAATGCTCGTGCCCTGTCCGGCCGGTGCGGTTCTCGCGATAGCGGATGCCGGGCGACCAAGGCGTGCGGTTCATCTGGAACTCGCCGCACCAGCGGCCCGCAAAGTCGATCATCTCGTCTGCAAGCTGTGGCGCCGGAAACACCGGTGCGGACAGCCAGTGCAAGTGCATGGGTTCCAATGCATCCAACTCGGCACTCGCCTCGATCATGTGCGTGTCGGGATCGATGGCAAACCGCGCGCGATAGGTCAGCACCCGGTCCTGATCCATGTAGGTCAGGATCAGCACGTTGTCGGCCACATCCGACCGCTCAAGGCAAAACTTCGGAAGGAACGGTGTGCCGTCGCCGTGCCGGATGATCAGGCCCGGCTGTCCAGGAAAGGACCGCGTTGCCTCCGGGCAGATGCTGAGTTCGGGATTCGCATCCAGCATTCCACCTGTTACATCAAGGGTGTAGGCCTCATAAAGAGTCGTCAGATCTTCTTCGTCCGGCAGGCGCGGTCCCCAATAGACAACCTCCGCCAATCGGCCCCTGTCGGAGCCGAGGACCAAAGTCTGACGCCCGTCATCCAGGCGCCAACATCTTATCACTTAACAGCCCCCAGCGTCAGACCGGCAATGAAGTGCCGCTGCATGAGAAAGAAGCAGACAACTGGTGGGATCGCCGCCAGCAAGGACGCCGCAGACACCAGATGCCAATTATTCACAAACTGCCCGTTCAGCGCTCGCACACCCGCCGTGATCGGCTTGGCACTTTCGCCTTGGGTCAGCACGTTCGCCCAGAAGAAGTCGTTCCAGACAAAGGTAAAGATCAGCACGGCGAGCGCCGCGATGGCGGGCCGTACGAGCGGCAGAACGACGTACCAGAAGATACGCCATTCAGCGACGCCTTCGATCCGCGCAGATTCCACCAGATCAAAGGGCAAGGCCTTGATGAAGTTCCGCATGAACAGCGTGCAGAAGCCCGTCTGGAACGCCGCGTGGAACAGGAACTGTCCCGCGATCGTGTCATAGAGGCCCGTTTGGACCGACATATCCCGCACCGGCACCATCAGGATCTGGAACGGGATGAAGTTGCCCGCCACGAACAGGAAGAACAACGGCAGAGCGACCCGGAACCGGTAGATCGCCAACGCGTAGCCCGCAAGGCACGCCAGGGCGACGGAAATGATAACCGTGGGTACGGTGATCAGAACCGAGTTGATCATGTACTGCGCCGCGGCCGACTGGGTGAAGACCGCTGTGTAGTTGGCGATCAGAGCGAACTCGCTGGGCCAGCCAAACACGTTGCCCGAGTTGATGTCCGCCGCCGACCGGATCGACGTGAGGAATATCGCCAGCAAAGGCAGAAGCCACATGATAAGCGCGATGGGCAGAAACGCCTGGTAAGCCGCCTTGGCCGTAGGGCCGGATTTTTCGATGGGACGTGGAAACATCTCAGCGCCCTCCCTTCTCGTCCTGGTACATGCGCCACAGGAAATAGCTGATGAAGAACAACATGATACCGAACAGAACCGTCGCAACGGACGAGCCATAGCCGTACCGTTCACCGTATTCGGAAATCGCAACTTCGAACATGTAGTGCGACAAAACGTTGGTTGATCCGAAAGGTCCGCCCTGAGTCATAATGGCGATCATGTCGAACGAACGCAGAGCACCGATCACCGTCACCACCACAGCAATAAAGGTCGCAGGTTTCAACTGCGGCACAACCACGTACCAAAGCATCTTCCAACCCTTGGCTCCGTCCAAACGCGCCGCCTCGATCTGGTCAGCCGCCACGTTGTTCAGACCGGTGAGATACAGGATCATGCAGTACGCAATCTGCGGCCACAGACCGGCGGCAATGATGCCGTAGGTCGCCCACTGTTCACTCGATAGAATATCGGGCACGGGGCGCTCGCAAATAAAGGTTGTGTTGCCAAGGATGTTGGTCGTTTCCTCGCAGAACATCGCCTTCCACACGGTCCCCACCACACCGAAATCCGGGTTGTAGAACCAGCCAAAGATCAGGCCGACCACCACCTGTGAGATCACGAATGGAAAGAAGAACATCGACTTATAAAAGCGCATCCCCGTCACCGTCTGGTTCAGGAACAGCGCGATAAAAAGACCCAGCGGAACCGCGAGCATGTAGAGGACCAGCCACGCAATGTTATTGCGGAGGGACGTCCAGAAATTGGGATCATCCCAGAGCTTCACGTAGTTCTGGAACCCCACCCAAACGGCGGTCGAGTTGCCCTCGGCATCATAAAGACCGTTCCACTGATAAAGCGACAGCCACAGCGATTCAAAGATCGGGATGACAACGTAGATCGCGAAAAAGATCAAGGCGGGGATCAGGAAAATCCACGGGGCGATGGCCAGCTTATTGCGCCTGAGCCATCCCGGTTCAGACCGGGTTTCGGTTTCGGGTAAGACCGCATGTGTCATGGTCAACCTCCTGAGCTGGGGCATCTGTCCCCGCGGGGACAAACATAACCTTTTGAAATCACACGGATTAATATGTGTTTACAGAAGGTTAATCGATAAAATGAAGAAGGGGCGGGCACGACATGCCCACCCCGGAAAGGTCTTAGTAAACCTCGGCTTGGACTTCATCCAGACGCTGCAGGATCGCGTCTTTCTTGGACGGGTCCAGCATGAACTCCTGGAAGCCTTCCATGCCCGCCTTGGCCATGGCCGCAGGTGCGTCACGGTCATAGAACTGCGCCAGACCGGTGGCCGCGTTCAGCAGGGCAAAGCCTTCCTGGATGAACTTGTCATCCGAGATGTCCGCCTTGGAGTTGATGGGCAGCTGGCCGATGGTCTTGTTCCAATCGGTCTGCACATCGGGACGCGCGACAAAGGCCAGGAATTTCTTGGCGTCTTCAACGTTCTTGGCGTTTGTCGGGATAAAGAATGCATCCGCAGGCGCTTCTTCCGCCGGAGGCACATCCGCGCTGATCGTCGGGAACGGCATGAAGTCGATCTGGTCTTCGGTCAGGCCAGCGTTCTTGTAGCCGTCGACCGAGAAGTTGCCCATCACGTACATCGCCGCGTCACCGTTGGCGAAAGGCGCAATCGCGTCCTGCCAGGACATCGAGGCGTGGTTGTCGACAAAGCCGCACTCGTTGATCAGCTGCTCCCAGTTGTCGAAGGTCGCGACAATGCGGGGATCGGTGTACTTGATCTCGCCTGCCGTCAGTGCGTTGTGCACGTCATAGCCGTTGGTGCGCAGGTTGATGTAGTCGAACACACCGGCGGCGGTCCAAAGGAACTTGGTGCCGATGGTGAAGGGCGTGACGCCGTTCTCTTTCATCTTGCCGCAGGCCGCCAGCAACTCGTCCCATGTCTGGGGCTCTTCCAGCTCAAGCAGGCCAAAGATGTCTTTGCGGTAGTAGATGCCCCACTGGTAGTAGGAATAGGGCACACCCCAGATCTTGCCGTCGCGGCTCATGGTTGCCTTGATCGCCGACAGATCTTCGGAGAAGCCGTTTTCTTCCCACACGTCATCGACGGGCTGGAACAATCCTGCGTCAACAAAGGGGGCCATACGGTTGCCCGGGTACCAGCTGGTCACGTCAGGCGCGTCAGCGGTCAGAAAGTTGCGGATCGCCGTCTTGTGCGCTTCGCGGTCGTTGATGTTGACGATCACGTTGATGTCCGGGTTCTCAGCTTTGAACTTTTCCACGGCATCTTCGAAGCCCTTTTTCGGGCCTGGGTTCAGGTCATCGAAGTTGATGACCAGGTCGCGGGCAAAGGCCGTGCCGGCAACAGCCGACAGAGCAATGGCCGCAACCGCGGTTTTAAGATTAAGGAACATGGTTCTCCTCCCGTTGGTTCCATTACGCTTCGCCGCCGAGCCTGAAGTCTTCCTGTCGGCGACGAAATTCAGATTTTCTTTGACACCGGCCCCCGCATTGTGGAAGTTCCACATAGTGAAACCGGTTTCCAACTATTGGAACTATGCGGGGACACGACGCGCAGGTCAACATGTTTCATGCGCGTCGTCTTGGGAGGAGACAGATGAATAACGCGGCCCCCCGTTCAGGGGAGGGAACCATTGCCAAGGCGTTGGAAGTGCTGGACCTTGTCGCCCAGCTGGAACGTCCTGTGCGGTTTTCCGAGCTGCTGTCATTGTCCCCCCACCCCAAGGCCACATTATACCGGCTTGTGCAGACGCTGACCGCGCTTGGGATGCTGCGATATGACACCGATCGCCAGACCTATGCCCCCGGTTTGCGCCTTGTCCGCTTGGCCCATGCCGCTTGGCGGCAGAGTTCTTTAGCTCCTATTGCACGTCCCTTTATCGACGAACTGAGCACGCAAGTTGGCGAAACTGTGCACCTTGCGCAGATGGATGGCGGTCAGGTGCTGTATGTCGACAAACGCAACGCGGCAGAACCGCTTGAGATGTTCAGCCAGGCGGGCAAGGTCGGCCCGGGATATTGCACTGGCGTAGGCAAGGCGATGATGGCTTTTCTGCCCCCTGATGCGCTGGACATTGCCCTGTCCCAGCAAGCGTGGTTCGCGCATACGGCGCACACGCATACCAATCGCGAATCGCTTTGCGCTGAATTGGACGAGGTTCGCGCCGAGGGCGTTGCGTACGACCGCGAGGAGCACGAGCCCGGCATCATATGTGTGGCTGCCCCGATTCTTTCGGATGCGGGCCGCTCGATCGGCGCGCTGAGCGTCACCACATCCACCGCACGCAAATCCCTGGCCGATCTGGGTCAGCTTGCGCCACATCTTCAATCCACTGCGCGCGACATCGCGAGTGCCGCTGCCAATTGGCAGTTTCCAAGTCAATAAGGGAGGACCACCATGACCGGTGTGACATTGCAAAAGGCCATCAAGAGGTACGGAGCCACACAGGTCATCCATGGTGTGGACCTGACCATTGAGGATGGAGAGTTCTGCGTCTTTGTTGGCCCGTCGGGCTGCGGCAAGTCGACTTTGTTGCGCATGATCGCAGGGCTGGAGGAGACGAGCGACGGCCAGATCAACATCGGCGCACGCGATGTGACCCATATGGACCCGGCCGAGCGCGGGGTGGCCATGGTGTTCCAGACCTACGCTCTGTACCCGCATATGACGGTCGAGGAAAATATGGGCTTTGGCCTGAAAATGAACGGCGTCGACAAAGCCGAGATCAAGCGCAAGGTCGATGGCGCGTCGAAGATTCTGAAGCTGGATGATTATCTGAAGCGCAAACCCGCCGCCCTGTCCGGCGGTCAGCGTCAGCGAGTGGCCATTGGCCGGTCGATTGTGCGCGGTCCCGAGGTGTTCCTGTTTGACGAACCCCTGTCGAACCTCGATGCCGAATTGCGCGTGGACATGCGGGTGGAGATTGCCCGTCTGCACAAAGAACTCGGCACCACGATGATCTATGTCACCCATGATCAGGTCGAGGCGATGACGTTGGCCGACAAGATCGTGGTGCTGCGCGCGGGCTACATCGAACAGGTCGGCAGCCCTATGCATCTGTATCAGGATCCGGACAACAAGTTCGTGGCCGGGTTTATCGGTTCACCCGCAATGAACTTCGTCAAGGGCGTTGTGGAAGATGGCGGTGTACGGGTGCCCGGTCTGGCCGACCGCGTGATCCCCACATCTGTATCCCTGCCCGCGGCGGGGAGTGAAGTGACCGTTGGCGTGCGTCCACAGGACATGGCCTTGGATCAGGGGACGTCACCGATCAAGCTGGACATCCGCGAACGGTTGGGCGGCGTGGCCTATGATTATCTGACCACCCCCACCGGAGAACGTCTGATTGTCGAGTCGCGCGGTGACATGGCGATGGACGAAGGCACCGAGGTGACCGTCAGCTTTGAGGATGATCGCGTGATGTTCTTTGACGCCACATCGGAGCAGCGGCTGCGCTAAGCGGTTTCGGACGCAAAACAGGCCGCCATCTGCGATACAGGTGGCGGTTTTTTTGTGCTTTGCGAAGGGGTCGAGTGAGCTGTGAGTATTTCTTTGTGTTGTCCGTTTATTGAAATTTCTGACACTATATGACCGGCATAAATATAAAATAAAGTTGAAATCAGAATGTAACTTGAGTTGGCGAGCGCTGTCCCGATCCCTGACAGGAATGCGGTATCGCGAAAATCCGTATCACGGCTAGAAATGACGTAAAGCATTCAAACCCCGTCGCCAGAATTTGATTCTGGACGACTTTGCAGGGCATCAACCCTGATCGCGCAAATAGTCCATAATGGCCGGCCTGACGCTCATATCACCCCTGTGGCGTGCGTCAGCAATGACTTTGCGCACTTCGTCCAGATTTGAACGTCTTAACAAGGACTTGACCGGGCCGATGGACGCCGGGCGCATGGACAGGCTGCGCAAACCTATGGCCGCAAAGCAAAGCGCCTCAACCGGGCGACCTGCGTCTTCACCGCAGAACGACAGCGGTGTATCTGTCTGGTCGCAGCGCTCAACGATGCGCTCGATGAAGCTGAGAAACGATACATTCAGCGTGTCATAGCGCCGCCGCACGCGCTCATTCTCGCGATCGGCCGCAAAGAAGAACTGCTTGAGATCGTTGCCACCGATGGACAGGAACTCCACCTCTTCAAAGAACTTCTGAGGGGAAAAGGCGAGACTTGGGGTTTCCAGCATTGCACCCACTTTGAGGGTCTCCGGCAGCACATGGCCCAGCCGCGCCTCACGCTCCATGGCTTTGTCCACCTCGGCGTGGGCACGGGTGTATTCTTCGTATTGCGCGACAAAGGGGAACATCACCGTCAACGGACGCCCGTTTGCCGCGCGGATCAGCGCCTGCAACTGCATCCGCATCACGCCCGGTTTGTCCAGCCCCACGCGGATCGCGCGCCAACCCAATGCCGGGTTCGGCTCGTCATTGGGTTTCATGTAGGGCAATACCTTGTCCGACCCGATGTCGAGGGTCCGAAACACCACCGGCTTGCCACCCGCAGCATCCAGAACACGAGCATAAAGCGCCGACAGTTCTGACCGCTTTGGCATCTGATTTCGGACAAGAAACTGCAATTCTGTGCGGAACAGCCCCACACCTTCTGCCCCGGACCCCTCCAGTGAAGGCAGATCAGCCATCAATCCCGCGTTCATGTGCAACGACACAACCGATCCGCAGAGCGTCTCGGCTGCCTTGTCACGGATGGAGGCATAACGCTCAACCGCTGCTGCCTGCATCGCCATCTTGTCGCGGAAAGCCGTGACCACCGTGTCATCCGGACGCAGGTGAACGATCCCCTGCTCGCCATCTACCATCACATGATCGCCGTTCAACGCCTCAAGCGTTGCCCGGTCCACATGAACGATCAGCGGAATCGCCAGCGCGCGCGCAACGATGGCGGCGTGGCTGCCGACGGAACCGGCTTCCAGGATGATGGCCCGCAGGTTGCGCCCATAGTCCAACAGTTCGGCAGGTCCGATATTGCGTGCCACAAGGATGGGGTCCGCCGGCATCTCGGCCCCGGTGTCCGCCCCCTGCCCGGTCAGAATACGCAGCAGACGGTTCGACAGATCGTCCAGATCGCTTAACCGTTCCCGCAGGTAGTTGTCGGTCGCCTGCCCCATACGCGCCCGGGCCAGCGATTGTTCCTTTTCCACAGCAGCTTCCGCGCTCAGGCCATTGCTGATGTCCTCTTGCATGCGCCGCATCCACCCTTTGGAATTGGCAAACATGCGATAGGCTTCCAACACTTGGGCCTGTTCCTTGTCGGCGGCCAGCGCAAGCATCTTGTCGACACCTACGCGCAGTTCCTCAACCGCTTCGGTCAGCCGCTCAAATTCGCGATGTGGGTCATCGGCGATCGGGTTCGTGACAACGACACGTGGCTCATGCAGCCAGATATGTCCTTCGGCCACGCCTTCCTGGGCGACGGTGCCACGCAGCATCGCGGGCTGCGAATGGCGCGCGCCCATGGCAGCACCTTCCCCAACAAAGGCACCAAGCTCTGCCATTTCAGCGAGGACCATGGCGACAACTTCAAGCGCATAGACTTCATCGGCAGAAAATTCGCGTGCCTCCTTGGATTGTACGACCAGCACGCCAAGCGACTCGCCCAGCCGCTGGATCGGCACACCGAGGAAGCTGGAAAACACCTCTTCCCCCGTCTCGGGCATATAGCGGAACCCGCGCGCGCTCGGGGCATCCGCGGTGTTCACAACCTGCCGACTGCGGGCCACGCGACCCACCAAACCTTCCCCCAGACGCATCCGTGTCTGGTGCACCGAGTCAGGATTCAGCCCTTCGGTCGCACAAAGCTCAAGCGTCTCTTCATCGCGGAACAGGTAGATCGAACACACCTCACACCCGATGCTGTTCGCAATCAGATGCGTGATCTTGTCCAGCCGCGCCTGGCCGGGGTCATCCCCCGCCATCGCGTCGCGCAAGCGGCCCAGCAGCTTGCGGCTTTCAGTTTCAAGGCGTTCGGCCATTGCCGCGCTGTCCCCACGTCCATTCTGCGACATCAGCTTAGATCACAGCAACACGCAAAGAGAAACGCCAAAGCGACCTGCCAGCCGCCATTATTCCCGCTTGAGTAGCACTTGCGCTGTAATCCGCGGCAGCAAGCGGATCACTCTGCCAACTGTGCAACCATCCTGTCGACATAGGCGCTGCACAGGAAAATTCTGCGCCCATTGCGCTGCCAACCGGCCGTTCCGTCACATTGGGTCAGGTCCAGCGTGATGCGCGAGTGCCAGTCGATACGGGAAAGTATCGTCAGAGCGTTCTCGACCAGATCGCGATTGGCGATGGCAATCGCTTCCAATTCCGGGTCCGCGCGCAGGCCCACCTCGGTCACGCGCGCCTCTGGGTCGATCCACAGCGGTGCAAGGGTCCGCCGCCAGCTGCGCAACAGTTCGGGGGCAATATCGGCGCAAGTGTCCCGCACGTCTTCGTCCATTGCGTTGCGGTCAGCCAACGCGGTGTAACGATCCGGATCAAAGCCATACAGCAGGCAAATCATGCGCCCGGCCGTTTGATCATCCGGGCGGTATTCGGAAAATGGGCCAGGCCGAGCGCCATCGGCGCGATGCTGCGCGGCGCGCGCCTCGATGATCGCTTCGGCCCGGTCAGGCAGCGTGAGATAGATGAAGGTGGTGGCGAAATCCTCGGCGATGTCCTCTTCGGGGCCAAGGATCGGTAGATCGAATTCGCGCAAAACGGCGTGCCCGGCCTCATGCGCAATGACATGAAGCAGCGCGTTCCCGACCCGTTCGGGCAAAGTGTTGGCCAAGGCCGGGATCGCATAAATGGAAAGGATCAGAGCGTAGAGCATGCGCAACATAGGATCGTCCCTTGACGTCTCTGTTGCGCTCTACATGGGGGTTCAGGCGGCCTTGTCCAACTCGAACGCGTCATGCAGGGCCTGAACCGCCAATTCCATGTATTTGCGGTCGATCAGGACGCTGATCTTGATCTCGGATGTGGTGATGACCTTGATGTTGATTCCCTCGGCGCTCAGGCACTGGAACATCTTGGCCGCAACCCCGGTGTGGCTGCGCATCCCGATGCCCACGACGCTGATCTTGGCCACGTCGGTGTCGGCGATCAGCTCGTGGAAGTTGATGATCCCTTCGCCCTTGGCTTCGGCCATCGCCCTTTCGGCACGTGCCACCTGGTCTGTGGGGCAGGAAAACGTCATGTCCGTCCGCCCCTCTTCCGAGATGTTCTGGACGATCATGTCCACGTTCACGCCCGCATCGCTGAGCGCGGAGAAAATGGTAGCGGCGATGCCCGGGCGGTCCGCGACCGACACCAGCGTCATCTTCGCCTCGTCACGGGAAAAGGCCACACCGGCCACAACATTGCTTTCCATGATATCCTCCTCATCGCAGACCAGCGTCCCGGCCTCGTCGGATTGTTCTTCGAAACTGCTAAGCACCCGCAGCTTGACCTTGTAGCGCATTGCCAGCTCGACTGAGCGGGTTTGCAGCACCTTGGCGCCGAGAGAGGCCAGTTCCAACATCTCTTCGAACGCGATCTTGTCCAGTTTGCGGGCCTTGGGGCTCACACGGGGGTCAGTGGTGTAGACGCCATCGACATCCGTATAAATGTCGCAACGCTCCGCGTCGAACGCGGCGGCAAAGGCAACGGCGGTGGTGTCCGATCCGCCCCGGCCCAGCGTGGTGATCCGGCCTTCGGGGCTGATCCCCTGAAAACCTGCGACCACAGCCACGCGCATGCCTTCGCCAAACTTGGCATTGATGTTGTCAGGCGGGATCTCTTCGATCCGGGCGCTAGAATGCGAAGAGTTGGTTTTGAGCGGCACCTGCCAGCCCTGCCAGCTGCGCGCCGGAACGTCCATTTCTTGCAAGGTGAGCGCCATGAGGCCCGCCGTCACGTTTTCACCCGACGACACCACGGCGTCATATTCGCGCGCATCAAACAGGGGCGAGGTTTCGTTGACCCACCCCACCAATTCGTTGGTCTTGCCGGACATGGCGGACACGATGACGATCACATCATAGCCCTTGGCCACCTCGACACCCACACGCTTGGCAGCACGCCGAATGCGGTCCAATGTGGCCACCGATGTGCCACCGAATTTCATCACGAGAACAGGCATGAAAGGCCCCAATTTTCCGTCCGCCTGCCTTTATCCCCCCACATGAAGAGTTGCAAGGACAGCCCAGCAACACGTGACATGCAGCCTTCTTCTGACTGAAAACACCACGGGGAGCGTGAGGGGCAGTGCCCCTCACAAATCAAATCGAGCCGCGCGCCAGCGCGTCCATTGAACCACAGCTTGACGCACCGCACTCAGTACGCGTGGGCGCGCCCGTCCCATGTTTCAAAACAGCCGGTCGTTTCATGGCTCAGGGTGTCAAACCGCTCCACCAAACCCGACACTGCCTCATCCACCGTGATGTCGGCGCCTCCGCCGCCCATATCCGTTTGAACCCAACCCGGATGATAGATACCCACCGCCACCTCCCCCGCAAGCTCAGAGGCAAGGTTACGGCCAAGGTTCAGCACTGCGGCTTTGGACGCACGGTAGATATAACTGCCACCCGGCGCACGGGTGTGCGAGGCCATCTGCGACGAGATGATTGCGATACGCGGTGCGGGCGCGGCTCGAAGGTTGGGCAACAGGGTCTGTATAGTCAGAAAGACGCCCGTTACATTGGCCGCAAAACTCTGCGCCCACAGATCGGGGGCATAACCGGTCTCAAGCTCATTGCCCTTGTCCAGATAAACGCCAGCATTGCACACCAAGAGATCAATAGGTCGCCCCTCAAGCTGAGCAGCCATTGCGCGATGATCGGACGGTTGGGTGACATCCAGCGTGACCTCGGCCACAGACGACCGGCCAGTGCCGGTCACATCATGGCCCTGTGCGCGGTAGGCCTCGGCCAACCCGGCTCCAATGCCTCGCGTGGCCCCGGTGATCAAAACATGCATGAAAAATCAGTTCGCTTTGCGTGATGGAACAAAAGGAAGCGGCGCAACCGGCACGCCGTCTTCAATCAGACGCTTGGCTTCTTCGCGGTTGGCCTCGCCCCAGATCGGGCGATCGGGCTGTTCACCCAGATGCTGTGCCAGTGCCTCGGATGCAAAGTTGCCACCCACATAGGTTGCGTTCTTCTCAACCGTCTCGCGCATCTGGATCAGGGCCGCTTCCACCTCTGATCCGGGTTGGCTCAAATCAGTGCCGGTGTCAGACACGTCAGTTTCCGTCGCGCGCGCGGTGCGGACGCTCGGTGCCATGATCGCTTTGTCCACATTCGCACTGCCACAGATCGCGCAAGACACGTGCCCAGCTGCCTTGAGACCATCAAAGGCATCTGCGCTGGCAAACCAGCTTTCAAAGCCGTGCCCATCGGCACATTTGAGTGTGTATTTGATCATCGTGATTCACACATATGCGACCCGGCGGTGCCGTCAAAGGCACAAAGGTCAGAAATCAGACCAGAAACCTTGGGTCAAAGTCACGCAGGATGCGCGACAATTCGGGGGAATCCACCATTTGCGCCGCCTTTTTTCGTGTCACCCATTTGCGCTTCCGCTCTGCCGCCTCAGGGTAGTCGGCGGACAGTGACTTGACCTTCACGGCGTAGACCATGGCCGCGACAGGCAAACCGTCGTCGTCACCCATATGCTTGTTGTACGAAAACATGCCAAGCGGGCGTTGGTCAGCACGACCAACCACACCGGCCTCTTCCCACGCTTCTTGCGCGGCACTATCGCCGGGTGTTTGTCCATCGATCGGCCATCCTTTCGGAACGATCCACCGCTTGGTTCGGCGCGATGTCACCAGAAGCACCTGAACCTTGTCGTTCTTGATGCGGTAGCACAGCGCGGCGAACTGCGTCCGTACGTCTGCTTTCTTGGCGCGCCCCAGCGAAAGGGGAAGCTGTTTTATCATCGGGGCCGTCACTGCCCTGCCCTCCGTTATTCGGACTGTTATACTGGAATTAACCAAGAAAGACCAGTTTCGGCCCGTAACTACGCACCGTAACGTGAAAAAAGCGTTACATGCGCCGGGAACACTGGGGCCGAACCGCACCGTTTTTGGGCTTGAGCGCAAGCCGCCATTGCCCAATAGTTCTGCCCGATGAAAACTCCAAGATGGATCAAGGGCTTGTCCTTCGCTTGTACGGCGTGGCTCGTGGCAACCGCCAGTGCCGCAGAGACCGTCCGAGTCTTTGCAGCCGCCTCGCTGCAAGGTCCACTTGATGAAGTAGCCCACGCATGGGACGGCGAGGTTGTCATCAGCTACGGCGGCAGTGGTGCAATAGCGCGTCAGGTCAGCCAAGGGGCACCCGCCGATGCCGTTATCCTTGCGAACGTCGCGTGGTCCGATTGGCTAGTGCAAGAGGGTCATGCCCCGGATACAGCGCGGCCACTTCTATCCAATACCCTTGTACTCATTGGCCCTGCAGGGGCGCCTGCCCTGCCCGGCCCCGAACCGGAAACGATCCTCGCGCGGCTTGACGGCCGGCGGCTCGCCATGGGTCAGCACATGTCCGTGCCCGCGGGGATATATGCGCAAGCATGGTTAGAGGGCATGGGCACATGGACCGCGCTGCGCCCCAAGTTGGCCGAAACCGAGAATGTCCGTGCCGCCGTTGCCCTCGTCGCGCGCGGAGAGACACCACTGGGCATCGTTTATGCCTCGGACGCGGCCGCGAGCGATGACGTGTCCGTGGTGTTCGAAGTGCCTGCCGATGCGCACCCGCCCATTCTATATCCGGGTCTCGCCCTGAGCCCCGGCGGGTCCGCCTTCCTGGATCATGTCGCGACGCACTCCGACGTTTTCACCGCCGCCGGGTTTCGCCTGCCATGATGCTGGATGAAGCCGGATGGACCGCCCTGCGCCTGTCGCTGCTGGTTGGCGTAACTGCCACGCTGTTGGCCTTGCCCCTTGCCATCTGGATCGCGTGGCTGCTTGCCCGCCGGGATTTCTGGGGCAAATCGGTGCTGAACGCGCTGGTCCATCTGCCTCTGGTCCTGCCCCCGGTGGTCACCGGCTACCTTCTGCTTCTGTCTTTTGGCCGTAACGGCCCTGCGGGGCGCTTTCTGGAAGAGACATTCGGTCTTGTGCTCGCCTTTCGCTGGACCGGTGCGGCACTGGCCGCCATGGTCATGGGCTTCCCTCTGATGGTTCGCGCCATTCGCCTTGCCATCGAAGCCGTGGATCCCAAAAACGAGGATGCGGCCCGCACCCTCGGCGCGCCCGGTTGGGCCGTCTTCGGGTCTGTCACCCTGCCCTTGATCCTACCGGGTGTGCTGGCTGGTGCCGTCATGGGTTTTGCCAAGGCCATGGGCGAATTCGGGGCCACCATCACCTTTGTCGCCAACATCCCCGGAGAGACGCAGACCTTGCCCTCGGCCATCTACGCCCTGTTGCAGGTGCCGGGGGGCGAAGATGCGGCGATCCGGCTGGTGCTCTGGGCCTGTATCATCGCGCTGGGGGCCGTGGTCTTGTCCGAATGGCTGGCGCGCAGGGTTGCGCGCAGGATCGCGGGTAAATGACTCTGTCTGTCGCCCTCCGTCACCGCTTGGGTGATTTCGCGCTGGATGTCGCGTTCGAGGCCGGGCCGGGCGTGACCGCCCTCTTCGGCCGCTCGGGTGCAGGCAAGACGACAATCGTGAATGCCGTTGCCGGCCTGCTGCGCCCTGATCATGCGCAGATCACCCTTGATGGTCTGCGCTTTGACACGTTGCCCGTGCACAAACGCCGTGTGGGTTACGTGTTTCAGGATGCCCGCCTGTTCCCGCACATGACCGTCGCCGACAATCTGGATTACGCCAGCCGCTATGGTGCGCGGGCTTCGGATCGCCCCCGGATCATCGAAATGCTCGGGATTGGTGCCTTGCTAGACCGCCGCCCTGCAACGCTTTCAGGCGGAGAGAAACAGCGCGTGGCCCTCGGGCGCGCGCTTCTGTCGAACCCGCGCCTGTTGCTCATGGACGAACCACTGGCCGCGCTGGATGGCCCTCGCAAGGCCGAGATCCTACCCTATCTCGATCGGCTCAAGCGCGAAGCGGGCGTGCCGATCCTCTATGTCAGCCATGCCGTGGACGAGGTTGCACGGTTGGCCGATCACATGGTGCTGCTGGCCGGGGGGCGCGTGGCGCGGCAGGGGCCGATCTTTGACGTGATGGCCGATCCGGCTGCCGTGCCGCTACTGGGTGTACGTGAGGCTGGTGCAGTACTCCGAGCGCGGGTGGAGGCACATGGAGAAGATGGTCTGAGCACCCTCCAGCTTGCTGCAGGGAGCGTCCAGTTGATGGGTGTGCAAGCCCCCGTTGGGGCAGCAGTGCGCCTGCGCGTGCTGGCGCAGGATGTACTCTTGTCCTTGTCACGTCCCGAAGGGTTGAGCGCGCAAAACATTCTGCCGGTGACCATCACCGCCATTCGTGCGGGCGACGGCCCGGGCGCAGCGATCGCACTGGACGCAGGCGGTGACACGTTGCTTGCAAGGATCACAGCGCGGGCGGTCCAGACCATGGGTCTGCGCGAAGGGCAGTCTGTGTTCGCCGTGATCAAGGCAACCTCCGTTGCGCAATCGGCTATCTCAGGCGGCGCTACTTGAGCGCCAGAACCTCGCTCCGGAGCCGCTCGACCATGACCTCGTGCGGCTGATCTGCCTCGACCGCGAGACGCCGTAGTCCGAAATGCACATGCGCCATGTCGGTGTAGTAGCTGGTGTAGGCATAATTCGTCGCGGCCCCGGCCACGGCGCCCAGAACGGGCACGGTCTGTGCCGCCAGCTTTTGCCCCATCACCACGGCAAGCCTTGGGGCAACGCGTGCGACCAACGCCTGCATGGCAGCGCCGCTCAGCGCCATACGGGCGGACAGAAACGCAATGTCAGCGCCGTCATCATGCTCAAGCGGCCCAGCAGCGGCAAAGACCTGCACGCAGTCAAATCGGACGGAGTCCATGGTGGGATCGAATCCGTGTTCCACGGCCACACCTTCGATCACGCGCAACAGCAGCGTTGTGGTCACGGGCAGCTCAGCCAATGCAGTGGGCAGACCACCGAAGCCACCTGCCGCACCCATGGCGGCACTGACGGTCGCGTTTAGCCATTCAGCCTGATCCGGCACCACGCCGCGCGACTTGCTGGCCGCGCCCAGCGCCTGCACCAGCGCGGCGCGGGTCGCCCCATCCAATTGATCGCGTACGGGGCCGGGTAATCGACCCAGCAGTCCGTCGGCCCGCGTACCAAGAGTGTTGAGGACCTGAATGCCAAGACCTCCCGCAGCCTTGTAACGGCGGGCCAGTCGATCCAGTTCTGCATCTGTGTCCAAGGGTTTGGGAACAAGGATAATTTCGTTCATCCCTTCAACATGGGAAGGCACGGGCGCGTTATCAACCGAAACGCATGACGTCGCCGCGCAAACCAGTCCACGCACCGGCCGTCAGGTCACGGCCCAATACACGTTCAGGGTTGGTCGGCGGCGGCATGATGACCCCGGGCAGCTTCTGGAATCCGAAACGGCCGTAATATGGGGCATCGCCCACCAGCATTACCCGGTCCCACCCGGACTGCACCGCCTGCCCAAGCGAGGTTTCGATTAATTCGCCCCCAAGCCCCTCTCCTTGCCGTGTGGGGTGGACAGCCACCGGCCCCAGCAAAAGCGCTGTCTGAGCCGCGATCTGCACGGGCCAATACCGGATCGCACCCGCAAGGATGCCGTCGATATCCCGCGCCACATGGCTCAATCCCGCAACCGGGGGAACGTCATCGCGCAAACGGTAAGATGACAACGCCTCGCGCCCCGGTGCAAAGCACAGGTCATACAGGGCCTCGACCTCCCACCGATCGTCGGGCGTCTCTGTGCTCAGATGATACATGGGCGGTGCGTTTGGTCCGGGGTCTTATGGGCTGGAACCCGCCCTAGCATGCAGGTAACCCTTGCGCAAACGCACGAAACGGAGCCCGCATGTTTTACCGCCCCGCCGATGGCCACGGCCTGCCCCACAACCCGTTCAACGCCATCGTAACGCCCCGCCCCATCGGCTGGATTTCGACCCGGGGCAGCGATGGATCCGACAACCTTGCCCCCTATTCTTTCTTCAACGGCGTGGCCTATGTCCCACCGCAGGTCATGTTCGCATCAACCAGCACCAAGCCCGACCGCGACGGGACAAAGGACAGCGTGGCCAACATCCGAGATACAGGCGTGTTCTGCGTGAACGTGGTGGAGTATGCGATGAAGGACACAATGAACCAGACATCGGGCGAATGGTCAGCGGACACGGATGAGTTTGCGCTTGCCCAAATCGACAAGGCGGACTGTTCCGAGATCAACTGTGCACGTGTCGCCGCATCCCCGGCCTCACTGGAATGCCGCATGACTCAAATCACCAAAATCGAGGGGGAAGCCAACTATGTCGTGTTCGGCGAAGTTGTGGGCGTGCACCTGCGGGACGACTGCATCGTCGACGGCATCTTTGACGTGCTGCAATACAATCCGCTCACGCGGCTGGGATACCGCGACTATTCGGTTGTACGCGAGAAATTCAGCCTGAAACGACCCGGCGAATGACCTTTCCAGACGCCAGACGCGCCTATCCCATCACCCTGCCCGACGGGTCGGATCACCAAGGGACCGTCTTTCTGAACAGGGTCGTCGATCACCCTGGGTGGGAGATCGGTGACTACACCTACGCCTCAAACTTTGCCCCGGTAGCGGATTGGGCGGCGCATCTGGCCCCCTACATGTTCGGATACGGACCCGAAAAGCTGCGGATCGGCCGGTTTTGCCAGATCGCACACGGGGTGCGGTTCATCACATCCGGCGCCAACCACGCCATGGATGGACTGACCACCTTTCCCTTTCCCATCTTCGACCAAACGCAAATGGCGGGTTTTCAACCAGACACCCGCGACACGGTGATCGGAAACGACGTCTGGCTGGGATACGGCGCAATCGTGTGCCCCGGTGCGCGGATCGGCAACGGTGTGATCGTCGGGGCCGGGGCAGTGGTACGGGGCAGCATTCCGGACTACGCCATTGTTGCCGGCAATCCGGCACAGGTGGTCAAGATGCGCTTTTCCGACGCTGATATCGCAACGCTCAACCAGCTCCGCTGGTGGGATTGGCCCGCAGACCGCGTCGCGGAAGCAGTGCCCGCACTGCAGGCCTGTGACGTCGAAGCATTGACGACCTGCTGATCAAGCAGGTCAGCGAAGCTCTTTAATGTGCTCCGCCACCTGCCAGCCCTACGCCGGATATCAACGCGCCCCAGACCTTAAGGCGCAGCCCCACCGCCTTGACCACACCTGTGGCCGCAATGATGTGTCCGGTCACGCCGCTGAGATTGCTGGTATAGGTCTGGACGATGCACCCTGCCCCATCGACCATGATCGCCTCATGCTCGGGGTGCTCAAGCTCAAAGTAGACCAGCATCGATCCGCGTTGCAGCCCGTTTTCCGGCTCAAGCAGCCGACCACCGGGCACCACCTGCCCTGCCGCGATGGCAGGTTGGATGGACGCCACGCGCGCAGGCAGAACCGCATTGCGGAACGACAGGCCGATATTGCTGTCGCAGGCGATCTCAGCGGGCATCCCCTCGTACAACGTGGCGCGGGCGACCTGTGAAAAACCTGCAGTGATACGAAGGGGGACGCCTTTGGGTCGGTCAGGGATGATAACCATCGCCGGGCTCAGGATCAGTTGGGACGCCGGGCTGCCCACGCTCATGGCAAGCTGGGTGACGACACCATCAGAAAAGGCGCGCACCTCTGTCTGCGCCAGCGCCACCTGGGCGCGCTCCAGGGCCGCCTCGGCAGCGCGGCGCTCGGCCGGGATTGCCTGCGTGATGTCGGATTGGGCCAGATCGGCTTGCGCCTCAGCCGCGCCCTTTTCCGCCTCGGCGACAGCCACGGCGGATTCCAGTTCGCGCACCGTATCCTGCGTCCCCACATTGCGGGCCAACAGTGTCTCCGCGTTTTCCAGATCGACCCGCAGCTTTTCCAGCGATGCGGTTGCTTCGATCACGCTGGCCTGCGCCACAAGCAGTGTGTCCTGCGCCTTGACCTCAGCGGCTGCGAGGCGGTCAAATTCGGCCTCTGCCTGTTTGACGGCCGCTGCCTGGGCACTGTTTTCAATCCGAAACAGAAGGTCACCCTTCGACACGCGTTGTCCGTTCACAGTGGGCAGTTCAGTAACCGGGCCGCTGGTTTGAGCCACAACGGACACAGTGCGGAACGGCAGCAGGCCGGAATAGGATTTTGGGTGGAAATAGAAGATCACCAGAAAGAGCGTAAAGGCCATGATCGCCCACAGGAACACCGCCGTGCGCATGTTCCAGACCGTCAATGCCTCGCCTCGGCGCTTGAGTTGGAAATACCGGATAACGACCGGGAACGAAGTCAGGAGCAGTTCAAACATTCCGCGGCTCCACCTGGTCGGTCCCTGTTTGCGTCGCGGCATCGGGGTATTCTGTAAATGGTATTTCGTCGCGACGAAGGTTGAACCGCGACCAGTCCGCCATCAGTGCAATCAGGATTGCGCTGAGCGGCAACAGGATATTGAAATGCCCCAAGGGAAAAATCTCGTAGAGCAGCGCAATGGTCAGCATGGTCGGTATCGTTTTGGCCAGCGGCGTACCCTTGGACTGATGTTCAGCCCAGCGGTCGAAAGCGGCATACAAAGATACGAGCGCGTAGAGGGCCAGCGCAATGAAGATCAGTGAAATCCATGCCAGGGAATCCCCTTCCCCCGGCGCAACAAACCAAGACGGCGATGCATGCCCGCCCCCACTTTCACCCGCCATATTCCGTGCCCCCAGTCATTTCACTTCTGATCATTCTCTAGCCTGAGTTGTCCATGGGTCCAACTGCGATTGGCAGTTTGCAGAGCATACACGTATTAAGAAAGTGGTCAGGCCAGCAATCAACGATGAGTTTAGGCCGCAAAAGCCCTATGACAATGCGGCGCCGATCGGCGATTTGGCGCGCAATTCCACGCATAGGGCGTTATCGTTTCGAGCCTCAGAAAGCCGCGTGCTAGCGTAGCGCAATATTAAATAGGCTCAGGAGTTCAGCCCATGCGTAAATTTTTTGCCCTCGCTGCCATGGCAGCCATGACGACGGTTGCAGCCTGCGGCGACAGCACGCTTGAACGCGCGGTCGTTGGCGGCGCTATCGGCTGTGCAGCAGGCGAAGTGTTAACAGATGGACGCTGCGTCGAAGGGGCCGTTGTCGGCGCCGGTGTTGGCGTGATCACCAACTAGGGAAAGCCGCAGCATTTCCAAACAAGAGTGGCACGGGCCGGATGACACCGGCCCGATCCAAAAAGCCAACAGACGTCAGTGTCCGCCCAAAATACCAGTGCGTACGCCGTAATCCGTCGCGATCTCGTAATCAGGGTCATCATCACTGTCGACAATCAGGTGACCCGCCTTGGTCAGCAGCTTGTGACAATCATGCGTCAGGTGACGCAGCTGAACGCGCTTCCCAGCCTCTTGATACTTACCGGCCACGGCTTCGATCGCTTGAAGGGCGGACTGATCCACGACACGGCTATCGGCAAAATCGATGATGACCTCGCGCGGGTCAGACTCGACCTTGAACATCTCGATGAAGCCAGTCGCCGAGCCAAAGAACAGCGGCCCTTGCACCTGGTAGACGCGCGCGCCCTCGGGGGTGGTATAGGTCTTGGCGTGAATGCGGCGGGCGTTGTTCCAGGCGTAAGCCAATGCTGACACGATCACACCAACGACAACAGCGACGGCAAGGTCTTCCATAACCGTCACGACAGTCACCAGAACAATGACAAAGGCATCGGTCAGCGGCACCTTGCGCAGGATCTTGAGGCTGTTCCACGCAAATGTCCCGATTACCACCATGAACATCACACCGACCAGAGCGGCCAGCGGGATCAGTTCGATGATCGATGAGCCGACAAGGATAAAGGCCAGCAGGAACAGCGCTGCGGCAACACCGGCAATGCGTGTGCGCCCACCCGATTTCACATTGATCATGGATTGACCGATCATCGCGCATCCGCCCATGCCACCGAAGAAGCCGGTTGCGGTATTGGCGACGCCCTGGGCAATGCACTCCTGGCTCGCCCCGCCGCGCTGCCCGGTCAGATCGCCCACAAGGTTCAGGGTCAGAAGGCTTTCGATCAGACCAATGGCAGCCAGGATGACCGCATAAGGCAGGATGATCTCAAGCGTTTCCCATGTCAGCGGCACCATCGGAATGTGGAATGGAGGCAACCCACCCTGGATCGAAGCAAGGTCACCGACACGCGGCACATCCAAACCAAAGGCAATCACGATGGCGGCAACAATCCCGATACCCGCCAGCGGTGCCGGAATGGCGCGTGTCACGCGCGGCGCCAGCCAGATGATTGCCATCGTCAACGCAACCAGCCCCAGCATCAAGAAAAGCGGCATGCCCGACAGCCAATCGCCACCTGCCATACCATGCCCGGATGCCTCGGCACTGCCCGGCACTTTGAATTGCGTCAGCTGTGCCAGGAAAATCACAATGGCGAGCCCGTTCACGAACCCCAGCATCACCGGGTGCGGAACAAGGCGGATGAACTTGCCCCACTGCATCACGCCCGCAAAAATCTGCAAAAGCCCCATCAGGACGACCGTGGCAAACAGGTATTCAACCCCATGCTGCGCCACCAGCGCGACCATGACGACGGCCAAAGCGCCCGTCGCACCGGAAATCATGCCGGGACGCCCGCCAAAGATCGCGGTGATCAAACCAACCATGAACGCCGCATAGAGACCGACAAGCGGGTGCACGCCTGCGACAAAGGCAAAGGCCACCGCCTCGGGCACCAGCGCCAGCGCCACGGTCAGCCCCGACAGCAAATCCGTCTTGATCTGACCCGGTGTCAGCTTGGTGTCACCCGGCGCGATTGAGAAATCGCCGAAGCGGGTCTTGGTGTTGAGATTATCAAGAAAGGCCATTCGGAATCCGTCTGCTCGTGGGGGCGCGATCGGTGGCGTCTAAACCATCAGAGGGTTAATAACCATTGCACCAAAGGCGGGTCTGTTATGTGCGCTGCACATAGCAGGTTACACAGGAATGACACGGTATTTCTGGGTATGCAGAAAACGCTGTCCTGATCGGTGCTTAATCAACACTCAGGACCGCGCAATGCAAACTGCGCCCATCTACCCTTTGGCCAAATCACCTCTCGCATACTCCATCCGCCAAGTGGAAAACCGGCGCTCGAACAGAACCCCCACCCGATCCGACCCTCTCGGTCACACCATGGTGCAGCCCTAACAAAACCCGCGGACGGCGTGAACCAACTCCCGCGTGTAGGGCACTTACTTCCCGACAGATGCAGTCATCGGAACAACGCGATTGCGTTTGCTCAACTCGAACAGTGAAAGGACTTAGAAATGTGGAAATATGATGGGCTGACATATCCTGATGTCGGGGCGGATATGCTGAAGCACAAAAAGCTGGGGCCGATCCTGCGTGCGCACATGAAAGCGAGCATGATGGCCGAGAATTATATGTTCATCGACGCGATGGTCGCCAAGATGAAGACTAAGACACTCTATGAAAGATTCATCGACGACAACTCGAGGGAGGCGGTCAATATTTCGCACAGCATGCGCGAGCCGATGACCCGTGCCGCAGAAATTGGCGACTTTTCGTCCCCGATCTGGGTCAAAAGCCTCAAGGCCGTGTACGGCGAGGTGAACAAATTGATAGCCACGAACATCTACCCAAGTACTCTCGTGAAGAACAAGGCGTTCAGAGCCTACCACAATTCTCGGAAGTGGAAGAACAAGGCCAACCTGATCAACAAATACAAGCTGAGGAAGGAAACCAAAAAGGTCGCGAAGATTCTTGATATGGAATTGACCGATGACAATTACGAGATCATCGCAGAGGCCGCGGCTGCTCTGGAATATGAACCCAAATCGGCTCTGAAACCGATCACTCTGATTGCGAACTCGAGCAAGAAGAAACAAAACGCAAACTCGGTGAAAGCTGCAATTCGGAAGTCCTTCGGCTGATCCCAGCTGAAATTCACGCCTAGAATGGCAAACGCTCAGCGCGGTTCTCCGCGCTGAGTTCCCCTTCGGCGAAGTGGAACCTAACCGCATAGTGGTTGGTCCAATGATGCTGCATCCGTAAATCGCACTCTTCGGCACCGCCCGATCTTCACATCTCACTCGCATGATCGGCCAACGAAAAGCGCGGGTGACCAGTTTATTCCGTTGCGCCCAACCTCACCTCACCGCGCGTTGGGGGTGCATGGGGGGTGTACGCAGAGTGCACGGCTGGTGTACGGGTGGTGCTGGCCTGTTTTGGCGCATAAATTTTCTTCTGTCCCGGCACGAGAGACCCTAATGACCCAAACGAAAATCGCCGTGATTGGCGGCTCTGGTATCTACGACATCGACGGGCTGGAGGGGGCCGAATGGGTGCAAGTCGACACACCCTGGGGGGCACCGTCGGACCAGATCCTGACCGGCACACTGGACGGGGTCGGCATGGCCTTTCTGCCACGACATGGGCGCGGTCACGTACATTCTCCGACGACGGTCCCCTACCGCGCAAACATTGATGCACTGAAGCGGTTGGGCATGACGGATGTGATCTCGGTCTCGGCCTGCGGGTCGTTCCGTGAAGAAATGGCACCGGGCGATTTTGTCATTGTGGATCAATTCATTGACCGGACCTTTGCACGCGAAAAGTCGTTCTTTGGCACCGGCTGTGTCGCCCATGTTTCGGTCGCGCATCCCACCTGCCCGCGCCTGTCAGACGCCTGCGAAACAGCGGCGCGCGATGCGGAGATCAACGTACACCGGGGCGGCACCTATCTGGCGATGGAGGGGCCGCAATTCTCAACCTTGGCCGAGTCGAAAATGTACCGGGAAAGCTGGGGCGCGGATGTGATCGGCATGACCAACATGCCCGAGGCCAAACTCGCCCGGGAAGCCGAGCTGTGCTACGCCTCAGTCGCCATGATCACAGATTACGACAGCTGGCATCCCGATCATGGTGAGGTCGACGTTACCCAAATTATTCAAACGCTTATGGGAAATGCAGATAAGGGTCGCGCGTTAGTCAAACGCCTCCCCGCCCTGCTTGGTGCGGACCGTGCCCCCTGCCCACACGGCTGCGATCGCGCACTCGAATTTGCAATCCTTACATCACCCGATGCCCGCGATCCCGCCGTGGTGGCCAAGCTTGATGCCATTGCGGGCCGGGTGCTTTGACGCAAAGGAATTCATGATGCCTTTTGATCTTTGGCTGACATTCGTTGTCGCCTCCACCGCGCTACTGGTCATCCCTGGTCCAACGCTCATGATGGTGCTGAGCTATGCAATGACCCAAGGGCGTAGGGTTGCCATCGCATCCGCGCTTGGCGTCGCCACCGGCGACTTGATTGCCATGACCCTGTCCGTGATCGGTCTTGGCGCTCTGTTCCTGACGTCAGCGCTGGCATTCACCGTTTTGAAATGGGTGGGCGCTGTTTACCTTGTTTATCTGGGCATTCGTATGTTGCTAAGTGCTCGGACACCCACCGCGACAACGCTGATGAACAAACCCGATGGCCAGAGCGCCAAGCGCGTGTTTCGCGATCTCACAACGGTTACGGCGCTGAACCCGAAATCCAATACGTTCTTCGTGGCCTTCGTGCCGCAATTCATTGATCCCAGCGCCAGTTTTGCCCCGCAAGCCGCGACCCTGATTGCAACCTTTGTCATCATTGCCGGGATCAACGCGTTGATCTTTGCACTGGCCGCCAATGCAATGCGCAGCCGCATCACGCGCCCCACTGTCCAAATGTGGTTGACCCGCACAGGCGGTGCCACACTTGTGGGCATGGGCCTGCTGACCGCCACCCTTCGGAGAGCCACATGAAGACCGTTCAGGATTACATTCGCACCATCGTCGACTTCCCCCACGAAGGGATCATGTTCCGCGATGTGACCACCCTGTTTGCCGACCCGCGCGGGTTTCGCATCGCAGTGGACCAGATGCTGCATCCCTATGCCGGGCTTGAGATCGACAAGGTTGTGGGACTTGAAGCACGTGGCTTCATCCTTGGCGGGGCTATTGCGCACCAATTGTCGATTGGCTTTGTCCCGATCCGCAAAAAAGGGAAGCTGCCCGGTGCAACGATTTCCGAGGCTTACACCCTGGAATACGGTGAGGCGATTGTCGAAGTGCATGACGACGCAATCAAGGCGGGTGAGAAAATACTACTTGTTGATGACCTTCTGGCCACCGGAGGCACGGCAGAAGCCGGGATCAAGCTGGTAGAACGGCTTGGGGGCGAGATCGTGTCCTGCGCCTTTGTCATAGATCTGCCCGATCTGGGCGGACGCGCACGGCTTGAGGCTATGGGCATGGACGTGCACGCCCTGTGCGCATTCGACGGGGAATAACGCCGCGAAAACGGGCACTAAGGGCGGAGCCCGTCGGAAAACGTCCCCGCTCCGTGTGCCGATACATGCGAGATCGGCTAGGCTGACCGGATCACAGACGCCGGACCGGACACCATGCCCAAACACAATACGCGTCGCAAAATTGCACTCGTCACCGGGGGCGGCAGCGGCATAGGCCGGGCCACTGCGCAGCGCCTCGCTGCATCGGGGGCACATGTGGTGCTGGCTGGGCGCCGCGCATCCACTCTCGACAGTGCAGTGGCAGACATCACCGCACAAGGTCAAAGTGCGCAGGCCATCGTGAACGATGTCACCGACAGCGACGCAGTGTCAGCCCTGCACAGCCAGATCCTGGCCGAACATGGTCGGCTCGACATCGCCTTCAACAATGCAGGTTGCCGTGAAGAGCGCGCGCATCTGAGCGATCAATCCCTCGATACCTACACGCGCGTTTTCGATACCAATGTCCGCGGGGTACTGGCCTGCCTACACAACCAGATCGCGGCGATGCGAGCACAGGGCACAGGCGCTATCGTGGTCAATGCGTCCATCAGCGGTCTGCGCAATCCCAACCCTGGTTTCGGGCTTTACTCCGCGTCCAAGGCAGCCGTGATCTCGATGACCCGCAGTGCGGCAATTGAAGAGGCCCAGCATGGCGTGCGCATCAACATGGTCGCACCGGGGCGCGTGGTCACCGACATGATCATGGAGCCGGGGCTTGACCTTGATGCGGTCGCCGCGACGCTTCCCCTACGCCGGACAGGCACCCCCGAGGAAGTGGCTGAAGCAGTGCTCTGGCTCAGCTCTGACGCGGCGGCTTATGTTGTCGGACACGTGCTTTGCATCGATGGTGGCTTCATGGCGTCTTGACCGCTGCGGCCGAACCCAGAGCAACGGGGGGAGTAGCCCGCAGAGCATCCGCGATCCGCATTGCCCAGATATCATAAACCTGTGCCCCGGGGTGAAACCCATCAGCGGCCATGAGACCGGGTTCCAGCGGCAGATCAAAGGGCAGATGTTCCACCCCATCCTGATCGGCACACAGGTCAGCAAGGATCGTATCGAACCGCGCTGCACGTGCCCCCAACACATCGCGCAAAGGGCGTGGCAAAAGCGGGAAAGCCCCAAGCGGCGGCACGCCCGATGCATAGATACGCCGCACGCCGTGCCGTCTGCGCAATTGCTGAAGCAGCTTCACGTAGTTGGCGTTCCAGCGGGTTGGATGCATCCCGTTTTTTGTGTCATTCACCCCGAGAGCAATGACCGCCACGTCAAAGTCATGCGCAGGCTGTGTGTTCAGCATTCGCAACATGCCGGATGTCGTCAGTCCCGATTGGGCCCACAATGCCCATTGCACGTCGTAGTCCGAGTGCAGATGTGCGACCAGGCGACCCGCCAGTGCAGCATCCTGATGAGCCGCCCCGACACCAGCCGCTGAACTGTCACCCAGAATGAGTACCCTCAACGGAGGCCCTCCCCCCGACCGACCGTTTCGCGGCCCGTCGGCTTCTGGCAAGCGCGTGGCACGCGCCGCCACCCAGATGGCCTGCACCAACAGGATCGGCGTAAGGACAAATGTGGGCAACCCCGCCATCAGACACCCCCTCGGGTCGGTGGGTGGGCGCCTTTCGCGGGCACAGCCTGCGAAACAGAGCCACCCACCGACATCATGCCTGCCGCACCCGCAACACCGCGCCGGGGTTCATAATCCCAAGGGGGTCAAGGGCGTCCTTAATGGCGCGCATGGCTGTCAGTTTTGCTGGATCACTGTACCGTTCCAAGTCTTCGACTTTCAAACGCCCAACGCCGTGTTCGGCGCTGACCGAGCCGCCCATTTCATGTACCAGCGCATGGACAACCCGTTTGATTTCAGGGCGTTCTGCCTCATGGTTCGAACGGCTTTTGCCCGGAACCGGAAAGACATTGTAGTGTAGGTTGCCGTCGCCAACGTGCCCAAAGCAGTTGATGCGGAAGTTGCCAAGCCGGGCAATGCGTCGCCCACCTTCGGCGATGAACTCCGCGAGCGCCCCAAGCGGCACTGAAATGTCGTGCGAACTGATGGAGCCAATACGACGATTGGCCTCCGGGATACTTTCCCGGATCGTCCAGAAGTCACTTGCTTGCTGCGCGCTTTGCGCAATCATGCCGTCTTGCACAAATCCCGCCTCTGACGCCGCGACGAAAATCTCTTCCAGCGCAGCCATCGGATTTTGGCCGCGCGACAGGCCCAACTCGATCAAAACGGACCATTCTGGTGTCGCCGCCCACGGGTTGCGGATTTGGGGCAGGGTCTCGTTCAGAAAGGCAAAACCCTGTGCATGGATCAACTCAAATGCGGATACGCCTTCGCCGACATGATCCCGCACGAGGGACAGCAAAGACAGCGCTGCCGCTGGAGAAGCGATTTGTAGCAAGGCCGTACCCGCCGCAGCAGGTCGTGGCGACAATTTGAGAGCCGCAGCAGTGATAACGCCCAATGTGCCCTCGGCCCCGATCAGCAGGTGCCGCAGATCATAGCCGGTGTTGTCTTTGCGCAGGCGGCTCAGACCATGATAAATTTCGCCGCAGGGCAATACCGCCTCGACACCCAAACAGAGGTCCCGCGCATTGCCATAGCGCAGCACGCCGGTGCCCCCCGCGTTGGTGCTGAGATTCCCACCAATCCGCGCCGATCCTTCGGCCGCGAGCGACAACGGAAACAAGCGGTCCACCTGCTCCGCTGCTGCCTGCACATCAGCCAGAATGACACCCGCCTCGGCAATCAGCACGTTTTCCTCGGGGTATGTGGCACGGATGGCCGTCATTTTCTCAAGCGACAAGATTAGAGGAACAGGACCTTCTTCAACCACCTGGCCACCAACAAGCCCCGTGCCTCCTCCATAAGGCACAACCGGCACACGCATGTCCGAGGCTATTGATACAAGCTTGGCCACTTCATCTGTGGTTCGGGGCAAGGCAAGCAATCCAGCCTGACCGGTATAGCGACCCCGCGGCTCTTGCAGATGCGAGGCATCAGCGGCCGCAAAGCGATCTGCGGGCAAGCTATTGCGGATGTTTTCCGCTATGTCAGCTGTCAGTGAATTCAGCATGAATGCCCCCTGCCCCTACCTGCGTTTGGTGCCAGAAACCTTCAGCCCCCACAACGCGAAAGGCACGCCTATTCGCCGTCGTCGCGCAGCCATTCCGGACGCAGGACCGTGATCGTGGGACGCGCAGGCAAGCGATCCAATGACACGTCCAGAGACGGACCGCCCACTTCAACCACCTGGAATTCATCGCGCATACCGGTCAAAAAGGCATCCAATGTGAACTCTCCAAACCAGTGCATCGGAATCACGATCGAGGATTTGAGCCGCGAAACGATGCGCATCATAGTTGGCAAATCCACGGTCATGCCTCCATCAACTGCAGCCATGACAACATCCAGCCGCCCGATGGCCGCGTATTGCTCCGCACTGGGTTCGTGATGCAAGTGGCCGAGATGCCCGATGCAAAGACCGGCCACCTCAAAAATGAAAATTGAGTTTCCATTCTCTTCGACACCGGACCATTGCGACCGGATGTCGGTCGAGACATTGCGCACAAGCACTTCTCCAAGATCGACACGATGGTCGATGCCTTTGCCGAATTCTTCTCCCCAGCCCGGCAGAACGTGGGGAATGGCCGGGTCCGGAAATGCGGTCCAATGCGTTTCATGTGCATGGTTCATGGTGACGACATCCGGGATCATCGGCACGTTGCCGACAAAGCCAGTAAAATCGGTGACCATGTTCAACCCACCCGCAGTGCGGATTAGGAAAGACGCATGGGCGATATAATGGATGCGCACTGTTTCGGGGGCGACCTCCACATTGTGGCTGGCCCGCTGAATGTAACGTGCGCCGTCAATCTGATCGGCCAAGGCGATACAATGGCTCGGCGTTCGAACCTCTTGTGCTGCGGCTGCCATCGGCGCGAGCAGGAAAGCGAAAGCAAGGAATACAAAGCGCATGCACATCAGGTTAGTGCGCAATGCGATTTTTGCAAAACCTTGAGATAGGTCTGGGCCCGTTTTTAGCCTGCGTCAGTGCGTCCGCGCCTGTCCATGCGCAAAGCTGCGTAAAGAACATGCGTTCGCCAGCGCCCATCGATCTGAAGATAGCTTTGCGCGACACCTTCGTATTTGAACCCGCATGTCTCTAGCAATCCGCGCGAGGCCACATTTTCGGGTAGGCAGGCCGCTTCGATCCGGCTGAGGTCAAGCCGTGTGAACGCGTGATGCACAACCGCAAGGATCGCCTCGCGCATGTAACCTTGGCGCGCATGGGCCGCACCTGTCCAGTAGCCAAGGGTTCCGGCTTGGGCAGGGCCCCGCCGGATGTTGTCCAGCGTGATCGCGCCCAGAAGGGCGTCATCGCCACGCCGGAACAGGAATAAAGGCATCGCGGTGCCACTGGTCACCGACCGCTGCGCCCAATAGACACGATTGGTAAACGCCTTGCGCGTCAGATGATCATTTGCCCAGCTTGGCTCCCACGGGGTGAGGTGTTCAGCGCTGACGGCCCGCAGCGTGGCCCAGTCCCGAAAATCGGAATGCGTCGGCGGACGCAGCGTCATCCGCTCCGTCTCAATCCGCAGTTTCCGCTTGTTCAGGATCATCAGGCGGCGCGCTGCTCCTGCAGGGCAAAGCGTGTCGGTGCGGCGTCAATCGGACCATAAAGCGCAAGCGCCATTGGGGCTTGTGTTGCCATATGCTCCGCGAATGCGCGGACATCCTCCACCGTAACGCTGTCGATTAACGCAACGGTTTCGGTTAACGCAGGCACCCGATCCCAGATCTGCACCAGTCGCGCCAGCCGTTCTGCCCGGTTCGACGGGCTTTCGAGGCCCATCAGCAACCCGGCCTTCATCTGGGCACGTGCCCGATCGACTTCGGCGACTGTCATGTCATCAGCCGCACGCTTGATTTCGTCCACAGTAATGGTGGCCAGGTCGGCAACCTGTTCTGCTGACGTACCGGCGTACACCGTCGTCATGCCGGTGTCTGCATACGCCCCCGCTTGCGCGAAGATGGTGTAGCAAAGACCTCGGTTCTCGCGCACTTCTTGGAACAGGCGGCTGGACATGCCACCTCCCAATGCGCTGGCATAGATTTGTGCCGTGTAGATCGCATCGTCGCGGTAGCCGGGTGATTCAAAGGCCATGGCGAAATGCGCCTGTTCCAACGCCTTGCTGCGCCGTTCTTCGCCGCCTGCAAAAGTGGCAAAGTCGGCAACGCGCTTTGGCCGTGGGCTGAGATGACCGAACAGCTCCTCGGCCAATCGCACAATGGCGTCGTGATCCACCGCACCGGCCGCCGACAAGATCATCTGTTCCGGGCCATAATGCTCGTCAACGAAACGAGACAGATCAGCGCACCCGAAGGACGATACCCGTTCGGACGGGCCAAGGATGGTACGGCCCAACGGCTGTTCGGGATAGGCCTGTTCCTGCAGCCAGTCAAAGATCACGTCGTCGGGCGTATCCAGTGCCTGCCCGATCTCTTGCAGTATCACACCGCGCTCGACCTCGATTTCGCTTTGGTCAAAAACGGGATTCAGCAGGATATCTGCCAGAACGTCCAGTGCCAGTGGCACATCGTTTTCCAGAACGCGGGCGTAGTATGCAGTGACTTCGCGGCTCGTGTAAGCATTGATGTAACCGCCTACATCCTCGATGGCCTCGGCAATCTGTAACGCACTGCGCCGTTCGGTGCCCTTGAACGCCATGTGTTCCAGAAAATGGGCAATGCCATTCTGCTCGGGTGTTTCGTGGCGGGCGCCTGCGCCCACCCAGATACCGATTGAGGCCGAAGCGAGCCCCGGCATATGTTCAGTGACGATGCGAAAGCCGTTGCTCAGGCGATGGGTCTGGGTGGTCAAATTCGTCTCGCTGCTATGTTGTTACTGCGCGCGGTGCGTCATTATGTGGGCCTTGAGCGCCTCAAGATCATTCGGCACACGTGTCAGTCGTTCCGCGCGTTCATACAGGTCTGCCATCCTGGGTGGAAGGGGGGGCATGATTCCTGTCGCTGCCTCAACCGCCACGGGGAATTTAGCGGGGTGTGCGGTGGCGAGCGTGATCATGGGCGTGCCCACCTGCCGCTCGATGTCCGCGACATGTACGCCAACTGCGCTGTGCGGACACAAAAGCTCTCCGCTCGCCTTGAGTGACGTGGCAATCTGTGCGCTCGTTTCATCTTCGGACACGCGCCCCGATGCGTAGTGTTCCTGCAGCACCTGCATTGCACCTTGGCTAATGTCGAAGCCGCCGCTCTTCAACTCATCCATCAATTGCGCGACAGCGGCACCGTCACGGTCATAAGCGTCAAAGAGCGCGCGTTCGAAATTCGAGCTGACCTGAATGTCCATGGACGGGCTGATCGACGGGATGGTTTCGCCCTTGTGATAGCCCTGCCCGCTCAGACACCGGTGCAGGATGTCGTTCTGATTGGTCGCCACCACCAGCTTGTCGATGGGTAGGCCCATACGCTTGGCAATGTAGCCCGCAAAGATGTCGCCGAAGTTGCCCGTGGGAACTGTGAAGCTGACTTTGCGATGCGGTGCACCAAGGGCCAGGGCGGAGGAGAAATAGTATACGACCTGCGCCAACACGCGCGCCCAGTTGATCGAGTTCACACCCGCAAGGCCAACACCATCCCGGAACTCGAAATCGTTGAACATGTCTTTCAGCCGCGCCTGGCAGTCGTCAAAATCACCGTCCAGCGCCAACGCATGCACATTGCTTTCCGTTGGCGTCGTCATCTGGCGACGCTGCACTTCTGACACACGACCGTGTGGGTACAGGATGAACACATCGACGTTGTCGAGACCGCGGAACGCCTCGATTGCCGCCGATCCAGTGTCGCCGCTTGTGGCCCCAACGATCGTCACGCGTTGCCCGCGCCGTTTCAGCGCCGTCTGAAACAGCTGACCAATCAGCTGCATGGCAAAATCCTTGAAGGCAAGCGTGGGCCCGTGGAACAATTCAAGCAGGAAATGCCCCTGATCCAGTTGCACCATTGGCGCACGCGCTGCATGGTCAAAACAGGCATAGGCGCGATCAATGCAGGACCGGAACTCGTCATCGGTGAAGGTGTCACCCACAAACGGGCGCATGACGGTGTAGGCGATCTCTTCGTAAGGATGCCCCTCCATCTTGGCGATCTTTACCGCATCGAAGGTCGGAATCGCCTCGGGCACGTACAGACCACCATCACGGGCAAGGCCAGTGAGCATCGTGTCTTCGAAGGTCAGCACCGGGGCTTGTCCACGGGTCGAGATATAGCGCATGGGTTCGTCTTTCTCAGCGCGGGCTGCGATTGGTGCGCAGCACGAAGTAGGCGGTCATCAGCACCCAGATCGCCGCAAGCGAAAACCAGGTGATTGCGTATTGCAGGTGATCGTTCGGAATGCCAGCGGTGTCTACAGGCCAAGGCGTCACGCCAAGGTCTGTTTCCGGCGCGTCGCGCAGAACTAACATGATGGGCTGTGTATTCAGCACCTCGGCCATCGCCAGCACATCACGGGCAAACCAGATATTCGTGTCAATCTCAGGTGCGGGTGTAAACCCGTCAACCTCATTCGGGGCATCCAGATTCCCCAAAAGACTAAGTCGCTCTAGCGACACCCCTGGCACATCAATGCCATCTCGAACCCAACCTGTATCAACCAAAATGCGGCCGTAGCCTTCCACTTCAAACGGACGAATAATCCGATAAACAGCCCCTGTGTTTCTACGTGACGCCAGTGCACTCAAATACTCGTGGTCGAGACCAAAAGTCCCGACGATTTTGACAGGGGCGTAGCGCCGAAACTCGGGAGTCGTGGCTTCCGCCAGCGACACGGGCGCGGCGTTGATCTGTGCTTCAATACGCGCAAGCAGATCCTGCTTCCAAGCAAGCCGTTGCACCTGCCAGACCCCAAGGCTGATCAGGATACCCGCCCCCATCAACCCGAATGTCATCAGAAAGAGTAAGCGACGCATGCGTCCGTGTGCCCAGCCCTAAAGTGAAAAGCGCGCGGAGACCGCGCGCTTTGAACAGTGTTGCGTATGACGCGGTTTAGTGGTCGAGGCCCGGCATCGTGCCAACGCCCCAAATATAAACGGCGAAGAACAGGAAGAGCCAGACAACATCCACGAAGTGCCAGTACCAAGCTGCCGCCTCGAACCCGATGTGTTTCTCGGCCGAGAAGTGGCCCTTCATCGCGCGCAACAGGCACACGAACAGGAAGATCGTCCCGATGATCACGTGCGCGCCGTGGAAACCGGTCGCCATAAAGAAGTTCGAGAAGAACTTGTCGCCGCCGAACTCCCAGCCTTGGTACAGCAGGTAGGAATATTCGTAGGCCTGCAGCGCGGTGAACGCCACACCGAGTACAACAGAGATGGCCAGACCGTTGATCACGTCCTTGCGCGCGCCACCATGCACCAGCGCGTGGTGTGCCCATGTCACAGCGCAACCGGATAGCAACAAGATCAAGGTGTTAATCAGCGGCAGGTGGAACGCGTCCACGTGGTAAATCTCGGGTTGGATGTACTCGGTGCCGACATACTCGCTCATCGGGTACATGGCGTGCTTGAAGAAAGACCAGAACCACGCGGCAAAGAACATCACTTCCGACATGATGAACAGGATGAAGCCATAACGCAGGCCGATGCGGACCACGGGCGTGTGATCCCCGACCTTGCTTTCTGCAACCACATCAGTCCACCAGCCGAACATAGTGTAGAGGACCGCGACGAAGCCGATCAGGAACAGCCAGGGGCCGCTCAGTTCGATCGACTTGAAAAAGATGGTCATGCCGCCGGACATCCAGGCGACAGCACCAAACAGCATGGTGAAGCCGGCCAAGGCACCCAGCAGGGGCCAGGTCGATGGCGCAAGAATGTGGTAGTCGTGGTTTTTTGCGTGGGCCATTGTCCGTCCCTCAGTTCAGGTTTGTATCGTTCGTTTGCTCGAGTGCTGCAAAGCCTTCGGGCAGGTCGATTTGGTAAAAGGTATAGCTCAGCGTGATCGTATGCACGTATTTTGCGTCACGATCAGTTACGATCTCCGGATCGACATAAAAGGTGACCGGCATCATGACACGTTCACCCGGCTGCAGCACCTGCTCTTCAAAGCAGAAGCAATCGATCTTGGAGAAAAAGCCACCCGCTTCGTATGGCGCCACGTTGTAGCTGGCCGAGCCTGCGATGGGTTTGTCCGTCGGGTTGTAGGCTTCGTAGAAGGCAAGGCCCGTCTCGCCGATGCGCAACTCCATCTCACGCACTTCCGGAGTGAATTGCCATGGCATGTTGCGTTCAAGTGATGCGTCGAAGCGCACCTTGATGGTCTGGTCCAGAATCTCTTCGCTTGCAACCTCGGACACGCCCGGCGTGCCGCCAAAACCTGTCACTCGGCAGAACCAGTCGTAGAATGGGACCGAAGCCCAGGCCAGGCCCCCCATGAACACGACCAGACCCAATGTCTGAAAAACCGTCTTTTGTGGCCCAGAGAGGTGGCGCATTACTGTGTCTCCTCGATCCGGGGCAGCTCGAACGCGCCGCCAGTGATTTTCACAAAGGTCAATGCCAGTACCAAAACGACAAATGCGGCCAGCATCAGACCAACACCCACATTACGTCCCTTGCGACGTTGGTGGATCTCGTGCTCCGCCTTGATGCTCATGCCCAGATTCCCCAGGCTGTTGGCAGCATCGCTTCGACCAAGATCGCGCCAAAGTGCAGGAACAGATACAGCAGCGACAGTTTGAAGAACGATTTTTCTACAGCATAGCCATCGGCTTCGGCCTGTGCCTCGTTCCGGCGCCAGATGTCGAATGCTCCCTTTAGGAACAGTGCATTCAGAACCACAGCCACGGTCAGATAGACTGGACCACCAATGGCCGCAAATGCAGTGCCAACCGCAAGCGCGACCAACAGTACTGTATAGACAAAAATATGCAGACGGGTTGCCTTGCGCCCATGCGTGACGGTCAGCATCGGTACGCCAGCGTCATCGTAGTCAGACTTCATAAACAGCGCCAGCGCCCAGAAATGCGGCGGCGTCCACATGAAAATCAGGGCAAACATCAGCCACGCCTCAACGGACAGGGAGCCCGTGGCAATGACCCATCCGATGACCGGAGGGAATGCACCAGCAGCGCCGCCGATCACGATGTTCTGCGGTGTCGACCGCTTCAACCACATCGAATAGATCACGGCGTAAAAGAAGATGGTGAATGCCAGAAGACCTGCGGCCAGCAGATTGGCGCTCAGCGCAAGCATCATGACCGACATGCCCGACAGGGCCACGCCCAGAACCTTGGCCTCGTTTGGTGTGACTTTGCCTGCAGGAATGGGGCGCTTGACGGTCCGCTTCATCACGGCGTCGATATCCGCATCCCACCACATGTTCAGCGCACCCGACGCCCCTGCCCCGATGGCAACAAACAGGATCGATGCAAACGCGATGACGGGATGTACGGACACCGGAGCTGCCAACAATCCAACGAGCGCGGTAAACACCACAAGTGACATAACGCGCGGCTTGAGCAGCGCAAAATAGTCACCAAGGCTTGCTTCGGCCTCGTGGGTCTGATGCTGGTAGCTGACGTCCGTCATATGCGTCTCTGCCTGAAAAACCGTAAGGCGGAGGTGTCCTCCGCCCTACCCGATTAGTTTGATGCGACTTGGAAATCTTGCGGTGTGCCGGCGAATTCTGCCTTCGCACCGGACAGCCACTCAGCGTATGCTTCCTCGCTCACCACTTTGACGGTGATCGGCATGTAAGCGTGCGCAATACCGCACAGCTCAGAACACTGACCGAAGTAGATGCCTTCTTTCTCTGCGGTGAACCACAGTTCAGCCAAACGGCCAGGCACGGCGTCCTGCTTCACGCCAAAGGCGGGAATGGTCCAAGCGTGGATCACGTCAGCGCCGGTCACCTGCACAACGATGGTCTTGCCAACAGGCACGACGACTGAGTTGTCGGTCGCCAGTAGGAAGTCTTCGCGGCTGTATCCAGCATCGACAAGTGCTTGCTCGGTCTCGGGCGTCAGGGAATTGTCACCACCGGTTGCGGGTGCGCCGATCATGTAGCTGTCAAACGCAAACCCTTCGTCTACGTACTCGTACCCCCAGAACCACTGGTAGCCGGTCGCTTTGATGGTCACGTCCGCTTCGGGGATCTCTTGCTGGTGGAACAGCGTGGGCAGCGAAAACGCACCGATGAACACCAGGATAACGATCGGGATGACTGTCCAAGCAATCTCGACCGGGGTGTTGTGGGTGAAGCCGGCAGGCTCCGGGTTGCGCTTGCGGTTGTACCGCACAATCACCCAAGCCATCAGACCGGTCACGAACAGAGTGATCAAGGTGATGATGACAAGGATCATACCGTCCAGCCACTGCAAGCGGCGGGCGATTTCCGTGGCTGCAGGCTGGAAGCCCATCGCACCATCCACGGGGCGGCCAATCACCTCGAGGCCGTCCTGGGCCCAGGCCGGGGCGGCGGCAAGGGCGCTCAGCACACCCGAAATCGAGAAAAGCTTTTTCATCTGGTCGTCCTGATCTTGAGTGATCAACATTTTGGTTCGGAGAAAGGCCGCAGCACTAACTGCGTTCGCCTCCCGTTGTATTGTCGCGACTTACAATCATATCTTGGCTGCAAGATAAAGACATAAGGGGCGCGTCAAACGGACGCTTGCCGTGGCGAAATGCCCCACAGCACACCGGAGTATACCAAATGACCGACGCCCCTTTTGCACCGCTGGATCGGGATATTGACCGCACGGTGGCCTTGCAGGTGTTGCGCGACGCCACAGCTGGCGCGGACGACGGCGAATTGTTCCTTGAACGCCGCCGATCAGAGGCACTGGTGTACGATGACGGTCGCCTGAAGACAGCCAGCTATGATGCAGCGCAGGGGTTTGGACTGCGCGCCGTAAGAGGAGAAGTGGCCGGTTACGCACACTCCACCGAAATTTCCGAATCTGCGCTGCGCCGCGCGTCAGAGACTGCGCGCCTCGCTGTTGGGGACGGCGGCGGCACGCTGGCAGACGCGCCACGATCAACCAACTCGCAACTCTATACTTCGGACGATCCGATCGCCGGAGCCAGCTTTCCGGTCAAGCTGGAGACGCTGAAGGAAATCGACGCCTATGTCCGCGATCTTGATTCGCGCGTCGTTCAAGTGTCAGCCTCCCTCGCCGCATCGATTCAGGAGGTCGAGATTTTGCGTCCCGAGGGTCATTCGGTGCGTGATATCCGCCCGATGACCCGGCTGAACATCTCCGTCATCGTCGAACAGAACGGGCGCCGCGAAAGCGGCAGCGCTGGTGGCGGTGGGCGTGTGGGCCTGGATGGCCTGATCGACCGGAATGATTGGCAAGCCAAGGCACGTGAGGCACTTCGGGTCGCAGTGGTGAACCTGGATGCGGTCCCCGCCCCTGCTGGTGTTATGGACGTCGTCCTTGGTCCCGGCTGGCCCGGCATTCTTCTGCACGAAGCGATTGGCCACGGGCTCGAAGGAGACTTCAATCGCAAAGGCAGCTCGGCCTTTGCCGGCTTGATGGGCGAACGGATTGCTGCGCCCGGTGTAACGGTGCTGGACGATGGCACCATTCCAGACCGACGCGGGTCGATCACCGTGGATGATGAAGGCACGCCTTCAGGCAAAAATACCCTGATCGAGGATGGCATCCTAGTTGGCTATATGCAGGATCGCCAAAACGCCCGGCTGATGGGCGTTAAGGCAACGGGCAACGGGCGGCGGCAAAGTTACGCACACGCACCGATGCCGCGTATGACCAATACGTACATGTTGGCCGGCGACAGCACGCCAGAAGATATCGTGGCTGATCTCAAGGACGGGATCTATGCCGTGGGCTTTGGGGGCGGACAGGTCGACATCACCAATGGCAAGTTCGTGTTCTCCTGCACCGAAGCCTATCGCGTCGAAAACGGCAAGGTCGGCGCTCCTGTCAAAGGGGCAACCCTGATTGGCGACGGGGCCACGGCGCTGAAACAGATCCGCGGAATCGGAAATGACATGGCGCTCGATCCTGGTATGGGCAATTGCGGCAAGGCGGGTCAGTGGGTGCCGGTTGGCGTTGGGCAACCGACTCTGATGATTGGAGGACTGACCGTTGGGGGATCTGCGGCCTGAGCGGGCACTGATTCCAATTGTTTAAAATGCATGAAGATTTTGCGCCTTCCCGCGGCTTCGGATGCGGGAAGGGAAGCACCATGTACTTGGGGCATCAGAAGAGAAACCGTTTTGGGATATAAATTTCACAACGAATTCAAAGCATAAGCGCGCGTATTGATATGAAGCGACCAGTCTTCATGCGTTGTTAACCTTGCCGATTCTACAACGTTCTCAGCAACGGACGGAGCCTCGGATGACTGAAAAGGATACCCATCCTTCTTCCACTCACCCCCCACTCCCACCCACCTCGGAAGATGACCAGTTTGCCCGTCTCCGTCTGTTGCGCTCACGCCGGGTCGGCATTTCAACGTATAAACGCCTGCTGATTGAACACGGCACCGCGCAAAACGCGCTGGCCGCGCTGCCCCAGGTAGCGCGCGCCGCCGGCGTTGAGAATTACCAAGTTTGTCCCGAAGGTGTCGTGCACGGCGAACTGAAGGCCGCTCGCGCCATCGGCGCACGGCTCGTAGCGTTCGGCAGCTCTGACTATCCTGCTCCCTTGAAGGAGCTGAGCGATGCGCCGCCATTCCTCTGGGTGCTGGGCGAAACATCGCTGCTGAAAAAGCCGATGATTGCGCTTGTGGGCGCACGGAACGCGTCCTCGCTCGGCACCCGCATGGCACGATCATTGGCTCGTGATTTGGGCGCCGAGGGGTATGTCGTGGTTTCTGGGCTTGCGCGCGGTATCGACGCCTCTGCGCATCTCGCCGCACTGACAACTGGCACTATTGCCGTGCAGGCAGGTGGCGTTGATACGATCTACCCAGCCGAAAACACTACTCTGGCAGAAGATATTGCCGCCAAGGGCGCACGCATCAGCGAGCAGCCCATTGGCCTTCAGCCGATGGCGCGGCATTTTCCCGCCAGAAACCGCATCATCTCGGGCCTGGCCCAAGCCACTATTGTCGTTGAAGCAGCGGCCAAGTCCGGCAGCCTGATTACAGCGCGGGATGCGCTTGATCTGGGCCGTGACGTTCTCGCGGTGCCGGGTCATCCCATGGATGCGCGCGCATCAGGGTGCAATATGCTGATCCGTGATGGGGCGACATTGGTGCGTAACGCGTCCGATGTGCTTGAGGCGTTGGTGCCGATCGCACCCGCTGCTGCACCAGAACTGCCGATGCAAGCACCGACAAGGGCTCCCAAGGACCGCCGCACACTTCAAGAAACGGCGGCGCTGCACCAGCAGATTCTATCGCGCCTCGGCCCCTCCCCCTTGGCCGAAGATCAGTTGATCCGGGACCTTGGTGCACCTTCAGCGGCTGTCGCACCGGTGCTTGTGGAACTCGAGCTTGATGGCGTCATTGATCGCGCCCCGGGTGGCCTTCTGACCCGCGCCAGTTGACCGCACCCCGTTGGACCATGTTGACATTCGGGACTTGCACCCCACATGTTGCGCCGCCATAGAGCAGCAAATTATCCCGTTTGAGGTCACCCCAGTACATGCCTGTCGTCGTTGTTGAATCCCCTGCCAAAGCCAAGACGATCAATAAGTATCTGGGCGACGACTATACCGTTCTGGCCAGCTACGGACACGTGCGCGACCTGCCACCCAAGGACGGATCCGTCGACCCAGACAATGAATTCGAAATGCTGTGGGAAGTGGCCTCCGACAGTAAAAAACACATGAAAGCCATCGCGGACGCGCTGAAGGACGACAACGCCCTGATCCTCGCAACCGACCCCGACCGCGAAGGCGAAGCAATTAGTTGGCACCTGCAAGAGGCGCTGACCAAGCGCAAGTCGATCAAGAAGGACACGGACGTCAAACGCGTCACGTTCAACGCCATCACAAAGACCGCCGTGACCGAAGCGATGCAGAATGCGCGTCAGGTCGATATGCCACTGGTAGAAGCGTATCTGGCGCGCCGCGCGCTCGACTATCTGGTCGGCTTCAACCTGTCGCCGGTTCTGTGGCGCAAGCTGCCCGGTGCCAAATCCGCTGGGCGCGTTCAATCTGTTTGCCTGCGCCTCATCACCGAACGCGAGATGGAGATCGAAGCATTTCGTGCCCGAGAATACTGGTCCATCAAAGCCGTTCTTGCGTCCCCGCGGGGACAGGAATACGAGGCGCGCCTCGTCAATCTGGCAGGCAAGAAGCTCGAGAAATACGATCTGGAGAACCAGACGCAGGCGGAAATGGCCCAGCAGGCTATCACCAGCCGCGACCTGAAAATCCAGTCGGTCGAGGCAAAACCCGCCTCCCGCAACCCGTCAGCCCCGTTCATGACGTCGACCCTGCAACAGGAAGCCAGCCGCAAATTCGGTATGGGCGCACGACAGTGTATGTCGTCGGCCCAGCGGCTCTATGAGGCGGGCTACATTACCTATATGCGGACAGACGGCATCGATATGGCGCCCGAAGCCGTGCAAAACGCTCGGGACGCGATCAAAGATCGCTATGGCGCTGAATACGTGCCCGCCCAACCGCGCATGTACAAAAACAAGGCCAAAAATGCCCAGGAAGCCCACGAGTGTATCCGGCCCACTGATATGGCGCGCGACGCGGCCAGCCTTAAAATCACCGACGATGATCAGCGCAAACTCTATGACCTGATCTGGAAACGGACCCTCGCCTGCCAGATGGAAGGCGCACGGTTGGAACGCACCACGGTCGAGATCGGCAGTGATGATGGTCAGGTCGTGCTACGATCCACCGGTCAGGTTGTTCTGTTCGATGGCTTCCTGCGCGTCTACGAAGAGGGCCGCGATGATGATGTTGTGGATGATGACGACAAGCGCCTGCCACAGCTGAGCGAAGGCGAAAGCGCCGACAAGCGCACGGTCACGCCCGAGCAGCATTTCACCCAGCCCCCGCCCCGCTATACCGAGGCGACGCTGGTTAAGCGCATGGAAGAGTTGGGGATCGGCCGCCCATCGACCTATGCCAGCATCGTGACCACGATCCAGGACCGCGAATACGTCCGCAAGGATCGCAACCGCCTGATCCCAGAAGACAAGGGGCGGTTGGTGATCGCCTTCCTCGAAAACTACTTCCGCAAATATGTCGGCTACAACTTTACTGCCGGGCTTGAGGAAGAGCTGGACGACGTCAGCGCAGGGGACCGGAATTACAAGGATGTCTTGGGTCGCTTTTGGCAGGATTTTTCAGCTGCAATTGCCGAGACATCCGAACTGCGCATCACGGATGTGCTGGAAAAGATCAACGAGGTACTGGAACCGCATCTGTTCCCACCATTGGAAGATGGAGGCGATCCACGCCTGTGTCCGAATTGCGGACTTGGCCGTCTTTCGATGCGCACTGCACGTTCGGGTGGCGCATTTATCGGCTGTTCGAACTATCCCGAATGCCGTTACACCCGCCCGTTTGGCCCGCCGGATCCAGAAGCCGAAGCCAGTGCCATCCCGCCCGAGGGCAAGCTGCTGGGTGAAGATCACGGTGACGAAATCCGCATATTCAAAGGTCGCTTCGGACCTTACGTGCAACGCGGAGCGATCACTGAAGAAAATAAAAAACCACCACGCCAGTCGATCCCCAAGGATTGGACGCCCGAGGAACTGGAGCTGGACCGTGCGGTCATGCTGCTGTCCCTGCCCCGCGAACTGGGGCCACACCCCGAAGACGGGATTATGGTCTGGGCCAATATCGGGCGCTATGGTCCGTATCTGAAACATGCGGAAAGCACGTCTGATCGCGGCGGCACCAATGCAAATCTCGAAAGCATTGATGAAGTGTGGACCGTCGGCATGAACCGTGCAGTCCAATTGCTGGCCGAAAAGGTGGCTAGTCGGGGCGGGCGTGGTGCCGCTGCAAAACCGTTGCACGAATTGGGCGAACACCCGGATGAAGGCGGACCGGTCAACGTGATGAAGGGCAAGTACGGCCCTTACGTCAAATGGGGCAAGGTCAACGCCACGATACCCAAAGGGACCGAGCCAGAAAACGTGACCATGGATATGGCCGTTCAATTGATCGCAGAAAAGGCACCCAAGAAGAAGACCACGCGCAAAAAGGCTGCTCCGAAAAAGAAAACGGCCAAGAAAAGCGCCTGATCTCAGTCCTTGATTTCCAGCGCCTCGACACGGTCAGCGACCTTGCCGAGGAGCCTGATCAACTCGTCCTGCTCTGTGACTGTCAGGGCAGATAAAAAGATTCCCATGTCTGTCAGGTCCTGATCATGGATGGCATCCGCAATCACCTGACCCTCGGGCGTCAGGGTTAACTGATATGCGCGTCTGTCTCCGGTGCATTGCCTGCGTTCAATCCAACCGCGATTGATCAGGCGCCCAATCACGCTGCTGGCCGTGGTCGCTGCGATACCGAGTGATCCGGCCACAACAGATGCACGCACACCCGGATCAGCGCGCACCATGCCCAGCGTGTGAAAGTCCAATGGATTGAACTTGATGATGTGCTGATGCTCGGGCCCGGTCCGCTCACTGATCAGCATGACGCGCATCACCGTTTTCACGTGGCGCAGAAGTTCGTGTTCCTTGGTCATCCCTAAAAATTGCGCAGACCTCTTGAACCTGCAAGGGGGCTTCCTAAATACTACGATAATCGCATCAACAACTGCGAGAATCGTAGCAAAGGAAACGACCATGAAACGCTCGATCATTGCAACTGGTGTCGCACTTGCCCTGGTGTTTGGGGCAGTCACGTCTTCCGCAGCGATGACCTACACCTTCCCACCGGATGTTCCCGTCCGTGGTGATGTAGATGGTGCTATCCAGACAAACTGGGTGTTTGAAAACTCGTAATTGGCGACAAGAACACAGCGCGCCCGGTTCACCCCGGACGCGCTTGATCAGCCCTAGGACAAGTCCGCAATTACAAGTTCCATCGGCGCGATTGTGAATTATTCCACATCACCATTCCGGAGAGTTGCCAGCATGGTGTAATATATCGCGCACGCTCCCCTCTTCGTTGACTTTGACAGTGCATACATTCACATACTGAACCCAGTGCGACTGCCCTCCCACGGGCTCTCTTGGGGAATAACATGAAGAAGATTTACGGCTCAGCTTCTGAAGCGTTGGATGGGCTTTTATTTGACGGCATGTTCATTGCGGCGGGGGGATTTGGTCTGTGCGGCATTCCCGAGCTTCTGTTGGACGCAATCAAGGATGCGGGCACCAAGGACCTGACCTTTGCGTCAAACAATGCCGGTGTGGATGATTTCGGCATTGGCATCCTTTTGCAGACACGCCAGGTCAAAAAAATGATCTCGTCCTATGTGGGCGAAAACGCTGAGTTCATGCGCCAATACCTGTCCGGCGAGCTTGAGCTTGAGTTCAACCCCCAAGGCACACTGGCCGAGCGCATGCGCGCTGGCGGTTGCGGCATTCCCGGGTTTTATACCAAAACTGGTGTCGGAACCGTCATCGCCGAAGGTAAGGAACACAAGGACTTCGGCGGCGAAACATACATTATGGAAGAAGGCATTTTTGCCGACCTTTCCATCGTCAAAGCCTGGAAGGCCGATGAAACGGGCAACCTCGTGTTCCGCAAGACGGCCCGTAACTTCAACCCGCCCGCTGCAATGTGTGGCAAGGTCTGTATCGCAGAGGTGGAAGAGATTGTTCCGACCGGCAGCCTTGACCCTGACGTAATCCACCTACCTGGTATCTATGTCCACCGCCTGTTTCAGGGCGAACATGAAAAGCGCATCGAACAACGGACAACGCGCGCCGCGTGAGGAACCAGGCCATGCCTGACACCATCGAAGAACTACTGCAGGACGACAAATCCTTTGATGGGTTTTCGCGTGCACAGGTTGCCATGGTGGTGACCAATCCGCACCTCGAAGACAATCCAATTGTCTACGTGAACCAGGCATTCACCCGTTGCACTGGATATGCGCGATCTGCATCAATTGGGCGCAACTGTCGTTTCCTTCAGGGTGAGGGAACACTCAAATCTGATGTGGACAAGTTGCGCGCGGGCGTCGAATCCGAAGAAAGCGTCACCGTTGACATTCTCAACTACCGCGCAAATGGCGATCCTTTCACCAACCGTCTTATCGTTGCACCCGTTCATGATTCACGCGGCGAAACCCAGTACTTCGTGGGTATCCAGAAAGAGCTGCGTCAAAATGAGATGGCGAGCAGCGCCGAGGAAGTAAATGCGCAACTGATCGAAATTCAGAACCGCGTTGCCTCTGACCTTTCAATGATCATCGGCATGATCCGCCAGCAATCCGGATCCACGTCTGTACCAGAGGATTTTGCAGCGCTCAGCCGCCGGATTGAAACGCTCCAGCTGCTCTACGAAGAAATGAAGCTTAGCGATCAGCAATCCAACCGCGACCGCATACAGATGGGCAGCTACCTGTCCCGCCTGTCAGCCGCCATCGCGCATATCGAAGGGCGCTCCGGCATCCGGGTATCGCTGCAGATTGAATCGCTGGAAGTGCCGATCGAAACAGCGACGCGTGTCGGTTTGGTCCTGTCCGAACTGCTCACAAACGCATTTCAACACGCCTTTGATCGCATCGACATGGGTTTGGTCGAGGTGCGGATGAGCAGGCTGAGCGCCGGTGGCCTGCGTCTGATCGTGGCCGACGACGGTGTGGGCATTCCGGCAGATATGGAATGGCCCGACAGCAAGACTGTCGGAGGCCGTATTGTGTCTGGTCTAATCGAAGGGCTAGAAGGTACATTGCACCTGGGTCGTGGCGCCGCAGGAAGCTTTGTTACCATTGACGTGCCCGCTGGCGCGGCACTCACCGACGAATAGTGAATAAGGACAATCGATGCCCTGGGATCGCAACCAAATGGCGGCGCGCGCCGCGCAGGAACTTGAAGATGGCTGGTATGTGAACCTCGGGATTGGGATTCCCACCCTGGTGTCGAACTATATCCCCGACGGGATCGAGGTTACTTTGCAGTCCGAAAATGGCATGCTTGGCATGGGCCCCTTCCCCATTGAGGGAGAAGAGGACGCCGATCTGATCAACGCAGGCAAGCAAACAATTACCGAACTACCTCAGACCGCGTATTTCGACAGCGCGCAAAGCTTTGGCATGATCCGGGGCGGCAAGATCGCCATGGCGATCCTTGGCGCAATGGAAGTCGACGAAAACGGCGACCTGGCCAACTGGATGATCCCCGGCAAACTGGTCAAGGGTATGGGCGGCGCCATGGACCTTGTTGCTGGCGTCGGTCGTGTTGTGGTGGTCATGGATCACACTAATAAACATGGCGACAGCAAAGTGCTCAAGGAATGCACGCTCCCGCTTACAGGGAAAGGCGTTGTTGATCGCATCATCACGAACCTTGGTGTACTGGATGTGGTTGATGGTGGCCTAAAGATCGTCGAGGTTGCCGAAGGCGTCACCGAGGACGAATTGCGCGCCGCCACCCAAGCGACCCTTGTCTGAGTTTGACATTCTCCGGGAAGAAGATGGGTCAAAAGGCCGATATGTCCTGACCCGTGATGGCGCAGAGGCGGAAATGACCTATTCGATCCTGTCGCCTCAGACGAGGATTGCGGATCATACAGGTGTACCAGATGTCATGCGTGGCACCGGCGCCGGGCAAGCGCTGGTGAAAAGGCTCGTCGAAGATGCACGGGCGGAAGGATGGAGGATTGTCCCTCTCTGTCCGTTCGTGAATGCCCAGCGGGCAATGCACCCCGATTGGGCCGACGCGTTTAATGTCTGACAGTACAGATTTGCACTAGATAATACGGGCAGGCTTTTTGCCCGGTTCCAGCATGTCAGTTCAATGCCGCAAACACACACCCGTCTGTAACGAGTTCCGGGGGCGTCACGCACAGGCCCTTCGCGACCTGAAATGTCGCCAGCACCTTGGGCACGTAATCCCGCGTCTCTGCAAAGGGTGGAACACCCTGATGGGTCCGTACAGACCCCTCGCCCGCATTGTACCCTGCAAGCACAAGCACAGGATCACGTTCAAACGTATCCATCAGCCAATCCAGGTATTTGACACCACCTGCAATGTTCTCGGCGGGGACAAAACTGTCCTGCACCCCGAAACGCGCGGCCGTATCGGGCATCAACTGCATCAAGCCCTGCGCCCCTGCCCCGCTCAGCGCATCCGCCTTGCCCGCAGATTCCACCATCATTACGGCCAGCACCAAAGCAGGCGAGACATCCGTGCCGATGGTTGCCTTGAGAATGTCGATGCCCTGCGCCTGGGCCAAGGCTTGCATTTGTTGCAGGCGCGGCACAGGAACCGGCTGTTCCGCCCGGGCCAGCGCTCTCAGCGCCTCATCCAAACGGCCAGGGCCCGCCTTGTCCATCTCGGGCGAGATGTCCTGCCAGAACCAATCAAAGCGCGTAGTTGGCGTCTTGGGGGCGGTGGCAACATCGGATGCTTCAGGCACACTTGCTTCGGTCGCTGGCGCTTCGGGGTCGATCTGCACCGTGATCCGTTTCTTAGTTCCCGGCTGTGGCGGTTTCACGCGCTTGGCAGAGAAATCTTTGAAGGGCGGCGGATCATCAGCAAATGCATTGCCACACATCAGTGCAAGCGCTGCCAGAAGCATTACAGACAAACGAACCATGAAACTGCTCTCACTTTTGCGCCCGCTCTTTGGCCAGCTTTCTAAAATTATCGCAAAAATCCGGGTTTCAGGCCAGTCTGCACCGCGAAAAAATGGCAAAGCTGCCACATTTGCCATGCCGATTAACGAAAATTACACCAATTGCAGGTCGCCCTCAAAAATTATCCCTTAAAAAACAACAGCTTAAAAAAACACTTCGAAAAAGTCTAACCGAGACGTGAAATCCTCAATTTGCCGTCAAATTCGTGCCCCAATCCCCCGACTATATAGCGGCATACCAAGTCGGACACGGGCCAATGAGAGAGAGCGGCTCACAAAGGACGGCGAGGTTAATGTAAATCTACTGATCCTTTGGAGGGACACTATCATGATCAAATTTATCAAAAACTTCCGCAAAGACGAAAACGGTGCCGTGACTGTTGACTGGGTTGTTCTGACCGCAGCCGTTGTTGGCCTGGCGATCGCAGCCTACACTTCGATCCAGTCCGGTGCAGAAGACCTGACAGCCGCCACCGAGACGTTCTTGGGTGAGCAAACTGTTGGTTCGATCGGCGCACCTGCTGGCGAATAATAGTTCCGGCGTAATCGTCTGAACAAAGGGGCCGTGACCGCAACCGGACGCGGCCCCTATTTTAATTGAAGTCATTCGAGCATGTGTAGAGGTTGATGATGATCCAGTTCCTGAAAAACTTCGGACGCAGTGAACGCGGTGCAGTGACAGTCGATTGGGTTGTTCTGTGCGCGGCAGTCGTCGGCTTGGCAATTCTCATCGTCACCACCATGCAATCTGGCGCATTAACGCTGGCAGGCAATGTCGGAACATTCTTTGATGCTCACTTCTTCGCTGGGGAATAGTCCAGCACAAGAAGCCGTTTATGGTCAAAGGCCCGGCCGCTATATGCGCGCCGGGCCTTTGCTTTTTTAAACAAATACCGACCTGAATGCCTCGTGCCTTCCTCACCCCTTCCCAGAAATCGCCACATTCTTCCGTTAATAAAGTCGCAAGAGGTTCCGCCCGTTCCGGAGTAGGAGCCCAAGCAATGAGGTAATGAAATGCGACTGGTATTCGGATTGGTCTTGCTCGCGGGCATCGCGCTGGCGGGCGGGGCTGTTTACATGGCCAAAAACTATATCGGGAAGTATCAGGTGGCCTTGGCCGCCGAACGCGCCCAACGCGAGAAAATCGTACCGACGATTCCGGTCTATGTCGCGGACCGTCAACTAAAGTACGGTGAAGCGCTAACTGCTGAAGATGTGCGTGCCGTGGATTGGCCCGAAACGTCCGTGCCCGAAGGCGCGTTTACCGAAGACAACCCTCTCTTTCCCGACGGCGTGACCGAAAATCGCGTTGTTCTCCGAACAATGGAGAAGCACGAGGCGGTCCTTGCCGTCAAAGTGACGGAACCTGGTGAAGAAGCCGGCCTGACATCTCGTCTTGAGCGCGGCATGCGCGCATTTGCCATTCGAGTCGACGTTGCAACCGGTGTTTCCGGATTCCTGCGCCCTGGTGACCGAGTGGATGTATATTGGACCGGTCGAGTCGACAGAACCCTGGATCAAAGCCGCGGCGAAGTCACCAAGCTGATCCAGCCCGCCATCAAATTGATTGCCATTGACCAGAACGCTGCCGGAGACGTCGATGGCACGGTCATTGCGCAGACCGTGACGGTCGCCGTCGCCCCGGCACAAGTAGCTAAGCTGGCTCAGGCACAATCCACTGGACGCCTTTCACTGTCCCTCGTCGGAGCCGAGGACGACACCGTCGCAGGTGCCATCGAAGTGGATCAACGCGCCCTTCTTGGCATCGAAAGCAAAGCCGTGAAGGTCGAAGTAGAAGAAGAAAAGACCTGTTCGATCCGGACGCGCCGCGGCGCGGACGTCGTACAAATTCCGATCCCCTGCACCAACTGATTGCCCCCATTTCAATCACTTACACCGGCGTCACCTCTTGTGGCGCCGGTTTTTAACTTTACCTTCTGTTGCCAGTTATCCACATAAAAGAATCACCTGAACCCATTGATTCTTGCAAAAAAATCTAAACTGCCGCATGGTATCAAGCATCACGGGCATCAAGACCCGGCATTGAGGCGTGATCAAAAAGGCAGGTCACATGAAAATTGACGGATTCTTCAAGGCGGCCCTCCTGGGGCTGTGTTTTGCTGCAGGCCCCATTGTAGAAGTGGCGCAGGCAGAAAACTTGCGGGTGGTACGCAAGTCCACAGATTCGACCCTGAGCGTGCCGATGAACCGCGCGGTCGTGGTCGAAAGCGAAACAGCATTCGCCGAACTGAGTATCGCCAACCCGGCGATCGCAGATATCTCATCGCTCAGCGACAAGACAATCTATGTCTTGGGCAAGGCACCGGGCTTGACCACGCTCACTCTGCTGGATGCAAACGGTCGACTGATCACGAACGTAAACGTGCGTGTGTCGGCAGACATCTCTGAATTCAAAGAACGGCTACGCCAAATCTTGCCCGGCGAGAAGATTGAAGTGCGGACCGCCAATGACGGTATCGTATTGTCCGGCATAGTATCGTCCAGCGCGCGCCTGCAGCGGGCCCTGGATCTGGCGGAACGCTACGCCGAAGGACGCGTCAGCAACCTGATGAGCGTCGGTGGCATCCAGCAAGTGCTGTTGAAGGTGCGCTTTGCTGAAATGAACCGCAGCGTCTCGAAGTCACTTAGCTCATCACTGTCACTGAACGGTTCGCTGTTCTCTGGCGACATTGATGTGAACGGCGGCAGTGGAACAACTGTAGGTTCAGGCGCGCTTCAAAGATCGCTGGACAACCTCGTACCAGCCACCAACGAAAACAATGGCGCAATCGTCTTTGGCTTCAATGCCGGAAGCACACGCGTCGGCCTTTTGCTGGAAGCCCTTGAAACCAAAGGGGTTGTGCGCACTTTGGCTGAGCCAAACCTCGTTGCCCTATCAGGTCAAGAGGCACGTTTTCTGGCCGGTGGTGAATATCCGGTTCCGATTGCACAGGAAGACGGCGTTATCACCGTTGAATTCAAACCCTTCGGTATCCAGCTGAGCTTTATCCCCCGGGTTGTCGACAAGGATCTGATCAACCTGGAACTTGAAGCAGCCGTGTCCGACATCGACCCGAACAACGGCCTGTCCTTCGATGGCTTCACCATTGATGCATTCAGCCGCCGCGAAACCGCGACAACGGTCGAATTGCGTGATGGTGAAAGCTTTGCGATTGCTGGTCTACTCGAAGACAACTTTATCGACGAGAACCAGCAACTGCCATGGCTCGGTGATGTGCCGGTATTAGGCGCCCTCTTCCGGTCAGCGTCCTATCAGCGCGACCAGTCAGAACTGGTGATTATCATCACCGCACACCTCGTTTCTCCGGTTCGTGGCGATGCACTGGCGCTGCCAACGGATCGGATCAAACCTCCAAGCGAGCGGGACTTATTCCTCTTCGGTCGGACCGCCGCCGGCACACGAGCGCCCGAACAGGGCGGTGCAGGCGAGGTTGCCAAGCAGGACTTCTCCGGCTCATATGGATACGTGTTGGACTAAGGACAGGATCATGAAACCGATCTTCACCGTCGCATTGGCAAGCAGTTTGGCCCTTGGTGCCTGCACAGCATCCAATGATCCCGTCTATACACAGTTCTACCGCGAAGCGGGTGCAGTGGTAGATACGGGCCAGTTTGGAAACTCCACGGCAAACAATACGCTGATCCTGACGGGCGAACGCCAGTACACGTTCGATCTGGCGCGTCGTTTCGCATCAGAGGTCGGCACAACTGTCAATTTTGCGTTCAACTCTTCGCAACTTGATGCCGGTGCACGTGATGTTCTTAGAGAACAGGCAATCTGGATCCGCCAATTCCCTGAGATCCGGTTCCGCGTTTATGGGCATACGGATGCAGTTGGATCCGCTGCCTATAACAAACGTCTGGGTCTTGCCCGCGCAAACGCGGTTGTACAATACCTCAGCACCCAAGGGATCAGCCGGTCACGCCTTGAGGCCGTGGCTTCGTTTGGCGAAACCCAGCCTTTGATCGTGACCCAAGGCCGCGAACGGCGCAACCGTCGCACCGTGACAGAGGTGAGTGGGTTCGTACAATCGCATCCCACCGTCCTGGATGGTAAATATGCTCAAATCATCTATCGCGACTATGTTGAATCGGCTGTAGCGCCCACTGGGCTGACCGGCACAGCTGGCGCCGATCTCAGAACCGAACAGTAGAAAAACTCCTGTCCATCTACGTAGGGGGCCCGCAGACAATCCTGTCTGCGGGCCCCTTATCGTTCTGAGATACCCAACAATTGGAGCTTTTTGGCCCAAATCTCGCCTGAATTCGTTGCGACAACTGCCCCTGAGGACACGTATGCCCGGCAAAAGCACCGGGTGAGGGCCGCAGCATCCACATGCCGAAACGGCAAAACCGGATGCCACGCCCATTGAGCAAAGGACGAGTGGGCAATGAGCAGCGCAATGCCGCAACCAGAAACTGCACCAATCACGGCCTGTACCATCAGCCGTGATGTTCAGAATTTCGACTTGTTGATCGAGGACATGGAGCAAGCATTGGGCGAAGCCTGGGGCGATCTTGGTTTTGCCGAAGCCTTGGCCTTTTTTAATCAACCCGATGCCGAAGCCATGGAATTTGTGGCACTGGCACTGAATGAGGAAGACGAAGACAATCTCGTTCTTCTGGGCGAGATCATCACCCAAGCCAAAGCCCATGGCATAAAGGTGATCCTGATCGCCGAAGACGTCACGCCTGCATCCTTGCATCAGCTGCTGCGCCAAGGGGCTGACGAGTTTGTCCCCTACCCGCTTCCCGAAGGCGAATTACAGCAAGCGATAGATCGCCTGAAATCCAGTGGGCAACCTCAGCCTGCCAATGATGAGAAGACTGCAAACCTCAAATCCGGTGCGGATAAACAAGGTGCCATCTTTGTGTGTCATGGTGTGGCCGGAGGGACAGGCGCCACGACGCTGGCTGTAAACCTCGCTTGGGAATTGGCGTTGCTGTGTGACGGCGATACACCCTCAGTCTGCTTGTTGGACCTTGACTTTCAGTTTGGCTCGGCCTCGACCTATCTCGATCTGCCGCGGCGCGAAGCCGTATTTGAAATGCTGTCGGACACCGAAAGCATGGACGACGAAATCTTTGGCCAATCGCTTTTGACATTCGAAGAAAAATTGCAGGTGCTGACGGCACCGGCTGACATGATCCCACTGGATCTTGTCGCACCCGAAGACGTGAGCCGGGTGATTGAAATGGCACGTGCGCATTTCGACTATGTCGTAGTTGATATGCCTTCGACGCTCGTCCAGTGGACAGAAACCGTACTGACCGCATCGCACCTCTATTTCACCACGCTTGAGATGGATATGCGATCGGCCCAGAACACGCTGCGTTTCAAACGCGCCCTGCAAGCCGAAGACCTGCCCATCGAAAAGCTGCGCTACGTGCTGAACCGTGCACCGAAGTTCACCGATCTGGGCGGCAAAGCCAGGGTCAAACGCTTGTCTGAAAGTCTGGACATTTCGGTCGAGGTGCAATTGCCGGATGGTGGCAAGCCGATCAGCCAAGGCGCTGATCATGGCGTACCATTGGCAAGCTCGGCCACCAAGAACCCGCTGCGCCGCGAAATCGCCAAGCTGGCCGCATCCATCCACGAACTCAGCGAGGACCACGCCAAAGCGGCGTGATCCGTTAATCGGAGGATCCCTCGATGTTTTCCAAGTACAAAAAGGCCGAACCCAAGCCAGTCGCAGCGCCGGCGGAAAAGGTCGCGGAATTGCCCAAGGCCGACGAGAAGCCCAAGATTGCGCGCAAGGCGAACCCATCGCAGCCCGCGACCGTCACTCCAATGGACAAGGAACGCAAGCGTAAGGAACGCATGGGCGAGATCAAACTCGAACTGCACCGCGCGCTTCTGGACAACCTGAACCTCGCGGCCCTCGAACATGCGACCGAACAGGACCTGCGCCAGGAAATCAGCGCCATTTCGTCCGAGGTTCTGACGGAAAAGAACATCATCCTGAACCGTGAGGATCGCCAGACCCTCAACCAGGAACTGTTTGACGAAGTGACGGGGCTCGGGCCCCTTGAAACGCTTTTGAAAGACGAAAGCGTCAACGATATTCTGGTCAACGGCCCGCAGCAGATCTTTGTTGAACGGTCGGGCAAGCTGGAACTGACCGATGTCACGTTCAAGGACGAACGCCACCTGCTGCGCATCATCGACAAGATCGTGAGCGCTGTGGGTCGTCGTGTCGACGAATCCAACCCCTATGTGGACGCCCGTTTGCAGGACGGCTCGCGTTTCAATGCCATGGTGCCCCCCATCGCGGTGGACGGCAGCCTCGTCTCCATCCGGAAGTTCAAAAAAGACAAGCTGGGTATCGATGACCTGGTCAATTTCGGTGCTTTCACCGAAGAGATGGCCGCCTATCTGCAGGCTGCGGTCGCCACACGGCTGAATGTGATTGTGTCGGGCGGTACCGGGTCCGGGAAAACGACCACTCTGAATGCGCTGTCGTCCTTCATCGACAATGCCGAACGTATCCTGACAATCGAGGATACGGCGGAACTCCAGCTGCAACAGACCCATGTGGGCCGGATGGAAAGCCGCCCGCCCAACGTCGAAGGCAAGGGCGAGGTGTCCCCACGCGATTGTCTGAAAAACGCGCTGCGTATGCGCCCCGACCGCATCATCGTGGGCGAAACGCGAGGCGAGGAAGTCATCGACATGCTCCAGGCCATGAACACTGGCCACGACGGGTCCATGACCACGATCCACGCCAACTCCGCCCGCGATGGGGTCAGCCGCCTGGAAAACATGATCGCCATGGCTGGGATCGAAATGCCGCTCAAGGCGGTGCGCTCGCAAATCTCCTCGGCTGTGAACCTGATCGTGCAGGCCTCGCGTCTGCAGGACGGCTCGCGCCGCATGACGTCGATCACCGAGATCACCGGCATGGAGGGCGACGTGATTTCCATGCAGGAAGTGTTCCGCTTCCAGCGCGTGGGCCTCACGCCCGACAACAAGATCATAGGTCACTTCACGGCCACAGGCGTGCGCTCGCACTATTCCGAACGCTTCCGCATGTGGGGCTATGACCTGCCCGCATCCATCTACGAACCCGTCGCCGCCCAATAAGGATCCGAAGCCATGAGTGCAGAACCAATTATCTACGGCCTGATCTTTATCGGCGTTCTGGTACTGGTCGAAGGCCTGTACCTTGTCGCCTTTGGTAAGTCGATCAGCCTCAACAGCCGTGTGAACCGCCGCCTTGAAATGCTGAACAAGGCCGGGGGTCGCCGCGAGGAAGTGCTCGAACAACTCCGCAAGGAGATGCAGCAGCACATGGGCGCGCGGTCCATCCCGCTCTATTCGCTGCTGGCGGACAAAGCGCAAAAGGCCGCCATCGCATTCACACCTCAACAGCTGATCATGATCATGGGTGGCCTGTCAGTGGTGGCCTTTGTCGGGCTCAGCGTGGGAACGGAAACAGACACGCCCGTGCGCATCCTCATGTCCATCGGCATCGGCATCGGTGCGGTGTACTTCTGGGTATCGTCCAAGGCCAACAAACGGCTCAGTATGCTCGAAGAGCAACTGCCGGACGCTGTTGAACTCATGGTGCGTTCCTTGCGCGTCGGTCACCCGTTCAGCTCGGCCATCCAGATCGTATCGAAAGAGGTGCAAGACCCCCTGGCTTCGGAATTCGGACTTATCGCCGATGAGAGCGCCTTTGGCCGCGACGTGGGCGAAAGCCTCAAGGACATGGCCGAACGGCTCGACATGCAGGATTTGCGCTTCCTGTCAGTCGCGGTGACGATCCAACAGCAATCTGGTGGTAACCTCGCCGAAATCCTCGCTGGTCTGGCCAAGGTGATCCGCGCCCGCTTCCGCCTGTTCCGCCGGGTCAAGGCGATCACGGCCGAAGCCAAGTGGTCAGGTAAATTCCTGTCTGCGTTCCCTATCGTGGCGCTGATCGTGATCAACGTGACCGATCCGCACTATTACGACGACGTGCGCGACCATGCCTATTTCATTCCCGCCTGCTTTGCGGTGGGCATTTTCCTGGCCGCAAACCTGATGGTGATGCGCGTTCTGACCAACATCAAAGTGTAAGGAGCCTGCCATGGACGCCCTACTGCAACCCATAACGGATGCGCTTGGCCCGCTTGGCTTTATCGTGCTGGCTGGCGTGCTCGGTGTGATGATGGTCGCAATCGTGATCATCATGATGCTGCGGCAACCCGAGGACCCGCTGACCAAGCTCAAGAAGTCGAGCCAGATGGCAACCGCCAGTGGCCCGAACAAAGAACGCCTGCGCCAGGGCTCGCGCAACGAGCAGCTTGAACGGTTCTCGAAATTCCTTGAACCCGAGGATGTGGCCGAACTGTCCAAACGCCAATTGACCCTGCGTCAGGCGGGCTACCAGTCCCGTGACGCGGTGCGCATGTTCCACGCGGCCCAGTTCCTTCTGGGTGTCTTCGGCCTCGCGTTGGGTGTTGTTTACACCAACTTCATTGTTGGTACGGACAACATGACGACCCAAAAAATCATTATGTTCACCATTGGTCCCGGTGGCGCAGGCTATTACCTGCCCCAGTACTGGGTGACGCGCCGCGTCGAAAAGCGGAAGGAAGAGATCACGCAGGGCTTCCCTGACTCTTTGGACATGCTTCTGGTTTGCGTCGAAGCGGGGCAGTCTCTGGATCAGGCCATCACCCGCGTCGCCTCAGAATTGCGGGCGTCCTACCCCGCATTGGCCGATGAATTCATGATTGTCAGTCTTGAAATGAAGGCCGGTAAGGACAAGGTGACCGTGCTGAATGACATGGGCGAACGCTGCGGCGTGCAGGACGTAGCCAGCTTCGTGACCGTGCTGGTGCAATCCGCCAGCTTCGGTACGTCGATCGCCGAGGCGCTGCGGGTCTACGCGGGCGAGATGCGTGACAAGCGTGTCATGCGCGCAGAAGAGGCCGCCAATAAACTGCCAACCAAGATGACGCTTGCCACAATGATGCTGACAGTGCCGCCTTTGCTTATGATCCTCGTGGGGCCATCTGCGCACGGCATTACGCAATTTGGCAACATGAGTTCACTCGGCAACTAGGCCAACGGCCTGACCCGTGCTACAACGCTTGCACCGCGCGTCCTTTCCGGGCGGGCGGTGCAGTCAATAATGAGACGTGGCAAAGACCACCATGATCACAGGCATCCGGGTATTCCTTGCCCTTCCCCTCGCATTCGCCCTAACCGCTTGCGGAGAGCCGGGCATCGACGCTTCGCAGACCGGACCGTTTGCCCCGGGCGTCGACCGCCGCGCAAATGGGGTCGACGGTGTTGAAGTGGGCCACCGCCTCATTGCCGCGGGCGAATTTGAACTGGCCATCAAATCCTTTAATCGCGCCGCACTTGACCGGGGCGGGTTTGATGCTGAAATCCTGTCCGGCCTCGGCACTGCCAATCTCGGGCTTGGCAGATTGAACCAGGCTGAAAAGCTCTTGCGCCGCGCCACCACCGAATATGATCCTGTCCCCTCCGATCTGAACAACCTTGGGGTTGTGTTGATGGAACAGGGCAAAACGGCCGAAGCCGTACAGATCTTTCGCCGTGCATTCGCATTGGATGACGGAGAAAGCACACTTATTCGGGATAATTTGCGCTTGGCACTCGCAAAATCTGAAAATTCTGTTAGCGTAGCGCCCAATGAGAACCAGTATAAACTGGTCCGTCGAGGCAGCAGCGACTTTTTGATCCGCACTGCATCTTGATTTTTCCGCCTTCGGGTGGGTTTGAGGCTGCGCTGTCATGGGCGCAAAAGGGATGCGACCGGGCAGCAAAAAGCACGGCGCGAACGAGCAGGAAAAAGGACGCAAACATGCGCCACTCCGTATTCATGGCCGTCGCTCTTTCGAGCGCTATGGCCCTTGCCGCTTGCGATCAGAAAAACGCCGAAGAAACCGTCGAACGGGCCTTTCAGGACGTGAACGTCGTGGATGAAAGCGACCTGAACGACGTCATGCTGACTGTCGCGGACCCGAACGAAGCGGTGGCCCACTTCAGCCGCACAAGCAAAGAAAACCCGGGCCGGATTGACGCGCAGCGCGGCCTCGCCATCAGCCTCGTGCGAGCCAAACGCTATACCGAGGCCAGCTCGGCCTACACAAGACTGGTGAAACTTGACGGGGTCACGAATGACGACCGCGTGGATTTTGCGGACGCGCTCCTGCGTTCGGGCGACTGGGCCCGCGCCGAGGAAGAGCTGGACAAGGTCCCCCCGACAGTCGAAACCTTCAAACGCTACCGCCTCGAAGCACTTGTCGCCGACAGCAACCAGGAATGGAAGAAGGCCGACAGTTTCTATGAAACCGCCGTAGGCTTGACCACGCGCCCCTCCGGCGTGTTGAACAACTGGGGTTACTCCAAGCTGACGCGCGGCGATTTCGGCGATGCCGAACGGCTGTTCACCGATGCGATCCGTCAGGATCCCAGTCTGTTCACAGCCAAGAACAACTTGATCCTCGCTCGTGGCGCCCAGGGCAACTACAGCCTGCCGGTGATCCCCATGGATCAGACGGAGCGTGCGCAATTGCTGCATACATTGGGTCTCGCGGCGGTCAAACAGGGCAACCTTGAAACAGGCAAGGGCCTGTTGCGCGATGCCATCGAAACCCATCCACAGCACTTCGAGGCGGCAGTTCGGTCGTTGCGCGCGCTCGAGAACAACGTCTCGAACGGGTAAGACATGATTGCGCTTTCGGCCACGGTGGCCCTATGGTTTCTGCCGCTGCTGGTTCCGCTCTGCCTGTATGTCGCCTATACCGACCTGGCAGAAATGCGGATTACCAATCCAACGGTGCTTGCGATGGCCGCGGTCTTCGCGGCCATGGGGCCATTCCTCTACCCGATGGACGCCTACCTGTGGCAGCTCGCCCATCTGGCCATCGTTCTGGTGGTTGGCATGATCCTGAATGCCGCCGGCGCCATGGGGGCAGGCGACGCCAAGTTCCTCGCCGCAGCCGCACCATACGTGGCGCTTGGGGATATTCGTATGCTTATGGCACTCTTTGCCACCGTCCTTCTGGCAGCATACGCGGTCCACACCATCGCAAAACGCACCCCTTTACGCGCATTCGCCCCCAATTGGGCCAGTTGGAGCCAGGAAGGGCGCAAATTCCCCATGGGTTTTGCACTGGGCCCTACCCTTGCGATCTATCTCGGGCTGGCGGCGCTGTACGGCTCTTGACCTCTTAAAGCCATATTTTGGCCGAAGTGCTGCGCTACACCACACACAACAAAACGCAGCAGAACACAGGCCCGCCTCATGAACATGCAAGTCTCGGACGTGATTGCGCCCCCGGCTCCCAAACGGCTGGAAGAGATGAAACTGCCCGTCGTGATGATGCGGGACATCTTGCTGAAAACCATGTTCCGAAAGAACCTCGACATGGTGTCCGACCTCAGCCCGGCGCTGTGTTTGCCCATTCCGGTTGTCCAGGAACTCATCGACATGTGTCGTGACCAGCGGCTGATGGAGGCGACTGGTACGCTCAATGCCAACAATGGCAATGAAATGGGCTATCAACTGACGGACAGCGGCAAGGCACGCGCCCTGGATGCGTTGGCCCAATCTGAGTATTTCGGCGCCATGCCCGTCCCGCTGGAAGTTTACCGCGCACAGGTGAAACGCCAATCCATCCGCAACATCATGGTCACACGGCAACAGCTAACCGGTGCGATGGGCCACCTCGTCCTGCCCGATGACCTTCTGGACCAGCTTGGCCCAGCGGTCAGCGCAGGCCGGTCGATCCTGATGTATGGCCCCCCGGGCAACGGTAAGTCGTCCATCTCGAACGGCATCCGCGATGCGCTGGGGGACAACGTCTATGTCCCGCGTGCCATCGAATATGCCGGTCAGGTCATCACGGTCTATGATCCGATCGTGCACGTGCAGGCCCCGGAAGAGGCACAGGACCCCAACTCGCTGCGGCGCACCACGCCTTATGACAAGCGCTACGTCAAATGCGAACGCCCCACGGTGATCACAGGGGGTGAACTGTCGCTGGATATGCTGGACCTCGTCTACAACCCCACGGCGCGGACCTACCAAGCCCCTCTGCAGCTGAAGTCCACCGGCGGCATCTTCATCGTGGACGACCTTGGCCGCCAGGCCGAACCGCCACAGGCGCTGGTCAACCGCTGGATCGTCCCGCTCGAAGAATCCAAGGACATCCTCGCCCTGCAATCAGGTGAAAAATTCGAGGTGCCCTTCGACACGCTGGTCGTCTTCTCGACCAACTTCCACCCCAACGAAATCTTCGACCAAGCGGCCCTGCGCCGGATCTTCTTCAAGATCAAGATCGATGGCCCCAATCAGGCAAACTTCCTGAAAATCTTTGCCATGGTGGCCAAGAAGAAGGGGATGGCCCTGAACGAAGAGGCGCTCGTGTACCTGCTCAAGGTCAAGTACCCGACGATCGACAACATCTACGCCAACTACCAGCCAAACTTCCTGGTGGATCAGATGGTCGCCACCTGCAATTTTGAAGGCATCCCGCTTCAGATGACGCCCGAACTGATCGACCGGGCGTGGGCCAACATGTTCGTCAAGGACGAACATATCGTCAAATGATCGGCCTCGCGGGCTGCGGACGCATGGGGCTGCCCATGCTGGCCGCCCTGCGCGACGGGGGCGCGCACGTCAAAGGCTTTGATGTGGTGGACAAGGGCCTGTCCGACACCACCACCAACATCATGGCCTTTGCCCCCGAGATGGAAACCCTGTTTTCCGTTGTCCGGGACGAAGGTGAAACCAACGCTCTTTTGTTTGACACCCAGAACCTGATGGGCACCGCATCCAAGCTGCGGCGCGTCTTCATCTGCTCCACGCTGTCGCCGCGCTATGTTCTTGGCCTGCGCAACAGAGTTCCAAGCCACATCACCCTGATCGACGCGCCCATGTCCGGTGCGGTCATCGCCGCCGAAAACCGCACGCTCAGCTTCATGCTTGGTGGCACACAGTCTGACATCGACGATGCCAAGCCCCTGCTCGCGCTCATGGGCCAACACTTTCACCACATGGGCGCCTATGGCGCGGGCATGCAGGCCAAGGTGTTGAACAACCTGCTGGCCGCCTCACACACCGCCATGACCCGGCTTGTGTTGGACTGGGCGGATGAGGCGGGGCTCAACACCCAACACCTCCTGAACCTGATCGAAACGTCGTCAGGACAAAACTGGCTCGCCTCTGGCTTCGACACGATCGAGTTTGCGAAACACGGCTACGCCCCCGACAACTCCATAGGCATCCTGGTCAAGGATGTATCAGCAGCTCTCGACGCTGCCCCGGACGGCGCCGACACGTCGCTCCCGAAACAGGTGCAGGCGACAATCCGATCTTTGAAACCACGCAGTTGACCAAATCAGCAACACCTGCCGCTCAGAGCTTCATCGCTGCCTGCAGGATATCTGTTACCTCGTTCTTCCACCTGGACCATTTCGCATAGTGGATGGGCTGCACAGGCGCGTATTCGGCGTCATATGCAAGGGGATCAGCACCGCAGTCCAAAAGATGTCGGACGACCGCGGGCGATGAAATCATCGCAACTCGGTGCAATGCGGTCTCGTCCAGCGCATGACGAAAATTCACGTCCGCTCCGGCCTCAATCAGCCTGTCAATCCAGGCGATGACGTCCTTTGTGCTCAAGGCGGGCGGAAATTGCCTTTCCATTTCCAACAACGATTTCAACGGGCCGTATCCTTCGTCGTCACAAAAGTTGACCGGTACCCTTTGGGCCAGCACCCAATCAAAAACTGTGTAGTGGCACGCATGTATGGCATGAGTTATCCAGGATCGCGTGAACGTCGTGCCCTGCCCAAACGGAAAAGGTGGATACGCCTCGGCAACAAACTTTAAAAAGGCGAGGTCGCCTTCACACATCGCGGCATAGACTTCGTCGAAAAAATCCATCGTCTCACCGCGTTCAATCTCTGACATGGGCAATCACTGACACAGCCACGAACAAGCACCAAGCAAAAGCATATGTACCGACCAGAACCAGCGTCGGCGCCCCACCGCACGTTGCGTTAACCCCACCCCTGCCGCCCGATGGGGGTGCACAAGAGGTGTACGGATGCTGCACACGGGGTGACACCCCTGTCATACACCCTTAAACTCTATGATTATCGGGTAAATCACGGGTTCGAATCTGGTCCCCCTTCCCTGTTTCAAAAAAATCCCCGCCGGAGGCTCCCGCACTTCCCACGCGCGCCACACCCGCTACATTGCGTCTCATGACCACCCTCCCCCGCATCTTCACCGATTGGTTCACCTCCAAAGGTTGGAGCATCCACCCCCACCAGCAAGAGATGCTGGAACGCGCAAACGATCCCGCCCTCCTGCTCATCGCCCCCACGGGCGGCGGCAAGACGTTGGCTGGTTTCCTGCCCACATTGGCCGATCTGTCAGAGAACGATCACGAGGGGTTACACACTCTCTACATCTCCCCACTCAAGGCATTGGCCGCTGATATCAAACGAAATCTCCGTACACCTGTCGCGGAAATGGGCCTCGACATCCGGATTGAGGACCGCACTGGCGACACCTCCGCCACCCAAAAGAAACGCCAGCGGGCTGACCCGCCCCATATCCTGCTGACCACCCCCGAAAGCCTCGCGCTACTCACCAGCTACGAAGACGCGCCGCGCATGTTCGCGGGCCTCAAGCGGGTAATTGTCGATGAAATCCACGCGCTCGCGGAAAGCAAACGCGGCGACCAGATGTTCCTCGCCCTGTCGCGGCTTCAAGCCCTGCGCCCCGATCTCAAACGTGTGGGCCTTTCAGCAACGGTCGAGGATCCACAGGCTATCGCCCACCTGCTGGCGAAACACCCCGATCCCTGCGACATACTCCATGCTGACCCGGGCCCCCCGCCAGATATCCAGATGTTGGTGACAGACGAACCTCCCCCCTGGTCTGGCTCGGGGGGCAAGTACGCCATCCCTGCGGTGCTGGAAGAGGTCAAGAAGCACAAGACAACCCTCATCTTCCACAACACCCGCGCCCAGGCCGAGCTTTATTTCCACAACATTTGGCTCGCCAACGAAGACCAGTTGCCGATCGGCATCCACCACGGCTCTCTCGACCGCCAACAGCGCGAGAAAGTCGAACAGGCCATGGTCGATGGGCAGCTCAAGGCCATCGTCTGTACCGGCACGCTCGACCTCGGCATAGACTGGGGCGACGTCGATCTTATCATCCAAGTCGGTGCCCCAAAGAACGTCAAACGCCTGGTGCAGCGTATCGGTCGCGCCAACCACCGATACAACGCGCCGTCGAAAGCCCTTTTGGTACCCGCAAACCGCTTCGAAGTGGTCGAATGCGTGGCCGCCTTGGACGCCGTGAAAGAAGGCGCGCTTGACGGCGACCCACGCGGCCATGGCCCCCGCGACGTGCTTTGCCAACACATCCTGATACGCGCCTGCGCGGGCCCGTTCGATGCGGATGCCCTCTTTAACGAAATATCAACCACGGGCGCGTATACGTCTCTGTCTCGCGCAGAATTTGATGCCTGCCTCGATTTCTGTGCCACCGGTGGTTACGCCCTGCGCGCCTACGACCAATGGAAGCGGCTGCAACAACGCCCTGACGGACAGTGGCAACTCCGCGATCCCCGCAGCGCCCAACGCATCCGTATGAACATCGGCACCATTCAAGACACCGACACGCTCAAGGTGCGCTACAAGGGCCGAGGGGGCAAACCTTTAGGCGAGATAGAGGAAGGCTTCGCCGCCTCTCTTACCCCGGGCGACACATTCCTGATCGGCGGGCGAATTGTCCGGTACGATTCCTTGCGTGAAATGACCGTCCAGGTGACACGCGATGCGGCCAAGAAGCCAAAGATCGCCACCTTCCTCGGCACCAAGTTCGCCACTTCCACCCAGCTCAGCCACCGCATCATCGAGATGTTCCAGCAAGACACATGGCCTGCCTTACCGCCGCACACGTCCGAATGGCTGACCCTGCAACGCGAAGTCAGCCGCCCGCCCGAACCGGGTCGCCTGCTCATCGAAAGCTTCCCGCATGACAACCGCATCCACACCGCCGTCTATGGCTTTGCGGGCCGTAACGCCATGCAAACATTGGGACTTCTCCTGACCAAACGGATGGAGGAAACTGGCCTGAACCCCTTGGGCTTTCTCGCCACCGACTACGCCACGCTGATCTGGGGCCTGAACAAGATCACCGACCCTGCCCCGCTTTTCGACATCGACGCCCTGCGGGACGGGCTAGATCGCTGGCTTGCTGGCAACGCCGTGATGAAGCGCACCTTCCGCGCATCCGCAACCATTGCCGGGCTGATCGAACGCAACCTGCCTTCCAACCGCAAGACTGGACGACAAGCCACCTTCAGCTCTGACATCCTCTACGACACGCTGGCGAAGTATGACCCGGATCACCTCATGCTGCAGATCACGCGCGAGGAAGCGATGCGCGGCCTTGTCGACTTTGGCCGGATCGAGGAAATGTGCGCCCGCATCGGCACCCGCATCGACCTGACCGAGCACGACCGTATCACTCCGCTGGCGGCCCCCCTGATGCTCGAAGTGGGCCGCGTCCCGATCAAGGGTCTGGCGGAAGAAAAACTGCTGGCCGAAGAAGCAGAGCGGCTGATGACCACCGCAGGCTTGCCACTTGAGCCCAAGAAAAGGGAATGGCGCGTTCCGTTCTAACCTCAGCCTTCTTCCGACCCAAAATACGACGGGGTTTGAGGCAGAGCCCCAACAGTAAGGCGCATCTTGATGCGCCCTTCCCCCGGCGCTATGAACAAAATATGAACACGTGCGATCTCACTCTCGCCGGCGCAGCGCTCAAGGCGCTCGGCTCCGGCGCACTTTTCTGGCCCGAGCAAAACCTGCTCTGCATCTCAGACCTGCACTTGGGCAAAGCCAAACGCATCGCCAGACGCAGCGGTATGCAACTGCCACCCTACGAGACGCGCGACACGCTCACCCGCCTCGCCTCCGACCTCGAAGCGACAGGCGCACGCACAGTCATCTGCCTTGGGGACAGCTTCGATGACCTTGCAGCGGCACGCAGCCTGCCCGAGAAGGAACGGCTCTGGATCACCAAACTGCAGGCGGGCCGCCGCTGGGTCTGGATCGAAGGCAACCACGATCCCGGCCCGATAGAATTTGGCGGCACTCACCTGGCTGAACTGCCCATCGGTGCCCTCACCTTCCGCCATATCGCCAGACCGGGCGCCAGCGGCGAGGTGTCCGGCCACTACCATCCAAAGGCGACGTTGCAGACACGGGCACGCGCCATCTCGCGCCCTGCCTTCCTGATCGACAGCGACAAGCTGATCCTGCCCGCCTACGGAACATATACCGGCGGTCTGCGCAGCCACAGCCAGACGTTGAGCAAACTGATGCGTCCCGACGCAAGCGCCGTGCTCACCGGCCCACGGCCGGTGCAAGTGCCCATGCCCCGCGGGGCTGCATGAGGGACCGGATCAAAGCCAGCTTTGCCCGGCAAAGCATGATGCGGACCTTTGGCGCCACTCTGGACTCCATCGAACCGGGTCTCGTAACCATCTCGGCCCCAATCCTGCCCGGCAGCCGTCAGCAACAAGGATTTGCACACGCTGCACTGACCTTTGGTCTTGGAGACAGCGCAGCAGGCTACGCAGCCCTCACCACGCTCCCCGAGGATCAGGAGGTCGTCACGGCAGAGATCAAGATCAACCTCATCGCCCCCGCAACGGGCGACCGCCTCATCGCAAAAGGCCGGGTCGTCAAACCCGGCCGCCGCCTCATCGTGGTCACATCAGAGGTGTTCGTCATCAATGGCGACACCGAAACCCTTGTCGCAATCCTTCAGGGCACGATGGTTCCGGTGCAAGCGTAAGGCGGAGGTGTCCTCCGCCTCACCTGTCTTCAGGCAGTCAGCCCTTCAGGCTCCGCCAACCCGTTCGCCCGACAACACGCCGTCACGGTGTTCGCCAGCAGACACGCAATGGTCATGGGGCCAACGCCACCCGGCACAGGCGTGATGGCCCCCGCCACTTCCGCGCAGCTGTCATAGTGACAATCCCCCACCAGCCGCGTTTTACCCTCACCCTTCTCAGGTGCATCAATACGGTTGATGCCCACGTCGATGACCGTGGCACCGGGCTTGATCCATTCTCCCGTCACCATCTCTGGTCGCCCAACAGCCGCCACGACAACATCCGCACCTCGCACGACATCCTGAATGTCCTTGGTCCGTGAATGCGCAATCGTCACGGTACAGCTATCACCCAGCAGTAACTGCGCCATCGGTTTGCCCACAATATTCGACCGGCCAATGACGACGGCATTCAACCCTGACAGCGAGCCATGATGATCCCGCAGCATCATCAAACAGCCCAGCGGGGTGCAGGGCACCATCGACTTCTGCCCCGTGCCCAGCAGACCCACGTTCGAGATATGGAACCCGTCCACATCCTTGGCCGGATCGATAGAGTTGATCACCAGATCCTCGTTCAGGTGCCCCGGAAGCGGCAATTGAACGAGGATACCGTGGATCTCCGGGTCTTCGTTCAGCGATTTGACGACGGCCAGAAGATCCGCCTCGGATGTGTCGGCATCTAGCTTGTGCTCAACACTCTTCATACCGACCTCGACAGTCATCTTGCCCTTGGACCGGACATAGACCTGGCTGGCCGGGTCTTCGCCCACCAACACAACCGCAAGACCGGGCGTGACCCCGTGTGCTTCTTTCAGGCAGGCCACATGGTCAGCCACCTGGCCCCGCACTTTGGCCGCAAAGGCCTTGCCATCAATTACAGTCGCGGTCATGTCGATTGGATCTCCTACTTATCGGATGAAATTCACCTGATGCGCCCATGACTCGCCATCGCTGATCACCAGCGTGTCGAATTCCATCAGTTGCAACAGATCAAAAAAGGTCGCTACGAATTGCAGCTCTTGCGCGCGAAAGAAGTCATTGTTGCGCATGTTGGATGTCATTTGCGCCAGTACCGCGCGGGCCCGGAATAGGGTCGAAAACACTTCGTCGTCCAGGGCAATGACAGTCAGATGCTTGGCATCCGCACCCTTGGCAAAAAAGACAAAGCGGGGGCTTTCGGGGGCGGCCAGTTGGGCCACCGTCAGGTTGGTCACGAACTCGACACGCACGCCCTTGCTGGAATCGGGCGCTTGCCGGATCACACGGGTGAAGTCCTCGGTCGAGGTGACTTCTGGATAGTAATACCCTTCGTACCGCTCTTGCGCCTGGGCCGTTGCAGCGGCAAAAACGAGGGTGGCAATCAGTACAAGTAATCTGGTCATAGGTCGTCCTCCAAGTGATGGAGAGCACGCTGACCGCCGGAGCGGTGTCGGGTCAATGAGATTTCAGCCCCGTCATCGCTTTGTGACGGGGCCGAGAGGGGTTTTGCAATTAGAACAGACCTTCGATCTGACCGTCATCGTTCAGCATGATGTTTTCAGCGGACGGCACACGGGGCAGGCCCGGCATCGTCATGATCTCGCCGCAGACAGCGACGATAAAGCCGGCACCCGCACTCAGACGTACTTCGCGCACCGGCACCGAGTGGCCCGTGGGCGCGCCGCGCAAGTTCGGATCGGTCGAGAATGAATATTGCGTCTTCGCCATGCAGACAGGCAAGTGGCCATAGCCCTGCTCTTCCCACAGCTTCAACTGATCGCGGATCTTCTGGTCCATCAATGCCTCGTCCGCGCGGTAGATGCGCTTGGCGATGGTCTGGATTTTTTCGGCCAGCGGCATGTCATCGGGATAGATGGGCGCAAAGTTCGCGGTGTCAGCATCAGCCAGTTCCGCCACTTTGGTCGCCAGATCAGCCGAGCCTTCCGAGCCCAGTTCCCAGTGGCGCGACAGGATAGCCTCGGCCCCCTGTTCGGCCACGAAATCCTTGACCGCCTGAATTTCTGCATCGGTGTCGGTGACAAAGTGGTTGATCGCCACGACTACCGGTACACCAAAGGATTTCAGGTTCTCGATGTGACGGCCAAGGTTTGGACATCCCGCCTTCACAGCGTCCACGTTCTCGGCACCCAGATCGGCCTTGGCCACGCCACCGTTCATCTTCATCGCACGTACGGTCGCCACACAGACGACGACGGACGGGGCAAGACCCGCCTTGCGGCATTTGATGTTCATGAACTTTTCGGCACCCAAATCGGCACCAAAGCCTGCTTCGGTGACCACGTAGTCCGCCAGCTTCAGGGCTGTGGTGGTGGCGATGACCGAGTTACAGCCGTGTGCGATGTTCGCGAACGGACCGCCATGTACGAAGGCCGGGTTGTTTTCCAGTGTCTGCACGATGTTTGGCTGCATTGCATCCTTGAGCAGAACAGTCATCGCGCCATCGGCCTTGATGTCGCGCGCGAAGACTGGTGAGCGGTCACGACGGTAGGCCACGATCATGTCACCCAGACGTTTTTGCAGGTCCTTGAGGTCTTTCGCCAGACACAAGATCGCCATGACTTCTGACGCCACGGTGATATCAAAACCAGCCTCACGCGGGAAACCGTTGGCCACACCGCCAAGGCTGGCCGTGATCTGGCGCAGAGCCCGGTCGTTCATGTCAACCACACGGCGCCACACGACGCGACGGGTGTCGATCTCAAGGGCGTTGCCCCAGTAAATATGGTTGTCGATCATGGCCGACAACAACGAGTGGGCAGAGGTGATGGCGTGGAAGTCACCGGTGAAGTGCAGGTTCATCTCTTCCATCGGCACGACTTGCGCGTAACCGCCACCAGCGGCACCGCCCTTCATCCCGAAGTTCGGCCCAAGCGAGGCTTCACGGATACACACGCAAGCGTTCTTGCCGATGCGGTTCAGACCATCGCCCAGACCAACTGTCGTGGTCGTCTTGCCCTCGCCCGCAGGCGTGGGGTTGATGGCCGTGACAAGGATCAGCTTGCCGTTCTCGCGGCTCTGGACCGAATTGATGAAGTTCTGGCTCACCTTGGCCTTGTCATGGCCGTAGGGCAGCAGATCGGTACTTTCGATGCCCAGCTTGGCCCCGATCTCCTGGATCGGTTTCTTCTGCGCCTCACGCGCGATTTCGATGTCGGATTTATAGGCCATGGTAGCTCCCCGCAGTCCTGAATGGGCACGTCTTTCGTGGCCTGCATACAGGCGTATGCCTAGGGGAGATGCGTGCGATTCCGACATTTTGGGACGTTGCAGCGGCCCAATTGCGATCACCGGTTTCATTTCGGAAACGGTGGGCAGGAACGCGAAACCTAGCACGGGGCGCAGGACACCTGCGCCTTACGAATAGGATTTGCCGCGGTAAGGCGCAGTTCACTGCGCCCGCATGGCAGAGGACACCTCTGCCTTACCGAGTGCCGAACCTGTAAGACGCAAGTGTCCTGCGCCGCTCTTGTTCAGCCTGCGCGCGCCGCCTCCAGATGGGGCCAAACCGGCTGATCAGGCACGTGCAGGGTCAGCACATCCCCCAAGGCCAAACGGCCACCATGTTCGACCCAGGCCGTCACACCACGCCGTCCCTTGGCCGCAGGCTTGTAAAGCTTGCCCATGCCCTGTGCCTCTTCCTCGATCTCCTTACCCGGATATATGCAGGGGCGGTTTTCAATATCAACAGCAAGACCGACGCCGCTTTCCGACATCAAGCGAGACGCAGGTGGCACATGGGTAAAATTCGGAATCCCTTCGATCACCAGCGACGCACCAACCCATGCCGGATCAATGCTCTCCAAACCCATTTCAGTCGCCGTCGCCGCCAGTTCCTCAGCACTCAGGATCGACAATTGGCGCGTGTTCCGTATTTCTGTTCCGGGTGTGTATTGCGACCGCACCCGCACGCAGGACGGACGCGTCGGTCCACCATGATCCTCGCCCGGAAAGCCATCCAACGTGACGTCGACAGATTCGGCGGCTACAGCCCGCAGGCTGGCTTCCCGGCTTGGAACGTGACCCAGCCATGTGATTTTCGCCGTAAAGGATGTCGGTTTCAGTGCAGGCATTTCCACCCCTCAATCAAGTGTTTCCGAGGTCCTATCAGCGCGCTGCCTGCATGGCCAATGACGCTTTGCTACCGCGCGCGCACAATTCGTGATGACTTACGACTGGATCGGTCTGCGCACACGACGCAAGGCCGGGCGGATCACCAACGGCACCAGGCAAACACCGCACCAGAAGATGGATCGACCGACATACCAATCCAGCAAGTACCAATGCCACAGCGCCAGCGCTGCAGCAGGATAGACCAACAAGTGCAATGACTTCCATTTCCGGCCCAATCGACGCACTGACCAAGCGTTTGACGTCAGTGCAAGGATAACAAACAGCGCGAAACTCAACCACCCAACGGCAAACTCCAGTTGCCACAGATCGAATAATACGGCGGGCAGACTGCGTTCATGCGCCAAGTAGTACCACAGATGCAGCGCCGCATAGAATGCGCTGCCAAGGCCCAAATGCCGCCGCCTACGCAGCAGCCAGCGACCAAATTCCTGCCCACGGCCAACACGGCCAATCAACAGCAGGATCGGGGTGACCGACAGCGTCGCGATCAAAAACCAAACCGACCATACGCCGCTGTCATACATCAGGGCCGGATAATAGGCATCAGCGCTCCACAATCCGCGAAACGCGGTCCGTCCCGGCCACAACATGGCAAGATAGAACACAGGAACAGACTGGGCTGCCGCCTGCAAGAAAGCGATTGGGGACCACATGGTTCAGAACCTGACCACATTGATCAAATGGCACAAGCCTGCTCGCACGGACGTGATGTAGCGCCCCAAAGAAAAAGGCCCGCTCAAAAGCGGGCCTTCTTGCATCTATGTCAGTATCAGCCTGTCGGCTCGGGTTCCATCCCACCATCACCCGAAGGACCCGACTTTTTCTTGGCCTTGGGAATGGCTGTCAGGCTGGGCTTCTTGTCCTCGACAGCCGACCCACCGTCCTCATCATCGGGGGCATGGGGTGGCTCGCCGTTCATCACGCGCTCAATCTCTTCACCAGTCAGGGTCTCGTATTCCAGCAAGCCTTGCGCCAGACGTTCGAACTTCTCTTCATTCTCGGTGATGACCTTCAGCGCCCAGTCATAACCATCCTGAATGAATTTCTGAACCTCCTGCTCTACCAACTCCTTGGTGTTGGCAGAGACAGAGAAACCAGCCGTGTTGCCCTGATAGCCCTGGGCCGCTTCGGAATAGTCGATGTTGCCGACCTTGTCCGACATGCCCCATTGCAGGACCATTGCGCGCGCAAGAGCCGAGGCTTGCTGGATATCGCCAGCGGGGCCATTCGACACCGAATCCGGGCCGTATTTGTGAATCTCAGCCGCTTTACCCGCCATGGTCATGGCCAGACGCTGGTGGCATTCGTCCTTGAACATGTTCAGGCGATCCATCTCTGGCAGGCTCATCACCATGCCCAGTGCGCCACCGCGCGGAATGATCGTCGCTTTGTAGACGGGGTCACATTTGGGCAGCAGGTGCCCAACCAGTGCGTGCCCGGCCTCGTGATAAGCGGTCATTTCCTTTTGCTCAGGCGTCATGACCATGCTGCGCCGTTCGGGGCCCATCATGACCTTGTCCTTGGCGCTTTCGAAATCGAGCATGGTGACAAAACGGCGCCCGATCCGCGCCGCCATCAGCGCCGCCTCGTTCACCAGGTTGGCCAGATCAGCCCCCGAGAAACCCGGTGTACCGCGTGCGATGATGCGCAGATCAACGTCAGGGCCAAGCGGCGTCTTGCGGGCGTGCACGCCCAGAATCTTCTCGCGGCCCTTGATGTCGGGGTTGCCAACAGTGACCTGACGGTCAAAGCGGCCTGGACGCAGCAGCGCAGGGTCCAGCACATCCTTACGGTTGGTAGCCGCGATGATGATCACGCCTTCATTGGCTTCAAAGCCATCCATCTCGACCAGGAGCTGGTTGAGCGTCTGCTCACGCTCGTCGTTACCGCCGCCATAACCGGCACCCCGGTGGCGACCCACGGCGTCGATTTCGTCGATGAAGACGATACACGGCGCATTTTTCTTTGCCTGTTCGAACATGTCACGGACACGGGACGCCCCCACACCGACAAACATCTCGACGAAATCAGAACCGGAAATGGTGAAGAACGGCACACCCGCTTCACCTGCCACGGCGCGGGCCAGCAGCGTCTTACCAGTACCCGGAGGGCCCACAAGCAACGCACCTTTGGGGATCTTGCCGCCAAGGCGGGAGAATTTCTGCGGATTGCGCAGGAACTCGACAATCTCATCCAGCTCATCCTTGGCTTCGTCAATGCCCGCAACATCGTCAAAGGTCACGCGCCCATGCTTTTCGGTCAGCATCTTGGCCTTAGACTTGCCAAAGCCCATGGCACCGCCTTTGCCACCCCCCTGCATCCGGTTCATGAAGTAAATCCACACACCGATCAGCAACAGGAACGGCAACAATGACAGGATAAAGGTCTGGAACCCGGACTGTTGTTGCGGCTCGACCTGTACAGGCACCTCGTTGGCGATCAGCAATTCGGTGACCGACGCATCTTCGGGCTTGATGGTCACGAAGTCGTCGGTTCCACGGCGAAAGCGCACCTGCTCGCCATCCAGGGTCACCTGGGTAACAGATCCGTCTTGGACGGCTGAAACGAACTCGGAATACGTGACCTCGCGGCTTTGCAGCGTGTTGCCCGACCCACCAAACAGGTTGAACAGCGCGAGGATCAGCAGAAACAGAACGACCCAGAAGGCGATATTACGTGCGTTTCCCAAGGAAAATCTCCTGATAATACCGGTACGCGGCCCTCGCCCGCACCGTTTCCTCTAAGATAGACATGCTGCGCACATGTTCAATGCGATAAAAGTGCGGCGAAAAAAGCATCTTTTCCACCGTCCAGCTCGGCGCTCCACTCGTCATCGAGCCCGACAAAGGGCGCCGCGACCAGACGATCCTCGTACCAGACCGCCGGAGACGCCGCCAGTGCAGCGCGCGGAAGACCAATATCACGCCATCCTTCGATGTCCGCCAACGCTTCATACCCAAGCGGGCGCACCTCAAGATCGGGATCGTCTTCCGGACCTGAGATCATCCAACGGTCATCCCACATATCGCCCACTTCGCACACGGTATCCTTGACCGCGTTCAACTCGCGGAACACCCAGATCTTCCCGTTTTCAACGCAGATATGGCAGCCATCCAAGGTTGCGGGCTGTCCTGCCCGGACCGCCGCTAAGGTGCGCGCCACTGGGTCCTTGCGCGGAGGATAGACACTTTGCGAAGTCCAGCTCAGAGTGTGCAACATAAGCCTGCGCGCGGTTTCCTGTGGCAGCAACCGAAACTTTGCCAGATCAATGGCAATCACGCCATGGACGACTTCGGCCATGTCCCGGGCGGCCAGGAAGGTCTGCCAATCCAGCGCTTCGCGGGCGCGCGCCATGTGTTCGGCCACTTCAACAAGCTTCCCGGTTGTCACGCCCAGCGTCCCCAGGACTGTCAGAGCCTCGCGCACCCGCACACGTTCAAAATCATGTGACAGGTTGCTTGGGTCGTCACACCAGTTGATCCGGGCGTCCCGCAAAAAAGCACGCAAAGTTGCACGCTCAATCTCGAGAAAGGGCCGCACCCACGTGATGCCATGATGCACACGTCGCGCCGCCATGGCACTCAACCCGTCCACTCCGGACCCGCGGGCCAGACGCATCACAAAGGTTTCGGCCTGATCGTCAGCGGTATGGCCCAGCGCAATATGACTGATGCGGTTGGCATAGGCCCAATCCGCCATGATCTCGTACCGGGCATCCCGGGCGGCGGCCTGTAAGTTGCCCTGCCCATCCCACCCGGTCCAGTATTCCACGTGATGTGGCAAATTCCAACGGACGCACAGATCCGTGACAAGGGCGATCTCGTCCCGGGTCTCTTCCCGCAAACCGTGGTCGACGGTGATGACATGCAGTTCAACGTCTTGATCACGGCAATACTCGACAAGGGCGGCCAGCAGCGCGACTGAATCCCCTCCTCCCGACACGGCCACTGCCATGCGTTCCGGTGGGTTTGCCCCCATGTGCGCCTCAATCGCCGCGATCAGGGGGGCAATCATGGATCAGGAACAGCCGATATTGCGCATCGCGTTCTGGGCATCGGCAATAACAGCCGCGCCGGGAAAACGGACGCCGACCTCGGCCAGCGTCACACACGCTTCCTGGGTCTGGCCCAACCGGCCCAAGGCGGCCCCCAACTTGAACAAGGCCTCCGGCGCAAGCGGACCTTGCGGCGACAGGGTAAAGGCAGACAGGAATGCCCGCGCGCCCTCGCGCACATCACCAAGCCCCTCAAGCGCATCACCCCGCCGCAGCTCCGCCTCTATTGAGAGCGGTCCGCCGGGGTAGGTCTGATTAAAGGTCGCAAACTGGTCTGCGGCGGTGCGAAAGTCACCGGTGGCGAGCGCCTCCTGCGCCCGCTCGAAGTCTGCTTTTTCCTGTGTTGCCAGTTGTGGCGCATCCGTCGCGGGTTGCTGGACGACCGGCGCGGTTGCGGTCGGTGCCTCGCCTCCGCCCAATGTCGGGGTATCGCCGAGGGCGGAGATATCACAGCCCTCTTCGAGCTCACACAAACGGAACTCCAGATCGCCGACCCGGTTGGTGCCATCGGTCACGACGCTGTTGATGCGAAACTCAAGCTGCTCGGTCTTGTCCGTCAGGCGCCGCAACTCGACCTCGATCGTGTTGACGCGATCCAGTACGGATCCGCCCGCCGCGCCACCGCCAACACCACCGGTTGTCGACAGTTCGCGTTTCAGGCGTTGCACCTCGGTGTTGAGCACCACCAGCTCCTGCCGGATGTCGGCCAGGGTCTGATCCTGCGCCAGCGCCGGGCCCGTAAGACCAACCGCCAGCGCCAATGCGACAAAATACCGTTTCACCAAAGACATTCCCCGTCGTGTTTTCTTATCTTAGCTGGTCAAACCACCTGCCAACACCGTAACAGCCCGGCGGTTCTTGGCATAGCAGGCTTCTTCGCTGCACACCTCGATCGGGCGTTCTTTCCCGAAGCTCACAACCTGCAGACGGCCCGGCTGCACACCCTGGCTGACAAGGTAAGCACGGGCTGCATCAGCACGACGCGCACCAAGGGCAAGGTTGTATTCGCGCGTGCCCTGCTCATCCGCGTGGCCTTCGATGACGGCGGTGAAATCGGCATTCTGCAACAACCAAACCGCCTGACCATCCAACGTGGCGCGCCCTTCGGGCGTCAGCGTGGACTGGTCCACCGCAAACAACACTCGATCACCAACAGCCTGCTGGAAATAGGCAGGCGATGCGGGGTCGGACGCGCTGCCCGGCACCACACCACCGCTGTTTGCCAGCGGATCAGTTCCATCAGCCCCACCACCAAAGCGTGCCGGGTCGGTACATGCGGCCAGGCTCACGGCCGCACAGATCATCAGGATCGAAGATTTCAATTTCATGGCCTGTGCCTCTCTGTTTATCGCGCCCACTGCTTGGCGTCTTTCTGGTTGTCTACCACGTTCCTGTGCACAAGAAAACGTGGGCCTTTATCGTTGCAACGGTCCCCAGGACGGGTCTGATCCGCCTTCAGGTGTGCGCACAGGGCGCAGGTTACGGCCCGTAATGTCAACTGAGTAAAGCGTCGAACGCCCGGCGGCTCCTTGGGTTTCACGGGCAAACATGATGACGCGACCATTCGGCGCCCATGTCGGCCCCTCATCCAGGAAGGATGCGGTCAAAAGCCGTTCCTCGCTGCCATCGGTGCGCATCACGCCAATGTGAAAACGGCCCTTCGACTGCTTGGTAAAGGCAATCAGGTCGCCACGTGGCGACCAGACCGGTGTGCCATAGCGCCCCTCGCCAAAGGAAATGCGCTGCGCTTCACCGCCGCCAGCCGGCATGACGTAAAGCTGCTGGGTGCCGGAGCGGTCACTTTCAAATACGATCTGACTGCCGTCCGGGCTGAAGCTCGGCGCCGTCTCGATCGCCGGGGTCGAGGTCAGACGCTGCGATTGCCCCGACCCTACATTCATGGCCCAGATGTCCGTGTTCGCCCCTTGGGTCAGCGAATAAACCACCGTTTGCCCATTGGGGGCAAACCGGGGCGCAAAGCTCATCGTGCCGGGCTGGCTTTCCAGCACACGACGCTGCACGCTGCCGACATCCAGCACGTAGATGCGCGGGAACCCGGTTTCGTAACTAGTGTACAGCACGCGGTCCCCGGTCCCGGAAAAACGCGGTGCCAGAACGATATCTTCGGACCCGGTCAGGTATTGGATATTTGCGCCGTCATAATCCATGACTGCCAAACGCTTGCGGCGGCTATCTTTTGGCCCCGTTTCGCTAACAAAGACCACGCGGCTGTCAAAATACCCCGATTCACCCGTGATGCGGCTGTAAACAACATCTGCCATCTTATGCGCGATGCGGCGCCATGCGTCGGTGGTGCCCGCCAGTTGCAGGCCCTCCCCCAGCTCCGCGCCCGAGAACACGTCGTACAACCGGAACTTCACCGAAATCTGGTCGCCATTGACGGAAACAGCGCCAGCAACAAGCGCCTGCGCGTTGATCGCTTTCCAGTCGGCATATTGCACAGGTGCCGCGAAACTGCTGACCTGACTGATAAAGGCCGATGACGGGATCTCCCGGAAAAGGCCGGTGCCTGTCAGGTCTTCGGCTACTACGCGGGCGATGCGCTGGCCCCAATCACCAGTGGCTCCGCCTTCGGGCACCAGATCGGGGATGGCGACGGGTAAGGGTTCAATGACACCCTCGGTGATCTCGATCCGCAGGGGGCCGCTTTGTGCTGCAGCCCATGCTGGGGCCAGACACATCAGCATCAAAAAAAGCGCTCGAACTATCATTTGATACGCATCCTTTCGGGATTGAACGTCATCTCGATTTCCTTCCACTGCCCGTACTTCTCGGCGGGCAGGTCATATCCATCACGTGTACAGCGAATAATCGCCCGGCGCGCGGCTTCAAACGCCTGCTGCGCCGCGGTCTGGCTGCCGCCCGAGCTTGAGGCCAGGCGGATCGACGGAACCACTGGCTTGCCATCCTGCGACATATCTACTGTGACAACCACTGTGGTCTGCAATGCTTCGGACGACAGCGATCCGACATTCCAGCAATTCGAAACCGCCACACGAAGGGCGTCTTTCTCTCCTGCTGACAAGGGCGGGCCTTGCGGCACCTCTTCTTGCTCTGCGCCGCCCAGCGCCTCGCGCAGGGCGTCATTCACGTCGTCCGCGGTATCTGCAGGCTCGGCCGTCTGGGTATCGGGCTCTGCTTCTGTCTCGGGTTCAGATGCGGGTTCTGGTTCGGACGCAGGCTCGGCCGTCTGTACAGGCGGGCTGGGTCGCCGCGCAGGAGGACGCAAAGACGCCGTGGGCGCCCGTGCCGGTTCCTCGGCTTCTGTGACAATCTCGGTCGTCGCCTCTTCCGGCGCCGTGGACTGCTGCACTTCGGCCTGTGTCTCGCCATTGTCCGCTTCGGTGACGGCATCCTGCTGCACATCATCCGGCGTCGCCTCTGGCTCCGGCGGAGCGACAGGCTCGGGCGCGACACGCTCGGAGGCGCGCGGAATGGGCCGTGGCGCGACCTCGGGTACAACCACGGCCTGATCCTGCGGCACCGGCTGCACGGGCGCATCATCAACAACTTCGGGCTCAGGGTCGGGTGCGGGCGGCTCTGGCGCAACATCAGGCTCTGGCGCCGGGGTCGGTTCAGGTGGTTCCGCCTCGACCGCCTGATCGGGCAAAGGTGTTTCAACGGGATCGGGCTGCACGTCAGGCTCCGCTGGCAAAGCCACATCAGTTGCCGTATCCGGTGCAGGTCCACTGGGCAAAAGCGCCTCGAACGCGTCAGACGAGATGACAGACACCTCCGTCACCTCGAACGGCAATGGCTCGGACTGAAAGGACCCGCCAAACAGCATCCACCCGATCAGGCCTGCATGCCCGATGCCCGATATGACCTGCCCCGTGTTCATCGAGACGTTCAAGGGTTACTCCCCCTCGCCATCCAGCGTCGGGCCGCCAATATCCGTCACAAGGCCGATGTTGGAAAAACCGCCCGCATTGAGGGCTCCCATAACCTGCATCACCTGCTCATACGGCACGGCGCCGTCAGCGCGTAGGAACACCCGGTCGCTGTCGCGCTCGGCAGCGATGGCCCTCAGACGACCGACCAGATCGGCACGCTCAACTGCGGTGGTCTGGATTTGCACCTCGCCCGTTGAAGTCACCGTGATGGTCAGCGGCTCTTCCTGATCGCTGGGCAGCGCATTGGCTGCCGTCTCGGGCAGGTTCACCGGCACACCCACGGTCAACAAGGGGGCAGCCACCATGAAGATGATCAAAAGCACCAACATCACGTCCACAAAAGGCGTGACGTTGATCTCGGACATCGGACGCGCCCGGCTGTGCTTGCGCCGCCGGGACCCGCCGCCATCCTTTTGAATGACACCTGCTCCCATGGCTCAGCCGTCCAACTGGCGGCTCAGGATGGTGGCAAACTCGTCCGAGAATGCCTCGTATCCCGCCACGATCCGGTCACTGTCCGCGCTCAGCTTGTTGTAGAAAATCACCGCCGGAATAGCGGCCAGCAGACCCAGACCGGTCGCCAGAAGCGCCTCGGCAATACCCGGGGCCACGACCGCAAGGTTGGTGTTCTGCTGCTCTGCAATCTCGATAAACGCGTTCATGATGCCGATCACAGTGCCGAAGAGACCGATGAACGGGGCGGACGACCCCACGGTCGCCAGAACGGTCAACCCGCCCTGCAAACTCTCCGCCTCTTTCGCAATCGCAACGTCCATGCTGCGGTCAATCCGGCTGGTGGCCCCTGCAATCAGCCCGCCATCCTCACGATGGGACCGCTGCCATTCGATCATGCCCGAGGCGAAGACCTTCTCCGAGGCCCCATCCGGCTCCGGCCCAATCTTCTCGAACAAGCCATCCAACGGCTCACCTGACCAGAACGCGCGATCAAATCGATCCGCTTCGGCCCGTGCACGACGGTAAACTAGCAATTTCTGAATGATGATGCCCCACGCCCAGAACGATGCAACGATCAGCACGATCATCACCAATTTCACCGTAAAGGTCGCGCGCAAGAAAAGCCCCCACATCGAGAAATCAACCTCGTGCGCCAGGGCGAGCGTTTCTGCTTCCATACTGCCTGCTCTTTTTGTTTGGCCGCTATTCGGCTCTTTCTTGGGCAGATTTATAGGGCAGACCCAAGGGGAAAGCTATCACTTCGGCGTCAGAACGCGTTTATTTCGCCTGCATTGCGCGGATTTCCGCGGGCAACCGGACGGGTTTTCCGGCTGTCGTCATGGTCACGGCAATGACATGCGCCCGAAAAAGCACCTGCCCGTCCCGCTGCACTTCCTGGTCAAATGTCCATCGTGCGGGGCTCACAGCCTGATGCGTGGTGACCACCTCCAGCCGATCCGCCATGCGGGCGGGGCTGATGTAGTCGGCCTCAACCCGCGTGATGACAAAGACTATGCCTCTTTCCCGCATCTCATTCTGGTCCAGCCCCATCTCCTCGACAATGGTTGATCGGGCGCGCTCAATGTAGCGCAGGTAGTTCGCATAATAGACGACACCGGCCAAGTCGGTGTCTTCATAATAAACAATGATAGGAAAGCGGTGCGGGGTCATGGGGCCTGCTCAAATTGGGTAACGCCATAGATACCGACCGACGAAAGGCGCGCAAGCCCACCCGGGACCAGGGATGGGGCAGTTGCTTGGGCGACAACCGAAGACGCGTTGTCGCTTTATCTCGAAGCGGACATCAGCACGCGCTGCGGGTTGCCCGCCCTGCTGGACCAAGCCACCATAGATCAATGTTCGCATTTCGAAAATCTGAGCCTGCAGAGGTCTCCAAGAAGCCAGGAACCCCCCGATGAAATAGGGAGCGATGTATCCACCTTCTGTCGAATTGAGGAAAAGGCCGCAAAGTGCATTGGGCCACCACCCACCAGACCCGGAGAGAGTATTTAGGGCGCAATCTTGGCATATGTGGTTCTCTTTCATTCCATCGCTGGGCTTAGGAAAGCAAAGCGCGACATCGCATCTTCTTACGAGGAAGATGGGCATATTGTGTCACTGCCGGGTATCTTCGCTGGGGAAACCGCAAAAACCTATGAAGACGGTTTTGCGCTGAAAGATGCACTTGGGGACGACCTCATTTAAGCGGGCATTCGCTAGCTGTGAACCGCCCATCCGAAAACGTACCCTGCAGCAAGCGATCCTAGAACTGCAAGAAACAGATAAAGTAGAAATGGTTTCAGTTTGAGGACCGGGGCAATGGCCATGGCACCCCAAATACTGACCACACCACCCGAGATCAAAAACGCCATGGCAGCGCCCTCGGACATGCCATTGTCAATCAATCCACGCGTCAAGGGCAGCGCGGCATATCCGTCGATGTACGCGGGTGCGCCAACAAATACCGCAGCGGGGATAGCCCACCACTGATCCTTGCCAACATACGCTGCAAGCGCCCCTGGGGTCAGTGCGGCGTTCAGGGCATATTCAGCGGCGAAGGCAGGGATCAGGCAAATCAGGATGAGCCGCCCAGTTGCTCGGAACTGTTTGCCGAAGGACTGCCGCCGCACCTTTGTTTGCCAGACCCATGGATCAAATGTCTTATCCCCGCCACAGCGTGCAGCGCTCAGTTGGCGCGCAAAGCCGTTGTCGCGAAGCGCGTCTCGTGCCCAAGGTGCCTTGGCGAATAGGACGGTCGCTGCGCCACCGAACAAACCCAACCCAATTGCTGCGAGCGTCTTGCCGACAGCAAAACCTACACCAAGCGTTGCAGCCGTGGTTGCGAGCATTGCAGGGTCGGTGATCGGTGATGACAGCCAGAACGCCATGATCGGGGCAAGCGGCACGCCAGCCGCCAACAACCCAGCCATCAAGGGCAGTACGGTAACACCGCAGACCGGCGTAATGGCCCCGATCAATGATGCGGCCACCACCGTTCGCAAAGTTCTGCCCTCGAACGCACTGGCAATATACGTGTCCGCGCCGCTGGCGATGATCCAAGCCGCCAGAAGAATGCCCGGAATGACAATGGGGGCGACAACAACCAACCCCAATACCACGAACTTGGCCGCGTTCATGGTGTGTTGCGGCCAAACAAAAGCGATGACAACTGACAGAGAGAGGCACATCCCCCAAACCAGATATCTTTTGTTTGTTTGTCGGCGGGCAATTGTCTGATCGGTCATCGCAAACTCCTCTGTCCTTGAAAGTTAGTGACGGGAAAGGCATGTGTGAAACGAATAGTTTTAATATCTGACATTGGAAAAACAGATGGATGATCTGGATAGCGACCTACTGCGCACCTTTGTCGCCGTGGCTGAAGCTGGAAGTGTCACGGAAGGCGCAGCGCGCATCTACCGTTCCCAATCTGCGACCAGTCTTCAGGTCAAACGTCTCGAAACCATCCTGGGCCAATCCGTTTTTGAGCGCCACGGGCGCGGCGTTGTCCTGAGCGACACAGGTCGTCGCTTGTTGCCAGTTGCAAGAGAGGTGACTGCCCGCCTCGACGCAGTACTACGGGACATCTCCCAAGATGCGGTGGCAGGCAAACTACGCCTGGGTATTCCCGACGATCACGGACGATCCAAGCTGGCGCAGATCATTGCAGCATTTGCGCACAACCATCCGAAGGTCGAACTGGACGTGACCTGTGCATTGAGCACAGATTTCCCTGAGGCGCTGGACAAGGGCGCGCTGGACCTTGCGATTTATGAGGTGGAACAGCCGAAAAAGCATGAAGAGGTGCTGTTTGAAGACCCAACCTGCTGGGCGTCGTCCGCACATCGCAGTTTCATAGCCGATAAAACCCTGCCAGTAGCCCTATTCGATCATGCCTGCTGGTGGCGCGACGTTGCAATCGCGTCCCTGAAAACTCTTGGGAAGCCATACCGTATTGTCTACTCTAGCCAAAGCGTGTCTGGCGTGATTTCAGCCGTTGAAGCCGGGATCGCAGTCGGCCTGCTGGGCCGGTCATCGCTACATTCGGGCTTGTCGATAGTCGGAAATGAGCTTGGCCTCAGAAGCACGCCCACTTCGAAACTTGTGATGGTCGGAAATGAGCTCGCTGACGTGGAACCGCTGAGCGCAATGAAAACAGCTATTCGCGCCGCATTTTCATCCAAGCTCTAAACGTTCCAGAAGGTGATGAACAACGGCTGAATGGGCTTCATCAATTCCCCTAAAGCCGGGGAAGACATTGACGTCCACGATCTTTGGCCCTTGTGCTCCCAGAAGCACGTCAACTCCGAATATCTCCAGTCCTGTTTCTACTCCCACGGCCATTGCCAGATCGACCAATTCTGGCAATGCATCGAACGACTGTGCAGGCACGTCCGGGTTCCGAGGCCAAGGTTTGATAAGACCGAAACAGCGCGATCCGGCCACATACAACTTTCGATCCAGACCGTCGTTTTCAATGTATTCCTCTACAAGATACGGTCCAGAAAATGGGGCTACCTTAGGCAAGGTGTTTCGTATGGCGATCACAACCTGTGTCCCCCTGCCGACTGTGCCGTCTGCCGCTTTGACGACCACGGATCGCTCAGTCCCTATTCGAATGACATCCGCCCAGTCCGGCAGTCGCTGCCATTTCGGAACTGGCAGACCCGCGTTTCGCAAACGGCACATCAACGTGTTGCGATCTCTTGCCAGAACACTTGATGTCGGGCTGTTGCAGAAACGCCATCCTTCCACCTCCTTCTGCGCGAGTTGATCAAGCATTTCTTTATTAAGGCCCCGATGAACAACCAAGGTATTTTCGGGCCATTGCTCGGTGCCAAGAGTGCGAGAAACATGTGGCAAAAGCACCTGCACCGCCACCTTCCTCGCGATCAGGCTATCGTGGACCAGATCGAAAATTGTGCCTGGTTTGGGCGATTTGCCAAGCAGGCAAGTTACAGAAGGGCTCATCATTCCATCATAGATCCTCGGGTTTGGGCTCGGGCTCGGGCTCGGGCTCGGGCTCGGGCTCGGGCTCGGGCTCGGGCTCGGGACAACGCGGCTTAGATCTCAATTGGACGCAAACCAGACCTGCAGCAGCGTAGCACAACTAACTGCAGCAAACGGGTCGCAACGTCGGGAGAGCAGACAATTCGGTCTTTCGCCAGATGCGTGCGAACGACCTAAGTTGAAAGTTGCGTCTGCCATTGCACCACTTGTGCGGTTGTTCCGCCATGCTCGTGGAAGAAACCATCCATAGCGGCGACAGCCTAATCGACCTCATCTTCGCAGACATCCAAGAGCGCGGCTTTGCAATGTCTCGGGCGCGGGCCACGGTTCTCGCCCGCTTGGCTTAATGGCTGTCCATTGAGTGAACCCACACCTCCGCTTCCGGTTCATGCGGAGCCCGCGTTCCGTCCGTGACGGCGCCGAGCCTCTTCGCCACAGCCTGTGAACGCGTATTTTGCGTGTCTATGTAGCTGTATAGCCGATCTAACCCCAGATCCTCACGAGCCCATTTCTTGACGGCCCAAGCAGCTTCCGTGGCAAAGCCTTTTCCCTCCGCGCCTTCGAACAAATGCCATGCCAGCTCTATGTCCGGCCATCCCAAATGCTTGATCAGGCCCACGCGGCCGACGGGATGCTCCGTCTGCTGTTCTACGACCGTAAAAAAGCCGAAACCGTGCCAATGCCAATGACCAATGCCAGATAGAAACCCGAACCAGGCCTGTTCCGCTGTGATCGTCTCGCCCTGCGCTTCCATCGACAGGGCACTGGTCATGAAACGGGTGAACTCCGGTAAATCATCCCGTTCGGGTCCACGCAAAACCAACCTTTGCGTCGTCAGCATGGGTGCAGTCGAGAGGCTTTGCATGCGCCGCCTTTCCGTTCGCAGGCTTGGGTTTCAGCCAGGTTCAGCATACCGAACGGTCGCGCATAACTGAAAGTAGCCATTCAAACATACCGCAGTATTCTTCAGTAATGGCCCAAAGCCCCATTTGCTGCAACTCGCACAGGTGTTCGCTGTTCGAAGAGGCGTTGCCCGAAGGCAATAGGGCGTCCCATTATCATCGCCGCCTAAAAAGCACATGAATGCTCTTTAAAAGACCAAGCGTGGGATTTCCGGCGAACCATTCAGCCTTGCAGTTTTGCAGCCCTAACGCCCGGCTCGAAGGGTATTCACGCCACCTCTGACGTTTAGGGTATGTTGCCGCGCAGCCAATTTAACAGAAGGCGATGCTCGGGTTGAACTTGTTCTGCCATGCCTCCGCTAAATTCAAGGAATGCATTCGTGTTCAATTCATTGCGGCCAACCAATACTGGCAGGCCAAGATCAACTGCGTCTGCGACAACCGGACGAAACCCCCGCCCATATGCCAAAGGTCCAGAGTTGGGAATCAGCCGCACTGTCGTTCCGAGCTACCACGTGGAAACCGTATCCTAGCCCAGCTTATGAGGGCGCAATTCCGGCTGGGCGGGCTTGACGTCTAAATCGCCAAAAGTAACTGTAAACTAGGTGAAATGGTGCCCCCACACGGCATGGCGATCTAGTCTCAGATGACCCCATATACTACTTTACACTCTTGGAATGAATAGGTTTTCCTGGCACAGCGCTCTCAGGAGTTCTTGCGCTATCCCAGTAAATCCCGTAACCTGTGGGGGATAATTTGGGGGATACAATCTTGGGGAACCTAACAGCCCTCTTCATCAAATCCGCGCCACCCGGCAAACATGAGGATGGCGATGGCCTGCGACTGATCAAGCGCAAGGATGGCGGCGGTCAATGGGTCTTCCGCTACACCCTGTACGGGCGGCGTCGGGAGATGGGCCTAGGTGGACTGAAGGCACTCCCCCTGAAGGATGCTCGGGAACTGGCTTCCGAGTATCGGACTTTGGTCGCCAAAGGCAAAGACCCCATCGAACATCGACGCCGACAACGCCAGGACGCCATGCGTAATCGGTATCTTCTAAAGGATGTCGCGTTGGACGCCTTCGAGAGCCGCAAAGCCGATCTCAAGGGGGACGGGACTGCGGGACGATGGTATAGCCCGTTGGAACATCACTTGCTGCCCAAACTTGGACGCATGCCCGTCACCGAGATCACCCAAAGCGATGTCCGGGACGCCTTGGCACCGATCTGGCATGCCAAGGCTGCAACTGCCACGAAGGCCACCAATCGCCTCAAGATCGTTCTGGATCACGCAGCCGCTCTGGGCCTCGATGTCGATTTGCAGGCGGTTGCCAAGGCGAAGCAACTCCTCGGTCGGCAGCGGCACGAGGTCACGTCGATCCCGAGTATGCCGTGGGAGGATGTCCCGGCGTTCTACGCCTCCATTGATGAGCCAACGATCACGCATCTCGCGCTGCGACTGCTAATCCTTACAGGGCTTCGCTCACGGCCCGTGCGGTTTGCGCGGCTGGACGAGATCGACGGCAATATCTGGATCGTACCCGCAGAGAACATGAAGGCACGTCTCGGCGCTGCGGAAGAGTTCCGCGTTCCTCTCAGCGAAGAGGCACAACGTGTTATCGAGATTGCCCGTCCCTACGAACGCGATGGGTATCTATTTCCGTCTGTCCGCAAGGGGGTCATCAGCGATGCGACGATGGCGCGGCTGATGGAGCGGAGAGGGTTGGAAGCACGTCCGCACGGCTTCCGGTCCAGCCTGCGGACTTGGCTTGCCGAAGAGACGGACGCCCCGCATGAGGTGGCCGAGATGGTCTTGGCGCACGTATCCGACAGCAAGGTGGTCCGGACCTATCGCAAGACCGACTTCCTGGATCAGCGGCGGCCGCTGATAGAGAGGTGGGCTCAGCTGTGCATGGAGTGACGCCTCCAGAAAACTGTGTCGGGCCGCAGGCCTTTTGAGGATTACTGGCCCGTAGGTAATCATTCTTGCCGATCCGCCTCGAACGCGCTCTTCCCCTTCTCGGTCCAGACCTCCCGTGCATGTGCTCCCTGTTCGCTCTCGAGCTTCTGTGCCGTCCAGAGCAGCGCGCCGTAGATCAGCGCGCGATCATCGCCGGTGATCTCCACGATCCTGGCTTTGACGACGAGACAGCGATGGGATCGATCAGTTCAATGCGGTGAACAACGCAATCCGACGCGCGCCCGATCTGGTTGGGCTGGGCCAAGATGGGTGCGGCGAGGACCGTTTCACCACCCGCGCGATGATCGAGGCCGAACAGCGTCTACATCGCGCCGCCGAAGTCTTGGCCAAGAAGCAACGTCATGACGTGCGGGATGCGGATCGCAAAGCAGCCTTGGCGCGTGCGGAAGCGCGCGGTCTGGTTCTATCGCGCGAGCAGGCTGACGCTCTGACGCAGATTACCGATGGGCGCGATCTCGGCGTTGTCGTCGGCCATGCCGGGACAGGGAAGAGCGCGATGCTGGGCGTGGCGCGGGAGGCCTGGGAGGCGGCGGGGTATCAGGTCCGGGGCGTTGCCCTGTCCGGCATCGCGGCGGACGGTCTCCAGAGCGGATCGGGCATCGCGTCGCGCACCATCGCCAGCCTCGAACATGGTTGGGCGAACGACCGCGATCACCTCACCGCGCGCGATGTGCTGGTGATCGATGAGGCCGGCATGGTCGGCACGCGGCAGCTGGAAGGCCTGCTGTCACATGCGGCAGATGCTGGAGCCAAAGTAGTCCTAGTAGGCGATCCGCAACAGCTGCAATCCATCGAGGCGGGCGCAGCCTTCCGGTCGCTTCATGAACGTCACGGTGGCGCCCGGATTGAAGAGGTGCATCGCCAGCGCGCGGACTGGCAACGGGAAGCTACTGGTGATCTGGCGACTGGCCTGTCCGGGGCGGCGATCGAAGCTTATGACAGCCATGGCATGGTGCATGCAGCGGCGACGCGGGAGCAAGCGCGCGCCGACCTGATCGATCACTGGGACCGCGACCGTCAGGCCGCACCAGATCAGAGCCGGATCATCCTGACCCACACCAACGTTGAGGTGTACGCCTTGAATGATTTGGCGCGGGAGCGGAAACGCGCGGCGGGCGATCTGAGCGAGGACGTCTCCTTGACGGTCGAGCGCGGTGACCGTTGCTTTGCCAGCGGCGATCGGGTGATGTTCCTGCAGAACGACCGCGGCCTTGGCGTAAAGAACGGCACGCTCGGGACCATCCATGAGGCCAGCACACAGTCCCTGTCCGTTCATACCGATGATGGGCGCTCCATCGCCTTCGACCTCAAGGACTACGACCGCCTCGACCACGGCTATGCCGCGACCATCCACAAGGCCTAGGGCATGACGGTAGACCGAACCCATGTTCTCGCGACACCGGGCCTGGACGCCCATGGCAGCTATGTCGCCCTGTCGCGGCATCGGGACGGACTGAACCTGCACTACGGTCGCGACGACTTCGCCTCGCAGGATCAACTGATCCACACCCCTGTCCCGCGACCGGTCCAAGGATATGGCGCTCGACTGCGCCGAGACCGATCCGGCGCAGGACTTTGCCGAGCGGCGCGGAATTGCATTCCGGGAGCGTGTCATCGAGGTCCTGCGCAAGATCGTGCCGGAGAGACTCCGCGATAGGATTGATGGGTCGCGCCCTGCCAGAAACGGCGCGCTTGGCTCGGATGTCGCGCAGAGGCCGGGAAGGGAAGAGGCGAGGAAGGATATCCGTCCCAGCGCGGATGCGCTGCAAAAAGCCGTGGTGTATGACCCGGAAGCGGCAATGCGAAAAGCCCGCACCGAAGCCCTCAAACGCCATGCCCGCGCGGTGGATGCGATCTTCACGGCTCAGGAGAGGGGGAATTCGGGCACGCCTGACCGGTTGCGCGACCTCGCCGAGTCTCGCGCGTCCTTCGAAGAGGTCCGGCCTGACGGCTGGCGCGATGCCGAAGCTGCCTATGCCAAGGACCCGTCCCTTGCCCGCGAGGCAGGATCGGGCCAAGCCAACCGCGCTATCCGGGCGCTTCAACTTGAGACGCAGTTGCGCACCTCTCCAGAGCGCCGGGCCGCGCAGTTCGTAGAGCGCTGGCAGCACCTTGATCGGACCAGCCTGTCGCACTACCGGTCGGGCACGATGTCCGACTACCGCGCGACACGAGCGGAGATGGGCGAGATGGCGAAAAGCCTGCAGCGCGCTCCGCAACTGGAATCTCTCCTTGCCAACCGCAAGGCCGAACTGGGTATTCGAATGGACTCGGGCCGCCGACTCGGTGCGGAGTTGGCTTATTGTCACGGCATCGACATCACCCGCGGACGCGGACTCGGGCTCTGACACCCGTCCGATCTGCCGCCCATTCCACGCCCTGCTGCGACGATGGGCCGGACGGTCTTGCGCCAACAGCTCGCGGCGTTCTGTCTGGATCAAGAACATCCAGCAGGAGGCAATAAACCCATGTCCGACCCAGATCGTATCATCCGCCTGAACACCGTCCTCGACCGAACCGGCCTGTCCCGGTCCACCATCTATCGCAAGATCGCCGAGGGCACCTTCCCGGCTCAGCTCAGGATCAGCGTGCATGGCGCAGGCTGGCGGGAATCTGACATCAAGCGGTGGATTGAGAACCCAGTAGGCTGGCGATTGGCGCGAGAGGAACGCTGACAGCCGCGAGGGCTTTACAGTGTTGCTGGGTCGCCTCGCGCATCAGCCAGCGATGTCTGGCGAAGGACAGGCTGCAAGACGAGGCGGTTGCTCTTCCTGGTGCCAGCAACTGGCTTGAACGGGCAAATGCCGACATTGCCGTCGACATCCGACGCTACGGTGCGGCCCGTATTTGCTGACTTCCGCTGCTGTCGCAAATCCAGTTGGTTGCTGGACTCACACAATGCGGACGAAGCGGTCATTGGACCGGGCTGGTGGAATGTCCGCTTCATAAAAAACGACGAAGTTGGAGGTACAAATCATACAACCTAATTTCACATCGTCGCACCACCGTTTGCGAGCATATGCTGGCCCGTAATCCAGGCGCGACCATCATGTGCGACGACTTCGGCAGTGTCTTGCGGCGTACCAAGGCGTCAAAGAGGGGAAGCGGCGGCGGCCCCCCTCGCGCAGATCAGGCCAGGCTAAGCTGAACATGCCCGGTAATGCCGGGTCAGGAGAGACAGCATTCACGGTCGTCTGTAGCGGTCGCAGTTCCTCTGCCAGCACCTTTGCCAGGTGCGCACGATGGCCGTGCTACTGGCATAATTCACCATGCCAGTACTGGGGAAATCGACAATGGAGGATGAGATCGCGATCATCCTGCCGTGATCGGCAACTGTCTTTGCTTGCTGCCGCAATGTTTTGAGCGTGACCTTGAAGTTGGTGTCTATAGCCGCGTTCAAATCCTCGTAAGCGATATCCTGGAAGGTGGCAGGCCGCGCTCCAGCGCCCACATTCGCGACGGCAACATCCAATTGGACAAAGCGGTTCAGCACGATCTGGAACAGGGCCTCCCCTTGTTCGGTCTGGCGGAAGTCAGCCAGAGCGGAAGTGGCTGTCCCTTTTCAGTTCCCGATTTCCGCGACACCGTCTTCGGCCCCGGATCTTTTTGTGCTCCAATGGACCGGCACCGCAATGGAATCCGCCGCAAGTTTCTGAACCATGACAAAGCCGAACCTCGGATGAATCCCACGACTGTCGGATCCAACACAAAGACCCACCACCCTGAGACAGCGCAGCATCAACGCCTAGACTGTCAGACCTTTTGCCGGACCTGATGGCGCATTCTCTGCAGCACCTTCTGTCGCGTGTTTATAAAGCACGGTCGCGCCCCCTTGGATGCCGCGCAACATAGCCAAGGCCAGATGCGAATTTTCTACGGCGAGTTCTGTCAGTAGTGGTGCGGGAACAAAAACAACCTCGCATTGTGTTTTCGCCTTAACATGTGCTGGTGCAACCGCATCGAACAGGGCGACATCCACCAGCGCCCCTCAATCAGGAAGGTGAAGCCCGCTCGCGGAGTTTTCGGATCAAGGATGACCTCGTCGGCATCGTATGTCGTGAACTCCGATTCTTCGACGAGCGTGGCAAGCGCCGCTTGGTCGAGCTTGGAGAAGTGGTCGATTCCTCTCAGTTTCTGTTCGTTCGCGTTCATGGGTTGTCCTGTCTTCTAAAAAAGGAAGGAGTGGCCGATCTGTCGCCGACCACTCCCTGCGGCGTTACGCTGCGGCGGAAGTAAGGGCTTTGCTGTCACGGGCGATGTAGTCAGCCCAGGACGCAGGCGGCCTTCCGACGGCGCGTTCAAAGGCAACGGCGTCGAACGTCGCATCTGCATTGGGGATCGCGCCTGCAGAGTTGAGCCGGAACTGGTCGCGGATACAGGCCATGTAGGCGGGGTCCGCCCCAGCCCCGACAGCACCTTCATAGAAGACCTGCGGGTCAAGCGGCGCGACCTCGACCAGGCGCGCAGCATGATCGCTGATCTTACCCGCTACATCCGAGATCGTTGCCGCATCATATCCCAACCGCCAGACCTGACCTGCAAACGCATCTGGGTCCTTGAGGGCAGCGGCTGCAATCGCCGCGACGTCTTTTGCGTCGACCCAGCTCCAACGCGCATCGCCAATCAGATTGGTCAGCGCGCCGCTTTGCAACCACCCGAAGGTCAGCACGTTCTGCATGAAGGCTTCCGGACGAATATGGGTGAAGCGGAAGCCCTGATCTTCGATGTACGCTTCGATCATCCGGTGCCAGCCCCAATGCGCGACCTCGGCCGTGTCGGCACCCGACGCACCGATATGGACGATATGATCGACACCGGCCCGCTTGGCCGCGTCAATGACCCGCTTCGATTGCTTGATAAGGTCGACGGAGTATCCCCCAATCAAGAGGAGTCCGTCGACACCAACGACAGCTTTTTCAACCGTCTGCATGTCATCTAGGTCAAGATGCACGGGCTTTGCGCCAAGCTTTTGCATGGCTTCGGCCTGGTCGTCGCGGCGGACGGCCGCAAGCGTTTCGACATTGGTCGCCTCGGTCAGTGCGCGGACGACGTCCCCGCCAACCTGGCCTGTGGCACCAATAACGAGAAGGCGGCGTTGTTTGAGAGTAGTCATGGTCTTTCCTTTTGTAAGTCTTTGTCAATTTTGGCTTGTTGGTGTTATTCGCCGCTGATCGCGTCCTTCTGGACGTCGCCCGCACCGCCGCGCCAACCGGTCTCGCGCAGCCAGCTTTCGAAGCTGCGCAGACCGGGGTGGATCGCGCGCAAAGCATCATACTCGCGCGGTGCCGAATGGCCTTTCCGGTAGAAGATGAAGTTGTTGAGCACGTCGTGCGCGTTGGGCAGGTCTGACGCGAGAAACGCCTCGTCGCTTGGCGGTGCAAACTCCGCAGGGACACCTGTGACTTTCTCGAAGGTTGCGGCGGCCTCTGAAATCGTTGGCGCGTCCGAACCAATACGCAGCGTCTTGCCGCCCCACTGGTCGGGATCAGCGAACATGATCCGGGCGAACGCGCCGATATCGTCGAGCGCGACCATCGGCCATGGCGCATCTCCTGCCAGTGGCCCGCGGAAGATCAAACCTTCGCGGCCGTCACTGAGGGTGCCTCTCTCCGGCAGGAAGATGCTTTGGAAGTTCTCGATATAGGGTTCGGTCACCAGAATAGCGGTGTGATTGGTGTACCAACCGTCATGATCTTGCCGGAAGAACTCATCTGACCTGCGCCAATCCATCTCGTGCTCGACAGACGCCTTCGCGTCATAGTGCGGAACTGCAACAGCACCGTCAGACCGGTTCGCCGCCGCGTCGAGCGAGGAGTGTATGAACAACGTGACACCGGCACGCTCCGCAGCTTCAAGAACTTTCAGACCATATGCCCGCTCCCTGGCAACAGACTTCTCACCTGCTGTCCAGAAATTGGTGTTTGAGAAGACCCCGTAAGCGTCCTTCATCACCGCATCGAGGCCGGTTCCGTCGTCAAGATCGCCGACGACGAACGCGACCCGGTCACCACCCGCCGCCTTCATGGCCAGCGCGCGCTCACTTTTTGGATCGCGTGTTAGAAGGCGAACGCTCCAGTCTTCGGTCTGGTCATTCAACAGCGCGTTGACGACAGCGCGGCCCATGGCCCCGGTACCGCCGATTAATGCAATAGTTTTGCTCATTGCTTCATTCCTTTTCCAAGCGCTGGGGTGTCCTGCAGGACGACCAGCTTCGAAAGGAAAGGTAGACAACAGCCATCATCTATTGAAACGCATTGTGTGGATGAGTAATATCCATGACATGAATTTAACTCAGTTCGACCTCAACCTTCTCCTCGTCTTCGAAGCCCTGCTGACAGAAGGCCATGTGACGCGCGCCGGTCGGCGTCTCAATCTCAGCCAGTCCGCGACCAGCAGCGCGCTGCGGCGACTGCGCGAGGCGCTGCAGGACGATCTGTTCGTCCGCACGGCCGATGGTATGATCCCGACGCCCCGCGCGCTGGAGCTGGCTGAACCCCTGCGCCGTGCGCTGCGAGATGTGCGTTCTGCATTGGATGGCGGCACTTTCGATCCATCGACTGCGGAACGCACCTTTACCGTCAGCGCGAGCGATTATGACGTCGCGCTTCATGTGCCGCGCCTGGCGCAGCGTCTTTCGAAAGAAGCCCCCGGGATCAACTTGCGGATTCTGCCACACATCAACGTAGACGCCGTGGCGCAGGTCGACACGGCCGAGGTTGATGCGGCGCTCGGCTGGTTTCCCCGCGCGCCCCAGCGGCTCCATACAGAACTGTTGCTTGAAGAGAGCTTCGTCTGTGTCATGCGCCGGGGACATCCCCTGGCTGCGCAGCTTCTCAAACTGGGGGACTTCGCCTCAGCCTCCCATCTGCTAGTCACACTGGTCGGTGACACCACCGGTATCATCGACGACCTCTTGGCGGAACGCGGGCTCGAGCGCCGCGTTGCCATGACGATCCCGCACTTTGCCGCCGCGCCAAGCGTTCTGGCTCATTCAGACCTTATCGCGACATTGCCGAAACGCCTCTCGGATCGCTTTGCGACCCAATACGGTCTGATCGCGCGCGCGCTGCCGTTCGAGAGTCACCGGACACGACATGAGATGCTGTGGCACCCACGGGTGGACAAGCATCCAGCGCATAAGTGGTTGCGGCAAACGATCAAGACTGCAATCGCAGGTGCCGGAGACGGAGCACCATGAGCTATCAGCAGCGCTGATGCCATCTTTATGGAAGCTCAATTGCCGTTTGTTGGGTGGGACGAGCGTCCAACGCCAGAAACTTCAAAGTCCACTCTTTGAGTGCGTGGGCCACTGCTTCGCCACACTATGATCGAAGGCCCCCTTGGTGGGACCCAGCAATGAAACGTGTCGAGCATTTGAGCGACAGGTTCACTACGTCACTCAGTGCCGGCAGGACAGACGTCCGCTGAACTTTCACTGGGTCGCTGCATTGTACGGGTTCGGCCTCGACACAAACGACTGGAAAAAGGAGCTTTCAAAATGGCTTCGATCAAGGCCGCGATCTGCATGTTTTGCGCCAGCATTTTGCTAGGCGGCCCAGCAAGTGCACAGAACGTTACTTCACCCTTGATAGACGGGCGCCCGTGGTCCGTCACATTGCCCGATGGACGTGCCATCGCAATGACGTTCATGCCGAACGGCGTTGTTGTGGCATCGGCCGGGTACGGGTCATCAGCCATGAGATGGGTCAGAAATGGCAATGTTCTGTGCATCTCCGGGGCACCGATCTTCCGCGCCGCCGCGATGCACCCTATCCCCAGACCAGGCCCCAAGATACGACCCGGACCGGGCCCGAAAATCCGCCCAGGCCCCGGTCCCAAAATTGCGCCCAGAGCGCAGCATGCGCCGAGCGTCCAGCAAAGACAGTGCCTGAGCCTGCAGGCCTACGGCACCGGGTATGCTGGATACACCGACCACGGACACATGGTGCTGTTCAACCGTTGAGCAGGCTTTGGCCTCTGTTTGAACGATCACGCAGATCAGCGCACAAACAGGCCCGACGTCAGAAGGTCCACGTGGTTTTTAACAAGGTGCTGCATGTCCAAAGGGGCGATGTCTTCAAAGGTCAGCCTCCAGATCGCTGCCATAACTACGGGGGCCATGATCAGTTTCGGACCGTAATCCAGCGCCTCGGGGCGGACCTCTCCTCGTGCGACACCATGGGCCAGCATCTGGGACATCATGTCCTGTGCGGCCGACAATACCGTGTCGTGGTAAAAGCGCGTAAGCTCTGGAAACTGACGCCCTTCGGCGATCAGGACACGCAGCAACACGATTGTGTCCTTGTCGACAAGTCGCACGTACATCGTGTTGAGCATTTGGGACAACACCTCGGAAAATGGCTGATCGGCCGCGTCGCCTGAGGGCCGTGCGTCGGTCATAACGGCACCGACACGCACGCGAAACGCTTCTTGAATCAGCGCCTCCTTGTCTTCGAAATACAGGTACACCGTGGACCTCGCGATCTGTGCCCGCGCTGCTATCGAACCGATTGTCGTCGCCGAGTATCCCTTGATCCCGAATTCCTGCACGGCTGCATCAATGATGTCGGTCGGGCGCATGTCCTTGCGCCGCCTGCGTTTGGTTTGTGTCATTTTGTGTCTCTTGTTGAAACGCTATTCGTTAATGACATATGTGTCATTAGTATTCTCAAGGACGAGAAATGGCCAACCCTGATCGATCCCAAGCCCCTGATTTACCACTCACGGATAATGGGCTTGAGGCGTCAGCACCAGAACGCGTCACCCGGGCACAGCCACGCAAACCTGTGCTTCGGATGGTGCCTCTGGTGCTGGCGTCAATGTTTGCGGGCGGGGTGATCGGCATGTATTTCCAACCGCCTGCCTTGCGCGCGTTCTTTGAAACCACGGGGCTGACGCCTGGTGCCGGGACGGACACGCCCATTGCCGTTGCCCTTGCCAAGGTCAGCACGCAGGAAGAGGTCGCCGTTGTCAGCGAAGGGGATATTGTCGCGTTGGGCCGCATCCTGCCTGCAGGCGATGTGATCAGGATTGCCACGCCATTCGGCGCCAGCGACGCCCGCATTCATGCGCTGAAAGTGGCAGTCGGGGATACCGTTGCGCAAGGGGATACGTTGGCAATCCTCGACAACAGGCTCGATCTGGAAAGCGGCATTGAAATGGCCGCAGCCACGGTCAAGGTCCGCGAAGCGACCCTTATGCAGTCCCGCGAAACCGTCCGCGCCAGCCGCGAGGAAGCGGCTGCCAATCTGGAGCGTGCCGAGGTAACGGCAAAGCAGGCCGACTCGGAATTGGAACGGGCCACGTCCTTGCTGGATCGCGGCGTCACCACCCGGGCTGACTTCGACGAGGTGGTTGCGCGGGCCACCGAAGCCGCGCGCGACGTGGAACGAAATCGCGCCACGCTGTCGCGGTACAATACGTTGTCCGGTTCGGTGCAGGCCGACATTGCCGTGGCCGAAGCCAATCTTGAGGCCGCGCGGGTCGATCTGCGCCGCGCTGAACGGGAGCTTGAGCGCAGCATTGTCCGCGCGCCGCAAGATGGCACCGTTCTCGACATAAATGTGCAGGTGGGGGAACGCCCGGACACCGACGGCGTCCTGAACCTTGGCGACATCGGGCAGATGACGGTCGAGGCCGAGGTATACCAGACCCTGATCGGGCGCGTGTCTATTGGTGATCCGGTGACAGTGACCGCGGCGGCCTTGGGTGACGTATTGACTGGCACCGTACAGGCGATTGGGTTGGAGATTGGTCGCCAGTCGATCACCTCGGATGATCCTGCGGCCAATACGGATGCGCGGGTGGTTGATGTGATTATAAAGCTTGACCCGGCCTCTTCGGACAAGGCCAAGCGTTACACCAACCTTGAAACCATCGTGCGCATTGATACGGCGCAATCCGAATGAGCAGGCTGTTGCAACGAATGTTTGGACGCCTTCCGATCGGATGGTTACAGCTGTCGCACAGCAAGGCCCGGTTTGCGGCCGCCCTTGCGGGCGTCGCCTTTGCCACGCTTCTGGTGTTCATGCAGTTGGGTATCTTGGGCGCACTCAACAGCTCCACAATCGCGCCCTACAGCTTCTTTGACGCTGACATCATTATTTCTGCCGAAGACGCCAACACCCTCACCGATGGCAGCAATGTCGCACGCAGTCGCCTGTTTCAGGCGTTGGGCGTGGCCGGTGTCGCATCCGGCACGCCGCTCTATATCGGTTCTCTCGACTTCCAATTGGATGGGGGCAGCACGGCCAGCCTAGAAACCTACGCGCTCGACACACAGGGGCAAGCCTTTGTCACCCGCACCATCGCGGCACAGTTCGACCGCCTGATCCCAGAAAACACTGCGTTGATCGACACGGCCATGCGCGGTGTGCCATCAAATGCGTTTGACGGATTACGCGCGGGCCAACCCTTCGCGTTCGAGATCAACGGCAAGACCCTGACAGCCGTGGGGACGTTGACAATGGGCGGCGGGTTCACCGCTGACGGCACCTTGTTCGTCTCCGACCAGACGTTTCTACGGTTCTTCAGCGGGCGCAGCAGTGGCGCGCCCAATCACATCCTGCTCAAAGTGACGGACGGCGCGGCTCCTGACGATGTTGTCACCCGTCTGCGCACGGTTCTGCCTGCCGAGGCGGTCAAAGTGCAAACGCTGGAAGAGGCGGCCGATGCCGATCTGGCTTACCAAACGACAGAACGGCCCACGGGCATCATCTTTGGCTTTGGCGTGCTGATCGGGATCATCGTCGGCATCGTGATCGTCTATCAGGTGTTGTCGACCGACGTGGCGGATCACCTCAGCGAGTATGCGACGTTCAAAGCGATGGGCTATGGGCAACCATTTTTCCTTGGGATCGTATTCGAAGAGGCGCTTGTGCTGGCCGTCTTTGGCTTCATTCCGGGCTTGTTCATTTCCATGCTCCTGTACATGGGGATGAGTGCGGCTACCGGGCTTCCCGTGGAAATGGAGATCACCCGCATCCTGTCCGTCTTTGTCGGCACCCTTGTTGCGTGCTGCCTCTCGGGTGCGATTGCGACCCGGCGGCTGGCGGGCGCTGATCCGGCGGACCTGTTCTGATGACGGACAACGCCCCCATCATCACCTCCGGCCTCGACCATTTCTTCGGCGCGGGCGAGGCGCGCAAACAGGCCATCTGGGACGTGAACCTGGAAATAGCACCCGGCAAGCTGACGGTTTTGATGGGGCCATCCGGATCCGGCAAGACCACCCTCCTGACGCTGATGGGGTGCCTGCGCGACGTCAAGGATGGCAGCGTCAGACTGCTGGGCACCGAACTCAACGGTGCGCCGGAAAAACAACTGGTCGCATTGCGGCGCAAGCTGGGGTTCATCTTTCAGGCGCACAATCTGCATGAAAGCCTGACCGCGACCCAAAACGTCATGATGGGGCTGCAAGTGCACGGGCGCGGTGATCCTGTCAAACAACTCGCCGCAGCCCATCACATCCTTGGGTTGGTTGGCCTCGATGATCGCCGCGACTATCTGCCGGGCAACCTGTCCGGTGGGCAAAAGCAGCGGGTTGCGATTGCACGGGCACTTGTCTCAAATCCCAAGATCGTCTTTGCCGATGAACCGACCGCAGCACTGGACAAGGTGTCGGGTCGCACCGTCGTGGAAATGCTCAAGGCGCTTGGCGTCCAACGCAACACCACTACGGTCATGGTCACACATGACAACCGCATTCTTGAGATGGCGGACCGCATCATAACGCTGGAGGAAGGCCGGGTGGTCAAGGATGTCGTCCAGCCCAGCAAGCCCTTGCAACTTGTCGAATTGACCAAGAGCTAATGCGATGACCAACTATGATCATCCCGTGTCATTGTTGGATCGTCGCACGCTGTTCCTTGGCGCATCCGTGCTTTCAGTAACGGCCTGCGCGGGCCAAGTGCCGAGCCTTGATGAGCTGCCCGACCCAAACGCGCCCGATCCGCTCGTCCGCTTTCGACTCTCAGCCTCGGACGATGCAGACGCATGGATGCGTCACCTCGACCCGTCGCGGATGCGCGGCGGTCCTAACATGCTTGCGCTGTCAGGGGGCGGAGAGGATGGCGCATTTGGCGCAGGTGCCCTGAATGGCTGGACCTCGCATGGCAGCAGGCCCGAGTTTGACTTGGTTACGGGCATTTCGACAGGAGCCCTGATCGCGCCCTTTGCCTTTTCCGGGCCGGAACACGATGCCGCGTTGAAAGAGATTTTTACCCAGCACGGCCCCAATGACATCTTGCGCTTGCGGGGGTTGCGTGGACTGCTGAACGACTCGCTCTATGATGTGAAACCGATGGCAAACCTGATTGCCAAATACACCTCTGCCGACGTGTTGAACGCCGTCGCCGCGCGTCACGCAGACGGGGCACGCCTGTTTGTGGTCACATCCAATCTGGACACGGGGAAAGGCACGGTCTGGAACATGGGCGCACTCGCATCTGATGGGCAGCATGAGTTGTTCCGTGAGGTGATGCGCGCCTCGTCCGCGCTGCCCGGCCTGTTTCCGCCGGTCACGCTTCAATACACAACCGAAGGCCGTACTGTCCGCGAAACCCATATCGACGGCGGCGTGAACATGCAGCTTCTGGCCGTACCGCCCGCTGCGTTTTCAGGTCCCACGCGTCGCGGAGATGGCGGCCACCTCTATGTCGTGATCAACAACACGCTTGATCCATCCCCCCAACCCGTCGCGCGCAACGTCATGTCGATTTCTCAACGCGCACTCACCACGATGATCCGCTCAAGTGCGGCTGAAACAGTGCGATCCGCGCGCCTGTTTTCCAAGCAAAGTGACCTTGATCTTTCGGTGGCGTCCATCGCTCAGGATTCCGGCATCACGTTCGATCCAAGCGCACGGTTCAACCAGCAATACATGCAACAGCTCTTTGCACATGGTTACGACCGGGCGGCACGCGGTGCTTTGTGGGGCAATCTGCCCAAAACGATCTAACCGACACCCATGCGGGCCACAAATCGTCACAGAGCCGACGGTGAAACACGCAGCAAAACGTGGTCCAGTTCAAGAAAACACTGAAATGACAGGCCATGGCACAAGATCAAAAACATATCCTGATTGTAGAGGACGATGCCGAGATTGCAGACATGGTCGGCAAAGCCCTTGGTCATGCCGGATATCATGTGTCTGCTGTCATGACCTCGGACGAGGTGCACATCACCTTTGCGCATGACCCGCCCGATCTGGTGCTGCTCGACATCATGCTGCCCGGGGACGACGGTATTGATATCATACGCCAAATCCGCCTCAACCGCACCACGCCCGTGATCATGCTGACGGCCCTGAGCGAAACCGGGGACAAGGTCAACGCCCTGCGCCTTGGCGCGGATGATTACGTATCAAAGCCGTTCAATTCTCAGGAACTTCTGGCCCGGATCGAAGCGGTGTTGCGCCGGGCTGCGGCGTCACCAAAACTAGCGCGCGACGTATATCTGGAGTTTGACGGCTGGCGGCTCGACACCCGGTCGCGCGACTTTCGGGCACCGGATGGATCACTGGTCTTGCTGACCAGCGCCGAGTTCGATCTGCTGCGCGTCCTGTGCGAGCACGCCGGTCAAATCCTGAGCCGTGACAAATTGGTCCTAATGACCCAGCAGCGTCAGGTCGAACCCTATGATCGCAGCGTCGATACGCTGATCAGCCGCATTCGACAGAAGACCGAAACCGACCCCACGCACCCGACCATCATCAAGACAGTGCGCAATGGCGGGTATGTCTTTGCCCCCAAAGTGCAGGAGATCATGCCGTGATCGAACGACTGCGCCATTGGATTGGAACGCTTGGGATCAGAGCGCAGATCGGAGCGCTGTTGGTTGGCACGCAACTTCTTGCCCATACCGTGACCTTTGGTTTCATGCTGTTTCTGTCCAGCGAACTTGGTCGTAAGTCCGAAGTCATTCTGGATCTGTCCGATCCGATGCTGAGCGTATTGCGTGTATTGGGCGACGACCCCGACAAGCTGGATGTGTTGGTCGATCAAGATCGCCGTTTCACCCTTGTTGACCAGGCCCCGCTTGAAGCCACCGTGCCGGATGTTGACGCCGTCGTGTCCGAGGCGATGGGGGCGGGGTCCATTGCAAGTGTCATGGCCTTCGCCCTACCGGACAATGCAGAGTGGCCGCCCGCTCCGCGGGTTCAGCCCTTCGGACTGGCCAGCAGGGCCCCGGATGGGCGGTGGCTGATCTTCACGCCTCGGCCCAACGTTATCACCCGCACGCTTCCCCGTGTTGCCTCCATTCTGGCGCTCAGCCTCCTCGCATTGCCCTTAATGCTCCTGTCGGTATGGGCTGGGGCATGGTTGGTTGCCCCCATTGCCCGCCTTTCGGCGGCTACGAACGCCTTTGCTCGCGACATTCAAGCGCCTGACATGGCGGTGGAAGGCGCACTGGAAGTGCGGCGGGCCATCGTCGCCTTCAATCGCATGCAGAACAAGCTACGCAGGCTAATTGACGACCGCGCCAACACGCTCGCCTCCATTGGGCATGACATGCGCACACCGCTGACCCGCCTGCGTCTGCGCCTTGAAACAGCCAACTTAGGCGCAGCGAAAGCGCCGGTGGATCGGGACTTATCGGTGCTGGAAAATATGATCGACGATGCCTTGCGATTCATGCGCGACGATCAACAACAGGTTGACCTGCAAAACATTGATCTGACAGCGCTTTGCCAGACGGCAGTCGATGCTATGCGGGATCAGGGTCACGACGTCATTATGTCCAGCGGGGCTCGCGTTGTCGCAGTTGGTGATCTGAAACTGACGATACGGGCGCTAGACAACATTCTGAACAATGCAGTGACGCATGCAGAAGCTGCCGAGGTTGCGGTGGAAAGTAATCCAACGTCTTCCACTGCGCAGATCGTTATCACGGACACTGGCCCTGGCATCCCTGACCACCTTATCTCATTCGTACAGCAACCCTTTAACCGGCTGCCGACCGTGGCAGCAGGGGACACGGGCGACAAAACTGGCTTTGGACTTGGCCTTGCCATCGCAAGTGATCTGATGGCGCGCCAATCCGGCGCATTGGAGCTCGCGGCAAACACACCACGTGGGCTCAGGGCAACCCTGACCCTCAAAACGCGACGCGATGGCGCATGACCGATGAACCACCCCCAAGACCCCGAATGGGCAGACCCGAGGTGTGGATCATCGTCGCGCTTCTGATCATCGCTGCCCTATCGGGCACCTACGCAGCACGTGTCTTGGTGTTTTGATGCGAGCTGTTCCTTCCACTGCAACCGAAAGGACCCAGAGATGAAACGCACGACACTTTTCATACTTCCCTTGACGCTCGCGGTACTGTCACTGGTCACATTGGCCCACGCCGATGTCGCCAGGCTGGCAGATGGCCAGCCCTGGAACGCTGATAATGGCGAAGGCCGGTCCATGACCATGACCCTTGCACCGGATGGGACCGGCCGAATGAAAATGGGGATCATGTCGCGCAAGGTTGCGTGGCGCGATGCCGATGGCGCGCTGTGCCTGAACGGATTGCCGGGCGGTGGTGAACGCTGCATGGCCTTGCAACCCGTCCAAGGTGGATATCGGGCCGAGGCAAGCGACGGAACCGTTCTGATCCTGACGCGCTGACCGAAGCAAAAGACAGGCCAATGCAGCCAGTTATCGACGCGCTTTTGGATGTAGCCGCGCGCATCCCAAACAGCTTTTTGTTGGCTATGACCATCAATGTGCCGTTGGTTGCATCGGCATATTACGTGTTCTGGCATCTGCTCGCGGATCGGTTGAGAAACTGGCGCATCCAGATCGTGCGCCGCGCCAACGCGACTCAGTTTCGGCGTGAGCTGAAGAACAGCTTTTACGTCCTGTGCGTGAACGCAATATTTGCGGCGGTGCTGACCTATCTCGGCACCATGGGACACACGCGGATTTACCTTGGCATCTCAGAGCATCACTGGTTGATCGCCTTGCTCACTTTTCCGGTGTTGCTGATCATGGATGACGCGTGGTTCTACTGGATGCACCGCGCCCTGCATCACCCGGCGATCTATCACCGCATCCATCATGAGCATCACAAAAGCCTGGACGTGAACCCGCTGACATCGCTGTCCTTTCACTGGGCGGAGCCTGTCTTGCTGACCCTTTGGATCGTGCCGGTTTCACTGATCTTCCCGCTTTACGCTCCGGCTCTGATGCTCCTGCAAGTCTATGGGTCCCTGGACAATCTGAAGTCCCACCTGGGATACGAACTCTATCCACGACGCTTGAACACAAGCCCCCTGCGGTTTCTGACTTCAAGCACCTATCACAATCTGCACCACACAAAATTCAAAGGGAACTACGGGGTCCACTTTCGGCTCTGGGACCGCATGATGAAAACCGAGTTGGATGATTACGAAGCGCGCTATGACGAAATTCAAAGAGCCAAACGAAGTTGAAAACGATTGTTCGGCGTTAGCTCTTTGGATAGCCAAGAGCAGATCGAAGATACCTCACTGTGCATCATACTATGGTTCAGCATTGCCCCAATGGGGGCATCTATGATCGTGCTGTAGCTGTTTGGTGGTTCCTTCATCGCAACAATGGTCCTGCTGGCAATTTGGGCGCCGACCGGCTGGAAACTCGAGACTATTGTTCAGACCCGTATACTGGAAGCCGTAGGCCTCAATGGTTCAACGGCATTGGCCTTGAATGTCTCAGCCTTCAACGTTGGCATCGCCTTCGGGGCGGCGAGGAACGCGGTGGTCGTTTTGGTTCTTACGAACCCAAGAACAGCCATTGGTCAGTAGCGCAGCATTCGGCACTTTGGGCTCTTTGCGGACCTTAGCCCATCTAATGTCTATGGTCGGCAGAGCGGACTAGGCTGCCTTTTGGTAGTCTTCGACCAATGGCAGCTCGCAGTTGTTGAGCTCATCCTGCAAAGTCGGCTTTGTTGGCGTGGTGCAACAACTGTATACATGTCATAATTGCGGTCCAGTTCCGGTATACAATGCCTGCATGAAAGAACCAATCACGATCCAACCATCTCGGTTTCGCGTTGCTAGCCATGAAATCATTTTCTGTTGCATCGCCCTCGTTTGGCCTCTGATTTATGTGGTCGACATCCACTGGGCAGGTCACATTAATCCCTTTTCCAAGCTGATGTTTGCCGTTTTTGGCGTGGCTGGCTTAGGATGGGCGATTTTTAGCTCCCGCAGGATCTGGCGGATTTTCCAGTCTAAACGTGCATGGCGGGCAACCATCGGCAACGGCAGGCTGCGGTGGGAATCGGGTATACCCTCCATGGGACTTCCGCTAGATATCGCATTGGCCGATATCGCGACCGCCATACAGGTCAAGACGTTCAAAACAGCCATCGACAGCGACGGTGAATACACAGAACTCGATGAATTCTACGAACTGCGTTTGACCGATGGGCGCGGGTTGTCATTTGATCGTGAAACCGTTGGAATTTATCCTGATCGTGTGTTCAAGGCATTGGAAAAACACGGTGTGACCTATGAACGCTGGCTGCAAAACACCACCAAACACAGTACCAATCATGCGCGCGTACGGGTCGATTAGCACTCCAAGCACGGAAACCAAGGTTTGATGGTTCAGTCATCGACGAACGCAAAGGCTGACATTCGTTACATCCGCAGCAATTGTCGAATGGGCTCAAACCGCACATCCGACACCAACGAAATACCCTGCATTCCTATCTCTAAAACCAACGTCATCAGGCGTTGAGACAACCGCTCCTGCGCCAACGAACTCCCCTCAGAACCCAGAACGTCGCTCTCAGGCCAGTCGGTTCGCATGCGGGTCGACGCAGACCGCCATGACACGGTTCACTCTCCCCAAGACCCAGAGGGAGGCAAGCCATGTCACAGATCCGCACCCGATCCGGTGGTCGCGCCAGCCGGCGCGCGCTGCGCTCAGCACCCAATGTCACCATGCTCCCCGGGCTCAGGAACACCCTGCCCTGGTGCGAGATCATGGATGGGTCACAGGTGGAACGGATCGATGCCGCTTCCATGGATATCCTCGAAAACGTAGGCGTCGTGTTCCGTGATGACATCGCGCTGGCCGACTGGAAAGCTGCCGGGGCCAAAGTGGTGGGCGAAACCGTCTATCTTGACCGTGGCCTTGTCCGCGACCTGATCTCGACGATCCCGTCGGACTTCACCTATCACGCCCGCGACCCTCAAAAGAACGTGCGTCTTGGCGGGCGGCACAGCATCTTTGTGCCCATGACCGGCGCGCCGTTCCTGCGCGATCTTGAGGACGTGCGGCGCAATCCAACTCTCGACGATCTGGCGATGTTTCACAAGCTCAGCCACATGATGCCCAGCCTGCATTCATCCGCCCACCATATCGTCGAACCCTACGATCACCCGATCAGCCACCGGCATCTGCGCATCACCTATTCGTCCATGAAACACTCGGACAAGACGTTCATGGGCATGACCACCAGCCCCAAAAACGCCGAGGATGTGATGGAGATGTGCGCGATCCTCTTTGGCGAGGACTTCATGGAGGATCACCCGGTCACGACGGGCAATTGCAACGGCAACTCACCCCTTGTCTGGGACGAAACCATGCTGGGGGCCATGCGGGCATTTTCCAAGCGCAATCAACCGGTTCTGTGTTCGCCCTTCGTGCTGGGCGGGGCCAATACCCCGGCCTCGGTCGCCGCATCGGTTGCGCAATTGAATGCAGAGGCACTTTCGGCCCTCGCCTACACTCAGGTGATCCGGCGCAGTGCGCCCGCGATCTATGGCCACTACCTGTCCACCGTGTCGATGAAGTCAGGCGCGCCGATGGCCGGCACGCCCGAGATTTCCATGATGAACTTCATGATCGGCCAGATGGCCCGGTACTATGGCGTGCCGTGGCGCACCTCGAACACGCTGGGTGGGGCCAAAACATTCGACGCACAGGCAGGCTACGAAAGCGCCACGACCCTCTCCGCCGTGATGCATGCCGGGGCCAACTATATTTGGCATTCCGCAGGCTGGAACGAGGCGGGCATGCATTGCTCGGTCGCCAAATTCATCGTGGACGCCGAACAATGCGCCATGGCCTACCGCATGGCCGAAGGTCTGAAATGGGATGATTTCGAAACCGCCGTTGCCGCGGTGCCCGACGTGGGCCCGGGGGGGCATTATCTGGGCCACCCGCACACGCAAGAGAACTTTCAGACGGCGTTTTTCATGCCGGAATTGTTCGACAACAACTCGATCGAGCAGTGGCAGGCCGAAGGATCAAAAGAGATCACGGAACGCGCCCTGGCACACGCCGTCAACCTTTTGGCAACCTATGAGGAGCCAAGATTGGATGAGGCCGTAGATGAAGCGCTGCACGACTACATCGCAAGACGGGAGCATGAGATACCGGCCGCAGACGCTTTGAACCAGGACTACTGATATGCGAAGGAATTGTGAGTAAAATGCTGGTTTGTCTCTTTTTAGATATTTTGACCGCAAAATCTGTGCGTGAGAGCCCCATAAAGTTGATTTTACGCTATTCTCCGCCTGCCCGCCACTCCTTCCACCGCAAATAAGCGTTCGCACCAAGCGTCGCAAAAGGCTGCGGCGGCAGGCGCTTGGGCTCTGCTTCCGCTTCAAAATAATCCGCAATCTCAGACGGCTGACCACAGCACCGATCCGCCGCCGCGATGCCCGTCAACGTGCCCCGCGCCGTGCCCAATCCGTTCTGCACACAAGCACTGAACAGCCCCTGCTCGATCTCACGTGCATGGGCTACACCGTTCAGAGACAGGCACAAATGCCCACCCCACACCTGGGCCTGACGCACACCCGTCAAATGCGGGAACCGCGCAGCAAAGGCGCGCGCGTGGGCACGGGCCGCCCGCCCCATGTCGCGGTCCGTCGGGTGCATTCCAGGCCGCACCGCCGCGCAGTTTCGGGTGACAATCCGGTGCCCACCCTGCCCCGTATCGATCCGGCGCACCGTTGTGCCCATGGGATCGGACGGCGTCACCCCCCAACGGGGCGCACCGCCCACCACCTGCGGATCCAAATCCTCGGTCATGGAGGCAAACAGGAACAACTGCACCAACCGCCCCCGCGCCACGCCAAAGCTCTCCAAATGCCCGTTCACGGCAAGGATCACACGCTCAGCCGTGACTGACCCCTTCGGCGCCCGCAGCACCCAATCCCGCCCCGCACGTTCAAAACGCAGAACCGGGCTGCGGTCATACACCTCCGCCCCGCGGGCCAGACCGGCTGCCAACCCACGCACGTAGCCCGCAGGCTGCAACATGACGGTGCCCGGCGTGTACAGACCCGACCGATAATGCGCGGAGCCGGTCAACTCCTTCATTGCCGGGGCATCCAACCACTCATGGGGCTCTCCCAACCCCTCAAGGTGCTTGGCGTAACTGCGGTTATGCGCATCGCCCGCTTCTGTCGCTGCACCATTCACCTTGCCCGCAGGATCGAAATAGTCCAGCGAAATGTCGTAATCGGCCACCGCGTCGCGGGCAAATGCAATAGCCGCGCGGTTCAACCGGGTCAGCATACGGTCATCCCCGGCACCCGCATAGTCTTCGGACGCAAGATCATGCGGCAGATCAATCATGAAACCGGAATTGCGCCCCGCCGCACCATCTGCGACGCGCCACGCATCCAACACAACAACCCGCGCCTGTGGCCAGTGCTGCAACACGCGCCGCGCCGCAGACAGTCCTGCGAAACCAGCGCCCACAACGGCCACATCCGCCGTCACCTGCGTCTCAAGCCGGGGAAAGGACGGCCCCGGCCCCAATATCTCCGCCCAACCTGCTGGGCCGCGATGCCGCGGCAAGCGGCGCGCGGCATATCTCATTCCACGGCCTCGTCTGCATCATCGGACAGATCCACCCAAATGGTCTTGATCTGGGTGTATTGATCATGGGCCTGCACCCCGTTGTCGCGCCCACCAAAGCCCGACATCTTCATGCCCCCGAACGGTGTCGCAATGTCACCCTCTCCATAAGCATTGACCGTCACGGTCCCCGCCCGCAACATCCGTGCCCCGCGCAGGGCGCGCTTGGCGTTGGAGGTGAACAGGGACGCACACAAACCATAGGGCGTGTCATTGGCAACCGCCATAGCCTCGTCAAACGACGCCACTGGGATCACCGCCAACACCGGGCCGAAAATCTCGTCTCGCGCCAGCGGATTGTCCGACGAAGCTGAGACAACGGTTGGAGAGACAAAGGGTTTATTCACAGAACCACCCACAAGGATATCCCCGGCTTTTTCCACATATCCACAGACTTTATCAAAATGCGAACCACTCACCAGCGCCCCTTGCCGCGTCTCAGGGTCCAGCGGATCACCCACGGGCAAATGGCGCATATGGGCTTCGATCCGCGCCAGCAGGTCCTCTCGCACATCCTCGTGCACGATCAGGCGAGAGATTGCGGAACAGTTTTCACCCATGTTCCAGAACGCGCCGTTGACGATGTGCTGCGCCACACGGTCAAGGTTTTCGGCATCGTCCATGACGACACAGGGGTTCTTGCCGCCCATCTCCAACACAACCTCTTTTGCATTGGACTCGGCGGCATAGGTCAAGAACTTCATGCCCGTCTCAGTCGACCCGGTAAAGCTGACCATGTCGATATCCATATGGCGGCCAATCGGTTCCCCCACATCCGGCCCGTGCCCCGGCACAACGTTCAACACACCGCGCGGCACCCCAGCCTCCATGGCCAACTCCGCGAGCCGCAGCGCAGTCAGCGATGTCTCCTCGGCAGGTTTCAGCACCACGGAACAGCCAGAAGCCAAAGCAGGCCCGATCTTCCACGCCATCATCAACAGCGGGAAGTTCCACGGCAAAACCAACCCGACAACGCCCACGGGCTCGCGCACCACCATGGCAATGTGATCATCCGAAGCGGGCGCAACCGAATCGTAAATCTTGTCGATGGCTTCCGCATGCCACTTGATGCAATGAATGGCCTCGGGCACATCGACAGTCTCGCAATCGAAGATCGTCTTACCACTGTCCACACTCTCCAGCACGGCCAGTTCACGAGCGTTCCGGGTCATCAGCTTGCACAACCGGATCAACACATCCTTGCGATCACTCGGGTGCAACCGCGACCAGCGCCCGTCCTCAAACGCCTCGCGTGCTTTGAGCACGGCAAAATCCACATCTTCCGCCCCGCAGGCCGACACTTTCGCAATCACATCCCCCGTCGCAGGGTTCACGCTATCAAAAGTCTTGCCTGACGCAGCGGGCCGAAACCCACCGTCGATAAAAGCGCTTGTGGCAGGTGTCAGATCTGCGGCGATGGCCTTGTATTCTTCTGTCGTCAGCATGGATTATCCCTCCGCCTCGATCTGCGCGATGGTGGTCTTCAGCACGCGGACCACCTGTTCCAGCGCCCGCTTGTCATCTTTGTTCAACGCCTTGAGCGGCGGCCGGATCGCACCCGTCTCAATGCCCTGGAACGTCACACCGTACTTGATGCATTGCACGAACTTGCCACCCTGCTCCAGCACCCGCATCAGCGGCATCATCGCCGACATGATGCGGCGGCCCTTGTCAAAATTCCCTTCGACCACGCAAGCGCGCCACAGCGCGACATGCTCATCAGGCAGGAAGTTCGATCCGCCACAGACCCAGCTTTTTGCCCCCCAGGCAAAGAATTCCAGCGCCTGATCGTCCATGCCACAGGACATCTGGATATGCGGGTAATCCCGCGCCAGCAGGTGCACCCGATTGATATCGCCCGAACTTTCCTTGATCGCACAGAAATTCCGGGACCGGCCTACGCGGTCGAGGAATTCCTCACCCATACTCACACCCATCCGTCCCGGATAGTTGTAAAGCATGATGGGCAGATCGACGGCCTTGTCGATGGCAAGGGCGGCCAGCGCGTTTTCCCGCTCGGTCGGCACGGCATAGGGCGGCGTGGCCACCAGCAGCGCATTGGCACCCATACCCTTGCCGCCCTGTGCCAGCGCCATCATGTCGGCGGGCAGCATCGCGCCTGTACCCATGATCATTGGCACCCGGCCCGCCACGATCCTGATCGTCCGCTCTGCCACCTCAAGCCGTTCGGCAACGGTCATGGCGTAATTCTCGCCCGTTGATCCGCCCGAAATGAGGCCGTGCACACCTGCCGCGATCAGTCGCTCAAGAACTGCATCCAGCGCCCCGAAATCCGGCGAGTAATCCGCATTAAAAGGGGTGACAACAGGGGTATAAATCCCGTTGAACTCCATGATGGGCGTCATAGGCGCGCCTCCTGTGGGGGTGGGCCCAGCGGCAGATCAAGGCCGCCGGGCATGACAAACTGAGCGATCCGGTCGCGTGACAGCGCCCAATGGGCTTGCGCCAGCTCTCCGGCCCGCGCGGCATCGCGTGCGTCGATTGCCTCGATGATCTGTTCGTGATGGTCGCGAGCGGTTTTGATGGTGTTTTTGTCAGCGTCGGTGCGCGGAGCGTAGAACGTCATCGAAATGCGCGCATGATCCAGCAGCAGCCGGTTGAAGCTGGGCAACAGGAACGGGTTGTCCGCCATCTCGCCCGTGATGCGGTGAAACCGGTCATTGGCCAGCGCCCGATCTGCCGTCGAGCCATTGCGCAGCGCGCGGATGAATATGTCCTGCGCTTCGGCCAGCTCAACGACCTGTGCGGGGGTCCGGTTCTCGGTTGCGAGCTGCAGGATGGCTGCATAGATCATAGGGGCTGCGATGAAAAAAGCGCGGAGGGAGGCATGGGACATCTCCGACACCTGCGCCCCCCGGTTCTGGCGCAGGGTGACATATCCCTCGCCTGCCAGCTGCCGCAGCACTTCGCGCATCGGCGTGCGGGACAGGCCGTGCTCAGCGCACAGACGGGCTTCATCCAGATCGGTACCGGGCGCCAGATCCAGTGTCAGGATACCGGCGACAAGCGCGTCATAGGCGTTGGATTTAGGCGACGACTCAGATTGCATACAATATGTATACAAAATCTGTCCCCGCGGGGACAATCCAAAAAGTAAGGCGCAGGTAAACCTGCGCCTTTAACCTTCTTTTCATCTGTAAGGCGCACCTACCGGTGCGCCCCGCGGCTCAAACAAAATCGATATGTTTGTTCATAGGCATCTCACGAATCCGCTGCCCGGTCGCCGCAAAGATTGCGTTGGACAGCGCCGCAGCAGCCGGCGGAACCATAGGCTCACCCATGCCACGCACGGTGTCGCCATTCTCCAGCCCGCGCACGAAAATCTCCGGCGCTTGCGACAGGCGCATGCCTTCGAAATCATAATAATTCCGCTGCTCCGCCATGCCGTCTGCGATCGTGATCTCGGAGTTCATGGCATGGCCCAACGCCCAGACGATGCCGCCTTGCACCATGTTTTCAAAGTTGATCGGGTCGATCACGCGGCCAACCTCGGCAGCCACCCAGACCTTGTCGATCTTGATCGCGCCGTCCATGTTTGTGACTTCGACCACTTCTGCGGTAGGGACGCCAAAGGACATGCAAAAGGCAACGCCACGCCCCTTGTTCGGCCCCAAGTCATTGCCCCAATTGGACATTTCAGCGACGGCTTCCAGGGTCTTGCGAGACGGATCGTGCCAACACAGCCGCATCCGCTCCTCCATCGGATCGGCACCCGCGGCATGGATCAGCTCGTCCAGAAAGACGTCATGGAAGAACCCGTTGGTCGACGCTCCCACCGACCGCCAGCTTGAGACCGGCGCAAGTTCAGGCGCGCGGTAGCCGGTGACGCGGTAGTTGGGGATCTGCATGGGTTGCTCCCACGCGCCAGCGACGATTTGCAGGTCGGGGCCCGGGACAGGCAGACCCTGCCGTCCCATCTGGCTGGCCACAACAGAGGGCATGGCGATGCCCAGATCATAGGCCTCGACCGTGCCATCACGCACCGCACCACGCCCGCGTGCCATGGCGATCTGGCGGGTGTCGTTCTGGACGGTGTCCTCTTCGCGGCTATAAGTCAGCTTAACGGGCGCACCCTTCATTTGCATTGCAATTTCAGTGGCTTCGCGCACGACCCGGTCCTCAAGACGGTGACCAAAGCTGCCGCCCATCATCAGCACATGGACAAAGACCTGATCCGTGTCCAAGCCGGTCAACTTCGCCACGTTGGTTTGCACAAAGCGCGGGATCTGGGTGCCGGTCCACACATCCGCACGGTCGTCCGTGACCTGCACGACGGCAGAGATCGGCTCCAACGGCGCGTGGGCAAGGTAGGGTGCGCGGTACTCGGCCTCGATCACCTCGGCGCCTTCCAATACAGCGTCCACGTCTCCGTCATCACGGAAGCGGCTGTCCTGATGGTCCGAGGTGAAGCTGTCGGACAGGGTCTGCCAATGCTCTGCCTGCTCTGCCGGATACGGGGCTGGTCCCCAATCGACATCAATCGCGTTCACGGCCTGAATGGCGCGCCATGTGTTGTCGGCCACGACGGCCACACCGTCCGTCACCTGCACCACGTCGATGACGCCCCGCATCTCGCGTGCAGCCTCTGCGTCAAAGCCGTTCATGATCCCCCTGCGGGGGCTGGTACGAACCGACGCATGCACCATGCCATCCATTTCGAAATCGATACCATAGCGCTGTGTTCCGGTGGATTTGGCAAGAATATCAACGCGCTCCATCTCTTTCCCAACCAGCCGCCAGGTGGAGGGATCGCGCAAAGTCACATCGTTGACCGGGTCCATGGTCGCTGCCGTGGCCGCGAGTTCCATGTAGGCAATCGTTCCACCACCGGGCAGGATCACCGCGCCTTTTTCAGTTTTGAGGTCAGAGACATCCGCACCCGTCTGTTCGGCGGCTGCGGCCTTCAACGTTTCACGCGCCACGGCCCCTGCAAGGCGCAGCTTTTCAAAGCTGTCGGGCACGGTGGTCGAACCGCCTGTGATCTGCATACCCATGAACTTCATCATCGCATCCATGATCCCGCGTGTCGTGTCAGCAGCAAACCCATCATCGGTGGATCGGAAGGGCGCCGCCTCGGCGCTCAAAGCCGTGTTGTAATAGGCGGGGTCAGGCATACCGGGATCGACACTGACCTGATCCAGCTCGACATCCAATTCCTCTGCAATCAGGGCGGCCTGCACGTGGTATGCCCCCTGCCCGCTGTCGGCACGCGGGGTAATGAGCGTGATGCCTGTGCTGTCGATCTTGACGTAGGGCGTCAGCGCCGCCTCGCCCTCGGCCAGATCATTCAGAAGCGGGTTCGAAATGGGGCGCTTGTAGGCATAGTAGCCAAAAGCGACGCCACCGACGACGGCGGCTGAGCCCACAAGAAAGGTGCGACGCGCGATTTTTCCGATACGGCCCATGATTACGCCTCCTGCAGCTTGGTGGCGGCGGTTTTGACGGCGGCCCGGATACGGGAATAGGTCCCGCAGCGGCAGAGATTGCCGTTCATCGCGTCATCAATATCCGCATCTGTCGGTGCCGGGTTGATCGCCAGCAAGGACGCCGCCTGCATCATCTGGCCCGACTGGCAGTAACCGCATTGAGCCACTTGGTGTTCCACCCACGCCTGTTGCACGACATGCATAGCGTCGGGAGTGCCGAGCCCTTCGATCGTGGTCACGTCGCCCCAGACATCTGCCGCTGCGGTTTGACAGGACCGGACCGCCTCACCGTCGATATGCACCGTACAGGCCCCGCATTGCGCAACACCGCAGCCGTATTTGACGCCCTTTATGTTCAGCTCGTCCCGCAGAACCCAAAGCAGTGGCATGTCATCCTCGACATCCACCTCGTGTTCCGTGCCATTGACCGTGAGTTTCATCGCGCGCTCCTGAAAGGGTCGGTTTCATACCGAAGATATGTCAGGGCCGCCCGATAGTAACTTGCAGATCACGCCAATCGAGGTGAATATGACGCCAAGTCATTTATGGGCGCGCATAGCGCACATAGGCGAAAGCGGCCCCGTCGGGCGACCAGTTGGGCACGTTGATGGATCCCTGCCCGCCATGGAATTCAGCAACGGTACGTGCCGCACCGCCGTTCTGCGGCATCAGCTTCAGTGCAACGTCCTGGCCACGGGGGTGGCCCTCAACATCTTCTGGATAGGCCAAGTATAGCACGCGGCGCCCATCCGGCGAAGGGTGCGGGAACCAGTTGACCGGTGCGTCATCCGTCATCTGCTGCAAGTCCGAGCCGTCCGGGCGGATGCGCCAGATATCCGCCGTTGCGCCGTGGTGATCCGAATTGAACCAGATCCATTGCCCATCGGCTGAGTAATCCGGGCCATCCTTGTGCCCGGACCCAGAGGTCAGCTGGGTTTCGTCCCCGCCCCTGGCCGGGATGGTGAAGATTTGAAACAGGCCATCGCGCTGCGCCGTGTAGGTCAGCGTCGTGCCATCTGGCGACCAGCCATGGAAATATGATGGGACCAGAGGTGTCACCTTGGTCGGAGTGCCGCCCGTGATGGGCAATGTATAGATGCAGGATGTGCCGCGCGCGGGGCTTTCGCTGACCGCCAGCGTTTTGCCGTCGGGCGAAATGCCGTGATCGTTGTTCAGCGCGCTCAGCGGCCCGGTGTCGATCCAGTGGATCGCACCATCGGCAAGGGTCAGGCGAAACAGCCGTCCCCCACCATTCAAAACCAAAAAGGTCCCGCAAGGGGACCAGTTCGGCGCCTCGATCAAATCGGGCGTTTCATGGACAACCTGCTCGACGCCAGTGGCGACGTCGTGCAGGACCACGAAGCTGTGTGGCGTCAAAACTCGACGACGGCGCGGATCGACTTGCCTTCGTGCATCAGGTCGAAGCCGTGGTTGATTTCGTCCAGCGTGAGTTTGTGGGTGATCATCGGGTCGATCTCGATCTTGCCGTCCATGTACCAGTCCACGATCTTGGGCACGTCCGTGCGCCCCTTCGCCCCGCCAAAGGCGGTGCCGCGCCAGACGCGGCCCGTGACCAGTTGGAAGGGCCGGGTCGAGATTTCGGCACCCGCCGGAGCAACGCCGATGATGATCGATTCACCCCAGCCCTTGTGCGCCGCTTCCAGCGCCGTGCGCATCACCTCCACGTTGCCGGTGGCGTCGAAGGTGTAGTCCGCCCCACCGTTGGTCAGTTCGACCAGGTGCGCGACCATGTCGCCGTCGACCTTGGAGGGGTTCACGAAGTCGGTCATGCCGAAATGCGTCGCCATCTCGACCTTGCTGTCATTGAGGTCCACACCGACGATCTGGTCACAGCCTGCCAGTTTGAGGCCCTGGATCACGTTGAGGCCGATGCCACCCAGGCCAAAGACGATGGCCCGCGAGCCAATCTCGACTTTGGCGGTGTTGATCACCGCACCGATGCCGGTGGTAACGCCGCAGCCGATGTAGCAGATCTTGTCGAACGGCGCGTCCTTGCGGACCTTGGCCAGTGCGATCTCGGGCACGACCGTGTGGTTGGCGAAGGTGGAGCAGCCCATGTAGTGGTGGATCGGCGTGCCATCGAGCATCGAGAAGCGGGTGGAGCCGTCGGGCAGCAGGCCTTGCCCTTGGGTCGCGCGGACCTTTTGGCACAGGTTGGTTTTGGGGTTCAGGCAGTATTCGCATTCGCGGCATTCGGGCGTGTAAAGAGGGATAACGTGGTCGCCCACTTCGAGCGTTGTGACCCCCTCACCCACTTCGATGACGACGCCTGCGCCTTCGTGGCCGAGGATAGCGGGGAAGATGCCTTCAGGGTCGGCGCCCGAGCGGGTGAACTCGTCGGTGTGGCAGAGGCCGGTCGCCTTGATCTCGACCAACACTTCGCCGGCGCGGGGGCCGTCGAGGTTCACCTCCATGATCTCAAGCGGTTTGCCAGCCTCAACTGCGACAGCGGCGCGGGTTCTCATCATAGTGTGTCCTCCCATTCGGTGTTTGCGGCATGTGAGCCAGTGGAAGGTCGGTCTGTCAATGGAAAGGGCTGGGAAAATGTCAGTCCGGCCCTTCGGGGAGGATTTTTGAAAACAGGGAAGACGAGGCCGTCATCCTCTTCCCTGTTTCTGGAAAATCCTCGGGGGTGAGGCCGTAAGGCCGAGGGGGCAGACAGCCCCCTTTGGCAAAACGGTTGCTAGGCGCGCGCCAGAACGAAGTCGTGCACGACCTCGTAGTACGGGCCGTTCATACCTGCATCAGCAATCTTGCCTGCATCTTCGATCAGGTCAAATTTCGCCATCAGGCTTTCCTTGACCCCAAAGACCGCATCGGAGTGGATATAGGGATCATCCGGGTCGAAGATGTGGGTGGTCAGCGTCTCGAACCCATCGGCTTCGAGGATGTAGTGCAGGTGCGCGGGCCGGAACGGGTGACGGCCCAGCGCGCCCATCAGCTTGCCCACGGGGCCATCGTCGGGGATGGGGTAGTATTTCGGTTTCACGCCTTTGAAGTGATAGGTACCATCGCCGCCTGTGCGGAACACGCCGCGCAGGTTGAAGTCGGGCTGGATGCCCTTTTGCTGGACGTCATAGAACCCTTCGTCATTGGCCTGCCATACGTCGATCTTGACCTTGTCGATGGGGTTGCCGTCGGTATCCAGAATGCGCCCCTTGACCAGCATTGGCACACCTTTTTTATCAAGGCAGATGTTCGAGCCCATGGGCAGTTCCGGGGCATCAGGCAGGTGGAAGGGGCCGAGCACCGTGGATTCCGAAGCGCCGGACGGTTTGCGGTTGTTGATTGCGTCCACCAGCATGGAGACACCGAGCGTGTCGCTGAGCAGGATGAACTCCTGCCGCCAGTCGGTGCACATGTGGCCTGTCTCGGTCAGGAACATGATTGCCTTGAACCATTCTTCGTCCGTTGGTTCGATCTCTTTCACGCAGGCATGCATGTGGCGCACGATTGCATCCATCACCTGCGCCAACCGTGCGTTATCGGTGGTGGTACGGGCGTTGACCACCTCGGCGGAGTTGTCTTCGGTGAAGTATCCGTCGTGGGTGTTGCTCATGCCATGGCCTCCTGCTTGGCGTGTGTGTTCTGGGCCAGGATCGCGCCGAGCACCCGTTCCAGTTCAGCTTGGGGATTGTCCATCATGCCCTCGGCACGCCACGCGACGTGGTGGTCAGGGCGGACGAGGACGCAGCCCGCCTCGCCCACTTCGCGGGCGCGGGCCCAGTCGCCGGTGTGATCGACGAGGGGTTGGCGCGGGCCAATGACATGGGTGGTCAGGTTGATGCCCATCTGACCCGCAACGGCTTGCGCGGCGTCGGCCCATGCCCGGCCATTGAGGCCCGTGATCAGAGCAAAACCGCCCTGCGTCAGATCGAGCGTCGAGTGCTTGGTGCCGTGCTGATCGAAAAGCCAGACATGGGGCAACCGCGCGCCCGGCCATGTGGTGGGTTGGTAGTGCAGTTCGTGATCCAGATCGAAGGCCGGTTCCATCTGCCCGTCCGTCACCACCGCGTCCGAGCGGTAGCGCTGGTTCATCTCGACCCCGTGGGCATCGAATTCGTATTTCTTGAAGGCGATGGCCTCGCGCAGGGCGGCCCGTTGGGCCTCGGCCTCGGGCGTCGAGTCACAGCGTTTTTCCATGTTGGCCTGCATCACGTCGGGGTCGGTGTGGCCGATCAAGCCCAGCGCTTCGAAGATGGGGCCAAATTCGCCGATGGACTGGTTGGCGCGGGTGACGATCTGTTTCGCCACGGGCGCGCGTTCGGTGTTGTAGCTGTCAAGCAGCCCCTCGCCCGCCTGCCCCTTGAGCACGGCGGCGAGTTTCCACGAGAGGTTAAAGGCGTCCTGGATCGAGGTGTTGGAGCCCAGCCCGTTCGAAGGTGGGTGCCGATGCGCGGCGTCACCCATGATGAATACGCGCTCCTTGGACATTTGCGTGGCGTAGGCGTCGTTCACCGTCCAGTAGCTGATGCCTTGCATGTCGATCTCAAGCTCGGGATCGCCCACCAGATCGCGGATGATCTTCTTGGCCTCGTCATCGTTGAGTTCGGGCCGTTCACCTTCGATGTCGTAGCCCCAGATCGCCAGCCATTCGTTCCAGGGACGGACCATGCGCACGACACCCATGCCGATGCCACCCACGTTCGAGCCCGGTTGCATCACCCAGTAGAGGACCGAGGGGCGGTGGGCGACGTGTTGGCTGAGGTCGGCCTTGAACAGCAGGTTGATAGACCCGGCAACGCCCATCTTGCCCTCGATGGGAAGGCCGGTGTTTTCGGTGACCTGGGAGTTCCCGCCGTCTGCGCCGATCAGGTATTTGGAGCGGACGGTAAAGGTCTTGTTCGTCAGTCGGTCGAGCAGCGTTGTGGTCACCCCTTCCCCATCCGCCTCGTGGCTTTGGTATTCGCAGGACATGCGCGCCTGCGTCCCGCGCGCGCAGGCGGTTTTGAACAGCAGCGGCTCCATGAAGGTTTGTGGTAGGTCATTCATCTTGCTGGGTGAACTCAGGTCATGTTCTGCGCGGCTGAGCGGATGTGTGCCCCATGTCTGGATGCGCCCCAACTCCTCGCCCGTGAGGCTTTCGCAGAAGACGTTGGAGCCCATGAGGTCCTGTTTGGTGGCGTGCATATACGCCTCGTCCTCGACCTCTCGGCCCAGATCGCGCAGCACTTCCATCGTGCGCTGGTTGGTGATGTGGGCGCGGGGGCTGTTGGCCAGCCAGCGGTAGCGGTTCACCACCATGTTCTCGATGCCATAGCTGGAGAGCAGCGCGGCGGTGGCGGACCCGGCGGGGCCTGTTCCGATGATCAGGACGTCTGTTGTGATGTCGGCCATGTGTTCCTCCCAGAGAGTGGCGTTCAGGTGGGTGCGGTGCCGGTCCAGGCGGCTTGCAGCAATTGGCGGATCCCGTCGCGCGTGATGGGCGCGGGGTTTGGATAGGGTTTTTGGGTGGCAAGGTCGGCGGCGTGATCGAGGTTGTCCTCCGTGACGCCGAGGTCTTGGAGCGCGAGGGGGGCGTTCATTTTCGTGGCAAAGGCATGGAGCGCCGGGCCGGGGGCCGTACCGCCAAAGATATCGGTGACGGGTTTCAACAGGTCGGGCACCGCTTGCGCGTTGTAGTGGATCGCATGGGGAAGGATGATGGCATGCGTGTCGGCGTGGGGCAGATCGAAGCTGCCGCCAAGCGTGTGGCAAAGCTTGTGGTGCAGGGCCATCCCCACCTGCCCCAGCACCGCTCCGCAAGCATAGGCGCCGCGCAGTGTCTTTTCCCGGGCCATCACGTCGGCCGGGTTTTCGAGCACAGCCGGGAGGCCGTCAGCAAAGTGCTGCATCCCGTCAATCGCCAACGCGGTGCTGTGGTCGGTCCGGTTTTCGGCATAGAGCGCCTCGGCCGCATGGGCGATGGCGTTGAGGGCGGAGGTGACCGTCATGGCCGTGGGTAGCGATGTGACAAGTTCGGGGTCGTAGAGGATGGTTTCAGGTTGGACCTTGGGGTCTGTCAGCGTGGTTTTGATGCCGTTTTCGGTCTGGCCGAGGATGGGCGTCGCCTCGGACCCGGCATAGGTGGTGGGGATCACGATTTGCGGCACGTCTGTACGCAGGGCGATGGCTTTGGCGAGGCCCGTGGTGGAACCGCCGCCGATGGCAATGACGCAATCTGCCTTCACGTCGTTCAGATGAGCGACGGCCTCCTCGCTGATATCAACGGGGGTATGCATGGCAGCGCGGGCAAAGATACCAGCGGCCATGTCGCCCAGCGCTTCGGCGACCTGCATTGCGCTGTCGCATTGCTGCGGGGTCGAGAGGACGAGGGCATGTTTGCAGCCGAGCCGGGCGACCTCTTTCGCCACCGTGTGGCGCAGTCCAGCACCGAAGCGCACGCGGGGGGACGAGGGGGCGGGTTGGGTGAGCATGTGGGAAGGCTACAAGGGTCAAACGATTATGTTGATACGATTTACGGGCCGCAATATAACCTGACGCTATGCAATTGGATCCCAATCATCTGGTCATGCTCGCCGCCGTGGTCGATGAAGGCGGCCTGACGCCAGGCGCCCACGCCCTTGGCAAGTCGCAGCCATCTTTGTCCCGCACACTGGCCGCGTTGGAGGCCCGTTTGGGTCAACCCCTGTTCGAAAAGGGTCGTCGTCCGCTGGTGCCGACCGAATTGGGCGCGGCGTTGGCGGCGCAGGGCCGTGTCATCCGGCAAGCCAGTGGGGAGGCTTCGGTTCAGGCGGATTTGTATATTGGCGGCAAGACCGGAGCGGTGCGCGTGGCGGGGACGCCGGTGTTCATGGATGCCGTCATTGCCACGATGATTGCGGGGTTCCAGCAAGCGCATCCCAATGTGCGGATCGATCAGAGCTATGGTTACGCCGATACACTGATGCGCGACGTGGAAAGCGGCGCGCTGGATCTGGCCATCTGCCCCCTGCCCCCGGGTGACCTGCCCGAGCCGATCGCCTTCGAAGAGATCCTGCAGGGCCGCAATGTCATCGCCTGTCGGATGGGTCATCCCCTCGCCCGGAAGCGGGCGTTGCGGCTGGAGGACATCGCCAACTATCCCTGGATCGCACCGCCGACGAACAGCCCACTCTACCAGGACCTGCGCGCCATCCTGCACGAGATCGAGGTGGAGGATGTGAAGGTCAGCTTCTCGGGCGGGTCCATCAGCGCGGTGCGCACGGTGCTGGAAGGGTCGGACAGCCTGACGATCCTGCCCTATTCGGTCATCTTCATGATGCGGCAGCAACAGGCGCTGACGGCACTGGACATCCGCATCAAACACGCGCCGCGCAACCTTGGGATCATCAGCCCGGCCGACCGGCCCGTGCGCCCCGCGGTGCGCCGGTTTCATCGTCACATCGCATCCGAGTTCAAGGCGCTGGCGCGGTCGATCTCGCATGCGCAGCAGAATTCGGTGTGGCGGGCGTGAGTTTCGGGACACGTGGACCGAAAAGACAGTGAACATGCCATGACGCTACCGGCCGCTTAGAGGCGCGCTTGCACAAGCGCGGGTCTATGCAAAGATCGGGCGGATAGGACGCGCTTCGGGCGTGAATTTGGATAGCGGCGCAGTGGACCTTCGGGAGAGCTGGATATTTATGCCACGAACATATCCTCGGCCGCGGGCTCGCGATTGCGGGAAATGTCCGCTTGGAGCCCTAACCGGACTTTGGCCATACCATGCTGTGCTGCATCGCAGCATTCCAAAAGCGGTCATTGAGAAGTGATGGCCATCCAACCTTATCACGGGGCAAAAACCTGCCAAAAGCTTAGAGAGTTTTGCCGGGGATTTTTGTCACGGCCGAGCGATTGATCATAGGCGGGTCAGCACATGCGGTCAAAAACGACCTTTTTTGCCCCAGTTTCGGTTAGCTCATAGCGATGACCTCAACCTCGACCAGCCATGATGGATCGAGCGTCGTTACGACGATTGCGGTGGTCGGCACTACACGGCCGTCAAGGGCCTTCTCACGCGCCGCCTGGTTCTTCCCTGCATACTCCGGTCGGGCGAGATAGCTGGTAAGGCGAACGATGTTTGCGACGGACATATCGGCCTCTGTGAGGACCCCAAATATGTCTGCGCTCCGTGGTGTCAATTCATCCGGAAACTGACCCGAGCACCGTTTTCTGGTTCAAATCCTGGGGTGGCGTCCGGCCGAACTTGTGCACTGCTCCCCAATCTCTGACCGCTGCAAGCTGGATTTTGCAGGCTCTCGCACGATGACAGGCTGTTGACACCATCTGGCTCGTGCGTGGCACTCGGGACCTCGTACCCGATCGCGCTTCCTCCAGGTTCCGGGTGACGCCTCGCCGCCCCGACGCGCAGAACGATATGCCGTTGAGGGGCAACTGGCACCTCAAAACCGATCCGTGTCGCGACTTCGATGGCGAGCACCCGATACCGGGGATCGGATGGTCAAGGAGAGATGCGGCATAACCCCTCCTTCTTCGGGATTCACCACCATCGGTCCAAGGGCCCGACTTCAGGTCAGAACTCCAGAGCCTTTTGTAGGTTCCCAACCCCAATCCGACCACGCCCTTCTGCTGCAATAGACGCGGTCGACATGACGCGGCAATGTCCACCCCTGAGCATCGAAGTAAGCGGCCACAGACGGGCAGCGGGCACGGATCAACTCATCGGCACGCGTCCCGAGATCTCTGCAGTCTGATCGCTTGAACGGCGTCGTGGCGACCGCGATGACGGGTTGAGGCTCGGAGGACGTCGCCTGCGCAGCTCTGATATGGGCCCAAGCAGCGTCTTCCTCGTCAATTCCGCGCGAAAGGCGGTGCAAGATCATGGTGCTCCGACTCTCGGGGAAACAGCGCCCCAATCTGACAATTGATGCCGGCAGGCCGTCTTGCGCCGCAGTCCGGACCAGGTGCTCCGCTTCGAGTTTCGTCTCATGATAGATCGTTCGAACCCGCACATCACTGTTGTCTTCAATCCAGCGCGCGTCCTCACCGGCTGCCGAACCGCCCCCGTAAAGCGCGGTCGTGCTTGTGAGGACCAGCCTCTCGACGCCAGCAAGCCGTGCAGCCCTGATGACACTGAGCGTCCCCCCCACATTGATCGACCGAAAGTCCTCATCCGGGACCTTGCCGACATGCGGGGCGTGTAACCCCGCGCAATGAATCACCAGCTGGTGTCCTTCGAACACAGATGCCAGTTGATCCGTATCGCGTATATCGAGTGCGCGGATGTCCGTGGCCCCGTGCATGTCGATCCCGGTGCACCCTTCCGCACCGTCGCGAAGGCTGGCCATGATCGCTTTGCCTATGCGACCGGCAGCGCCGGTAACAACCGTCTTAGGAAGGTGATCGCCTATCATTCCATGCTGCTGCGAAGACGTCCTGCGCCGACGAGCTTTTCGTACTTGCTTTGCGAAACCTGGAACTCGTCTTTCAACCACTTTCGGAAATGACGCGCCGCGGCTGACGAGCTCCGCGATTCCGGCTCCACCAACCAATAGGCTTCGCCGGTTTTTGCAGTGATCGGAAACGGGACCACCAGATCACCTGCATCAAGTGCGTCCAACGCCATGGTCTGCCATACCAGAGTAACACCCATACCTGAGATCGCCGCTTCGATACACAAATCGGGAGAAGACATCATCGACCTCTCTTTCAGATTCAAACGCGATGCACCCGCGGCCGTAAGCCAGAGAGGCCAGCCAGAGCCGCCTTCTTCTCCAAAAATGATCGGCACCTGTTCGAGATCCTGAATGCTTTCCAGTTTGCCAAGCAGGGCCGGCGCGCAAACAGGAAACAGTTCCAGGTCCATCAGTTTGCTTGCTCGCAGGCCGGACCAACTGCCCAACCCGAATCTGACACCATAGCTAAACTGGCCATTCCGCAAATCTGCCAGGTCGTGGCTGGAGTCGACCGTCAGATGTATGTCATCGTTCGTCGAGCAAAAGTTGCCCAACCTCGAGACCAGCCAGCTTTTCGCCAGGCCAGGCGCAACCGTAACACGCAATTCCTTGCTCTTTCTCGAATCCAGAAGGGACAAGGCCGAGTCTATCCGGTCAAATCCGCCGGACAGTTCCTCGAGAAACCCGTGATAGTCCTGCACAGGTACGAACCCGTCAGATGTGCGGTCAAACACGCGGTGTCCCAACTGCTCTTCAATTCGCACGACCTGTTTGCTGATCGCGCCGGGTGACACACAGAGATGCGAAGCGGCCTTGCTAAGGGTGCCGTATCGGCTCAGCGCAGAAAGCGCGCGCAACCCGTTCATCTGGAATCTCGCGAGATGGTCCATGGAAGCCCTCCGGTTCGTATGGAAAAGCGGATCGAATTATTGTCGATTGTTGGTCAGACGCACCCAAGCATACGATACCTCAAAGGAGTCTTGAAACCAGTTATTCCCGTAAAACGGGAAATCGGCGGATATCCGAAATCTGCCGAAACCGCTTCGGTCGAGACAGGAGTATACCATGAAGTGCATCGTTGTCGGCACAGGGTTTGGAAGCGTTCATGCCGCATGGCTCAGGGCCATCCCAGACGTTGCAATTGATGCGCTGATTTATGGATCGAACGCCCTCAATGCCGGGGCGATGCGCGCTGAGCATGGCATACCGACGGTCGGCACCGACCTGTCAGAAGCGCTCGGCCGGAAGGGCATCGACCTTGTGTCGATTGTGTCTCCTCCCGAAACGCACCTGATGCATCTGCACGCCGCCACCACAGCGCGCGTCCCGGTCGTTATTGACAAACCATTGGCGCAGGATCTGAAAACCGCGCAAAAAATCCATGCGTTGGCAGAACACTCGGAACAGGACGTGTTCGTGTTCTTTCAATGGCGTCTGCATGCGGCAGCACGCCGGATGAAGGAGCTGGTCAATGCCGAAGCGCTTGGGCGATTGACTCATGCCACGGCGGCTTTCGAGCATGACTTTTTGGCGCCCAACCGGACGCTTTGGCCCTGGCGGCACCAAAACAGTTGCGCCGGTGCCGGGTCGCTGGGTGATATGGGGGTTCATCTGTTCGATCTCCTGCGGTTCGTGACTGGTCTTGAATGGAACGTCACGTCCGCAAGCTGCAGCGTCGCGCATCCCAAGCGCCATGCTCCGCAGGGCACCATCGACTGCAACGCCGACGATCTGGCACATGTCAAACTCCTGTCGCAGGAGCAAAACCTGACGGCTCAGGTCATGACGTCCCGGGTCTCGTTGGGCCGGCGCATGATCGTGCTTGGCCTCTACGGTACAGACGGCGTGGCCAGCGCAAGGTTTGACCCAGAGACGGGAACTGCCTCCGTCACGATGCAACTGGGTCTGCAGCAAGAGAAAACCGAGACATTCGAAAGCGGCAACCCCTATGAGCCGATTGTCAGGCTGCTGAAAGGCCGCCGCGCGATCGCCGAGTCACCGGCCCGGACAGCTGATGGGCTTGCAGCCCAGATTCTTATGCTGGCGGCCGTCTCGGCAGCCCAGATTTCCGATCAATCCGAAAACGAGGAGCGCTTACATGGCTGACCCGATCAAACTTGCTGTGGCTGGAGTGGGAAACAACATTTCCGCTCTATATCAAGGTGCGGACTATTACAGGGAGATGCGCAGGCAAGGCCGCGACGAAGATGCAACTCTTGGTATTCGATGCGAAGAGATCGGCGGCCTGCATGTTGAAGACATCAATTTCGTCGCGGCCTTTGATGTGCATCCAGGCAAGGTTGGCAAATCGTTCTCTGAAGCCGTTCTGGCGCCTCCGAACAACTATCCGAAGCTCGATGTCCCGCTTCGTTCCTACGACTTCAAGATCGAACATGGCTTCACCGAGTCCAATCTGACGTCGGATCTTTCTATGGCGCATATAGTTGATACGTTGCGCAAAAGCGGTGCGGAAGTGCTGTTGTACTCCTTGCCGACCGGTCTGCAGTGGGCCGCGGAGGCTTACGCCGAAGCTGCCCTGCAGGCTGGTGTGGCCATTGTGAACTGCACACCGGAAAAGATCGCGCGAGACCCGGACATTCTGGCGCGCTTCGAAGCGGCCGGCGTCCCTTGCGTGGGGGACGATCTGGCCAGCCATCTCGGCGCATCTGTCGTCCATCGCACGCTTCTCGGCCTGGTAGGAGACCGTGGGTTGACCTTGCGCAGCACCTATCAGCTCAATTTCGGCGGGAACGAGGACTTTCGCAATCTGCGCGATCACGGCAGCAGCAAGGCGGAATCCAAGATCAACGCGCTCCGCCAGAAGGGATTGGACACTGAAAAGATTCAGATCATCCCATCCGCCGGCTACGTCGATCACCTCGAGGATAACAAGGTCGCAATCATCAATCTTGAAGGCTACGGGTGGGCTGCGCGTCCGGTGACGCTCGACCTTAAACTGAAGGTTCAAGACAGCTCGAACGCAGCGGGTGTGATCATTGATCTGATCCGGATTGCGACCGTTGCGCACCGCAAGAAGATCAGCGGCTTCCCGCTTGCTGCGGCCACCTGTCTCAAGTCGCCGTCCTGCGGACACGAAAACGTATCGAGCGCCGAGATACAACAGGCGCTGGTCGATTTGCAAACCGGTCTCGCGTCGACGGCAGCGCAATGAATCTGCGCCTTTCACCAAGGCATGCAGGACGCGACCCCGCCCACGTCCTCATCCTCGCCTTTGACGGGGTGGACGAACTGGATTTGTTCGGGGTCTATTCAATTCTCAGCAAGGCGCGGAATTCCGTCGTCGCTGAAGTTGTCATCGCCTCGCCCGAAAGGTCCGTTCGGGCCTCTGGCGGTGTCGACATTCCCACCCAGCCAATTGGCGACCATATCGCCGGTTGCGGCGTGCTTGTTGTCCCGGGCGGAAGCGGGGCCTGGGACACAGCGCGGGCCGGGACTCTCAGCGATGCGGTAAAATGCGCCTACCGGGATGGCGCGCGCATCTACTGCTGTTGTTCAGGTGCGCTGATCGTCGCTGCGGCGCTGATGCCCCGACAGGGGCGCATGGCCATTCATGCCCGCAAAAAACAGAATTTGCGTGCGTTCTTCGGTGGTGAGATCGTCAGCGGCATCGTCGAAAGCGACGGCATCACAACCATCGGCGGACAGCCCTTCGAGGGGGTCAAGTCGGTCCTCGTCGCGTTCCGAATTCTGAACGATTTGGACGCGACCGTTTCGCAGCGCGTCGCAGAACGGACCGAAATCAGTTGGAGCCCGGCAGATGCGCTCCGGTAGTACAGCGCGACCAGCGACGATGGGCTGGGTGCTCGTCACTGGTGCCAGCCGCGGCATCGGTGCCGCTGTTGCCTCCACGCTGCACAGTCAGGGATGGGGCGTGATCCTCTGGGCGCGGGACGCAGAAGCGCTGGAACAGCGCGCTCGTACATTGGATCCTTCGGGCCAAAGCGTCAGATGGGCAGCGGCCGATGTCGGCGACCCCGATGCCGTTGCACATGCCGCACACCTCAGCTTGCGAGCCGAGACGCCCCTTGCCGGCGTTGTACTCAACGCCGGGCACGGACGCTGGCGTCCTTTGCAGGATGTGACCTTCAAGGACTGGTCCGACACCTTGTCGGGAAACCTCACGGGTTCGTTCCTGACCCTGCAGGCTGCATTGCCGCATCTGGATGCGGTGCATGTGCCGATCATCCTGGGCATGTTGTCGGACAGCGCACTCTGCGCTTTTCCGAATCGTGCAGCCTATGCCAGCGCGAAAGCCGGTCTTGAGACCCTGCTGGAAACGGCGCGCCGGGAGTACAGGTCCAAAGGTATCCGTGTGTCACTGATCTATCCCAGCCGGGTCGATACGCATTTTGCCGGCAGCCACGACACCGCTCACCCCGGTATGCGCGCCGACGGGCTGTCCGCCGAGCAGGTGGCCGAAGTCGTGCGCTGGATTTTCACGATGCCCGACTCCGTCGAAATCCGGAAGCTCGAACTTTCGTCCATCAAGGTGAGCTTTGGTCTTGAGGAGGATCGCTATGCTGAAGCGAGTTGAGAAAAGTGTGCTTGTTCCCGACAAGCATTCCAAACCGGTCGGAGCCTATTCTCCGGGGATCGCGATAAGCCCCAAGTCTGCCGACAGGATGGTGTTTGTCACCGGGCAGGTCGCAACAGATGCCGAGGGGACCGTGTTGTGCCCCGAGGATCCGGCAGGGCAGACCCGTGAGGTCTTCAACCGGATCGCACAGGTCCTGGCAGAAGCGGATGCGACCCTTAATGATCTCGTATCGATTACGATCTATGTCACCGACCTTGATCATTTTGAGGCTGTTTCTGGTGTCCGCAACGACATCCTCAAAGACGCCGCCCCCAGCAGCACATTGGTGGAAGTCGCCGGTCTGGTCGAGCGCGGCTGTCTTGTGGAAATCAGCGGCATCGCGGTCCGATGATGCAGAATCTGGCGACACTTGAACGGCCCGATATCGTCGCGGCTCTGCGGAACGCGGCCGCGACGAAAAAGCTCGCGGCGATGGGGGCGGTGAACTACGACGAAATCTTTCTGTTGCCTGGCACAATGCGCGACGATGGCGCGTCTCATGTCAGCACCAAGCAACTGCTGGCTGGCGGGCACGCGGCGAATTGCGCAACGGCGCTGGCGCGTCTCGGCTGTGCCCCGGCCGTCATGGGAGCGGTCGGCCGCGATTCCTATGGTCACTGGCTGATCAAGGATCTGAACGCAAACGGCATCGACGCGTCGGACGTGGTTCAGATCGACGCACCGACCGGTCGGGCGATCATTCCGGTCTTCGAAGACAGCCACTTCATGATTCTCGAAAGAGGTGCAAACGAGTTTTTCGAGTTGGCGGATCCCGCCCGGATTGAAGGCTTCGACGGTCTCGCCGTCTTCGATCCTGGGCTTCCGGCACTGCAAAACCTGGTCTGTCATCTTGATGGTGCAACAGGCACGCCAGACATCTATTGGACGCCCGGCGGGCACTATGCTGCACATCCTATCGTTGCGGACTTGTTTCCCTACCTGCGCGCCGTCTTTCTCAACACCGCCGAGGCAGAGGACTTTCATCGCGCGCATCCCGGGCTGCGGGCGTCCTACCCGGATATCTGCGTTGTCGAGACGCAAGGGGCTGCCGGGGCGACCTGCAGCGCGGGCACGCTCAGAGCGCATGCGCCGGGCTTTCTGACGGACTGCATTGACCCGACCGGCGCGGGTGACAGTTTTGCTGCGTGTTTCATCCTTGCCGATCAGGCGGGCCTGGAATGGCCACTCTGCCTGAAACTGGCCAACCTCGGCGGCATGATCGCGGTGGAAACCGTTGGGGCACGGCCCAAGGGCTTGTCACTTGATCGCCTTGAAGTTGAAATCAATTCTCGCGAGTTGGCTCGATGAGCGGCTTACCCGCTGCGGAGCCGGAGCAGGACACACTGCTGCGTCGGCAGGGCCGCGTCCAAGAGCTCGAGAGCAGCGCGGACGGATGGCGCGGGCGCATCGGTAAAGAGTTCACCTCAAGGCGGGCGCTGACTGTGGTGCGCGCGATACTTGAAGAACGTGAAACAGAGACCGATCACAGCGCGTCCCAAATCCTTGTCGGCTTCGACTGCCGCCGGCTCAGTGAAAAAGTGGCGCGGCTGGCCGCTTCCCTGATTTCGGAACGCCCCGCAGAACATAAAGTCACGCTGGTCAAACATCTGCCGACGTCGACGGCCTCTTTCCTCACCTCGCAGGAATTCGACCTCGCGATATTGGTGACGGCCAGTCACAACGCCGCGGATTGGAACGGGATCAAGGTCAAGGTCGCGCCGGGTGTTTCGGCCTCGCCGGACTTTGTCAGGCGCGTAGACGCCCGTCACGTGACGTTGCCCGACCGTTCCGTGGCACCCGCGCAACCGGCGACAGACCTCGCGGCATCTGAGCCCGGAATGTTTCTGTCACGCCATGCCCGGGCGGTTGCAGCAGCTCTTCCCTGCAAAAGCGGCAAAAGATTTCGTGTCTCCATCGACGGACTTGGCGGCATTGCGGAGCCCGCACTGGCGCGGCTGGGGCAGTCTCTGGGCTGGCAAACCCTGCCAAGTCGCAGGCCAGTTGATGCCGACTTGTGCGGCCATAGTCCCGACCCATCGCGGCCGAGTGTGCTCAAGCGGCTTTGCACGCGGGTCGAGGACGAGACTGCTGATTTCGGCCTCGCTCTGGATGGGGATGGGGATCGCATCTTCGCGGTGACCGAAAAGGGCGAGGTTGTTCCAACGCACGATCTCATGGCGTTGTTGCTGCTTCATCAGCACCATTCGGACAGCCCTGTCAGACGCATCGCCATCACGCAGTCGGTTGGGGTTTCCGTCCGGCGCGCGGCTGCCTCTATCGGCGCTGAAATTGTCGAAACACCTATCGGGTTCAAATACATTTCGAAGCTGCTGAGTGACCGGGGTGTTGATGCAGGTGTCGGCGCCGTCGGCGATATCGCCTTTCGGGCTCAGACGACTGACCGTGACCCTTTGTTCGTGGCTGCCCAGCTTTCGCAGCGGCTGAGCTGCAGCGACCGCCCGCTGTCGGCCGAGATAGAACAGTTGCGTGTCCAGTTCGGGACAGATGGGCTTCGGTGGATCGAACATCATTTCCCGAATGCTGGCGCGCGGACTGGCGAAGACCTCAGAACGCTTTTGACTGACATTGCGCACATCGTGAACATCTCGCCCGCTGGATCGGAAACGCTGGTCGGAGGAAGCGCTCGCGTCCGTTGCAACTCGGCTGCCTGGCTCATGCTTCGACCTTCGACAACCGAAGGCGGGCTGCGCCTTTATGGCGAGCTGCTCCACGCCAATGCACAGCGTCAGGCCGCCCTCTGCGATGCGATCCAGCACAAACTGAACTCATCAGATCAAGGGAGACAGTCATGACCCCGACATTGGGAATCATCGGTGGAACCGGGTTTTACAAGCTGCTTGAAGATATTGAAGAGGTCTCGCCGGACACGACCTTCGGTCGGGCAAGCGCGCCGATAAGCCTTGGAAAGATCAATGGCCACGGCGTTGCGTTCCTGCCGCGCCACGGGCGCAATCATGACTACTTGCCCTCGGATGTCCCTTACAGCGCGAATCTTGCCGCGCTCAAAGAGATCGGGGTCCAAAAGATTCTGGGCTTCAACACCGTGGGTAGCCTTCAACCCGACTATCGTCGTGGTGACTTCGTCGTCACAGACCAGTTCGTCGATCGGACACGGCGACGCGGGGATACAATCTTCAACGGGGACGCCGGCGCCCATATCAGCTCCGCCTACCCTTACTGCCCACAGATGCGAAAAGCCGCGATTTCAAGCCTTAAGAAAGTCGGGGCCCGCAAACACGACGCCGGGACCGTCGTGGTGATCGAGGGTCCCCGGTTTTCCAGCGCGGCCGAAAGCCGATGGTTCAGCGCGCAAGGCTGGCACACCGTCAACATGACTCAATACCCCGAGGTTGTTTTGGCCAGAGAAATGGAGCTGTGCTACGCCAACGTGTCCTTCGTCACCGATTATGATGTCGCAGCAAAGGAAATTGTGGGCGACGAAGATGCGGCACCGGTGACACATCACGGAGTGCTGAGCGCCTTTGCCGCGGGAAGCCCCATAGTGATGGGCTTTGTGCGCGAAATGGTCGATCGTGTGGTGGCCTTGAATGGCAGTTGCGGCTGTGCGACGGCTCTTGCGGAGGCGCGCACATGACGGACGATCTTGTATCCGCCGGCCAGAGCGCCCTTGCGCGCGCCCGAGGCGATATGCCGGTTCTCGAAAGCATTCGCCAGGACTTGAAGGGGACGCCTCCGCTCGACGGGGCGCGCATCGCCGGCTGTCTTCATCTCACCAAGGAAACCGGTGTCCTGATCCAGCTTCTCAAGGACGCAGGCGCAGAGATTGCGTGGACCGGTGGGGACGAGGTTTCCACCCAGGATGAGATTGCCGCAGCCCTCCAGAACGATGGGATTGCAACCTTCGGACGCCGGGGCATGACGACCGCCGAGGTGCACACCGAAATCGACCGCACGCTGGAGCACCATCGCAACGGACCCACGATCATAATCGACAATGGCGCGCGGCTTGTGCGCGCTGCCATCGACACGCCCGAGCGCTTTCCCGGTCTTCTCTTCGCAACCGAAAAGACGACCGAAGGCTGCGCGGAATTGCGAGAGATCGCTGCGCACCGACCAATTGAGCTGCCTGTCTTTCTGGTCAACGACGTGGTGACAAAATGGGAAGTGGACAATACATTCGGCACCGGGCAATCGACGCTTGACGGTATCCTGCGCGCCACCGGCCAGCTGATCGCCGGGAAGGCCTTTTGCATCTGCGGGTACGGGCATGTCGGCCGGGGCGTTGCCATGCGTGCGGTCGGGCTGGGCGCGCGAGTCATCGTCGTCTGCCGCAGTTCGGCCACGGCAGTTCGCGCCACTCTAGACGGATTTCAGGTGCTTCCGCTCGAAGAGGCCATTGCGCGCGCAGACATCCTCTGCACCGCGACGGGCTTTCCGGATATCGTGCAGGCGTCGCATCTTGAACGCGCGCGTGACGGTATCACGCTTTGCAACACGGGGCATTCGGTCACAGAAGTCGACGTTGACTCCCTTGAAGAGATGGCGGCCAGCTCAGCCCATCTCAGCGATCAAATCGTCCGCTACTCCATGCGGGATGGCAGACGTATTGACCTGATAGGGCGCGGCGGACTGGTCAACCTGGCCGCTGCTGCAGGCAACCCCAGTGAGGTGATGGACGTGACCTTTGCCAACCAGGCCTTGTCCGTGCTGGCCGCAGCCCGCGCGTCCACTCCCCTAAAGGCCGGGCTGCACGAAATCACCGCCGCTCAGGACGAGGGCGTCGCTCTCAGAAAGCTGCAGGCGATGGGCGTGCAATGTGACGCCCCTATGGTGGAGGAGGCATTGAAATGAACAAGGTTCACAGAGCTGACGCATTGACAGACGCCCGGGACCGGCTGGCGCGGGCGGCGTCCGACATGCCGGTGCTGTCGACCATCGCTGGACGTTTCGAGAAGGATGTCCCTTTCCGGGCGCAGCGCATCGCCCTGTGCGGTCACATCACCGAGGCCACGGCGATTCAGGTTCGGACACTGATGGCACTGGGCGCTGATGTCGCCTGGTGCGCTTCAAGCACGTCCACAACGGATGATGCCGTCGCGGCGCTGATGCACGACGACGTGGCGTTGATCGTCGGCGAAAGAGGAATGTCGGAGGACGCCTTGCACGCGGGCGCGACGGCCGTGTTGGCGCATTGGAAAGACGGCCCGACCATTCTTCTGGATGAGGGTGCAAGACTTATCCGGGCCGTGCATCGAGATAAGCAAGACATCAGCAACATCAATATCGCTGCCGAAAAGACACCCGAAGGCATCGAGGCGATCGGGGCGCTGCGCCTGCGAATCCCGGTTCTGATGAGTGACATGTCGATCGGCAAGCGGCTGGTCGATAACCCCCATGGAACAGGCCAATCCATTCTTCAGACCATCTTGACGGTCACTCAAGGCCTGCTGGCGGGCAAAACGCTGCTGGTTTGCGGATATGGTCGCGTCGGCAGCGGTCTGGCCCACAAGGCGCGCGGCCTCGGTGCGCGGGTTCTCGTGTCCGAAACTCGCCCCACGCGCGCCCTCATGGCCGCACTCAACGGTTTTGAAGTTCTGCCAATCGTGAAGGCCTTGCCGCAGTCGGACATTGTCATCACCGTCACGGGCCAACCTGAGGTGATTGGTGCGAAGACCTTCGCGCAGCTGCGGGACGGGGCGCTGCTGGTCAACGGCGGCCACTTGCCAGTGGAGGTTGATACCGCGGCACTGGCCCAATCGACGGTCAAGGAGGATCATGCGCCGGGGCTGACAAAGCATACTTTTGCTGACGGCAGATCCGTTCTGCTGATGGCCGGCGGAAACATCGCAAACCTCAGTGTCGGGACGGGCAATCCGAACAGCGTCATGGACGCCACTTTTGCAAGTCAGGTCCTCGGCCTGACCCATGCGATGGATCTGAAACTTGAGCCGGGCCTGCATCCGCTGCCAGACACTGGCGAGAAGGCCGTCGCACGACTGATAGCGGAATCCCTGGGCATTGACGTATCCGCCTTGGATCGCCCGTGCGAGGCGGCGAGATGAGCGCCGTCCGACATCGGCTGCCCGCCAGCTTCACGCTCACGGTCTTACGACACGCGCAGACTGCGGCAAATCTGGACGGGACGTTTTGCGGTATACGTGATGTGCCCCTGACGCCATTGGGAGCCGAAATGGCGCGGCGGCTATCGAGGAACCCCTTTGTGGACCCTGACGCCGCGTTGTTTTGCAGCCCGTTTCGGCGAACCCGGCACACCGCTGAGGCGCTGGCGCGGGCTCTCGGTATCGCGGACATCAAGGAAGACCACCGGCTGGCGGAAACCCGCTTCGGCGCGTGGGAAGGCAAGACAAAGGCAGAAATCGCGTCGGAGGCGGATTATCGGCGCTGGCGGCAGGACCCCTACAATCATCGGCCCCCTGGGGGAGAAAGCGGCGCGGAAACGCTGGACAGGTTGCTGGGGGGCCTGACCGAGATACTGCGACTGTCCAGCCGCGTCATCGTGGTTACGCACAAATCTCCTGCCCGCCTGCTCGCGGCCTATTTCAGCCAATATCCCCTCGAACGCTATCGCGACATGGCCGGTTTTCATGTCTCGTCGGCGACGCGGATCATACGCACGGCACGAAGACACGATGTGGTCGAAGGACCAAGCGTCGATCACCTGCCCGCCGACTGGCGCAAGTCCCCCGATCAACTGACACGACAAGACCCCAAGGATACCAAATCCAATGTCCCGGCAGACTGAGCGTCCAATGTCGGCCCCCGTGCTCCTTCTGGCTTTCAGCCTTGCGCTGCTGCACATGCCAAGTGGAATTCCCGCCCCATTCTATCCCATCTATCAGGATACATTCGGGATCGGTGCCAATACGATTTCGATGTTTTTTGCCACCTATATTCTGGGGGTGGTCGTGGCCTTGGTTCTCGCTCCAAGGGTTCTGTTCTACAATAATGTCCTGATCGCCGCCTGTGCGCTGTCTCTGGTTGGAAACATCACGCTGCTCCGGTCATCCTCCGTCTTCGAAATCTTTTTGGGGCACTTCATCCACGGAATTGTCTTGGGGATATTCACGGTCGTGATCCCGGTGGTCTTGGCCCGCATCGACTTTTCGGGTGAATCGAAGATTGCCGGCCGGATGACCACATCGGCAAACGCGGTTGGTCTCACGGCGGGACCGCTTTGGGGGGGCGTGATGCTCGCCTATGTCCCTGGCGGCGACACGCTGGTCTGGTGGTTGCAGATCGCGATGACGGTGGCGATCTTGCCGTTCATGCGCATATCCCTGCCGGATCTGTCAAACGAGGAAAGCGCACCAGCAGAGAGTTTCAGGCAGTTTGTCCGAGATCCCCTGACATTTGCCGCAACGCTGGTCGGGTTCGTGGCCTTTGCATCAGGAGGGCTGTTGGCGGCCCTCGGATCCGTTTTGGCCGACACCGTCATGGGGGCCGAAAACGCCGCGGTTCAGGGCCTGGTCGTGTCGTTGAGTTTTGCCCTTTCGGCGGTAACGGGCGCCGTCAAGCTCAAGCGCAGCGATGCTGCGACGCTAGCACTGGGCGTTTGCTTCGTAGGCATAGGTGTGTTCGGTATGGCGGTCGCGATTGTTTTCGCCAACCTCTGGGTGTTTCTCGCTGCAGCGGCAGTGAATGGCGTCGGCCAGGGGTTCGGACTTCAGGGAGGGACGCAGGCGGTCGCGCATCGCAGCAATGCCAATCAAGCAGGCCGATCCGTCGCTGGGTACTTTCTGTTATGCTACGCGGGAACCGTGCTCTCCAGCTTCGGTGTCGGGATACTGATCAGCTGGACGGATCTCGTCTTCGCCAGTTTGGTTTTCTGTTCCGGCTTGCTGCTGATCTGCTTTGCGGCCCTGTGGATTTCGCAGCGCGAAGTGCTGCGTCAAATTCATCCCAACAGAGACGGGGCATAACGGTGACACGGGCTTTCGACAGTTTCGATCCCTTTTCGGGACTGGCCGAGGAACTCGGCGTCTGGCTCCCGGAGGCTGATGATGGATCCCACGATATCGGTCATCTGGCCCGCGTCTGGCGTTTTGCCCGACATATCAACGAGTCGGAAAGGGCCGACCCGTTGATCCTGTTCGCCGCAACCTTTCTGCATGATTGCGTCCAGATCGAAAAGAACGATCCGCAGAGACAATTTGCCTCTCGGCTTTCGGCACGGCGCGCAAGATCGGCTCTGCATGATCTGTGCTGGCCAAAAGCGTCGATTGAACAGGTTCAGCACGCGATCGTGGCCCACAGCGTATCCGCCGGCATTGCCCCGCAAAGCCCGGAAGCACGGATCTTGTGCGACGCAGATCGCCTTGATTCCTCGGGCGCGGTTGGCATCGCGCGTTGCTTCTATGTTGCTGGCCGCATCGGCTCTTGCCTTTTCGATCAATCGGATCCAGCGGCCAGAGATCGCGATCTCAATGATATGTCCTTCGCGCTGGATCACTTTCAAACGCGCCTGATCTGCTCAACCGACAGCTTTCACACCAAAAGTGCAAGGAGACTGGCGAAAAGCCGCATGGAGTTTGCAAAGAGCTTCCGCAGGCGTTTCTTTGCCGAGCTCGACAGTTCTCACGACTGTCAGACTGAAATTCGCGCTACCGGATCGCCAATCCGATAGCGCAAGGCAGCCCTCACTGTACCCGGGGTCAGGACCCATCGGGTTCCAGCGGTCAACGTGGGTCACGGCTGCAAGACGAGCGGTGACCCTATGGCCGCGGCTATCGCCGGGAGGGAGGAGACCAAGCTCTACGTTGGCTACCCGCCGGTCGTCGACGCGGGGCTTGCCGTGGGACTTCGGGAAGACCGGTTCGAGACGCGCCATCTGTGCGTCCGTCAGCCAGAAGAGATTGCTCATGTCACCGCTCGCTTTTCGAGCACTGAGTCATGGGCTTACCGCGCTAGCAATCAGCCCTGAGCCTAACGTCTAGAAGGATGAAGGTTCTTCGACGCGGGCCACGCAAAGCACCACCGTGGAAATTATGAGGCTTTGCCAATGCCGCAGAGTTCCTCAACGAGCCACTTTCGAAACGCCGTTACCTCGCGCGTCCTTCGCACCTCTGTCGGTTCGACAAACCAATAGGAGATGCCTGTAGTGAAGCGCCCCGGAAAGGGGGCGACGATGCGGCCCATATCAAGCGCATCCTGTGCCAAGATTTCCCATGCAAGGAAAACCCCCTGACCGGCCATCGCGGCGTCGATGCAGAGCGAGGCGTCAGAAAAGACGGGCCCCTCTCCCAACTGCTCCTCTGACATACCGTTCGGCGATAGCCAAACGTCCCATCCAAACATCGAGTTGGGCTCACGAATGATCGGGACACGCGTGAGGTCTGTTGGATCGTTTAGGCGGTCTGCGAGGCTTGGCGCACAAACGGGAAAGACGCGCTGCGGAAGTATTTCCTCCGCTAGCAATCCTGACCAATTACCCCAACCCACGCGAATGCAGGCATCAATTTCTCCGGGCCTGGGATCGACGAGATCGACAGACGCATCAATCCTGACTCGAATATCTGGATACACCTCAGAAAAACGCCCCAACCGCCAAACCAGCCACTTTCCTGCAAACACAGGTGCGACAGACACAGTGATTGCGTTTTCGTTTCTACGCCGAGCGACGGAAACCCCGCGCGCCAAGGCTGTGAAGCCGTCGGCAAGGTGTGCGGCCACCTCGCGACCTAACTCTGTCGGCTCTAATCCTTTCGGCTGACGGTCGAACAGCACTCTTTGGAGTTGGGCCTCCGCTTTGAGAATTTGTTGGCTTACTGCGCCGGGTGTGACACCAAGTTCGTTTGCTGCCGCGCGAAGGGTTCCGAGGCGGGCCACCGCTTCCACTGCCCGCAAGGCGTTGAGGTTCACATTGGACAGTTCAATCATATTGATTTTCTATACGGTAGGCGAGGAAAAGTCTATATTTTAAAGCGCCGTAAGATGATTGTATGCAGACATGCTTTATCTCTTGAACCTCATCTTTGCGAACCGTGGGCGACAGCAGAGCTGTGTTTATCTGGGCGCATTGAGTCGTTATGGCTCAGAGGACGAAAAGCAATGGCGACGCGACCCGCTATCGCATCCGGCACTCCGGAACATGACGCCGCGTGAGCTTGCCGACCTGCCTTTCGATCCGGTTCAGATACTCCCGGATTAATCATCTTGAAGGCGGTCGGTTAGTATTGCCCAACGATCCAGTAGTCGCTGGCGAGATTGGAACAAAGCGCGAGGCGCAGCCCCTCGGCGCGCAACCGTGCCCAGATGTCCGCCATGCCTGGGCGCAGGGCGACAGAGCCGGTCTCGATCATCATCCGCTCCATCACCTCAAGAAGCACGCGAGGATCAAACTCGGCCCCAAGCGCGTCGGGCCAGTGCGTAAACGGCCGATCCTCACGCATGAGCCGATGCTTCAGCTCCTGCCGCTTCTCCGGCGACAGCGCCTTGAACAGTGGCCGGAAGGCCTGCCGCCTATCGGTGATCTCGACCAGCGTTCCGAATGCGTCGAAACACACCGCCTCGATCCCGTCGAAGATCGGCGGCAGATCAGTGAGAGAGGCCGGGGTCACGGTCGATCTCCCTGTCGATCTCGCGGTCGTTCTCCTTCTCGACCTCCTGATCTTTCTCCTGGTCTCGCTCCTCCTCGATCTCCAGCTTTTCGCGCGGCTTGTTGAGCACGTCCTTCAGCCGCTCGTTCACGGACGGCTTGCGCGTCTCGCGCCCGATGTCCTCGCCAAGCTCGGGATCGCTGTGTCCGTCCAGCCTGTGAACCACCGCCTGCCCGTCACGCCCGGCGTCCTTCTCCAGATCTCCTTCAGGCGCTCCCGCGCATAGTTGCGCCCGCGTGCCGGTTCTTCGTCGCTCTGCCCACCACGGTCCTTGTCCGTGATCCGCGCCAACCTCTCCCGCATGTCTTCTGGCCCGGCCCGTTCGCCGCGCTCCTTCGCAGCCGCCGCCCTGAGTGCCGCCAGCCCGGCCGAGACACGCCCCTGCCCTGCATCCCGCTCGGCCCCGTAGGTCTCCCGCGCGATGTCCAGCCGCTCGCGCAGCTCGCGGAACGCAGCACGGGCCTGGCGGGCGGCATGGACGACAGCCCCGCGCTCGGTGACGGGGACGTATTCCCGGCCCTGGCGCTCGGCCATTGCCTTCGCGCGCCGTTCCATGGAATTGGCCGCTGGCCCCAGCTTCAGCTCCGGGTCGCGGTCCAGCTCCTCGGCTGACAACTCGTCCCCCCGCTCCAGCGCCGCCTCGCGTTGCGCTTCGAGCGACCGGTGATCGACACGCTCGGCCACCCCTACCCCTTCAAGGACGCGGTTCTGTAGATCGGCCCAGACACCGCGCATCTGCTCGATCTCGACGCCGCCGGTCTTGGCGGAATCGAGCACACGGGTCTTCGAGGTGAAACCCTCCTGCTCCAGTTTCCGGGTGCTGGTCAGAACGTGGGCATGGTGGTTCCGCTGATCGCCTTCGCGGTGCGGCGCGTGGATCGCCACGTCGACGGCCACGCCGTAGCGGCTGACCAGCTCCTGGGCGAAGTCGCGGGTGATCTGCGAGCGGTCCTCGGCGCTGATCTCTGACGGCAGCGCCAGCTCCCATTCGCGGGCGGTAACGGAATTGCGGCGGGTCTCGCTGGCCTCGACCTCGTTCCAGAGTTTCGAGCGATCCAGCGCCCAGTCCGGGGCATCTTTCGGGGTCAGGATGAAGGTCTCCTCGATCCCCTGCTTGCGGGTGTAATCGTGGACGCGACCTTCACGTTGGCACTCGATGCGCTCCCCGACACGGTAGGCAGCCGCCGCCGTGGCAGAGCGCCCGGCGCTGCGTTTGATCGTCTTCACGGAGAGGTGGTAGCTGACCTGCGGACAATCGCCTGCCTGGTAGAGATTGCTGCAAATCTTTAGACACGGGTGAAGGGTTTGCATAAGTGCGCTCTCAGCGATTTGTAACACCACAGTATCACTGGATGGTATCTGAGGGGCTTAGAACGGACTGCTGGGTCGCAGCACCATCAGTCTATGCCCCCCGTGGGTCACGGCCCTTAGCCGACCTTGCGCACCCCGTCGGCATGCCGCACTCGCAGCCCGCTTTGCGGTCATTCGCTGCAGGTGCAATATCCGGCGTCGCTTGAACTCACACATCGCGGGACGAACAGGACATTCGCTGCGGCTGTGCCGATGACCGCTCAGTAAAAACCTACCGGCGAAAATCGACCGCTTTGGATGAGACCCTTGTCATAGGAGACACAAAGCTTGATCTTTGTAGTCCACACCTTAAGGCGGTAGGCATGACTGAGGTGTATCAGCGTCAAACCCAATAGGAGAGTGAGGTATGGTCAAGAGTATCTGCGTAGCTTCTGTTATTGCTATTGTCGCCGGTCCGGCATTTGCAGACGATTTGACCGTTGCTCAGAGTGCCCTTGCTCGACAGATGTACGAGACAGTGCTGGAGCGGGCGGTCGTCAATCGAATGGCGGACATGTGCGCTGAAGTTACTTTGAACGAAGCGCAATTGGCCTCTCAAAGAGATCACATCATGTCCTTAGCGCAGCAGAACTTTTCGTCCGGCGAAGACTTCATGAGAGCGGCGGGGAGCGAAGAGCAAGAGAAAATGGGGGAAGACATGCGTCGGTTTTTCTTCCAGCGGGGTGTAGAATGGGACTCTTCTGCTGAAGAGTATTGTGAGTTGGCCCACACGTTGATCGAAGCAGAAGCAGCTACTGCGACCCATCTAGAAAGGCGGGAATAGTTAACCGTCCTGCTGGTTTCTGGTTGCCAACGCCATGATCGATAGCGGATGCGATATCAACCAGATACGCACTTAGATTTCTCCTACTGACCGGGCGACCTGTGAAGTAGCCGATTGCTGTTTGCAGACACTGATGCATAACGCAACATCTGTTAGAGTGGGCTCTTTGCCGCCATCGGAGCAACCGCAGCATTGGATCGTCCGACGATGGATGCGTCTACGTGGACGGCCCCCCATTGCGGATCTTGGCTCCGCGATCCTGTTTCTGCGGTGCGGCCCGTCGAACCAGCCGTTCGCTGCAAGCGCGAAATCAAGCCGATGACGAACTCACACATCGTGAGGCTGCCCTTTCTATCTATGAATCGTTCTGGAACCGACTACACCACAACGGGTGTGTTTTTGAACAAGACAGGTCTAAAGTCGCTCGCATAGTTGGAAGCTAGGACTTATTCGCATGAATTTATCGGAGCAAATCGAAAAGCTACAGACAGCGATTGGCAACGCGCAAGAGGAAGTTGATCGGGCTTGCCAAGACATGCTGGACGCCAATAACCACGAATTTGCTGCATTGTCCGATAACGCAAGAAATACGTTTCGAAAACAATACGAGCGATCAACGGATGACTTCGGAAACTGGTCGAATGCTTTGACAGCACTGAAGGGCGAACTCGAAGAACTTCAGAAGAAACAAATACTGGAATAAAAGGGAGCCCATGGTGGTTTGGGCGTTTTCTTACCATACGATAAACGTTCACGTTTCGCTCTGACGTCAAAGTTGGATCCGGCCCATTCCTGCCATTCACTGACCTGTCAAGATGCTGCTGTCGCAGCCCACATAACCGCCGTTCGCTGCAAGCGCGAACTTCAGGCTTCATAGAACTCACGCATCGCGGGACAAAGCTCGATTTCGCTGCAGATGCGCCAATGACCACTTCAGATATGATTGATCGGCAGAAATTATCGATATCGTCCGTGGGAAAAGCGGTTGAGTATTTGCCTATTGTACCCGCAACACAGAATTTGGATCGCAGTATGTTACCGTGGGCTGTGCAGGACCTTGCGGCTTTTCATCTCCAATGCTTCAAAACCACATGTCCGTCACGGTCCGGCCATCACCTGGAAGTTCTTTGAAGCTGTCGTGCCCCTCAAAGTGGCGGATTGGAATCTGGCCAATTGGAGAGGGGTCAGACATCCGAAGATTGACGGCCGTCCGCTTACGTCCGCTTTATCCTCTTACCGGACCTTTGATGTTGGCAGTCAACGCTGCACCGCAGCGTTCTCGATAGCAGACATTGACAAATCGTGATCAAATGACTCTGCCTTCCGAAAACAACGTGCTAAAATCATCAGGATTTCGCTAGGTGTTTTTGACCGGGCTATGTGGCTGATCTTGTGCAGAGTGCGGCGGCGTGAACAAAATCGTTTTCGTCAACACGCCTATGCAGCGATCAGGCGTTCGGTGGGCTCGATGTCTGGAATTCGATACCCTTGGCCCCAAACCGTTTGGATACAATCTTGGTCCAAACCAGCCTCGCGTAAGGTCCGCCTGATCTGGCAAACAAATACATCAACAGTTTTTTCTTGAGGTGGGTCTTCCCAGCCATAAAGATGATTGAACACCATTTCCTTCGTCACAGTGCGCCCACGCTTCAGAAATAGGAGTTCCAGCAATTTGTGCTTCTTGTGCGGAAGAACAATATCCTGCCCATTGACGGAGAACTGATTCACAGAGGTGTTAAAAGTCACCCCACCGCACGTAATGCTCTCGGACGATGTGCCATTGGCGAAGCGAAGGATCGCATCACATTGCATCTTGGTCAGGCGATCATTGCCACATTCGGGCACCACAATATCCAGATCTGGCTGAGATCTATCACACAGATTTACAACATGGTCCTGAGACACGAGACCGATTGTGACTGGGATGTCCAACGTGTTTCGAGCATTCTGCAGGGCCGTTCGAACTGATTGTCTGTCTCCGCACAAGCCAAACAAAGCGGCTTGAAACGAATGCGTGCCTTCAAAATCTAACACATGGTCCGCATCCTCGGCGCGATGGATATCCCATGACTGACCGATCACTTGCTTGCGCACTCGGTCCAGCAACTCGTCTGAGCCAAAAAACAAAATGTTCACGACGCCACCTCGCTAGCGACCCGTTCCAATGGGGGCTGCTTAGCGAGCTCCTGCACGTCCTGAACCTTGCTTAGCTCCGCAACCGCTACAAACAGCCCAGTCGCTTCGCGATTGTCACCTTCTCGCGCTATGCGATAGGCAACAGTTTCAAGCTTTTCTATCAATACTGGCGTGGGCCAGTCCTCGTAGCCTTCAAAGTACTTCTGGGCGATCAGCGTCGCCCGTCTGCGCATTTCCTTTTGGTTATTCATAAGCATTCCCCACAATGACAGATGAGTAATTTCGCGTTGCATAAATCAGCGCGACCACTCGCATAAGGGGAAAAAATCTTACGTGACGTCACTTTCGGGTGCCGAGATGCTTCGAAGAATTCGAGAGTGACGTTGCTCTCTGATCCAGGCCATCCAGTAGCAGGTCAGACCGTTTTCTGTGCAGATGGATGGTCGTTTGGGCAGGCTCTCGCCGATGCTTTGATCGAGTGTTCAGCTTTGAGACGCTGCCGAGCGTCCGCTCAACGCAGAGACCAGCAAACCCTTACTATTTAGTGAAAAATCTAGGTGAGCCCAGGCCCGCATTTCGTTCACTGGGTCAGATGTTACAGTGCGACCCGACAAACGAGCCGTTCGATTAAGGTGCACGTTTTTGAAGATCGAACGCCCAGTTTTTTGGATGACGTGCCAATGCGCTGCGGGCGGTTTGACCTTTTGCCCAAAGCTCCCCGCTTACAACCAAAGTTTGCGAGTCTTTTGACAGCGGCCTTGCTATAGGTGCACGCGTCACTCTAAAGTTGCATTTTTGATGCCGATACACCGCACTCTGTCAAGCGTGATATACCAAATTGGATCACATATGAACTTCTCCGGTGGTCCCAATCCGCACACACTAGACACTGAACGAGCCGGCTTGGTGGAAGACGGCAAGGTCTTGGCGAGGCGTGTTTATGCTGTCTCTCGGCTGACACCTACAATGATGTTGGCGAATGTCGCCAACGCCTTGTCGTTGCTCCTGATCCTTTGGTTCGAGAAGCAGACTCGTGTCGATGCCATCCTTTGGGCGATGGTTGTGATTATTGTTTCAGGTTGGGTCATATTCAGACAGTTCATTAGGCGACGAAAACCGTTTCCCAAGACACTCTCCCGTCGCACTTTCAGGCGAAGCGTGATCCAGGCCGCGTTTCTGGGGGCACTCTGGGCATACCCAGGATTGACCATTCTTCCGGAAGCCGATGGTCTCCTGCAGTCATTCCTGATTGCATTGGCGGCGGGCATGATTGCTGGAGGCGCGATCACACTCTATCCACTTCCTGCTGCAGCTTACACGTTTTGCGGAATAATCCTCTTGGGATCGTTTGTTGGCTTCAGCCGGACCGCCGATACGCCGACTTTCTGGGCGTTCGCACTCGTCTCCGTAACTTTCTTCATCATAATTTTTCAAAGTATCAAGCGTCATGAGCGTGTATTCGTATCCGAATTCGAAGCACGTACGGTCCTCAACATCCAAAACGAACGCATGGGAGAACTGCTTGAAGCTGCCCGCCGTGATACGTTGGAAGAGAGGAAGCGGAATGAGGAACGATTGCTTCAGACCCAAAAGTTGGAAGCAGTCGGTCAGCTCACGGCCGGTATTGCACATGACTTCAACAACCTTCTGACGGCAATACGCGGCCACGCAGAACTTCTGGAAATATCTGGCGGCGCAAATAAAGAGCTGATCGATCCAATCGTGCAATCTTCTGATCGTGGCGCTGAATTAGTGCGCAGGCTTTTGGCCTTTGCGCGTCAGCAAGCGTTGGCTCCAAAGTCAATCTTTCCGTCAGACATCATCCGCGAGACGGTAGCACTTATGCGGCGGACGCTGCGAGAGGACATTCAGGTAGAATTGGACCTCGCGGAAGAGACATGGCCTGTTTTGATGGACCCTGGTCTTTTGAGCAATGCGTTGCTGAACCTCGGAACCAATGCCCGGGATGCCATGCCTGAAGATGGGACAATTACGATAAAACTGGAAAACGCTTTCGGTGATTTGGCCCCATCCCAACTGACCGGCGACTATGTGAGCCTCTGTGTCCAAGACACCGGGTCAGGCATGAATACTGAAACGCGACGCAGAGCGATTGAGCCTTTCTACACGACAAAGGAATTCGGCACAGGCAGCGGTCTGGGGCTGTCGATGGTCTATGGATTTGCCGTTCAATCCGGTGGGACAATGACGATTGAAAGCGCCCCGGGCCATGGGACGACGGTAACCATCTTTCTGCCGCGTTCGGCGATTTCGCCAGAGGATGACAATAGCGAGTCATCCGATGATCTTCCTTTAGGAGAAGGCAAGACGGTTCTGCTTGTAGAAGATAATCTGTCGGTTCGTGACAGTGTAACCCGGCTCTTGGAGTCGCTTGATTATTCCGTCAAGGCGACAGAAAGCGTCGAAGAGGCGAAAGATGTCCTCCGTCGTTCCTCAGAAGCTCCACAGATGATCCTGTCCGATGTCGTGCTTCCCGGCGGACAGCGGGGGACCGATTTTGTACGAGAAATTCACGATAGCCACCCACAGATAGGGGTAGTTCTCATGTCTGGATACGCCGATACCGGCGAACCCGAAGAAAGCGACACACTCGGAGAGGTGCTTTTTCTTAGCAAGCCCTTCACGCGTGCCGCTCTAGCGTCAACCATGGCGAAGGCCGGAAACGCTACCGTGGATTAGATGCACGATGTCAAACGTGGACCGCCCTTTGCGGATGAGGTGGATGGCTCCTGCTCCACCGGCATCGAACGTGCCAAAGTGCAGTTGTTATCGACTGCAAGGAAAGGAGCCACCCAATGACAGTAAAGACCGTGGGCCTGGATTTGGCCAAGGACGTTTTTCAAGTTCACTGCGTTTCAGCGACGGGACGCAAAATCATGAACAAGAAGATCAAGCGTGCGAAGCTGCTGGATTTCTTTGAGACGTTGCCGCGATGTGTTGTGGGCATGGAGGCCTGCGGATGCTTTCGATGCGACTTCCTGTGTCAGTCGCAAGAATGAAAACCGACAAAGCTGTTTTGGCAGTAGCCACGTGGGCCAGCTCGTACCCGAGATGCTCGATTTCTTTGATTAAGAGGTCATTGAGTACTTTAAGTCTGCTCGAGGCTGGGACTTGGCGGACAGTTCTTCGGATTCCTTCAAAGTCTACTTTAGTCTGGTCCATCTGGCAGCTCCCCAGCACAAGGTGTAAAAGATGGAAGTTCAAAGTCGCATTTTATTGATTGGTAAAAGTTCCCGTCGCGGGGGGAAATACTGCTCAAGGCGCTTCGAGATGCATCAAAAACGCCTCTTCGGGCAATAAAGGCGACATAAAGTATCTGACACGGCGTCATTTTCGCAGCAACCTTACTGACACGAACCCGAAACAACGAAAGCCACTACTGCAGGGAGTTCATTGGTATTGGTCAATCTGGCGCTGTGTAAGGCTGTGATTGCTATGGCTGCTCAGTATCCACCGAAAACAACAGTCATCATCAGAACGGACCTCGATCATAGGTCCGAAGCTGACAATCATCGCCAGAATGAGAACGTCGCCACCCGAACTCACGCTGTTTAGCGTACACCAATGCCCGAGGTAGTAAAAAAAGAGTGCGCAGGAACAGTGCCAGGAGACCAAGCGGAACTGAAAAATGCAAGTAAAAGCACTTCGAGAAATGCGATCATGGGTCATTCTTGCCAAACAGGAAAGCTCTCTCCATCGCAAGCTATGCCGATAGCAGGTTGACTCACTCACGGGCAGCTCCGACTATAAATGAAGTACGACAGCCAACTAATAGAATTGGATATTTTGAGTGAAACTTTGCTTAACTATTGTGTTTGCGTGCCTTGCGGCCATCTCAACACCGGCTATCGCCGGACAAAGCCTACAATTCACTACGTCTGAACCGAGTATCGCTCATGGAGGGGGGTGCAGAAAGTCTTCGCCTGCGGGCCAATGCTGTCATGCTGGATCAAAGCCCTATCACTGCCACTAGTGTCTCAGGGCAGAAAGCCGTCGTATTCAGTGCTGATATTGCTTAAAGTAAGTGATTCAAAGATAGATTTTTAATGGAAAAACTCAAATACTATGTTGGTCAGGGATAAAAATGATCTTGTTCGTTCGCTACCTGTTGTTGTCATTTCTAATTGCGATGATTTCCGCTTGCTCAGTAACCGCACCCGTCGCGGCAATTAGCGAGAGTGGCGAAATCATGCGTGGTCAAGCAACTGCCACTCTGGAAGAGGGCGCATATTTTGTTTCAGATGGTCAAGTCACCTGCACGGGCAATTACAATCGACTTGATGGCTCACTAACAATTCCACTTTCTATTCTGTGTGACGATGGACGAACGGGAATTGGGTCAGCCACTCGTACTGCAAGCGGAACGTCTGGATCGGGACAATTCTCAATGAGTGATGGGTCGCAATGGCGGTTTGTTTTTGGCGAAGGCGCAGCCCTGCTCTAGCAATCCTTCGATCTATGCTTTTCCCGAAGCCTAGAAAAGCCCGTTGTATGGCGGCGTCAAGCTTGTCCGGTGGTGATGTAGAGACACAACTTGCGGAGGCTAAGGGCCTTGAAAGGCGTGGGCGACCCAGAGCCGCCCGAAGCTCGCTATGCAACAAGCGTTTTGGGCTCGCTTGGAAGGTCTTCAACCAGTCCAGAATTCACAAAATATAGCTCCATTTCTGCCCGTGATATTCCACAGTCACTCAGCAATCGACTGTACTCTTCGGCGTTGAACTCCCAGAGACCTACACCAATTTTGTTTTTCTCGCTCTGAGACCATCCGACTACTGTCGGAACCGATCCAATGAAGCGGTAAACGGGCAGCATCTTCCTGTCAAAAACACCAACGTAGTGCTCGACGGAAAACTCTTGCATGATTTTGCCGCCAGCCGCCATCAGCTTTGCCGAAGCATTGGACTTTGCGCCCGGGGATACGCAAAATCGCGTGCATTCCCAGATTATGGGACTTTGGATCTTCACGTTGTTTGTGATGTGCATGAAATGGTCGTTGACCATCGTTCTGCCGACAGTGGGTAGGAGCCGCATCGATGCTTCATGCAAGCCATGTTCGTTTGCAACTATCACGTATAAAGGATTTAGTCTGTCATATTCGTCTCGCTCCTCGCCTTGAGTATTTACCACAACGTCCCAGCCAAGCCGATCATGAAACTGCTCTGCCCGATCCGTGAACATAGAATGTGTTAAAAACGGCTTTTTTGACAGGTCATCGCCGTAAAGAAAGTGAATCATTTTTCCGTCCTCTTTTTTTAAGTACGGGAACAATCCAATATTTAGGTTAGCGATAGGTTGGACCACCGAACGGTGAAACACGTGTCTGAGCAACACCCGCAACACAGACTGTCAGACAAGGAACATCTCATCATGAGAAACGGCCCATTGCGCCAACAGGTCCCTGCAAAGGGTTGCTTGGGAGCCAGTCAATTCGAGGGCAGCCAAATCGATCGATAGTCCAATAATCGCTTCATGGATTTCGAGCAGTTTGGTTTGTTCGCCATAACTGCCTGATTGCCATCCCCCTTTGAGAACTGAAGCCGCAGAGGCCAATGCCAGGACGAGATGCTGCACTGAGGCCTGAGGAAATGTTCGACATGTTTCCACTACCGCCTCAGCGGCAGCTGACCCGTTCACAAAAAACTGCTCGACAAAATACGCTTCAAGGGCGTTCCATTCTTGCGCGCCCACCACCTAAGTATCCATTCCCAATTGTCTGAAAAAGAGTAAGGGGGATTTTTATTGTTTAAAAGTAGATATTTACGCTCAACTTTGGATGGAATTCGAAATCAGACAATCACCTTGTCGATTTGAAACACTATAAGAGCAGGTATTCTATCGCTGCGCCTAGTTGAAAAATCGTGATGGTGGCGCCGAGTGCCAATATGAAGCAGGCCAAAACGCGCTTGCGCCAGCTCGGTCGGCGATTGTCATTAGCGACGCTATCCAAAATCCGTTCAGGCATCTAATATAGCCATACCACGGTGGTGAACTGTGAGTGTTGGTTTGAGAACCACAACATTGTCCTCCCCATCATAGCTAGTATCCAGCGCAGCGAGTAGCATGTCATGCTTCGCCGCAACGACAGCTCTCTGCAACTGGTCCTCCAGATGCTCCAAACCGTTGTTCATCGCGTACTGGATGAGTTCATCGCATACTTCTATTAGCCAGTCATGTTTTTGCATTTTCGAATCCCCGGGTTGAGTGGTGCTACAACCAGACGATGTATTGGTTACTGGATGTTTAACCCGGGGTGGGGTTGAGGGTCCTGTTGCTCA
>NZ_JCAPFI010000004.1:0-626349 GCF_059611725.1 Tateyamaria sp. LSS28 | reverse complement strand
GACGCGTCATCTGCGCATCCGTGAGCCAGAAAAGGTCAGACATATTCACCGCTCGTTTTCGAACCGTGAATCACGCCACTAGGCGAAAATCAATGGGTCCTGACCCTAGAGCCCAAATCACTCCCAAATTCTGCATCGCAAGAACTATCAGATGCGTTAGCGTGCTTTGTCTGAACGAAGCGCCTTGAGATCCTCACCAAGCATGTCGATGAAACGACGGACACGCGGCTCCAGCAGACGCTTGTGGGGATAGAGTGCGAGGATTGGAATCTGGCCATGGCTGAGCCGAGGCAGAACCCGCTCAAGACGGCCCGCTGCAATGTCGGACCCAACCAGAAGCCGCGGTAGCAAAGCGATACCGAGACCATCCAAAGCCGTGGCACGCAGCGCTTCGGCACTGTCGAGTCGTAGGCGGACCTGACCCTGGGCGCGGACGCAGGTGCCGTCTTCCTCTTGCAGATGCCAGCCCTGCCGCTCGCCGCGGCTGGCAAACTGAAGCAGATCGTGACGCGTGAGCTGTTCGATGTTCAAGGGACGGTCACGCCCATCAAAATAGTCCGGGGCCGCACATAAGATCGCTTCATCCCGCATGAGTGTCCGCGCAATGAACCCCTGGTCGGGCGCGCTCACACCGATCCGGATCGCAAGATCAAAGCCCTTCCCGATGATGTTGTCGACCCGATCCGACAGCGCCATCTCGATCTGTGTCTCGGGCCAGGTTTCCAGATACCTGCGCACCGTCGGCAGCAACAGTCTGCGGCCCAAAGCGTCAGGCGCCGTAATGCGCAAAACACCGCGCGGGACCCCACTGTCACTGGCGATACTGTCGTCAGCGGCCTCGATCGCCTCACGAATGGCCTGCCCATGTTCATAGAGGCGCTTTCCCTCCTCGGTGAGATCCAGCGCGCGTGTATTCCTGTTCAAAAGCCGGGCGCCATATCCTTCTTCAAGACGTGCTATGGCCTTCCCGGCAGTCGAGCGCGATAGCCCGAACATCTTGCCCGCTCCAACGAAGCTTCCGGTCTCAACCACCGAAAGAAAGAGGAGGATGTCATTCACCTTCGATCCGATCATGTTCAATTGTAGCATTTTAATCGGGACTAGGGCGAACATAATTCGCCACTCGCAATGCCTAAGTCTTTTGCCATGACAACCAGCAAAGGAGGCAGATATGTCCGCTTCAATTGATCGTATGAACCCACCAGACCTGCCGGACACCGGGAAGGTCGGGTACTCGCAAATCTCGATTGTGCGTCCTAGCGCGCTGGCCTTCGTGTCAGGTCAGGTGGCCTGGCGACCTGACGGAACACCCCCACCGGCGTCTTTGGCCGAGCAGACCGCTATCGTCGTCGAGAACCTGAAAGGAGCGCTCGAAGCCCTTCAGGCATCGACCGACGACATCGTCCAGATGCGCATCTATTTGACCGATCTGCAGGACGATACCCAAGACGTCGCCATGGGTGGCATCCTGCGGTTCCTCGACGGCGCACAACCAAGCCTGACCGGCATCGGTGTGGCCGCCTTGGCAGGGCCGGATCTTCAGATCGAGGTGGAAATGGTGGTGCAAGTCGCTGCATGACCAGAGCCTGGGAAACGCGCACTCCTGACATTCCGCATACGCGACCTTGTTGCCAGCCCGTTCATCGAAGGGACGCAGGGTTGACCCGGGCCGATATGCGCTTTTGGAAGGGTGTGATGATCCATAGCTCGCCAACCACTGCATCAAAAGGGAGCTGTCACGTACTTGTAAACTCAGCGAGCCGCCAAGCTAGTGCGGCGGGTTACGGTTGGCATGCATCTCTTGCACCCGCTCAGGCCATGTTGATCTGATGTAAGCCAAAATGTCCCAAATCTCGTCGTCAGAAATGACACCTTCAAAGGCGGGCATACCGCTGTTGAAATCGGTGACGCCCCGGGTTGCCAGAGCACCTCGACCGCCAAGCTTTGTGTATTCAAACAGAAGCTGATTGTCGTGGTGCCAGGTATGCCCTGTCTCGTCATGAGGCGGGGCCGGCAATACGCCATCATCATTCGGTGATCGCCAATTTGGCTGCCCTTCAAGGTTCGCTCCATGGCACGCGGCGCACTGCGCTTGGTAGAGCGTTTGACCCGCGATGATATCGCGGTTCAACAACTCATGATCGGCAAATCCCGGAGTTCCCAACACCAAAAAAATTGCCGCCAGCCGTCTCATACGACCTCCACCCATGTTCGCATGCCCCCGACTGCGTGACTGAGCATGTGACAGTGCAGCATCCACTTGCCCGGGTTGTCGAAGGTACAAAGGATGTCGCGGCTCTGGTTGGGAAATACCAGCGTAGTGTCTCTGAGATCTCCTGAGCTGCCGTCTTCACCCAACTCATAGAAATGGTGACCATGTAGATGGATGCCGTGCGGGAAGGACGTGTCGTTCACCAATGTGATCTTTGCCGTCTCGCCTCGTTTGAATGCCCCAAAAGGCGCAGATTGGAGATCAGAAACATCGTTGAAAGCCCAGATGTTGTCACCGCCGTGACGCCCACCCATCGCACCGCCCATCATGCGCAACGTCAGATGCTTGCTGGGATCAGCGGCCACGGGAATTGCATGTGAAGGCAAAGCAGCGATGGGTGCAGGTTGACGGGCCGCATTCGTTCCTTCGGCTTCGATAGTGCCAAGCTCATAGGGGCCTTGCCTGCTCATCATGTCCAGCTTCACCGCACCTGACACATCGAGAACAAGATCGACCCGCTGCGCGGGCGCCATCATGATTTGATCGAACGCGCGTGGTTCAGGCAGGGCCATACCGTCCAAGGCAACGATGCGGCCCGTGGCCCCGGTCACCGCAAGTGGAAAGATCCGGTTCGTTGCTGCATTGATGAGGCGAAGTCTGATCCGATCGCCAACCTGAACTTCTCTGCGCGAGAAGAACGCCCGGGCAAATGTGCCCAGAAGCCCTGCATGGGCGACACTGTGGCGGTCTGCATATTCCTCGATCAGAGCGCCGTCCCGCTCCATCAACCAGTCAGAGAGTATGGCCGTGATGTCATGATCCACATCGACTGGTTCATCGTCTTCAACGATCAGCGGCCCCATCATACCGCGGGCGACTTGTTCGTGAGAGATGTAGTGAGAGTGATACCAGAACGTGCCAGCATCAGGCGGCACGAAGCTGTAAGTTTTGGTATCGCCTGGATCAATGATGTTCTGGGTGAGGACCGGCACCCCGTCCATGCTGTTTTCAAGCCGTATGCCGTGCCAATGAACAGCGGTGCCTTCGTCCAGGCCATTTTCGACATCGATGGTCACCCGTTCGCCACGTCGCACACGAAGTTCCGGACCCGGCATTGAGCCGTTGAAGCCCAACATGCGTGTTGTTCCGTCGCCGGCTGGCAGGACCTGACTTGTGACCTCTTCGGCCCGCAGGCGATACATCGACGATCCCGCAATGGCTTGACGCGGCAGTAGCCCAATGGCGGCGGAACTGGCAAGAAATTGGCGGCGGTTCATGGCAATCCTCACGATGGCAACGTCAGTACAGATGTCAGAATGGCGGTCGTCAGCAGGATAGCAACGACCGCAATCCACTCAAAAGAGATGGAGCGGGATAGATGTTCAGAGGCTTGGGCTTCACCCGCCATCAGCTTGGGAACAAAGCGCACCTTGTTTAGGGCTGCGAGGCTGAGCAGAACCCCCACCAGCAACACTTTCACGATCAGGGCCTGCCCATATCCCGTGCCGAGAAGCGCATTGATTGATCCAACGAGGATATAGCTCATCACCAGCCCCATCAGAATGAGCAGGGGGACAAAAAGCATAGCCAGACGGCCAAAGCGTTGGCCGAGGTCAGCAGTCTCTGATGTAGCCCCGACATCTGCCAGCCGTCTCAACGGTGTCAGGATGCCAACCCACATTGCCATGGCGATCAGATGGATCAGCAGGAGGGCATCCAGCCAAAACAGTTCGCGGTCGGGAATATGCCCAACAATGGCGAATGACCAAAGTGCGAGTAGACCACCCAGCGCCGACGCCCAAAGGCCGGGATGACCAAGCGGAAGTCCGACGATCAAGAGTGCCAAGCCAACGAAACGATAGGCCAGGGCCGTTCCTACAGGGGTCGCCCAGAGCAATCCAAGCATCTCTGGATCGGTCATGCCACTGGCATCACCCGTCAGTGCGGCTCCGCCCAGCAAAAACCCAAGCATCGCAGCGACCAGACCAACAGCAGCAAAGATGCTGGCAAAGGTCCTGACGCCCGAAACTTTGAACATGACAACCGCAAAGACTGTCCCTGCGGATGTCAGCACCCCAAGGTACAGCAGCAACTTCGTGGCCATCGTGGCCAAATCCCAGATGCCCGGCACTATTCCTCTACCGTAAAGCTGAAGGTCCCATTCATGGTATGACCATCGTCACCAAGGCCACGCCATTCGATCTGATAGGTTCCCGCACCCATGGATTGCATCGGGATTGTGTAGTCAGAAACGAACCCGTTGAAGCCATCCAGGTCGAGGTCAGCTTCATGCGCTGCGTGGGTCAGCGTTACACGGGTGAGACGAACGTTGCCTTTGAAGTCCAGGACGATCTCACTTGGGACATCTTCAACAACGGCCTCATTCACGGGGACTGTAGATTCCAATGGTGAATGCGCAGCCGCTGCAGTTGCCCAGATCAATATGATACTGGTCAGGAAGGTCTTCTTCATTCTTGTTCCTTTCAGAGCCATCAGTTGATGCCGTTGGCCCGTTGTACTTCACGAATATACGCCGTGATCATCGTAACGTCTCCACGGTTGAGACCTTCGATCGGAGGCATGCTTCCGAAGGGCCAATGATGCCCTCTAACGCCCATGGCGACGGCCCGTTGAAAGCTCTCATCGCCGTGGTGGCTTGGTTCATAGATGATGTGAATCAATGGAGGCGCGACGCCATCCTGACCAACTGCGTTGGTGCCATGACAGGCCGCACAATTCGCGTCGAAGCCACGTTTGCCGATCTGTGCATTCACAGAGAGAGTGTCTGGGATAACGATGTCCGCCAACGCCTTGTCAGCGACAGCAACTTCGACTTCTTGCGATGGTGTGGGTTGGTCGGTGCCAGGCCAAAGCACGTATCCCATGACACTGATGGCGATAGCTGCTGTGATTGAGAGGGTTGTCTTCATTATTTTTCTTGCTTCTTGCTCGTTTTCCCATGGCTACACCTTCCAGTCAGTGGAGGGTCAAACGGTATCAGATCACAGTTTTGAGAGCATCCAGAGTGCCATGCCGACCATCATCAATGCAGCGACAGAGAAAAGCGCCACAGGTTTATGAATTGTGGCATCTTTCGCTTTGGGCGGCTTGACCACATCCGCACTCAGATCATCGAAACCACCAATGCGTTCCCCATCGAGAACTATTTGCGGCGTGGTCTTGATCCCATGTTGTGGGAACCCAATCCTTCCAGTAACTGGAATGTCAAGCATCACCCGAATGAACATTTCCGCCGCATCCAAGAGGCTTGAAGAGATCAAAGAGAAGCAACAGTAATTACAACCACTGCACGACAGACTCGCGCATATGGTCGCGTCATGCCGAGGTGATCACCGACCAGACTGCCCGATAATTGACGACTTGGGATAATCCTCTCAAATACAAAAATACATTTTGCATCAATCAGTTGAATGTCCGCTCTCAGGACCCAATGGCTGTCACTTCCCCTCGTCCGAATGCGATGTAAACCACTTCACGACGTCCAACACAGCCCCGTTGTGTTTGGCCGTGCGCTGCATGAGGAGGTAAAAGTCGTTTCCTCCGGCGGTCCACGCCTCTCCAACTTCGACCAAACGACCCGCCTCAAGGTCATGTGCCACCAGAAAGCGGCTCACCAAGGCCACGCCTTGCCCAGCGATGGCAGCATCAACCGCAAGCGACGTTTGGCTTAGTCGAAGACCTCGGGACGCCGCATCGTGAAGGCCCATGTTGGCAAGATACCTCGGCCAAAGATCATGGGTATCATGTATCTTCGGTTGTCTTGAGAGATTACCGGGATCAAGCGGCTCCTGTCCGTCGCCCGCAAGCTGAGGCGCGGCAACTGCAACCAATTCCTGTTTGAACAGCCTGGTAACCTGCAGCGCAGCACCAAATGGTGGCGATCCTTGGCGAATGGCCAAGTCTATCCCATCACTGTGGAAACTGGAGACTTTCTCGGTCGCCATGATCCGCAGGTCGATATTTGGATGGGCTTCGGTGAAGCGCGGCAAATTTGGGATCAACCACTTGGCTGCAAAGGTTGGCGTGACACTGATCAGGACTTTATCCGGCTCCGGCTTCAGGTCAGCCGTCGCCGCGCGCAGTTCTGCAAAGACCGCTGCAACGCGGGCGTGATAGACACGACCGATTGTCGTGAAAGCCAAACCCTTTGGCACCCTGTCAAACAAGGTGACACCAAGATGCGCTTCGAGATGACGGACGTGCTGAGCCACAGCGCCTTGCGTAACGCCAAGCTCGTCAGCAGCTGCACGAAAGCTGAGACGGCGTCCGGCAGCATCAAAGGCACGCAAACCATTCAGCGGGGGAAGTTCGGACATGTGGCAATAGTATTTCTACTGCTATGAGATATCAAATCTAATTCGATCTCCCTTTTCAGCCAAAGTAGATATCGCAAGGCGAAACAGAGGAGCACGAGATGTCTGTAGTAAAAGTAGCGCTGGTCACGGCAGGCGGGAGCGGCATGGGCGCGGATGCCGCACGCAAACTCGCGGCAGACGGCTTCATGGTCGGCATCCTTTCTTCTTCCGGCAAAGGGGAAGCGCTTGGTATCGAACTTGGTGGTTTTGGTGTCACAGGCTCCAATCTCGATAGGGATGCGCTCACCGAGTTGGTCGAGGGTGCTATTAATCGTTGGGGACGTGTTGATGTGTTGGTCAACTCTGCTGGTCACGGTCCGAAAGGCCCGGTCCTGGAAATCAGCGACGAGGACTGGCATCACGGGATGGAAGTCTATCTGATGAATGCGATCCGACCGACCAGGCTCGTCACGCCAGTGATGCAGGCACAAGGCGGCGGTGCGATCATCAACATCTCGACATTTGCGGCGTTCGAACCCGATCCGCTTTTTCCCACCTCGGGTGTCTTCCGCGCAGGACTGGCAGCATTTACGAAGCTCTATTCCGACAAGTATGCCAAAGACAATATTCGCATGAACAATGTCCTTCCGGGCTTCATCGACAGCCTGCCCGAAACGGAAGACCGCAAGGCGCGTATCCCCATGGGTCGCTACGGGTATGCGGCTGAAGTATCCTCTTTGATCTCGTGGCTTGCCTCTGAGAACGGCAGCTACATGACAGGGCAGAACCTGCGCATCGACGGCGGGCTGACCCGTGCCGTCTGAAACCGTTGTCCTCAGCTCGTCCCGGGATCGGCTTGTTTTTGCAGCCAAATGGGGGGCATCCGCTGTTCAGATCATGGGCTACACTGCCACCGGGTTCGGTTGGACGCCTTGGAATCTGTATCTGTTCCTCGTTGGTGTCATCGGCTGGTTTGCTGTCGGAGCACTGTGGAATGACAAAGCGCTCATGCTCGTCCACCTCGTTGCACTTGGTGCAATGATCGCGGGCATGACAAGCGGCTAGAACGCAAAAGCGGCCATTCGACCCAAGCACAGCATTCAACACTCTGAGATGTTGTGCGGCCCAGCACCTAAGCGGCGCAAAACTGGCGTTCTGCACTCAACCTGAAATGTGGTTCAGGAACGCAAGCACCTCCCCCAAAAAACGCCACGAAACCGCCGATAGACCCACGCGGTCTTTGCACAACCTCCTCCACAGGCTACCCTCTGCTCAGCAGTCAATAAAAAAACAGGCCACGCATGCATCTCACCCGCAGAACTGCCCTTCTCGGTCTTGGCGCCGTGACCCTCTCTGCCTGCGCCACGACCACCACGGCGACACGCATCGGCAGCAGCAGCACGGGCCTGCCAGCAGACCTGCGCCCCACCCCCAACCCCGCCTATGACGCGTGGGTTGCCAGTTTCCGCGGCAGGGCGGCGAATGCAGGCATTTCGCAATCCACGCTCAACGCCGCGTTCCGTGGCACAGGCTATCTGCCGGGCGTGGTGCGCCGTGACCGCAACCAGACCGAATTTACCCGCACGCTCGAAGACTACCTGTCCATCGCAGCCTCTGACGAGCGCGTGTCCAAAGGCCGTGCTGCCTATGCCCGACATCGCAGCACTCTGAACGCGGTCGAGGCGCGCTATGGCGTACCCGCCAACATCGTGACCGCGATCTGGGGGTTGGAGAGCTTTTATGGCGAACGGCGCGGCGATGTGCCGGTGATCTCGGCCACGTCCACCCTCGCGTTTGATGGGCGCCGTGGGGCCTTCTTTGAAAAGCAATTGATCGAGGCGCTGCGCATCCTGCAATCGGGGGATGTGAGCCCGGCCAACATGACCGGCTCCTGGGCCGGAGCCATGGGGCACACACAATTCATCCCCACGTCTTACCAGGCCTTTGCCGTGGATTTCACCGGCGATGGGCGGCGCGATATCTGGTCGGAGGACCCAAGCGACAGCCTTGCTTCTACCGCTGCCTATCTGTCCCGGAACGGCTGGCAGTCAGGTCAAAGCTGGGGACGCGAGGTGACGGGCGATGCCTCGGGCACCGTGATCCAGCCGCAACCCGGCGGGCCGCGTTTTGCCGTCACGCGCAATTTCCGGGTCATCAAGACTTACAACAACTCCGACAGCTATGCGATTGGCGTGGGCCATTTGGCCGACCGCATCGCAGGCGGCGGACCTTTGCGCGGTGGTTTCCCACCGGATCGCTACGGATTGACCAAGGATGACCGCGTCGCCCTGCAACGCCGCTTGACAGCGCAGGGGTTTGACACGGACGGCGCAGATGGGGTGCTGGGGCCGAAGTCACGCGCGGCGATCACCGCTTACCAGACCAGCCGCGGCTTGCCTGCCACGGGTGATCCATCGCTTGAGTTGCTGCGGTCTTTGGGCGGCTGAACCGCGCCGCCCGTCCTCGGCGCCAGCATGGGCTGCGAATAGTTAATTTCTGCTTTTGCAACCGTGCGTTACCGCAAGTCCTTGAAAGGGCGCGTGGATCACGGACCGATTGAAATCCCGTGGATTGACCGAACAGGCTGTCCCCGCGGGGACAGATCAGCTTGCTGTTGTAACGCGCGCACTCAACCGCAACGCATGGGATGCGTCATTGGCCGCAACTGGCATCACCGGGTCATAGGCCGCCCGGATCAACGTCGCGATGTCGGGCCGCAACACCGTCGCCTCACCCGCCACAGCCAGCGGCGAACGGTCCCGGAAGGCCAAATCGGACCACAGCAGCATCGACTGCACCACCTGGCTCAGGGCCAGCGTCTCCGCGGGGACCTTGCTCAGATGCTGGTCCATCCGCAGGAACACAAAGCAGGCCTTGATCGCCCCCGCCTCATCAAACCGGAAGATTCGATATTGGTTCGCGTCGGCCCTTTGCAGCCGCACCACCAAAGGCTCAAGATCGGGCACAAGCCTGTCCAACCCCGGAACCTCGGGCAGTTCGGCCCAGTCGGAAAAGAAGAACCACATGAAGTTCGACCCCAGTTCGGGATCCGTCTCAGCCGTCTCGTGACCCGCCAACTGGCACACCGCCTCAACCGCGCCCTTGATCGTGCCAAGGGTTTCGTCCTGCACCCCAAACACCACAGGTGCAATCGGACGACCCCAACGGGCAAAGGCATAATCACCGCTTTCCCGCCTGAACAGCGCTTCAATATCATCTGCTTTCATATGCATATCCTAGTCGAACAGGTCGCCCGGTGATTTCGGCGCCTCAAGCCCCAGATGCCGCCACGCCCGCTGCGCCAGCATCCGTCCCCGCGGGGTCCTTTGGATCAGGCCCTGCTGGAGAAGATAGGGTTCGATGACCTCTTCCAAAGCATCACGGCTCTCGCTCAGGGCAGCGCTCAAGGTTTCGACGCCTACAGGGCCACCGCCATAGTGATCCGCCATGAGTTTCAGATACCGACGGTCGGCACCGTCCAGCCCAAGATGATCCACGCCCAACCGTGTCAGAGCGGAATCCGCCAGTTCCCGCGTCACCCGGCCATCGCCATCCACCACGGCAAAATCCACCACCCGTCGCAACAAGCGTCCCGCGATCCGAGGGGTGCCACGCGCGCGGCGGGCGATCTCGCGGGCGCCGCCTTCATCGGCGGGGGCGCCAAGGGTACGTGCGTTGCGTTCAACAATCGTGAATAATTCGTCTTCGGTGTAGAACTGCAGCCGAGTTGGAATGCCGAACCGATCTCGCAGGGGCGTCGTCAGCAGACCCATGCGGGTGGTGGCACCGACCAAGGTAAAGGGCTGCAATTCGATCCGCACGGTCCGGGCGGCCGGGCCTTCGCCGATCACAAGATCCAGTTCGAAGTCTTCCATCGCGGGATAGAGGACCTCTTCGACCGCCGGGTTCAGACGATGAATCTCGTCAATAAACAACACATCACGCGCTTCGAGATTGGTCAGGATGGCAGCCAGATCACCGGCCCTGGCCAGCACGGGGCCGGATGTCATCCGGAAATTCACGCCCAACTCGCGCGCCATGATCTGCGCCAACGTCGTCTTGCCCAGACCGGGCGGGCCGTGAAACAGTGTGTGATCCATCGCCTCGCCCCGCTGCTTGGCGGACTGGATAAAGACACGCAGGTTGGCGCGGGCCTCGGCCTGCCCCACGAAATCCTCAAGAAGCTGTGGACGCAGCGCACGGTCGAAACCGCCCGCATCATCGTCAGGCATCGGCGCTCCGCGCAGGGTGGGATCAGAGGCGTCGGTCATCATCTTCCTTCGTAAGGCGGACGTGTCGTCCGCCCACCCCTACCCTTTCGGTGCCAGAAGTTTCAACGCCGCACGGATCAGGGCGGGCGTGTCCGCGCCCAGGTCCTCTCCGGCAGCTTGGGCGACGGCGGCGGCCGCATCGGACGGGCCGTAGCCGAGATTGCCCAGAGCCGAAAGCGCATCCGCCTGTGCAGAGGAGGGCGGAGCAGAAGCTGGCATGGGTTCAATCACCTCGGCGGCAGCTTCGGCAACGGCATCGCCGGTTGCTTCGGCCACCGTGCCGCCCATAGCCATGACCGACGGAGCCTTGTCCTTGAGATCCAATACAATCCGTTGCGCAATCTTGGGGCCGATCCCCTTGGCCGCTTTCACCGCGTTCCAGTCGCCCAAGGCGATGGCACGGCTGGTGCCGTCCGTCCCAAGCGTGCCGAGGATGGCGAGCGACGCCTTTGCCCCTACGCCCTGTACGGACATGAGCAGGCGGTGCCATTCCTTTTCCGCAAGCGTCGGGAAGCCAAAAAGCTGCATCAAGTCCTCGCGCACCACGAGGTCAGTGAACAGCGCGCAGGCTTGACCTACCGGCGGCAGCGCAGCCAGCGTCCGGTCCGAGCAATAGACGATGTAGCCCACGCCGCGCACATCAATCAGGATGTGATCACCGGCTTTGTAGTCAATCCGACCCGAGAGTTTCCCGATCATGCACGCGCCCTCGCAACGGCAGCGGCTAGCCCCTGCCCCGCACCGTGATGGGCGTGACAGATGGCAATGGCAAGCGCATCGGCTGCATCCGGTCCGACGATGTCGACGCCGGGCAGTTGCACCCGAACCATATGTGCCACCTGCCGCTTGTCGGCATGGCCCACGCCCACAACCGTTTTCTTGACCGCGTTCGGGGCGTATTCGCCCACCGACAAACCGGCACGCGCCGGGGCAAGCATGGCAATGCCTCGCGCCTGTCCCAGTTTCAGGGTGCCTGCGCCATCCTTGTTTACAAAGGTCTGTTCGACAGCTGCCGCCTGCGGCGTATGTTCTGCAATCACGGCGCTGAGTTGGTCAAACAAACTCAGCAGGCGCAGTGACAGGTCATCGCCCGTCGAATGGCAGATGCCGTTGGCAACGTGGCGCAAGCGCGGGCCATCGCAATCGATGATCCCCCACCCCATATGGCGCAAGCCAGGGTCGATCCCCAAGATTCGCATGATGTGCTGCCCTCGCCCGATTTGTTTTGGCTTTTTACGGTCAGTAGCACGAAACGCGAACATCCGCCAAGAGGTAAGGCGCACGTGTCGTGCGCCCCGCGGTTCAGTAAAAGCTTTGCGGATCGATATCGACAGCCAGCCGCAAGTCACCCCTGAGCCGCAGCTGCCCCACCCATTGCGCAATCGCCCCTTGCAGCGCGACACCCTTGCCCGCTTTGACCAGCAGCCGCACCCGGTGCCGTCCGCGAACGCGGGCAATGGGCGCAGGCGCAGGGCCAAAGACCTGCGCGCCCACACGGGTCAGCGCGCCCGCATTCCTCGCCAGCGCGTTCGCGGCGTCAAACACCTGCGCGACATCCGGGCCGCTGAGGATAATCCCTGCCATCCGCCCATAAGGAGGCACGCCTGCCGCCTCGCGTTGCGCGGCCTCGGCCCGCCAGAAGCCTTCTTCGTCGCCAGCCAGAATGGCGCGGATCACCGGGTGTTCCGGTTGATAGGTCTGCAACAGTGCCGTTCCCGGCTTTTCTGCACGGCCCGCACGCCCTGCCACTTGCCGCATCAGTTGGAATGTCCGTTCAGCGGCCCGCAAGTCGGAGCCTTGCAGGCCAAGGTCTGCATCGATCACCCCCACCAGTGTCAGGTTCGGAAAGTTGTGCCCCTTTGCCACCAGTTGCGTGCCGATGATCACATCAGCAGCGCCTTCGGCGATCCCTTCGATCTCGGCCTTGAGCGCACGGGCCGAGCCGTACATGTCCGAGCTGAGCACCGCCACGCGGGCGTCTGGAAACAATTCGACCGCTTCCTCACCCAGTCTTTCGACACCCGGGCCGACGGGCGCCATCCGATCTTCGGCCTCGCAGGAGGGGCAGATGGTTGGCATCGGTTTCGTCTCGCCACATTGGTGGCACATCAGACGCTTGAGAAACCGGTGTTCGACCATGCGCGCATCGCATTGATCACAGCCCACCTGATGTCCGCAGGCACGGCACAGCGTGATCGGGGCGTAGCCGCGCCGGTTCAGAAACAGCATGGCCTGTTCGCCTGCCGCCAGCCGCGCCTCAACCGCGCGTTTCAGTTCTTCGGAGACCCAGCGGTTCGAGGGTAGTTTTTCAGCACGCATATCGATGGTTTGCATCGTGGGCATGACCGCAGGCCCAAAGCGCGCTTCGAGGTCCAGCCGCGTGTACTTACCGCTTTCAGCGTTCGCCCAGCTTTCGAGCGACGGCGTGGCCGAGGCCAGCACCACCTGCGCCCCGAGCAGCGAGGCCCGCAGCACGGCCATGTCGCGCGCGTTGTAGAGTACCCCGTCTTCCTGCTTGTAGGAGGTATCGTGTTCCTCATCCACGACGATCAAGCCGAGGTTCTGATAGGGCAGGAACAGGGCTGAACGCGCGCCGATCACCAGTTGCGCATTGCCCTGGCCCACCATGCGCCAGATACGCCGCCTTTCGGTCATGGTCGCACCCGAGTGCCATTCGGCGGGGCGCGCACCGAACCGTTCCTCGACCCGTTTGAGGAATTCGGCAGTCAGGGCGATTTCCGGCAGGAGGACAAGCGCTTGCCGTCCTGCGCTCAGGCAGGCGGCGACAGCTTCGAGGTAAACCTCGGTCTTGCCCGATCCGGTGACACCTCGCAGGAGCGTTGTTCCGTAAGCACCGGATTGCACGGCCTTGGCGATATGCCCTGCTGCCCGCGCCTGATCTTCGGTCAGTGCCTTACCAGGGCGGGACGGGTCCATGGGTGGGAATGGCAGGTCACGGGGGCTGTCCTCTTCCGCAACGGCGCCTTGCTTAACCAGCCCCTTGATGACCGAAGATGTGACGCCTGAGAGTTCAGCCAACTCCTTAAGTGTGAATGACAAATCGCCGTATTCGCTGAGAAATTCTAAAACTCGCTTCCGCGCGTCCGTCATGCGATCCGGTTCGGCTGGACCGCGGCGGTAGACCTTGCGCATCGACGGCGGATCGCCCAGCCCCGGCGCGCGGGTGGCCAACCGCAGCATGGCAGGCATGGGGGTCAGAGTGTAGGCGGCGGCCTTTTCCAGGAAGGCGCGCATCTCGTCCCGCATGGGGGCGGCGTCCAGCACCCGCAGGACTGACCGCACCTTGTTGTAGTCATAGTCGCCCTTGCCGGGTCCCCACACCACGCCCAGCACTTTGCGCGGGCCAAGTGGCACTTCGACGAACGCGCCCAGGTGACAGCCACCTTCGGGCGCCTTGTAGTCCAGCGCCCGGTCCAGCGGCTGCGTGGTCATCACGGCCACCAACGCGCCTTCGTCATAAAACGAGGGCGTCATGTTAGCGCCAACATATGAGGGGTTCAGTCTTCACCCGCCATGAGGTAAAGCCATCACAAGCAAACGCCAAGCCATCAAGGGGACCGCACATGAAATTCTTCGTAGATACTGCCGAGATTGATGCTATCGCAGAACTCAACGACCTTGGAATGGTCGACGGTGTAACCACGAACCCTTCGCTGATCCTGAAATCAGGGCGCGACATTCTGGAAGTGACCAAGGAAATCTGTGATCTGGTTGACGGGCCGGTGAGCGCGGAAGTGGTCGCGCTGGAAGCCGACGCGATGATCGCTGAGGGGCGCAAATTGGCCGAGATCGCTGAAAACATCACCGTCAAGCTGCCGCTGACATGGGACGGGCTGAAGGCCTGCAAAGTACTGTCGGGCGAAGGCAAGATGGTCAATGTCACGCTCTGCTTCTCGGCCAACCAGGCGCTGCTGGCGGCAAAGGCCGGTGCCAGCTTCATCTCTCCCTTCATCGGACGGCTGGACGACATCCACATCGACGGTCTTGAGCTGATCGAAGACATTCGCACAATCTACGACAACTACGGATTCGAAACGGAAATCCTTGCGGCATCGATCCGGTCGGTGAACCACATTCAGGACTGTGCCAAGATCGGTGCCGACGTCATCACGTCGCCCCCGGATGTGATCAAGAAGTTGGCAAACCACGTTCTGACGGACAAGGGCCTTGATGCCTTTATGAAGGATTGGGCCAAGACGGGTCAGAAGATCCTTTAACTCAGATCTCTCTGGCCCGTCTCAGCATCACCCGAAGCGCATCCGGTCCCAAGGGAAAAATCCCGGGTCCGGATCCGTGAGTGGTGGCTTCGCGTGTGTGTTCCATGGGGCGGATATGGACGGACAAAAATTCCCGTTCACGGGGAGAAAATCGTGCCCCTTCCCCGGTCGTAGCGTCACTTGGCAACATAACGCTGCCTTCTGAACAATTATTCCAAGTTCAGGGCAGATTTCGCGAATCCGCTGTGTTATGGAAGCGGCCAAGAAAAAGAACAGGTACGGTATGAGCAGCCAGCCCAAGATTGACGACGCCCTGCGAGAGGCGATCATTACGCGTCCGGACGTCATTCTGGACGACAAGGATTTGATGCATGCCCTGATCGCCGCGAACGAACGTGCGATGGGTGGCAACATTGTCGATCTGCGTGGACTGGCGATGGAACGGCTTGAGGCGCGATTGGACCGTCTTGAGGATACGCACCGTTCGGTCATTGCTGCCGCCTATGAAAACCTGGCCGGAACCAATCAGATCCACCGCGCGATCCTGCGGATGCTGGACCCGATGGAATTCGAACCCTTCCTGCGCGATCTGGGTGGGGAAGTGGCGGAAATTCTGCGCGTGGACGCCGTCAAACTGGTGCTCGAATCCGTCCAAAACGACAATGATCCGGCCGTTCAGAGACTGGGCGAAGTCCTGAGCGTGGCGGAACCCGGTTTCATCGACGACTACTTGACCGACGGACGCGGCGGCAATGTGCGCCAAGTCACCCTGCGCCAAGTGCAGGATGCTGACCCAGAGATCTACGGCGATGACGCAACCTGGATCCGGTCCGAGGCGTGTCTGAAACTTGACTTTGGCGATGGCCGCCTGCCCGGCCTTCTGGTGATGGGCGCCGAGGACCCCCACATGTTTGGCCCCCAGCAAGGCACGGACCTTCTGGCCTTCTTTACAGGGGTCTTCGAACGGGCCATGCGGCGCTGGTTGGGATGAGCCTGATTTCCCCCGCCGCCCGCGATGCGCTGGAAGGTTTTCTGGCCCATCAACGCGCGATCAAGGGGGCCGCTGAAAACACCACTGTCGCTTATGGCAATGACATTACCGAATTCCTTGCCTTCATGACCGAGCATTCGGGCCAGACACAGGGTCTGGGTGCCTTGGCGCGCATTGATACCCGCGACATGCGTGCTTGGATGGCCCGCACACGGGCGGGCGGGGTCGGCGCGCGGTCGCTGGCGCGGAAACTGTCGGCAGTCAAAGCATTCTACAAGTGGTTGGCTGCGCGGGAAGGGTTTGAACCCACTGCGGTGCTGAGCACGCGGGCTCCGAAATTCACCAAGAAGCTGCCGCGTCCGCTGGACGAGTCGGCGGCGCGCGAGTTGTTGGACATCACCCCCCTGCAATCGGACAAGCCGTGGATCGGAACACGAGATACCGCTGTTCTGACCCTACTTTGGGGCTGTGGATTGCGCATATCCGAGGCCTTGTCCCTGATGGCAGGTCAAGCACCCCTGCCCCAAGTCCTGCGCATTGTGGGTAAAGGCGGCAAGGAACGGATTGTGCCGGTGATTGATGCGGCCCGTGACGCTGTTGAGGCGTACATGTCCGCCTGTCCCTATGACCTGCCCGCCGACGGCCCACTTTTTCGCGCTGTGCGCGGGGGGGCCTTGGCCCCGCGCGCCATTCAGAAGGTGATGGCCAATGCCCGCATGCAATTGGGTCTGCCCGCTAGCGCGACACCTCACGCCATGCGCCACAGCTTTGCCACGCATCTGTTGAATGCGGGCGGCGATTTAAGGGCCATTCAGGAACTTCTGGGCCATGCGTCGCTCTCGACCACGCAAGCATACACGGCGGTCGATACGGTTCGGCTGATGGAAGTCTACGCCAAAGCCCATCCGAAGGCGTAGGTTGCGCCGACCCTCACGCTATTGTGCATAAAAGGTGATCGCCCCCGGGCTATGCGCGAAGCGATCCTTCGGTCAGCATGCAATGGCATACAAAACCAACACGGAGGGGACGCAAAGCATGCTACGCAAGCTAACATACGCAGCCGTTTTTGCGATAACTGCTGGAGCCGCCAGCGCAGAAGAATGTACAGCCATTACCGTTGAGGACGCTTTTGACCTGACCGAGGATCAGATCGGCGTGCTTTACGATTGTCTTCAGGAAAAGATGGCAACCGGCTATGCCAAGGAAGGTGACGAGATCGGTTCGAACTACCGCAGTTGGGCCGCAACGGCATCGCGCCCAGCCGTGGCTGGACCGCATGGCAACCGCCTTCTGAACACATATGCCAATGACGTGGCCGCCGAACAGTATCTGAAGTTCGAGGAAGAAGGCTTTGAAATGCCTGTAGGATCGGTCCTCGCCAAGGAGTCGATCACGGTTTCGATCAAGAAGAAGGCCGCGCGCCCTGGTCCGCTGTTCATCATGACCAAGGTGGGTACTGACGAAGCGCCCGACACCGCCGGATGGCTTTATGCCGGGCTGCAACCAAATGGCAAGGTGATGAAGGTCAAGCAGAGCTTCTGCCATGACTGTCATGCAAGCTGGGAAGCGCAGGACTATCTGGGTTACCCCCTCGAAGAAGTGCGCCTGGGCCAGTAGCCGGCACACGGGCTATTTTTTGGCCTTGCACCTGACCGCGCCGACCCCTTCGGCGCGGTTTTGCGTTTGCAACCCTGCGCATCATGCAGCATGACAGGCAAATGACACTGCAAATGCGCGCGTTGAGCGTTCACCTTCTGACGGCCACCGGCGCCGTGTTCGCAATGCTGGCCATGCTGGCTGCCGTCGAGGCGAAATGGGACCTAATGTTCCTGTGGCTTGTCGTGGCCTTTTTCGTGGATGGTATCGACGGCCCCCTTGCCCGGAAATACAATGTAAAGACCAATGCTCCCGAGTTCGACGGCGTCTTGCTTGATCTGATCATCGACTACCTGACCTATGTCTTCATCCCGGCATTTGCGCTTTTTGCCTCGGGTCTTATGGCAGGCTGGACCGGCTGGGTGGCCATCATTCTGATCACCTTTGCTTCGGCCATGTATTTCGCCGACACCCGCATGAAAACAAAGGACAATTCGTTCTCGGGCTTTCCGGGGTGCTGGAACATGGTTGTGCTGGTCATCTTTGCCCTTGAGCCGAATTTCTGGGTCTCGCTGGCCCTTGTGAGCGTGCTGGCTGTCGGAATGTTCCTGCCGATCAAGTTTATCCACCCGGTGCGCACAGAACGCTGGCGTTGGTTGAGCTTGCCGATGGCGCTGGCGTGGACCTTCTTTGCCGGTTGGGCGGCATGGGTCGACTTCCATCCCGAAAGCTGGGCGCATTGGGGACTAGTGATCACATCGCTGTATCTGGTCTTTGCTGGCATGGCGCAGCAGTTGATCCCGCAACGCTAGATCAGGAAGCCACCTTCGTGGCGCAGGAGCGCCACCTTGGTTTCGACCCCGCCTGCCCCGGAAAACCCGGTCAGGCCCTTGGCCCCCATGACGCGATGGCAGGGAATGATGACGGGGATGGGATTGCCACCGCACGCCTGACCGATGGCCTGTGCAGGCACCCCAAGTGTCTTGGCAATGTCGCCGTAGGTGATGGTTTGGCCAAAGGGGATCCTGGACATCTCGGCGCAGACATCCCGCTGCAGTTGCGAGCCGCGCACGGCGATTGGCAGATCGAATGTCTCCAACTCACCCGCATCATAGGCTTGCAGTTGCGCGACCGCGGCATCCAGCGCCTCGGACCGGTCGGCACAGCCGGATACGCCCCATGAGACGCGAATGATGGCGCCCTGATCCTCGGTTACTGTCAGGTCCCCGAACTGGGTATGAACGTCCGCCTGTTTCATGCGTGTAATGTGGTGCAGGCGGGCGCGTCTCGCAATCCGAAGCTTGCGGAAAGATCACTTTGGGATGCGTTGAGAGTAGTCGGGCGGATATGCGCCCTACACCCTCACCAACGAGATAGGTGTGCGCCACCCCGGGACGGGATGGCGCAGCTACTTGTTATCGCTTGAGGGCACCGACGCCGGAGAAGCGGAATGCTTCCTGTTCCAGCGCGTCGATTTCGTCCGCGCTCATCTGGTCATGGGCCACGGTGATCCGGCCAAGGAAGACGAAGGGCAGCTCATCCGCGCGATCCTCAAGATCGGCCTTGATCGCCTCGGCCGTTGCGGCGCCCACGTCGTCCCCCATACGCATCGGGGTCGCGTCCAACTCGCCACGGCGGATGGCGTCCAGCTCAAGGCCCGTGCCGCCCCAACCGGTCGAGAAGATGTCCTTCTCTTTGCCAACCGAAACCTGCGCCTCAACCGAGCCCATCGCCATCGCGGTGTTCGCATTGTGGATGATTGTGGCTTCCGGGTAGGATTGAAGGATCAGCGATGTGCCGGCAAAGCCGCCTTCGCGCTGATATTCACCGTAGTGTTCATACACCGTGGTCCAGCCAGCTTTTTCCTCGACACAGGCTTTGAAGTCGCCCGAGCGCTGGTTGTCGGTAATGCCCGGAATGCCGCGGTTCATCGCCATGGTGACACCTTCGCCCAAACGGCCGATCATGTAATCGCACATGGTCAGGGCACCGGCAGCCGACGAGAAGTCGAACCATGCCGCAGGCTGATGCGCGAGGTCTTTCAGCGGTGTGTGGAACGCCCAGACATAGGTCGTCAGGTCGTCTTTTTCCGCCGCCAGCTTCGCGATGTTGTCGCCCTGAATGGCCAGTTCCGACGGGCCAAAGACGACATAGTCATAGATGTCTTTGTCCAGCACCACCTGGTTGGCATAGGTCGTTTGCAGCGAGTGTTCGATCTGGCGTGACGCAAACTCGGTTGTTTCGTACTGAATGCCCAGCTGGTCGAGACGCTTGGTCATCGCCAGATAGTTGCGTGCCCAGAAGTCCGAAGTGTCGGACGAAGGGTAGATCAGCGCGATCTGAATGGGTGCGTCCTGCGTCCCGCTGAACTTCACCGCTTCGCCGCCAACGACGGCTTGCATCGCTTCCAGCTTGCCTTCGGCGTTCACCTCGTCAGGCACCCAGTGGTCACGGTCTGCGATGTCCGGCAGTTCCTTCAGCGGCAGGGTTGCATGACCATCGGCCAGTGCCATTCCGGTCATCGCTGTTGCCACGAGGGCTGTGGTTGCTAAAAATCTCATCTTGGTTCCTCCCTTTGCAATGAGAGCGGGGCCATCGGCTGGGTCGGGGCTGCACCCCCGGCCCGGCCACCCCGCATTGGCCGAGTTATCCGCTTGGTGCGGCATCCCCGGCAAAGACGCCACCGATTGCCAAAAGGGCAATCAGGACGCCGATCAGTAGCGCAGAAAAGCGCACCAATTTCTGACCTTCGGCTGTTTTGAGATCGGCAAACCAGCCGCCTGCACCATCGCGGTCCTTCTTCTGGATCCAGGCATAGAGCGCGACCGAGCTGATAATCACAAAGCCCGACGCTACCGGCTGCCAGAAAAACTCGATGCGCAGCGTCACCAAAGCGTTCAGCATCATGGCAAGCAGCAGCACGCCCGAGAACGATCCGATGATGGACGCGCGGCCACCGAACAGGGATGTGCCCCCCACAACCACCGCCGCGATGACGTGCAGATTGAAGAACGGTGCCATCGTCGCCTGAATGGCGTTCTGTTTGCCGGTCAGCATCAGACCCGCAAGCGCGGCGCAGGCTCCGCACAACACATAGGCATAGACCTTGTGACGCTTCACGCCGATGCCTGTCAGTTCCGCCGATTCCGGGCTGGAGCCGATGGCGACCGTGTAGCGGCCAAAATGCGTGCGCTGCAGGATGTAGTAACCCGCCACCATGGTCAGAATGCCGATCACCGCCGGTGTGGGGATGAAGAACGGCGTCTGACCACGACCCATTTCCGTCAGGATGTCGGGGAAACGTGCCAGAACCAGACCTTTGGCCAGCAAGAGCGCCAGCCCTTTGTAGACAAGGTCCATTGCCAGTGTTCCGATCAAGTCAGGCACGTTGAAGCGCGTGATCACCAGCCCGTTGATCAGGCCCAGAAGGGCCCCGATGGTCAGCGCAATAGGAATACCGACGTAGATCGAAAACCCATATTGCTTGACCAGAAACGCCATGATGATGGCCGAAAGCACGGCCACCGACCCAACGGACAGGTCAATGCCGCGTTGGGTGATGACAAAGGTCATCGCCATCGCCATCGGCATATAGAGGGCCGCGTCCTGTAGGATCAGCTCAAGATTGCTGATCCGATAGAACCGATCGGGCGACGCCACGGCCATGAACAGAAAGATGGCGGCAATCATTGCCATCGGCGCGATGACCGCCATGTACGGCTCAAGCCGTTCACTCAGCGGTGGCTTGTAGTCTGTGTCAACTGCGGTGTTCATGCGGCGTCCTCCTTGGCACCAACGATCATGCCCAACACTTCCTGGGTCGAGCTTTCAGCGGTGAGTGCCACGCCCACGCATTGGCCGCGGCGCTGCACGTGAACACGGTCCGCAACCTCGAACACATCATCCAGCGAGTGGCTGATCAGGATCACCGCCAAGCCTTGGGCTTTCAGTGCCTTGATCAATTTCAGGGTCCGCGCGGTTTCCTGCGGACCCAAGGCGGCGGTAGGTTCGTCCATGACCAGAACCCGCAGCCCCTCGTGATAGACGGCGCGTGCAATGGCCACGGCCTGGCGTTGACCGCCTGACAGACTGTCGGTCGGTGCATCCAGTGATTTCAGGCGCACGCCCAGACGCTCCATCAGGACCCGTTCGGTTTCTGACCGCATCTTCTTGTTGTCGAGCACGGTGATGCCGAACACCTTCTTGGTCAGTTCATTGCCCAGGAACATGTTGGCGGCGGGATCAAGGTGGTCGGCCAGGGCCAGCGTTTGATAGACGGCGTCGATCCCTGCCCTAGCTGCGTCTGCGTGGTTGGAGAACTCGACCTTTTCGCCGTCGATATAGATGTCGCCCTCGGTCGGCTGGTAGACGCCTGTCAGCACCTTTATCAGGGTCGACTTCCCGGCGCCGTTGTCGCCGACGATCGCCAGCACTTCGCCCGCATAGGCGCTCAGGTCGACATTCTGCAGCGCGGTCACGCCGCCGAACCGTTTGGTTATTCCGCGCATCTGCACGAGTGGCGTATCAGCCATATCTTTTTCCTCCGGTGGCTCGGATAGATCGGGCTGCGCACGCGCCCAAAATATTCGGATTAAGGTGCGGGGCCAGACCTTGCCGTCCGACCCCGCGGGGAGAACTATTTGCCCCAGATCGTGGCGTAAGCGTCCCGGTAGGGGATGTCGGGGTCGAACTGGTTGCTGTCGCCCAACTTGGCCAGCCCTTCGGGTGTGACCAGCGCAGGTGAGGTGACATAGCCCGAGCAGGCCTCGCCCTGGATGGCACGGTTCAGCTCGTCCACCAGTTGCCAGCCTTGCAGGTTCAGAGGCTCGGCCACGGTGATGGCTTGATAGCCGTTGGACCGGATACGCTGGAACGCAGCCTCTGATCCGTCGCCAGCAGAACCTGCTTGCGGGCCTGCATCAGGCGCAAGGCCCGCAGCGGCCAGCGATGGTCCCATGAAGTCAAAGTACAGGTCATTGATGGCCAGTGCGTGTGTCCAGCTGTCACCGTATTTTTGCAGCAGCGATGTGGTCAGCGGGCCCATGCGGGTGGATGTATCGGCAATAGGAGTGTCCACATATTCCAGGACCTTGCCGCCCGCAGCCTCGACCGTTTCCTTCAACCGGTCCGCCTTGTCGATGGCGATCTGGTAGGTGGAGTCGGTGAAGATCACGACACCGATATCCTCGCCGCCGTCTTGGATGGCCCATTCGGCGGCCACTTCGGACACTGTCATAGCGTCGGTGGACACGTTGGCAAAGATACCACCAGGCGCGTCGCAACCAATTTTTGGGCCCGAGTGCCACGCGACCATGGGTACGTCTGCGGCCACCACGCCTTCCAAGGCGGCCTGCTGTTCCACGGCGTCAAAGCCGTTGATGATGATGCCGTCGGCCTTCAGCGCCAGCGCTTGACCAATCGCGGCTGTACGACCCTGAATAGAACCGGCGCCGTCCAGCACGCGAACTTCCCAACCGATTTTCGCTGCGGCCTCTTCAACACCTGTGGTCACGCCCAGGATACCGCCGTTTTTTAAATCACCTGCAACGACAACGATGGATTTGCCGTCCGCCGCTGCGGGTCCGGTGGTTGGGCCATCCCAATCTGCTGCCAGTACCGGCACGGCAGTCATCATTGTCGTGGCCATCAATCCGGCCATGAATGTACGTTTTTGCATAGTTTCCTCCCTTTGCAATTTTGTGCTCAGCGCTTGTCTGCACCTTTTTTGCGCTGTGCGTATCCTGCGATGCCGATGGCAACCAGCAGGGTAACTCCGTTAAAAAGCGGCTCGACCCAGAAGGAGCCGCCGAATTGTTGAATGCCTGAAATACCCACGGCCAGAATGACGACACCCACAACGGTGCCCCAGACATTGACCCGTCCGGGTTTGATCGTGGTTGAGCCCAGGAAGGCCCCAACGAGCGCGGGCAGCAGGAACTCGAGCCCCACCGACGCCTGTCCGATCCGCAGTTTCGCGGCCAGCAGCACACCGGCCAGAGCGGTCATGGAGCCGGACGCGACAAAGGCGCCAATCACGTATTTCCGCGTGGGAATGCCGTTCAGCTGTGCTGCCCGCTGGTTCGCACCAATGGCATAAAGGTACCGACCCACAGGCGTGTATTCGAGGACGATCCACATCACGACCGTGATCACGACCAGGTAGTATGCGGTGATGGGCAGGCCAAAGACGAAGGTGGTGTTCAGGGCATAGAACCCGTCGGGCAACAGCCCCACCATCTGCCGACCGCCCGTGTGCCACAGCGCCAGCGCATAAAGCACTGTACCGGTGCCCAGCGTCGCGATGAAACTGTCAATCTTGGCAACCTCAACCAGCAGCCCATTCAGGAACCCGGTCAATGCCCCCAGCAGAAGCACAATCGCAACGGCTATGGGCCACGGAAGTCCCAGCATGGTTTGCAGGCTGATGGCAAGGATGTGCCACAGAACGATACCGTAGCCCACGGTCAGGTCGATCCGCCCCGCTGCCATCGGGATCATCGCCCCAAGCGACAAAAGCGCGATGATTGCTTTGTCCGAGATGATGGACCGCAGGTTCAGCATCGTCGGGAATGTGTTGGGCAACAGGACCGAGAACAGGCCAATCAGGAACACTGTCAGGATCACCAGGCCATAGACCGGCAGGAACCGCATCAGGCGCTTGCCCATGGGCAGTCCTTTGAGTTCGGCCTTGGTCGGCTCGAGTGCGCTGGATTCAAGCGACTGCATTCGCACCGCCCCCTTCTGTCTTGATATTCCCGGCCGAGGCCGACTGGATCAGGTTTTCAGTTGTCAGCCGTGTGCCGCTGAGTTCATCGACAATCGCCCCTTGGCTAAACACGATGGCCCGGTGGCAAATTGAGGCGATCTCTTCGAAATCGGTGGACATGATCAGGATCGCGACCCCGTCACCAAGCGCACGGTTAAGAAGTGCATAAATCTCGGATTTGGCCCCCACATCCACACCCGCCGTCGGATCCTCGCAGATCAGAAGTTTGCGCTTGGTGGCAAGCCAGCGGCCAATGACGACCTTCTGTTGGTTGCCGCCAGACAGCGCCTCAATCGCGAGGGTCGGATCATTCGGTGACAGGCCCAACTCGGCCCCGATGATGGCGGCCTGTTCGGCCTCGACCCTCGGGGACAGCATGTTGAGCAGTTTGCGGCCAATCCCGTCGGGGTTGAGAAAGGTGTTTTCCCGGATCGAAAGGCTCATGGCCACGGACTCTTCGGTCCGGTCCTTGGCGACTAGTCCGACACCGGAATGCAGCGCTTTTTGCGGGTTCGACAGATCGGGTTGCACCCCACCCAGCGTCACCTCTCCGTCAAAGGGCACAAGTCCAAAGAGCGCACGCGAGATGGCCTCGTGCCCTGCACCACGCAGGCCCACAAGGCCCAATACCTCGTTCTTTTGCAGATCGAAATCCAGTTTTTGCATCCCCGCCACTTCGAAGTTGCGCAGGGACAGCACCGCTTCACCAATAGCATCCGTCGCCTTGACTGTTTCACGGGTCTTGCGGCCTACAATTTTCTGCACCAGCTCTTCGGGCGTGGTGTGGTCGATGCTGCGCACGCCCACCATCGCGCCGTCCCGCAACACAGCCACGCGGTCCGCGATCTGGAAAATCTCGTCCAGGCGGTGGGACACATAGATCATCCCGACGCCCTTTTCACGCAGGGGCCGGATGGCAGCAAACAGCCGTTCCACCTCATCCGCGGGCAGCGATGCGGTGGGTTCGTCCAAAACCAGAAACTCGCTGTCCACGGCCAGCGCACGGGCAATCGCCACCAGCGATTTCTCGGTCCGTGTCAGGTCTTCGACCCGCGCGGTCGGATCAAATTCGGCGTCCACCTTGCGGAGCGCTTCCACGGCAAAGTGTTCGACGTCCTTCCAACGGATCAGCCCATTCTTGCGAGAGAAGCCCAAAGCGAGGCCGATGTTTTCAGCCACCGTCATCCACTCGATCAGGCCAAGGTCCTGGTGGATGAAGGCCACCTTCTGCCGCTCGCCAAACCCTGCCGGTTTGTGCTGGTACGGCTCACCATCAATCAACACGCGGCCAGCGTCTGCCGTATGGATGCCACCAAGCACTTTGATCAGGGTCGACTTGCCTGCACCGTTCTCACCCAGAAGGGCAACGATTTCGCCTCGCCCCACGGTCAACGAAACATCCTTGAGCGCATAGGTGCCGCCAAAATGCTTGTCGATGCTGTCAAAAAACAAACCTGACTGCAGGTCTGGCATGGCGTCTCCTCCGGGATGCCGGGCCCCAACCTCCCCGTTGAGTTACCCGTAACATTCCGCTAGCATCAGGTCAGAGCACACGCTCTGTCAAGGCTTAAGTTACCCGTAACGTAAGATGGCGCAAAACGTGGAAAAGAGCAGTAAAAACAATAAAGTAAGCCTGTCTGAGGTCGCACAGGCCGCAGGTGTGTCGAAGATGACTGCCAGTCGGGTTTTGCGTGGTGAAGGTGGGTATTCGGAAAAAACGCGTGTCAAGGTGATGGAGCAGGTCGACGTCCTTGGCTACCTACCGAATCGTTTGGCGACCGTGTTTGCAGGCGATCAGAACTCGACCTTTATCGGCGTGTCGATCCCGGATCTGGGAAACGAGGTTTTTGCCCAGGTCCTCGAAGGGATTGACCGCAAGTTGGGTACCTTTGGATACCAATCCGTTCTGGGCCTCACGCAGCACACCCAGCAAGAGGAAGAAAACTGGATCAGGACGGTTTTGTCGTGGCAACCGGCGGGCCTCATTCTGACCGGTCGCTACCACTCGCCCCGCGCGACGGACATGTTGCGGAACGCGGGTATTCCTGTGGTCGAGATTTGGGATTTGAACTCCAGCCCCCTCGACATGAGCGTGGGCATCAACCACTTCGACAGCGGCTTTGACATGGGGCGTTACCTGACATCGCTTGGCTATCAGAACATTGGCTATGTGGGGACCTCGCATGACACGGCGAACGCGGCAACTGAGCGGCTCAATGGCTTTTGCAAGGCGGTCGAGGGCGCCGGCGGAGCAGTTGTAAAGCAGCTTTGCCTGCATGATACAGCCACCTACTACCCGGGCTTTTACGGGACAGAACAATTGCTGGCCGCGGCCCGCGATATCGAGTGTATCTTTTATCAGAACGACGCGATGGCATTTGGCGGCTTGCAATACTGCGCAGCCAAGGGGCTATCGGTGCCGGACGATATTGGCATTGCCGGATGGGGTGACCTGCCTATTGCATCGGTGATGAACCGGCGCCTCACCTCTTGCCACGTGTCACATCTGAAGCTCGGCCAGAAAGCGGCCGAGATGATGATGGGGCGCCTGACGGACGAACCCGTACCGAGCTGCACCGATATTGGCTTTCGCCTGATCCCCGGATCGACGGTTCGCAACAGCGGGGTTTAGCGCGACATTGGACGGCACGGGTATTCGCTGAATGCCCGTACCGCCCCTTGCGGTTCGACTACGCGGCCCGATCAACCTGAACCTTACCATTGTGCAGGAAGCAGACTTTGTCGAAGGCCGACAGATCAAGCGGGTTGGGCAGACGTACATCTGATGCATCCGGCATAGGTTTGCCGCTCAGGTCGAACGATCGGTCGATTTGTGAGATCAGCACGCAAATCGCACCGGTGGCCTTCACATAAGCCCGCAGTGAAGCGATCTGGTCCTGCAGGTCTGGATTGCTGCGCCTTTGATCAAGGAGTTGAAGGTAGTCAATTACGGCCACAACAGGTGTGTGGCAGCGCTCAAGCCGGCTGACGACATAGCCGCCCGATATTTCATCCAACGTATCAACTTCCACGGTCTTCTGCGCAGATGCCTGGTCAATGCCTAAATCTGCAAACCGATCTGCAACGGCTGGCTCGTGGTAATCGAGGGTAAAGAAAAACCCCTTCCGGCCCAGAGTTGCTGCCATTGATGCCAATTCCAGGCCAAGAAGCGTTTTGCCGTGTCCGGGCCGCGCACCCAGGAGCATGAGGTCGCCTGCGTGGAGCTGGGGCAAGACGATTTCGGCGGCACGCCCTTTTGGCAAGGATGAAGTCAGATGCCCCCAGCTTTGGAAGCCTTCGGAAGTTGCGATCTGGTCCAGCGCTTTGTGCAACGGCGTACCAGTCTGGCGGGCCAACAGTTTGGCCTGTCGCTTCAAATGATAGACAGGAGCGGAAATGTGCATCTTTAGTCCTCCTCTTTCGAGCTGCTTCCGCAATCCCTCCTTATGCACGCGCTCGAACGAGACAGGTTAAAATGACTTCGCTCTACATGACAAATGCTTCCCAGATGGAGGGTGGAGGCCCGAGCAAGGCCTGATCCAACTGTGTCCCAACAGATCGCAGAATTCAACATAGTAAGGGTGCTTGACTGGGACATCATGCAGCGCATGAGGCAGACCTTGGGGTTGCTGCGGCCAAGTCCGTTCTGATCACTGTTGCGCGCCCCAAAAGCCCACCGGACCTTTCCGCGCAGATTGCTTACAAGCAATGCTCAAGGATTTGATCCACCACATCATCAAGCGCTGCGGTGCCATCGATGACGGTACCAAACGCGGGGATGTCCTGTTTCGTTTTGTGCAGTGTCAGGATGTACTCTTGTTCCTCCGTCCGCCCGCCGAACGCGTCGCGATCGCGTAGCGCAAGCCGTCGTTGCAAGGTTTCTTGATCCACGTCCAGCACAAAGACAGCATCAAACAAATGGATGACATCGGCGTAGTTCCGGGAACCACCGCAGAAAAATGACATTTCAGAACCTTTGGATGCCGCTTGAGACCTGACCTTGTCCACATCCCATACATGTTGGCCATGCATCCATGCCGCGCGCTCGACACTGCCCTCGGGACCGGCTTCGGCCAACGACGGCTGGTGTGAGCGTGTTTCGTCAGGGATCAACTCTCTGTCGCCGTCAAGCGCATGATATCCGCGCCTGCGCAGTTCGTGGCACACAGACGTTTTGCCGCTGCCCGAGACACCTTCGATCAGATAGTTACGTTTCCCCATGCCTACGACATATCCTGTGATGCGGGGATGAAAAACACATGTGCTCCCGCGCACATACCGTGCCCTCGCCAAGGCCGTGCAAAAGGCGTAATGGCAGGTTATGGCCCAGCACATTACCCTTGACGACGCAAGCAGTCTGCCCGCTTGGCGTCGGCCCATTGCGCTTTTGTTCCTGATGGCTTTTGCCATGCCCATCGGGTTCTCTGTCTGGCTGGCGCTGCTGAACAACTTTGTTGTGGATGCAGCCAACTTTGACGGGGCCGATATCGGTCTGTTGCATGCGATCCGGGAGATTCCGGGCTTTCTGGCTGTCGGTGTCATCGTCGTCATCATGTTCATGCGCGAACAGGTACTTGGGCTGATGTCACTCGTGATGCTGGGCGTTGCCACCGCCCTGACGGCGCAGTTCCCGCAAATGGGTGGTATTCTGGCGCTGACCTTTATCAGTTCGATCGGCTTCCATTACTACGAAACGGTGAACCAGTCGCTGCAATTGCAGTGGCTGCCCAAGGATCGCGCCCCGCAGATGTTAGGCTGGCTGCTCGCTGCCGGATCAACGGCCACGTTCCTCGTTTACTTCGTCATCATGGTTCTGTGGGAGCCTCTTGGGCTGACCTACAACGTTGTCTACATGGTTGGTGGCGGGATCACGGCGGCCATCGCAGTCTTTGCCATGCTGGCCTATCCCCAGTTCGAAGCCCCTACTCCGCAACTGAAAACCTTCGTGTTGCGCAAGCGATATTGGCTGTACTACGCCCTGCAATTCATGTCGGGCGCACGGCGGCAGATCTTCATGGTCTTTGCAGGTTTCATGATGGTCGAGAAATTCGGCTTCCAGGTGCATGAGCTGACGGCGCTCTACCTTATCAACCTGATGGTCAACATCCTGGTTGCACCGGTTCTGGGGCGCATTGTGGCACGCTTTGGCGAGCAAAAGGCGCTGGTGTTTGAGTATACCGGGCTTGTGTGCGTGTTTCTGGCTTACGGCGGTGTCTACTTCATGGGGTGGGGGTTGATGATCGCTGCCGCCCTCTATGTTCTGGACCACATCTTTTTTGGGTTGGCGCTGGCGCTCAAAACCTATTTCCAGAAAATCGCGGACCCGGCGGACATCGCGCCGACGGCCGCCGTGGCCTTTACGATCAACCATATCGCTGCCGTGGGCCTGCCGGTGCCATTGGGCCTGTTGTGGCTGTTCTCACCCGGTGCAGTGTTTCTGCTGGCTGCGGGCATGGCCGCAACGTCTTTGTACCTGGCCTTGCTCATTCCGCGCCACCCGGTGCCTGGCCATGAAACCCGACTGGGCGTCAAACTGCCCGCCCCTGCAGAGTAGCGCGCCACTTGCCGCCTGCCATGGTGGGCGCTAAGGCTCCGGCAACAGACGGAGACTGACATGACCACATGGACCGCCCTCACAACGCTTGAAGGCAAGGCACAGGCGGACGCGCTTGGCGCGGCCCTTGAGAACATGGCACCGGAACCAACCGGCATCGGTGTGTTCGAGGTCGAAGATGGCAGCGGACTTTGGGAAGTGGGTGCCTATTTCACGGACCAGCCGGATGACACCGCCCTTTTACTGCTCACCACCGCCCTTGGCGCAAAGCCGTTCACAGTTTCGGAACTGCCGGAAACCGATTGGGTGGCCCATGTGAAGCGCGAGTTGGCGCCAGTCGAAGCTGGTCGCTTCTTCGTCTATGGCTCACACGATGCCGACCAGGTGCCCGCTGGCAAGCACGCCCTGTTGATCGAGGCGGCGATGGCCTTTGGCACCGGACACCACGGCACAACGTTGGGCTGCCTGAAAGCGCTGGATCGGTTGGCAGATGGCGGATTTCGGGCAGAACGCGCGGCCGACATCGGCTGTGGCACCGCTGTGCTCGCCATGGGCGCTGCAGCGATCTGGGATGCGGACATCATTGCCAGCGACATTGATGCACAGGCCGTCGACGTGGCGCGGGCCAACCTGAAAGCCAACGGGATGGAAGCCAAGGTCAAACTGGCCGAAGCGGCAGGCTTTGGTCACGCGGACCTTTCTGGTCCATTTGATCTGGTCTTTGCCAATATCCTCAAAGGGCCGCTGATCGCATTGGCACCAGAGTTGAGTGCCCGCCTCACCACAGGTGGATATGCGATTCTGTCCGGAATCCTCAACGAACAGGCTGACGAGGTCGCTGCGCACTATATCGATCACGGAAACAGTCTGGCGCACAGGGAAGAGATTGGAGAGTGGACGACCCTCACTCTGCATAAAAAGCCATGATTTGTCAGAATTTTTAGCGGCTTTTGACGCATTTGCCTAGATTTCGCCACAATTGAGGCGCACCTTCTACGCCGAAATCGGTGGGGGCCATTTCGATGTACGAGGCTGCCATGGTTGAAACTCGCCAAAACTTTGAAGAGCGCTTGACCACACTTGGCCGCAAACACGCGGCCTTGGGAAATGGGTATACGACAACACTGCGGGGCGATGGGCTGATTGTTCTCAAGCCCAAGCGCCGTCTAGGTCGCGGTTTTCCCATCAGAGGGCTGCTCGCGCTTGTGACAGGGTTCTTCGTGTTCAAGGGACTGATGCTCGCCTCTTTGGGCGACATCACTTACAACGGGCGCGTTGCAAAGCTGCAGCAGGGCGGTCATCTGGAACAGTTCAGCTCTCATTTGATGCAGATAGACCCGGTGACACAGTTTGCCGCAGGCTTTCTTGAACCCTTCGTAGACTGAACTGACAGCCCCTCCAAAAGAAAAGCCGCGGTGCCTGCTCTCAGGCCCGCGGCTTTCGCTCTTGTCAGAGCGCGTCCAAAGGGGAGGATTGGAACGTCTTAGTGGCGGTTTGCCACGTCATCGATGTCGCCACGGACCAGACCGATGTCTTCAAGCTCACGGTCAGTCAGGGCGTTCAGGGCGTTGCGGGTCAAGCGGGCATGGTTCCAGGCGGCCACTTGGGCAACCAATTTGGAAAACAAGCCGGAGAATTGGCCTGCAACAGGTGCAGCGCCATATGCGGGGCGGGTGGTGTCGAAAGCAGCCATTGCAGCAGTCCTTTTTTCGATAGATTGTGCTGATCTTGTCAGCGTTGTGCTGCTCATTTAGGCGCGAAAAAAACACCGTTCAAGCGGTGAAAAGTCATATGTGGTTTGCGTTTTTTGCATGTCGAAGATTTAGACGTAACACATTGAAAGTATTCCCAATAAAATAACACTGCAGCCAAACATGGGAAGCTGACGACGGAATCGGGCTGCAAAAAGGCCGTCCGATGGAGTTGCACAGCTCCTTGGAACAGTCGGCTTCGCGAGTTGGTATGCGGAAAATCCAATCTGCGATCCCGAGAGATGCTTCATCCCATCACAGCGTAGTTGCAGATGTGCAAATCAATGTGCCTGTCGCCGCGACGATCCTTCATTGCCGATCCAGACAGTTGAAAAACTCGTTGCGAACTCGTAGATCTATGGCATCGAAGTGGAGAGTTTATGTCCCGGTAAGGCGGGGAGGCAGCAGTCCTCCCAATGCAAAATCAGCGACCATCTTGTTTCGCCAACCTCTGGCGGACCGATGTTGATGTTTGCCCGCATTTTTCCCTTACCGCTTAAAATCATGCCCCGGCATGATCGAGACATGGAACTCCTTCACAATGACACGCGACTATTCACAGTTTTTTCCCCCATCGTCCGACCTGAAAGCCGAAAAACGGCCTCAGTCCCCCCTCGCCTTGCTTGGCTGGCGACCCTTTTTCGCCCAACAAACAGATGTTGACGAATTGACGCAAAGCCCCCCTGTTCGGGTCGTCGAAGTCCATCGAAATGCGTTGCATGTTGTCGGGGACGGCCTTGATGAGGTCATACCGCCCACCGAAGGCATCACCGTCGGCGACTGGTTGATGTTTGATCACGATCATCCGAAATCCAGCCGGGTTTTGCGACGCAAGAGCTTGATCAAGCGGCGTGCGCCCGGCACGGATCGGCGCGAACAGTTGATCGCGGCCAATGTCGATACGGCCTTTGTTGTCACGTCCTGCAATCAGGATTTCAATGTCGCGAGGCTTGAACGATACATCGCGCTTGCCTTTGAGGCGCAGATCACGCCGGTCATCCTCCTCACAAAATCCGATCTCACGCCCGATCATCAACACTACATCGACGCGGCGCGCGCGATTTCCCCTGACGTGGCAATTGTCGCGCTGGACGCGAGAGGCGACGCGCCGCGATCCAAGCTGGCGGACTGGTGCAAACCGGGGGCAACTGTCGCGTTTCTTGGATCATCCGGTGTTGGCAAATCGACCTTGACCAATGCACTTTTGGGGACCGAAACGATCGAAACGCAATCCATTCGGGAAGATGATGCGAAGGGGCGGCACACGACGACGCGGCGGCAACTCTTTGCGACGCAAGATGGATGTCTGGTTCTGGACACCCCGGGCATGCGGGAGCTGCAACTGACCGACGCCGCGTCGGGTATTCAGGACGTGTTCTCGGACATCAACAGTCTGTCCACGCAATGCCGATTCAACGATTGCAAACACGAAACGGAACCCGGATGCGCTGTGCTGCAAGCGATGGAAAACAATGAGATCGACGCCGCGCGGCTTGGACGGTGGCGCAAACTCGTGGCCGAAGACGCATTCAATTCGGCCACCCTGTCCGAGCGCCGCGCCAAGGACAAGGCATTCGGAAAGATGGTGCGCGAGATCACGAAGCAGATAAGCAAGAGGAGGTAGTCGGATGCCACAAGACAAGTCTGGTCAGATTGTCTGGCACGATCTCTTTTCGGCAGACCGACAACGTTCAATGACTTTTTATGAACGTGTCGCCGGGTGGTCCTTTGCCGTCGAACATGCCACCGATTTTGCATGGGGTGGCGGTCAGGTGGACTTCGTTTTGGCGATGTTGGCAGACGAAGCCGGGGCTGGCTTTATCGAAACCCCCGAAGGAATGTCAGACGGCTGGATTGCCTATGTAGAGGTTCCGAATGTGGATTCTGCCAGCAAGTACGTGGAACCGCTTGGCGGCGAAGTTATCCGCGCCCCGTTTGACGTTCCCGGTGTTGGACGAAATGCGCTTGTGCGTGATCCGTTGGGTGCCGTGGTCGGGATCTCACAGTCTCAACATGCGTTTCCGATACCTGCGCGACAGTTCGGCAACGAAATCTATCTATCTTGCGCGTCCGAATTCCCAACACAGTTCTATTCAGCAGTCTTTGACTGGTCAGTCAGCCCACCGCACGATCCGCAAAGGGGCGACGCGGTGATCTCTAGCCTGTCAGGCCAAGCTGTTGCACATCATCTGCCGGGACTGCTCCAGACGGGTGTGCAGGCATTGTGGGTGCCTTGCATCAACGTGGTCGACACGGCGACCGCGCTGCAAGCGGCCAAGGCGTTGGGTGCCAGCCCGCTTTCGAAATCGGTCTTCGAACGCACGGGGGAGTGTCGCTATCTCGTACACGACCCAGACGGCGCTTTATTTTGCCTGTCGGCAGGTGGATAGGACCTCAAGCATCACCAGCCGCCAAAATCTGCGAGGACTTTCGCGAGGTTCTACGGACACAGGGGCCTTTCCCTGTGTCCGCAAAGGGTCGTCGGTGTCCAACGTGGATCTGCGAAGATCCATCGCGCACAAGGCAAAGCGCTTTTCGCCTATCCCAGAGCGTCCTCGCACCGCCCACAGACACCTTCGTGCCCATGCGTGCCCACGTCCGGCAACACTTTCCAGCAACGGGCGCATTTCGCGCCTTCTGCCTTGGCAAAGACCACCGCCACGCCGGGCACTTCGGGCAAACGGAATGCATCTGACGGCGCGGGATCCGTTGTCACTTTGATCTGCGACGTGATGCAGATATCTGCAAAGGGCAACGCAGTCAGTGACGCGGCGAGGTCGGCATCCTCGACATAGACAAGTGGGGCAGCTTCAAGCGATGCGCCGATGACTTTGTCCGTGCGCTGGATTTCCAGAGCCGCCGTCACCACACGCCGCGCGCTGCGCACGCCCGTCCATTTCACGGCCAGCGCATCGTCGCGCCATGCGGTCGGCGTTTCCGGGATATCGGTCAGGTGGACCGAGCTGTCATCACCCGGATAACGCTCCAGCCAGACCTCCTCCATCGTGAACACGAGGATTGGGGCCAGCCATGTTGTCAGCCGGTGATAGAGCAGATCAAGCACGGTGCGCGCCGCACGCCTTTCCGGCGTATCACCGTCGCAATACAAGGCATCCTTGCGGACATCGAAGTAGTAGGCCGACAGATCCACGGTCGCGAAGGTGAACACGGATGAGAACACGCGCTGGAAGTCGAAAGCCGCGTAGCCTTCGCGCACAGTCTGGTCCAATTCGGCCAACCGGTGCAGCACCCAGCGCTCCAGTTCCGGCATGTCGTCAGGATCAGTGCGATCCGCGTCCGTGAAGTCAGACAGCGAGCCCAGCATAAACCGCATCGTATTGCGCAGGCGGCGATAACTGTCGGCGACCCCTTTCAGGATCTCCGGCCCGATCCGCTGGTCGGCGGTGTAATCGGTCTGCGCAACCCAAAGCCGCAGGATGTCTGCGCCGTATTGCTTGACCACTTCGTCAGGCACGATGGTGTTGCCGATGGACTTCGACATCTTGAAGCCCTTTTCGTCCAGCGTCATGCCGTGCGTCACCACGTTGCGGTAAGGCGCGTGGCCCGTGGTGCCAACCGATTGCAGCAGGGACGAGTGGAACCAGCCACGGTGTTGGTCGGTGCCTTCCATGTAGACATCGGCCACACCATCCTCGGTGCCGTCCTTGCGATCGCGCAGGACAAAGGCGTGGGTGGACCCTGAGTCAAACCACACGTCAAGGATATCTGTCACCTGCTCGTAGTCGTCGGGGTTCACGACGCCTTCGAGGAAACGCTGCTTGGCATCTTCGTCGTACCAGGCGTCGGCCCCTTCCGCTTCGAATGCCGACGTGATGCGGCGGTTGACTTGCGGGTTGCGCAGCAGGAAGTCTTCATCCGTCGGCAGAGCGCCTTTCTTGGTGAAGCAAGTGAGCGGCACACCCCAAGCGCGTTGACGCGACAGCACCCAATCCGGGCGCGCCTCCATCATGGAATGCAGGCGGTTGCGGCCCGATTGTGGCGTCCAGTTCACATTGTCGATCTCGGTCAGCGCGCGTTCACGGATCGTGGTCCCGTGTGTGTCCTGCCCGTCGCCCACAGGCTTGTCGATGGCCGCGAACCATTGCGGCGTGTTGCGGTAGATCACCGGCGCTTTCGAACGCCAGGAATGCGGATAGCTGTGCTTGATCTTCCCACGCGCCAGCAGCCCGCCCACTTCGGCCAGCTTGTCGATGACGGCGGCGTTGGCGTTACCCTCTTTACCGTTGGGTTTCAGGATCGCCTTGCCGCCAAAGAACGGCAGGTCGTCCCGGAACCGCCCATCGGGGTTCACGTTGTAGGTAATGACCTGTTCGAGCATGCCCAGCTCGCGGTAAAGCTCGTATTCGTCCATCCCGTGGGACGGCGCGCAATGCACGAACCCAGTGCCTTCGGTGTCGGTGACGAAGTCGGCGGCGCGGAAGTCGCGGATGTCGTCCCATTCGCCATTTGCATCCTCGGCGCCCTTTAATGGGTGGGTCAGGCGCACTTGGCTCATCTCGTCGGCTGTCACATCGCGCAAGCGGCGGTACATGGTCTCATCAAGCCGCGCGCGACCCAGCACATCCGACGCGAGGTTGTCGGCAAGGATGTAGCGATCACCGATATTCGCCCAACATTCTTCGGGGCGGCCAGTCACTTCATAGAGGCCGTAGGAGATGTCAGAGCCATAAACGACAGCTTTGTTGGATGGCATGGTCCATGGCGTCGTGGTCCAGATCACCACTTGAGCACCTTCCAGATCGCCCAACGGCGCGACATGCCCTTTGGTGTCTTCCAGCGTGACTGCGGGCAGGTCCTTTGCCGCGACTACCTTGAACTTCACCCAGATCGTGAAGCTGTCCTTGTCGTGGTACTCGACCTCCGCCTCGGCCAGCGCGGTTTGTTCTACGGGCGACCACATCACAGGCTTCGAGCCCTGATAAAGCGTGCCGTTCATCAGGAACTTCATGAACTCCTCGGCAATCACCCGCTCGGCATGGAAATCCATGGTCAGATAGGGTTCGTCCCAATTGCCAGTGATGCCCAAACGCTTGAACTCTTCCCGCTGGATGTCGACCCAACCTGCGGCGAAATCGCGGCACTCGGCGCGGAATTCGTTGATCGGCACTTCGTCCTTGTCGCGGCCCTTCTTGCGGTACTGTTCCTCGATTTTCCACTCGATGGGCAGGCCGTGGCAGTCCCAGCCGGGGATATAGCGCGCATCCCGGCCCATCATCTGGTGGGACCGCACGATCATATCCTTGATCGTCTTGTTCAGGGCGTGGCCGATATGCAGGTGCCCGTTCGCATAGGGCGGGCCATCGTGCAGGGTGAACGGTTCCCGTCCCTCCTTCTCCCGCAGACGGTCATAGACACCGATCCGCGCCCACCGCTCCAGCCATCCGGGCTCGCGCTTGGGCAGACCCGCGCGCATTGGGAAATCGGTCTTGGGCAGGTTCAGGGTGTGTTTGTATTCAGGCGTGTCGGCGCACATGGGTGGCGTCCTTTATCGGTCGTATATCGTGCAAAGCGGAGAGGTGCGGTGCGAGTGGCCTCAAGCACCTTTACCCGGCGTCTCAATGGTTGGTCAGAGCGCCGGGGATATAATTCGCTGAATGATGATCTTCCGCATCATGGCGGCCTTATAAGCGTGGTCTGTGGAAGCGTCCAGTGGGCCAAGATGCCTCATTTCCTGCAAAGCGCAAATGCCTAGGGTGACGCAAACAGGCGTCAAAACGGAACCGGAAATGAAGATCGCAATTGCAGGGGCAGGCATCGGTGGCCTGGCTACGGCAATCCTGCTGCGTCGGCACGGCATCGAGGTGACCGTGTTCGACCAGTTTGCTGCACCCGAACCGGTGGGATCAGGGTTGGTTATTCAACCTATCGGACAAGCAGTTCTGGAGGCTTGCGGCGTGCTCGACCGGGTCATGGCGACGGGCAACCGGGTGAGCCGAATGCTGGGTCATGAGGCCAAAAATAGGCGGCGCGTGCTGGATGTCTGGTATGATCGGCGCAATGGCAAAGATGTGGGGCTGGCCCTTCACCGCAATGCTCTGTTTTCGGCACTGTGGTACGGGGCCGTTACCGCAGGTACCACGATGCATCTGAACGCCAAGGTAACGGGCGCAGGCGGCGGGTGTCTGGAGCTTGAGGGTCGGGAGAATGCCGCAGGTTTCGATCTGGTTATTGATGCGCTTGGTGCACGTTCGCCCCTGACGCCGATACGCTCGACCCAGCTGCCCTACGGCGCCTTGTGGGCAAACGTGCCATGGGCGGATGGTACCGATCTGCCGATGGATGAGTTGCGCCAAACCTATCGCAAGGCCAGCAACATGGTTGGTGTGCTGCCCATTGGCACACCACCCGATGCGACCGGACCGATGGCTGCCGTCTTCTGGTCCCTGCCGAGCGATGGATACGCCGCATGGCGTGCCGCGGGTCTGGATGCGTGGAAAGAACAGGCGTCCAGGCTTTGGCCAGCTTTTGCTGCCTTTGCCGATCAGATCACTGATCCCGATCAATTGACCATGGCGCGGTACGCGCATGGCACACTCAGGGTGCCTTATGGGCGTGGCGTGGTGCATATAGGGGATTCCGCGCATCGCGCCAGCCCACAACTGGGCCAAGGTGCCAACATGGCGTTGCTGGATGCCTATGCACTGGCCCAAGCCCTTGAGGCGCACGGGCCAGAGGCCGCCCTACCCGTCTACGCCAAGGCAAGGCGCTGGCACGTCCGGGCCTACCAGGCGATGAGTTGGGCCTTCACCCCGCAATACCAATCCGACAGCCGGTGGTTGCCGGTCTTGCGTGACCGGGTGTTGTTTCCGGTGTCCATGATCCCTCCGGTACCGCGCATCCTGTCCCACCTCGTGTGCGGCACGTTGCTGCCTGCATTCTCAAAGGGTGATCCGCTGCGCTAATCCGCTGGTTCGGATTTGCCCTGTGCCCAACGATTGAGCCACGCGAGCCCGGACAGCGACAGGCCCAGAACCACAAGGGACAACACGCGGGTCAGCCCCTCAAGCCCGGAAATGTCGATCAGGAACACCTTGGCCACCGCCAGTCCAATCACGGCCAAACCTGCGCGACGCAGGGCCGTCGCGTTGCGGGCAAGTGATTGATAGAACAGCACGGCGCCAGTCAGCAGGATCGCCACTGTGTAGCTGTAAAGCTCTGGCTGCAAAAAGCCCTGATCCAAATCCATGCCCTGCGCGCCTTGCCAAAGGTGGCGCACGGTCGCAAAGGCCCAATACACGGCGACACCGACCGCCACGGTTCCAAGCCCCCAGCGCAACACCCGATGCCGCAAGCGCCACGCGCCAAAGGCCAGCACAAGTGCGGGAAGCAGGTAGGCCGGGATCAACGTGTTCAATAAGGGTGGTCCCGCCACATCGTCGCCCCACCCATCCAAAAGTGGTGAAAAGACGGTCAAACCAAGCGCCAATGCGCCAAAACCGATCAAGCCAAACACAAGCGCCAACCCACCGCGAACAAAGGCCAGCACGCCGCCCAAACCTTCGACGCGCAGAAGCTGCACCAGCATCAGGCCAAACCAGATCACGGCAAACAGGCCCAACGCCCAATGGGAGTCGGTGTTGTGGCCGGGCAGCACATCATCAAGGAAACGGATGAGCAGCAATGACACCAACATCCCTCCGGTCGACCACGCCGCCGTGTCCAAGATGAGGGTTGCGGTTTTGCGGACCATCCCACGCAACAACACCATGGCCGCGACAAAGGCAGCCAGTGACCCGGCATAGGCCAGCACCATTTCCCAGAGCGGGGCGTCCAGTGCCCAGAATAGCCCCGGATCACCGACCAACCGCGCACCGACCGCCGCAACGCCAATTGCGATGAACACTTGCATGAGTGGCAATTTGAACTGCCGATCCAGCCATGCGGCGACCAGCACAGTCACCGCAAGCGCAACGGTCAGCGCAGCCAGAGACAGGATCAAAACAAGAGCGAAGGTGATTGAAGCCAGCGCGGACAAGACGAAAATGGATGTGCGTGTGCGATCCGGCGCATCCACACGGGCAAAGCGCAGGGCAAAGCTGACCATCATGGCCGCCATAACGATGGCATGAAGGGCCCAGGCATATGCCCCAATTGTCTCGGCGGGCCTCCATGTCAGTTCCAGTACAACCGCAAGAACCGGCGCGACCAGCGCACCTCCCATCCCCCAGGCGAGGGACAGGCCCGGGCGCATGGCTCTTTGTGCCGCAACCGCACTCAGCACCATTCCAACACCCCACAGGAGCGAGACGGCAAGCGGGAAGTCAGCCTCTGGGTTTGTGTCGTAGTTGGTCAAGAACGCAGTGATGACCGGCCCCAGTTCGGCCCCTTCAATCGCGATCACCGCAATGACCGCAGCAACCGGAAGCAACACCAGCTCCTGCAGCGCAGGTGCAGACAACGTCCAGTAGACAATCGCGATCGCAAAGATCATGAGGATGACGACAGCCATCCAGAATGGTTCGGCACCCGCGCCCGCGCTCCAGCCCAATGAGCCGGATGTGACAAGCACGGCTGCAAGCGCAAGCAGTGTTGGAAATGCCGGACGGTCACCTTTGGGGTCCAGCAGGAATGCCGAAACAAAGGTGCCGCCGTGATCCGGCCGGAACGACCGCGCCGGGACCAAGATCGCCAACACGGCGAGGATCGCGACATAGGCCTGGAACCCCAGCACCATGGACTCGTTGCCGCTCAAAACGGTCAACCACCCCATTGCAAAGCCAAGGCCGACACTCAGCACCGACACCCAAGCCCAACGTCGGATCGTATCAATCCCAAGCCCGACGGCGGCAACGACACCAAAGTAAACGTACAGCCAGGGGCTCGCAGGCACCGTGCTGCCCACCAGAAGTGGGGCTGTGAACGCACCTATAACCCCAACAGCAGCCAAAAGCGGACCGTTCAGCCAGCCCAGTCCAACACCCAGAAGCCCAACCGCGGCCATACCCGCAAATGCAACCTCGACCCCAATCAGTTCATAAAGCAACCGCGCGGCGGCAATGCCGCCGAACAGGGACACAAGCCCCGCCCCGGAGAACACTGATGGAATATAGGCCGTGGCAACGTCCGGGCTATCCCCGAACCGGCGGCGGATCACCTCGCCCCCGGCGATCAACGCCCCGCCGAACGCAAGGGCCGCAAGCACGCGGGCGGTTGGCGGGAACAGGTCGTTTTCAATCCCGTATTGCACCAGAAACAGCCCCGCCAGAGCCAGCGAGACTGCAGATACGGCATAGAACCAGTTGGCGATCAGCCACGATCCGAACAGTTGCAGAGGCGTCGGCCCTGCAGGTTCCACAGGTTTAGAGGCCATCTGGGCCTTCCGTTCTGCGACAACCCGCGCGGCGGCTGGTTCCGCTGATTTCGGTTCGGGCTCAGTGGTCTCGGCGGTGTCCGCGTCGGACTGGTCAGCGCCCTTCTCGGGTGCCTCCCAAGGCGATGGCCCGGTCTGTGCCGTGTCCGCTCTGGCCGGGATTGGAGCTTCGGGTGACCGACCTGCCAGCGCGCTCTCAAGATCAACGATCCGGCTGCGCAGGCCGCTGACGGCGACCAAGAGATAGATAACCGCAATTGGAATCGCGAGGATTATCAACCCTCCGAGGACAAGCATCCCTTCCATATCCATCCCTCACACCCATTTTGGCATGAGGATAGACCACAGTCGCCCGACACAAAAGGCAAGGTTTTCCAGACCTTTGCAGGTCGGCCTTGCATCACCATGGAACGCTGTTGCGTCAGTCGTCCGCGATATGGGCCCAAACAGCAGACATCACCACGGATCCTTCACCCACGGCGCTCGCCACCCGCTTGACAGAGCCTGCACGCACATCGCCTACCGCGAAAATGCCAGGGCGCGAAGTTTCATAGCCAGTGACAGCGCCCACATCCGGTCCAGTTTTGACAAAACCTCTGTCGTCCAATTCGACCAGATCGGACAGCCAATTGGTGTTGGGCGCGGCCCCGACCATGATAAACAGCGCCTTGGTGTTCAATTGCCAGCTTTGACCACCGCGCCGGTCATGGATGGTGATGGAATCCAGCCGATCATTGCCATGCAACTCCTTGACCTCGGTGCACAAGTGGATGGTGATCCTCGGGTGGCTTTCCAAACGTTGTAACAAGTAGTCCGACATTGAGGATGACAGGGTTTCGCCACGCACCAGCACGTGCACATGTTTCGCGGTCCGCGCCAGAAACATGGCCGCCTGTCCAGCCGAGTTGCCGCCTCCGATCACCGCAACCTCTGAACCCTTGCAATAACGCGCTTCCACATCCGTTGCTGCGTAATAGACGCCATTGCCTTCCATATCTTCGAGCCGCTCAAGCGGCAGGCGGCGGTATTGCACACCCGTCGCCACAACGAGCGACTTGGCCGATACCCAGTCGTCATTGTCTAACTTGATGTGGAACAGATGCTTTTCGCATTGCATCAACTCGGTCGCACGGACGGGCACGGCAAAGCGTGTGCCGAACTTCATCGCCTGCACCTCGCCCCGGCCCACAAGGTCACCGCCCGAGATGCCGGTGGGAAAGCCCATGTAGTTCTCGATCCGCGACGACGTGCCTGCCTGACCGCCAATGGCAAGGTCCTCCAGCACCACCGCACACAGCCCTTCGGCCCCGGCATAGACCCCGGCCGCAACACCCGCGGGCCCACCGCCCACGATGGCCACGTCATAGACGTCTTCCTTGCGCAGCGACATATCAAGGCCCAGTGTCGCGGCGACCCCACGGGGTGTGGGCGGATCAATCACCTGATGCTTGGCAAAAACCACCGCCGGATGGGCGCGATTGATACTGCATGTGTTGGCAAGATCGTTACCCTCGGTGCTGTCAATCTCGACCTCAACAAACGGAATGCGATTGCGCGAGGCGAAGCTGGCAATGCGTCGCACATCGCGGTTCACCTCGCCACCGATCAAGGTCAGCCCGCCTTCGGACATGTCCAGCATGCGGCGGCGCCGCGCGGCAAAGACAGTAATGACGATGTCCGACATCTCGGGAACGTCCGACATGAGTTTCAGCATCTCGTCGCGCGGAACACAGAGCAACTGCGTGTCTTGCACCGCGCGCGCGCCCATGAAGGCATGACCGCCGTTCAGAAACGCCAGTTCGCCAAAGAACTGACCGGGGCCAAGCGTTGCATTCCCGTAGCGTTTGCCACTGGACGAATTTACCGCCTCCGTTTCTCCAGACAAAAGATAGTGGAAAGTGTCGATACGCTCACCTGCCCGTTGGAAGTATTCGCCCGCCTTGACCTCCATCACGGTTCCAACACGGCGCAGCGCATCCACATGCTCATCGGTCAGTGGTGTGCGCACCATTGTGGCAAGGTCGGGGGCAAAAGTTTCCATTGTCAGTCGGTTCCTTTGTCTCTCTGGCTCTGAAATAGACCACCAAGCGCCTGTTTCACGAGGCGGCGTGCCTTGGGCCTGTCACCGGGGAGATAGGTCAGTGGCCGGCACACTTCCATGGCGGCCACCCCGACACGGGCTGTCAAAGCGCCGTTTACCAGGCCTTCGCCAAATCGGCGGGACAATTTGCCTAAAATTGAACCACCTAAAACAGGTTCCAGCATATCATCGCCCACAGCAACAGCACCCGTGGCAACCAGATGCGCCATCACGGCACGGGTCAGGCGCCAACTGCCCAACACCCCCCCGCGCCCGCCGTAAATCTCGGCAATGCGCCGGATCATGCGCAGGTTGGCGGTCAGCGCCGCGACCACGTCGGCGAGTGCCAACGGAACTAGGGCTGTAACCGTGGCAACCTGCCGTGCAGCAGCTTCAACTTCCCGCTCAGCAGCCTTGTCCAATGGGGCCACAAGCGTGTCTTCGGCCAATTTGAGCAAGCCGGTCGCATCCATCTGGTCGCCACGCAACTCGGCCAGACGCGCGCGTCCCCATTCCGTATCCGGCCGCGCGCGATACAGCCCATCAAGCCGGTCGACCACCACGCGGGCGGCGGCAAGATCGTTCTGTTCGGTTGCCTGCGCGGCCGCGTGGCGCAAACCGTCCAGCCGTGCAAGCCGCCGAAGTGCCGCCAGTTCCCGCAAGCAGATGATAAGTAGGGTTAGGACAAAGGCCCCCAACAGCCCGGTAAAGGCCCAACCCACAACTGGCGCGCGGGCAATCCAACCGGTCACGAACTCCCAAGCAGCGGCGCTCAGAACCGCCGTCAGCACTGCGCCCGCCAACCCCCAGAACAAACGACCAAGCCGCGAAGGTTTGCGCGCTGCGACACGGGCGGCCATTTGCATCGCCTCGCCCCGCGGAGTGGCGACGGGGATGGGGTCGGGCACAGGTGGCGCCTCTGCCACTTTCGGAACAGGCTCCTCATCGATCTCGATCAGTACCGGACCTTTGGCCATCACGTATTCCTTTTGTGCCAGTCGTAGCGAATGTCGGGCAAACCTTCGTCGTTGCGTGCGCCGTCGGTGCGTTCCGTCTCGGCAAAGCCGTGCCGCAGGTAAAACCGTTGCGCACCCGTGTTGGCCTGAAAGGTCCAGAGCGTCAGATGACCCGCGTCGGCTTGCATCCGCGCCAGTAGATCAGCACCAATGCCCTGCCCCTGTGCACTCACATCAACATAAAGTGCATGCACATCGGCCCCGTTGCGCGCCGAAAAGGCGCGGACCTGCCCACCGCCTTCAGCCACTGTGACCCAACCCTGTTCGATCATGTGCCCAGCAAAAGAAAGGTCCTCGGCCCTCGTATGAATGCGCGGCATCCAATCTGTCCCATCAATGAAGCCCGACAGGATCGCACCCACCGCGCCTGCATCCGTTGGCTGGGCCGCCCTGAGCAACACACTCACAGCCTATCCCCGAACAGGAACTGTGCGGCGCGGTCGAGCCGGATGTGTGGCGGGCCATCGCCCGGACGCAAGGTCAGAGGTGCCGGGGCAAACCGCATCACCTTGTAATCACCATCCAGCCAATCCTGCGCCCCATTCGCTGCCGGCGAAAGGATATGCGCCGGGTCATCCGGCAACGCACCGGGGTAGAAGGCTGCCTGTTTTCCGTTTTCGAGCAAGGTACCCCGCACAACTTCGAGAGGGCTGCCATCATGTTGCACGGTCTCTTCCGTCGTGGCGCGCAGTGCAGCAAGTGCCAACGCTTGTGTGTCTGCCCCGGCAAAGCGCGCACGGTCGCGAGCCTCGCGGGTCAACGCCTCCATGATGGCCGTCAGTCGGGCGTGCTGGCTGTGATGCAAATGATCGGCCTTGGTCGCAGCAAACAGGATTTTTTCGACGCGTTTGCCCCGGAACAGTTGGCTCAGGAACGCATTTCTGCCGGGGCGGAAGGCAGCCAGGATTTCGGACATGGCGGCCCGCATGTCTTCGACCGCAGCTGGTCCGTTGTGGATGGCACCAAGCGCATCCACCAGCACGACTTGGCGGTCGATGCGAGCAAAGTGATCACGGAAGAATGGGCGCACCACCTGCGACTTGTACGCCTCAAAGCGCCGTGCCATTTCACGCCGCAAGGACCGCCGGGGCGCATCCCCGGGCGGCAGCGGCGCAAAGGTCAGGACCGGAGACCCGGCCAGATCGCCAGGCAGCAAGAAGCGACCGGGCGTGCAATCGTAGTACCCTGCGGCGCGGGCCGCGTGCAGGTATTCTGTGAAGGCGGCGGCAAGTGTTTTGGCCTGCACCTCGTCCAGTTTGCCCCCGCCATCCACAGGGGCAAGAACCGCGCGAAAGTCGGCGGCGCTGTCGCGTTTTTCAAGGCGAGACAACACGGACGCGGACCATTCGTCATAGCTTTGATCCAGAAGCCCAAGATCCAGCAACCATTCGCCCGGGTAGTCGATGATATCGAGATGCACGGTCCGGGGGCCCTGCAACCCCGCCAGCAAACCGTTTGGCTTGACCCTCAGCGACACCCGCAACTCGCTGACAGCACGCGTACTATCGGGCCAGCTGGGCGGATTGCCAGTCAGCGCGCCCATGTGCGCCTCGTAATCGAAGCGCGGCACCGTGTCGTCGGGTTGCGGTTGCAGATAGGCGGCGGCGATCCGTCCTTCGCTGGCGGCCAGCAAGTGCGGCATCCGCCCCTGATCCAACAGGTTCGCAACGAGCGACGTGATGAATACCGTCTTGCCTGAGCGTGCTAGCCCGGTCACCCCCAGCCGGATGGTCGTGTCACCAAACAGGTTCGCCCCAGTATCGTAAATGCCCTGGGCCACATCTAGCACGCCATCGGCAATTGTCGTCAGAACCACGTGCGGCCCCCTTCATGTCTTGGAGCCTATGTAAGGTGTTGCACGGTCCCGCACCAGTTCAGTGTCGCCAGGGGTGTGAGTGCGGGAGCCTCCGGCGGGGATTTTTTGGAAACAGGGAAGGCAGGACCAGTTGCGCGCCGTTGCAGGAGACTGTGTTTGGAGCTAGGTGGGCTTTCATGCCGCGCTATGCCCTCAAAGTCGAATATCATGGTGGTCCTTTTGCCGGATGGCAGCGACAGGCGGATCAACCGTCTGTGCAGGGCGCGATTGAAAGCGCGCTGGCTCGGCTGGAACCCCGGGATCACACCATTGCCGCTGCCGGGCGTACCGATGCGGGCGTCCATGGGCTGGCGCAGGTCGCACATTGCGACATGGAAAGGGACTGGGATCCGTTTCGCCTGTCCGAAGCGCTGAACCACCATTTGAAACCGCACCCGGTCGCGATTGTCGCCTGCGCCAAGGTTGCGGTTGATTGGCACGCGCGCTTTTCTGCCGTTGAACGCCGCTACCTGTTCCGCATCCTGATGCGCCGCGCGCCTGCAACGCATCTGCGGGGACTGGTGTGGCGCGTCAACAATCGTTTGGACGCCGATGCCATGCAGGCCGGAGCGGACCACCTGATCGGGCGACACGATTTTACCACCTTCCGCTCGTCGATCTGTCAGGCAGACAGCCCGCTGAAAACGCTGGATCGCTTGGATGTCACCAAAGTGGACGGCGCGCATGGGCCCGAAGTTCATTTTGATGTGCGGGCGCGATCCTTTCTCCACAACCAGGTGCGCAGCTTTGTTGGCACGTTGGAGCGTGTGGGGGCCGGAGCGTGGCGTCCCGATGACGTCAAGGATGCACTTGAGGCATGTGACCGCGCCGCGTGTGGACCGGTCTGCCCGCCGGATGGACTGTATCTTGCCGGGGTCGGCTATCCGGACGATCCGTTCGCCTAGTCCAGTTCCATCAGCCCGGCACCCGCACCGCCAGATCGCGACGCATCACTGTCAGGCACATACGTCTTGGCGGCCAGAACATCCAACTGCTTCGAAAGAGATGGATCGAGGTGAAGCCGTTCCGGGCGCGTCCGTGCACTGGGTTCGGACAGCGAAAGACTGATCCGCACCTTTGGCCCCGCGATATCCAGTTCAGCCTTGCAGGGCAAAGCAGCCAGCCAGCTGACCAGCATGGCGCGGGTTCCGGCATCCTCTTCCATTGCATCGACGGGTCTGGCCGTCACTGACGCCGCTTCGACGATCGTTTCAACCCGGTGTGCCAAGGCAACGATTTTCTCGGGCTTGGACAAAGCCGCAGCGACAGCGCCCTGCGGACCTTCATCAGCGATATGACGGGCCAGCATTGCGCCAAAGGCCAGCGCCTGGGCGGGCGGCACCCCTGCTCCGCTGGCGGCTTTGACCCCCAGCGACTGCACTTCGGTCCATGACATGTTCATCGCTCCATCGCCGGAAGCCACCAATCATCCATCTCGGGACGTAGTTCACCCCCAAGGGGTGCGCCCTGTGCCAGCGTGATGCGGGTCCACAGGTCGGACTTTGGGTCGAACTTTGTCGCACCAAAGAAACTGAGCTTGCAACGCAGCATATCAATGGGGCGACAGGTCGCAGCAATCAGATTATCGTGGATTTCTGCGTAAGAGTAGCGGTTTAGAAGGGCGACCCGATTGATGGCATGGGCGTGATCAGGATGTTGTGCCGTGAATTCCGACACCGGCAGCGCGGCAGTTGGAAGATCGGCATAAAGCTGTGCAACACGGCGCGCGATGTCCAAAGGTGTTTCCAACTCGGCTCCGGGTTCGGCAAAACGGTCGCCCAGTCGCGGTTCCAGTTTGGCCTCGCTGACATACCAGAACCGCCGGCATTGGTCGGCGTCCTCATAGTCATGGGCAAGCGCCCAGCCCCATTTGGCTTCGATGGCAGACTTGAGTGCTTCAGTATCCGCAAAAGGCACGATCAGAGGCCCGAACCGATCCCCCATATCTTGCGCCAGGTCATCCACATCTTCCGGGCAGACTTCGATCAATAGCGCGGCTAGAAGTTCTTGTAGCGTGTCATTTTCACCTGCCGCTGCGTTCCAAAGCGCGGCAAAGGATCGCTCTGCAGGCACCGCATCAAAATGATGGGCAAACAATGCCCAATCCTCTTCCAGCTGCCGCAGAATGCCATTGTGATCCTCGGCCGGGACAATCCAATCCGCCAGATGGTGCTGCGCCCGCATCGCGAGCATTCTCAGCCGCGTGGCCTGCGCTTCGGTCATCGTCTCGCGCGCCAGCACGCGGGCCAGAGCCGTTTCACGCGCTTGCATCCAGTTGTGCAGCAGGACCGGGTGATTAACCAGGAAAGGTGCCATGCCCAGCCCGGTCGCATTGCCGATACCGATGTGCCGCGCAAGGTTCGGATCAAGCGCTCCGCCGCCCACATGCTGCACCAGATCAAGCGTGAAGTGCCGGATCAGGTAGACGGTCAGCATTTCGGCGGCAAATGGGCCCTCAAGCCCGGGGCGATCCGCAACCAACGTGCGATCTGCAATGCCGAACTTGCCATTGCCATAAACCGCCGTCGTGCGCATCAGGTAGCCGATGTCACAAATCATCTGGGGGTCGGGTTGTTCCCCTGCCCGCAGGGCTGCAACCGTTGAGTCCCACATGCGGACAGATTTGTTGGCCCGGCTGAGTACAAGGTCACGCGGGCTAAAACGTCCCGCCTCTTGCTTTGGGGCCTGTATGGCAATGCGCGCGATGTCATCCGATGAAGCGATCCCGTCAAAGAGGACAAAGGCGGCATCCCATGCCGTTGCGATCACCCGATCACTGCGTTGGTCTGCAGGCAGGTCGTTCGAGATTGCGACCAACGAATAGGTGCTACCACCCAAATCAACGGCATAGGCGGCCTGACCATGGCCTTCATCCGACACATTCCAATGAATGCGCCGAACAGCAGCGCGTTCTGTGCACAACCGCCGGACTAGCACGCGCAAAAAGCTGAGCCTTGTGGGCATCATTTGCCCCATGCGCGCAAGGCGCATCACCGTTTCGGGTGGGCGCAAAGGCTCTGTATGCGGGACATGATCTTTCATGCCTTCAATAGGGCCAAGAGTCGGCCTTGTGGCAAGTCATTTTGCGCAATTCGGCCCGTTCATGCAGGCCGTTGCATGGCTCTGACAATCACATCGCCTGTTGCGTGTATTTCTTCAGCTCGGCCCGGGCCACCTGACGGCGGTGCACAGCATCCGGCCCATCAGCCAGACGCAAGGTGCGTTGATGCGTCCACGCGATCGCCAATGGTGTATCCTGACTGATCCCCTGCCCGCCGTGCATTTGCACCGCTTCATCGATGACCTTAAGCGAGACACGCGGCGCAATCACCTTGATCTGACTGATCCATGGGGCGGCGGCACGCGCATCGCCCTGGTCCATCATCCACGCGGCCTTGAGGCACAGAAGCCGGGCCATTTCGATCTCCATCCGGCACTCGGCAATGATGTCGTAGTTGGCACCCAGCTGGGCCAGTGGCTTGCCGAACGCCTCCTTGGACAGCGACCGTTTGCACATCAGCTCAAGTGCTCCTTCGGCCTGACCGATGGCACGCATGCAGTGGTGGATGCGACCCGGCCCAAGGCGGCCTTGTGCAATCTCGAACCCCCGCCCTTCACCGAGAAGGATGTTTTCGGCAGGCACGCGCACATTCGTGAACCTGATATGCATATGCCCGTGCGGTGCATCGTCATGGCCGTAAACCATCATAGGGCGCAGCACCTCGATCCCTTCTGTCCCCGCGGGGACAACGATCATGGATTGGCGCTTGTGCTTGGGCAGGTCGTCACCGCCTGTTTTCACCATGACGATATAAACCTTGCAGCGTGGGTCTCCGGCACCGGAAGCCCAGTACTTCTCACCATTCAGAACATAGTCCTCACCATCCCGCACACAGGACATCGAGATGTTGGTGGCATCGGACGACGCCACGTCGGGTTCCGTCATCAGATAGGCGGACCGGATTTTCCCTTCAAGCAAGGGCGCCAGCCAGTCGGACTTCATCTTGTCGGTTCCGTAGCGCTCGAACACCTCCATGTTGCCGGTGTCGGGAGCCGAGCAGTTGAACACCTCGGCGCCAAGCGGTGTCTTGCCCATCTCCTCGGCGAAATGAGCGTACTCCACGGTCGAAAGCCCAAACCCCTTGTCGCTGTCGGTCAGCCAAAAATTCCAAAGCCCTGCGGCCTTGGCCTTGGCTTTCAACCCTTCCAGGATCTCAGTCTGCCGGTCGGTGTATTGCCACCGATCCCCCTTGGCGACTTCGGCTGCGTATTCTTCTTCGAGCGGCATGATCTCATCCCGGATCATGGCGGCCACCCTGTCCAGGAGGTCACGGTTCTCGGGGCGTAGCGTGAATGACATGTCCATGATGATCTCCTCCTGATGACTGGCAGGGTGGCGGATCAACCGGACCGTGTCCACCGGATCATGGACGTGACGCTAGGGCAATTTGATCACGCGGCCCGCAAACCAAGGATCGCACGGGCCTGCGTTGGGGTCGCGACGGGACGGTCATGCTTGGCACAAACATCAACCAACCGCTCGACCAACGCCGCGTTCGAGGGCGCAAGCGTCTGCTTGTCGAGGCGCACATTGTCCTCAAGCCCGGTACGCGCATGCCCCCCTGCGGCAACGGCCCATTCGTTTAACACGATCTGGTTCGCCCCGATCCCCGCCGCACACCACGGCGCGTCTGGAAACAGGCGCTGAACGGTTTGCACATAGAAATCAAAGACATGCCGATCCGCAGGCATGGCGTTCTTCACCCCCATCACGAACTGGACGTATGGCGTATCCTTGATCTTGCCCTTTTTGTGCATCTCCGCAGCCATGAGGATATGGCTCAGGTCAAACGCCTCGATCTCGGGCTTTACGTCATAGGTGATCATCTCGGCCGCTAGCCATTCGACCAACTCCGGCGGGTTCTCGTAAACCCGCGTCGGAAAATTGTTCGACCCCACAGACAGCGACGCCATGTCAGGGCGCAGTGGCAGCATTCCGCCACGCGCCTGTCCCGCACCAGACCTCCCCCCCGTGGAGAGTTGCACGATCATGCCCGGACAGTGCTTTTCCACGCCCTCTTTCAAAAGCGCGAACTTGTCGGGATCAGATGTTGTCGATCCATCTTCATTCCGCACATGCGCGTGACAGATGCTCGCCCCCGCCTCGAACGCGGCATGGGTGCTTTCAACCTGTTCCGGCACTGAGATCGGCACCGCCGGGTTGTCCGATTTTTGGGGGACCGAGCCCGTGATAGCGACACAGATAATGCAGGGGTCGGACATGGGGCGCCTCATTCTGGATGCTTCGTAACATCGTCCCTGAAACCCGGCGAAACGTCCAGTGCGCCCGCGCACGGAAACTGTGTGCTCAGTGTGGCCCATTCTGGCGCAAGCAGCACTCTTGATACAGCAAACGCCTGATTATTCGACAGGATTTCACATGAAACCCGCCAATTGCGTCGTTTTTGTTGCGACATTGCGTGGAATATGCAGGCTAAAGGTCATGTCCGGAAGACCCACGTATTTCGACGAGATGTTTGGCCACGGCACAGCCGCACGTGCCCCCTATGCCGATTACTCCAAATGGTTCGCGGACGAAGACACCGCCCGCCTACTCTCCAAGTCAGAGGAAGCCGAAGCGCTATTCCGATTGATCGGCGTGACCTTCAATGTCTACGGCGATCCAGACGCCACCGAACGGTTGATCCCATTTGACTTGGTGCCGCGTATCATCGCGGCCCGCGAGTGGGCAAAGGTGGCCAAGGGGATCGAACAGCGTGTGCGGGCGCTCAACGCCTTTCTGCATGATATTTATCATCGACAAGAGATCGTGCGCGCAGGACGCCTGCCTGCCGAAATGATCGCGCGCAACGATGCTTTCCTGCCTGAGATGATCGGCGTCTCGCCCCCCGGCGACATCTATACCCATATCGTCGGCACCGATCTGGTGCGCACCGGGGATGACGAGTTCTTTGTTTTGGAAGACAACGCGCGCACCCCTTCGGGTGTAAGCTACATGCTCGAAAACCGCGAGACGATGCTGCACATGTTCCCGGAGCTGTTCAGCAAGATCAAAGTGCAATCTGTCGGCCAGTACCCACGATCATTGCGCAAATCGCTTTCAGCCTGCGCACCGGATGCCTGCAATGGTCGCCCGACCATTGCCGTCCTGACACCGGGCATCCACAACTCGGCCTATTACGAGCACGCGTTCCTTGCCGATCAAATGAGCGCCGAGCTGGTTGAAGGGCATGATTTGCGCGTCGTGGACGGGCGTGTGGCGATGCGGACCACACGGGGCTACAAACCTATCGATGTGCTTTATCGCAGGGTGGATGATGAATATCTCGATCCGATGAACTTCAACCCGGACAGCGTTTTGGGTGTACCCGGCATCATGGACGTCTATCGCGCCGGTGGGATCACGATTGCCAACGCACCCGGCACGGGGATCGCGGACGACAAGGCGATCTACAGCTACATGCCGGACATCGTCGAATTCTACACCGGCGAAAAGGCAATCCTGCAAAACGTGCCGACGCATCGCTGTTCGGAACCGCAGGCCCTGAAATACGTGCTCGATAACCTTGCCGATCTGGTGGTGAAGGAAGTGCATGGCTCGGGCGGCTACGGGATGCTTGTCGGCCCTGCGGCATCCAAGAAAGAGATCGAGGACTTCCGCGCCAAGCTGGACGCCGCCCCCGGCAACTACATCGCCCAACCAACTTTGGCCCTGTCCACAGTGCCTATCCTGACGGATGCGGGCCTTGCGCCGCGCCACGTGGATTTGCGCCCCTTTGTCCTTGTCTCGCCTGACCGGATCGACATCACGCCCGGTGGGCTGACACGTGTGGCCCTTACTGAAGGGTCGCTTGTCGTGAACTCATCGCAGGGTGGCGGGACCAAAGACACTTGGGTGCTGGAGGAGTAGCGCGATGCTGGGCAAGACCGCAGGCGGGCTCTTCTGGATGTTCCGCTACCTTGAACGGGCCGAGAACACCGCACGTATGATTGACGCGGGGCTGCGCATTTCGCTGACGCGATCGAGCGCTGCAGAAAGTGAATGGACGTCAATCCTTTCCTCAACCGGCCTGAGCGCAGCATATTCCGAGATACACGGCGCGCCCGATGGCCCAAAGGTGATCGACTTCCTGCTGCGCGACCCGAACAACCCCGGCTCGATCATGGCAGGGATCGAAGCCGCGCGCATGAATGCCCGGGTTGTGCGCACTGCGCTCACCCGAGAAGTGTGGGAGGCGGTGAACGAGTGCTACATGGTGCTGAAGCGACTGTTGGCTCAGCAAGTCCAAGACCGCGATCTGCCGCGAGTGCTGCAAGTGATCCGTCAACGCAGCGCTTTTGTGCGCGGGGCGCTGCACGGCACGATGGTGCGCAACCACATCTACAACTTTGCCCGGATCGGCACCTTTTTCGAACGGGCTGACAACACGGCGCGCATCCTTGATCAGAAATACTATATCCTGCTGCCCTCGGTCCGGCTGGTGGGCAGCCCATCCGACAACGTGCAGTGGGACACGATCCTGCGCGCCACATCAACGACACGGGCCTACCAAACCCTGCACGACGGAGAGGTAGACCCCAAAGCGATCGCAAAGTTCCTGATCCTTGACGGTCGTCTGCCGCGCAGCCTCGCCTTTTGCTATGGCAAGATCGGCGACAACCTCGGCTACCTCGAGCAGGAATACGCGACCCGGCACACCTGCCAATCCCTCGCCGACGCGCTTTGTTCGAAATTCAAGGCGCACGACATGAACGCCATCTTTGACTATGGTCTGCACGAATTCATCACGGATTTCCTGCGGGACAGCGCGGCCCTGGGTCGCCAGATCGAAATTGACTACCGATTTATTGAATGACCCCATGCGCCTGAACGTTCTTCACAAAACCCACTACACCTACGACGCGCCTGTTCCATACGGGCTGCAGCAGGTCCGCCTGCGTCCCAAGTCCCGCCTTGGTCAATTGGTCGAAGAATGGCGTATCGATGTGACCGGGGGGCAGGTAGAGGTGTCGTTCGAAGATGAGCACGCAAATGCAGTTGATCTGGTCAGCTTCGCGTCGGGCCAGACCGAGATTGAGATCACTTGTGCCGGCATTGTCGACGTCGAAGACAAGGCGGGCATTGTAGGACCGCAAGGCGGATATGTTCCCTTGTGGCTGTTCCGGCGCAGTACGGTGCTGACCAAACCGGGTGAGCACGTGCAGGCGTTGGCAGACAGCGCGCCCGCAAACTGCAGCGATCTGGATCGGCTGCACGCCCTGTCCGCCCATGTTCTTGAACAGGTGCCTTACTCAACTGATCAGACGGCCTCTGACCTCACGGCGGAAGCCGTGATGGAGGCAGGTCATGGTGTATGCCAGGACCATGCCCATGTGTTCATCACGGCGGCCCGCCTACTCGGGTTTCCTGCCCGCTATGTCTCGGGATACCTGATGATGGATGATCGGGTCGATCAGGACGCCAGCCATGCCTGGGCAGAAGCGTATGTGGAAGGCTTGGGTTGGGTGGGGTTCGACATTTCCAACGGCATCTCGCCCGACGCACGTTACGTGCGTGTCGCCACGGGCCTTGACTATCGCGGGGCCGCCCCGATTTCCGGTTTACGCTATGGTAACGCCGGGGAAGATATGTCTGTGACCTTGCAGGTGCAGCAGCAATAGCGCAGATTTGCCGCGACTCGGGGCGGGGACACACAAGATATGACCTATTGCGTAGGGATGCGGTTAGATGCCGGACTGATTTTTATGTCCGACACACGCACCAATGCGGGCGTCGACAACATCTCGACCGTGAAGAAAATGCACACTTGGGAGGTGCCAGGTGAGCGCGTCATCGTGATCATGACAGCCGGAAACCTTGCGACCACGCAATCCGTCATCTCGCTTCTGGATGAGCGTTCAAAGGCCCCGGAAGATCGCAGCCCGTCGATCCTTGAAGCGCCGTCTATGTTTCAGGTTGCGAGAGAGGTTGGGCGGACGCTGAAAGAGGTGATCCAATCCAACGCCACAACGGGCATGGAAGCCGATGGCGCGTTTGGCGCAACCATGATCATCGGTGGGCAAATCAAGGGATCGCCGCCCCGCCTCTTCCTTGTCTATCCCGAAGGGAACTTCATCGAAGCTTCGGATGACACGCCGTTTTTCCAGATTGGCGAAGCGAAGTACGGCAAACCCATCATCGTCCGTGCCCATGATCCGGCCATGCGTTTTGAGGATGCGGTAAAGCTGCTCATGGTCAGCTTTGACTCTACCATCAAGTCGAACCTGTCAGTGGGCCTGCCACTTGATTACTTGACCTATGATCGCGACAGCCTGTCTATCACCCATGCCGAGCGGATCGAAGCGGATGACCCGTATTTCCAGACGGTTTCGAATGGATGGGGGCAAGCGCTGAAGGTCGCCTTTGATCAATTGCCTGAATTTGCCTTCAAGTGATCCCGCAGGCGCTGCGCGACGACATATTTTAGGGGGCTCCGCCCCCGCCCTGCGGGCTCCCCCGTGGTATTTTCAGTCAGAAGAAACTTCTAGTGCATGTCCGGCGGCAAGTAGTTGCGGATCGAGCTGGTTTTGCGGCTGTGGTTTTGGTCGATCTCTCGAAGTTCGACTGACAGCATGAAAGGGTGATGCGCCATGTGATCTGCGGTATAGGACTTGGCCGCCTCAAAGACCGCATCTGTGGCAGCGGTTTTCTGGTCCTCGGTCCGCCCGACGGCCAACCGGATCACAATGTCGATGAAACCGTGTTTTGGATCACCATCCGCGATCACGCTGTGTTGTGCAGCATGTGCGCGCACCCGAATACCCGCCGCAGGAAACACACCGGTAGCTGCCGCTGCATCCTTTAACGCACGGCAAAGGCCGTGCATGTCCAACTGACTTTCGAGATTGGCGGAGTAGTCGATCACGATATGAGGCATGTGCCGACTCTGTGCCCCCACCCTATCGTGCGCAAGCCAAAAGCGCGTCGATGTCGAGATGGGTCTCGAGATGATCCGCCAATGCGTCAAGCGTTGTTTCCACGGTATCGGCGTAAGACTGGTTGCCATGGTTCACAGCGAATCCCGCCAACCATGCCCGGCGAAAGCCATCATCGCGGAACATGCCATGCAGGTAACTGCCGGCAATCCGTCCATCTGCGCTGATCGCACCCTCATTCTGCCCCGCGACCTGCGCAAATGGACGCGCGCGATCGGGTCCCTCGCTGCGTCCAATGTGAATTTCATACCCGTGAAAGGCTTGCGCCGTTGGAACATGGACCGCCTCGATGGTGGTCAACCGTTTGTCATCTGTCATCTTGGTCTGGATATCCAGCAATCCGATCCCATCCGTAGCGCCTGCAGGCCCTTCAATGCCCTCAGGATCATCCACCACCCGTCCAAGCATCTGGAACCCGCCACAGATCCCTAAGACAGACCCACCGCGCCGCGCGTGGGCACGGATATCCTCGTCCCAGCCCTGGTCCCGCAGAAATTGTAGATCGCCCCGCGTCGATTTGCTGCCCGGGATGATCACCACGTCCGTGTCCGCAGGCAACGGTTGGCCCGCATGCAGCATGGTCAACCGCACCCCCGGCTCCTGTGCCAACGGGTCAAGATCATCGAAATTCGCGATACGCGACAGCTTGAGGCACACGATGTGCAGGCCATCCGGGCGGCGCGGTGTCGCGATATCCAGCGCATCCTCTGCTGGCAGTTTCCAGGCATCCGGAAACCAAGGCACCACGCCAAAGCCACGCCACCCTGTGTGTTTTTCAATCAGGGCGTAACCATCGTCAAACAGGCGCGGATCACCACGAAAGCGATTGATCAGAAAGCCCTGGATCAGTGCGGCGTCTTCCGGATCAATCACAGACTGCGTTCCCACAACCTGCGCAATCACCCCGCCACGGTCGATGTCACCAGCCAGGATCACGGGGCAGTCGGCGGCGCGGGCAAAGCCCATATTGGCAATATCACCGGGGCGCAGGTTCACCTCGGCCGGGCTGCCCGCCCCTTCGACCAGCACCAGATCATGTGCCTGCTTCAACCGATCAAAGCTGTCGAGTACATGTTCCATAAGCTGCGGCTTTAGCGCGGCGTATTCCCGCGCCTTCACCGTGGTCAGGCGCTTGCCCTGCACCACGACCTGGCTGCCCACATCCGTCTCAGGCTTCAGAAGCACCGGGTTCATGTCGGTATGCGGTTCCAACCCGCAAGCCATGGCCTGCAGCGCCTGGGCGCGGCCAATCTCGCCCCCATCGGTCGTCACGGCGGCATTGTTCGACATGTTTTGCGGCTTGAAAGGGGCGACGGATATGCCTCGGCGCTTTGCCGCGCGGCACATACCCGACACCAGCATCGACTTGCCGACATTCGAGCCCGTGCCTTGAAACATGAGGGCTTTCGCCATGATACCTCCATCCTGACAACCCAGAAATGCCAGATTCGTCGCGCATGCTGATGCGACGATCACTTACATGACACCACACAAACGAAACGGAAAGATCATGTTGGATTTCACAAACACACCCGAACGCCGCAAGCGCGCGGCCAAGGCGCGGGCACGCAAAACGATGATCCTGATGGGGCTGGCAATCGCTGTACCAGCGGCAGCTTGGGCCATCGACCTCGACACTGTCGCAGCGCTTTTGAGCTAAACCTCTCGCTGCCCTATGGGCGGCCTCAGAATTCCACGCCCTTCTGCGCCTTCACGCCCAGATCTTTGAAGGGGTGCTTCACCAACGTCATCTCGGTCACGAGGTCCGCAGCCTCTATCAGTTCGGGCTTCGCGTTCCGGCCTGTCAGCACCACATGCGTCATCTCGGGCTTTTCTGTCATCAGGAAATCCACAACCTCGTCGATATCCAGATAATCGTAGCGCAACGCGATGTTGATCTCGTCCAGCAAGACAAACTGGATCTCGGGATCAAGGATCTGCTCCTTGGCAATCTTCCACCCATTCTGCGCCGCCGCGATGTCCCGCTCACGGTCCTGGGTTTCCCAAGTGAACCCTTCTCCGGACACAAAAAACCGGCACTCATCCGCGAACCGGTCCCGTAGGAACGTCTTTTCCCCGGTGTCCCAATTGCCCTTGATGAACTGAACCACCGCACAGGGCATACCATGCGAAATGCAACGCATGATCATCCCGAACCCGGACGAGGATTTGCCCTTGCCCGGCCCGGTATGGACCATGATCAGACCCTTCTCCTCGGTCTTGGTCGCCATCATCTTGTCGCGGGCGGCCTTGATCTTTTTCATCTTGGCATTGTGGCGTTCGGTGATGTCGTCCATGGCGTCCTCCGGTGTTGGTCGACCAAGTGGTGCCACTATTTGACCGGCGCGACCAGAGGCGTTTGTGCCTATCGGGCCAAGCGATCCAGAAACGGCCCAAGACCATCACGCGTGTTATCGGCAAAATGGTAGGCGTGCCAGCCACGCGCTTGTGCTGCGTCAACATTCCGTTTCGAATCGTCCACCAGAACATGGGACGCAGCAGCTGCACCCGTCCAATCCTCGATCTGCGCAAAATAGGCATCCTCGGGTTTCGCACAGCCCATGCGACCGGAGGCAAAGACCCGTTCAACCCGATCGGCAAACCCCATCTCTGTCTCGATATACGCTGCCCGGCGCGCCTCGTTATTTGTGCCGATCACGTGGCGAAACGCCGAACGCTCCAAGTGCGGCAGGACAGCCGGGTCAGGACGGGCATCCTTGGCAAACCAGTAGGCAAGAAAGGCGTCCACGTCGATCTCTTGCTCCAAGCCGGCGATCCACTCGGACAGGGCGTCGCGCAGGTCTCGCTCGCCTCGTATGATAGAGCGAATGCGCTCGGGCCGGAACAGATGCGATTGCAAGGTGTCCAGCCGCACACCCCAATCGTCAAACAGAGCATCCGCCCAGACAAATCGCCCGTCCACCATGTTGTCGTTCAGAACACCATCGAAATCCCAAACAATGACCTGTTCCTTCATGGCAAGCTCCGCACTCTCAAACGAGCTCCACCGTAACGCAACGACCCATTGTTCACCATTGCGTTCCCGCTTGACTCTGTATCGCCGCCCGCGCACTACGGTTCTGCTGGTGCCCGGGGTCCGCTTCGGGTGAAAAGGGAATGCCGCGCAGGAATTTTCGAGTGAAAATTCTTGTCAAAGCAGCCGCCCCCGCGACCGTGACCGGAGAGGTCCCCCCACGCCACTGGCCAAGCGCCGGGAAGGCAGGGTGGCCGATGAGGCCCGCTCTCAATGGAGAGGCGCCTCGAAATCCGCAAGCCGGGAGACCTGCCAGCGAGAGAAGACGAAACCGGACGGGGTGTGCCGGGTGTCGGGAACCAACGGCCCCCTCGCCGCCCGCCATCTGCCATGCTGTCCCCTGACAGGGAAAGAACATGGCCGATCTGCCCCCCGTGGAACTCTTGGTCTGCGTGAAATGCCGCCGCGAGTTGGAGGTGCCTGAGGACGGCACGCGCCCCGGCGAAGCGTTACACGCCGAACTTGCCAACCGCACCATGCCCGAGGGCGTGACGCTCAAAGCCGTTGAATGCCTGTCCAACTGCTCGTCCGGCTGCTCGGTCGCCGTGCGCGGTGGTGCGCAGCGCTGGACCTATGTCTACGGCAACCTGATGGAAGACCGAGACGCCGACATAGTGGTCGATGGTATCGCCAAATATGCCGCCACCACCGACGGCATCGTGCCGTGGCGCGAGCGCCCCGAACATTTCCGCAAAAACTGCATCGCCCGCATCCCCCCGCCGGAGTTCTGATCTATGGCAAACTTGAACAAAGTCCCCGTCACCGTCATCACCGGCTTTCTCGGCTCCGGCAAGACGACCCTTGTGCGTCACCTGATGCAGAACCCGCAAGGCAAGCGACTTGCCGTGATCGTCAACGAGTTCGGCGATGTGGGCGTGGACGGCGACATCCTCAAAAGCTGCGCCATTCCCGACTGCCCGGCCGAGAACATCATGGAGTTGGCCAACGGCTGCATCTGCTGCACCGTGGCCGACGACTTCATCCCGACAATCGAGGCACTGATGGCCCTCGACCCGCAGCCCGAACACATCCTGATCGAAACCTCCGGCCTCGCTCTGCCCAAACCGCTGCTCAAGGCGTTCGACTGGCCCGATATCCGCAGCCGCATCACGGTGGACGGTGTGATCGCTTTGGCCGATGCCGAAGCGGTGGCCGCGGGCCGCTTCGCCCCGGATGTGGCGGCCGTCGACGCCCAGCGCGAAGCCGATGACAGCCTTGATCACGAAACTCCCCTTTCGGAAGTGTTCGAGGATCAGATCAGCTGCGCCGACATCATCCTGCTGACCAAACCCGACCTTGCGGGCCCCGAGGGCATTGCCAAGGCCAAAGAGGTGATCGCCGCCGAAGCGCCCCGCACCTTGCCTGTCGTGGAAGTCGCCGAAGGGGCAGTCGATCCCCGCGTGATCCTTGGGCTGGAAGCGGCTGCCGAAGACGACATGGACGCGCGCCCGTCCCACCACGACGGGCATGACGACCACGAACATGACGACTTTGAAAGCGTCATCATCGACATCCCCGAAGCCAGCGATCCGGCGGAACTGGTTGCCCGCATCGAAGCGATGGCCAAGACGCAGAACATCCTGCGGGTCAAAGGCTACGCCGCCGTCGCTGGCAAGCCCATGCGCCTACTGGTCCAGGCCGTCGGTGCCCGTGTCCGCCACCAGTTCGACCGCCCGTGGGGGCCGGACGAGGCGCGGCAGGGCCGTTTGGTCGTGATTGCCGAACATGACGACGTGAACGAAGCAGCCATTCGCGCCGCCCTGGTCCAAGTCACCGAAGCCGCCGAGTAACGAAACCGCCCCAAGGCCCCAGCCATGCATGTCGTCTTCCGCGAAAGCCACGGGCTCGAAGAGACCGAGACACCCACCGATCTGGGGCAGACGCCTGCGGATCTGGTGGTGCTGTCGTTCTCGGACAGCGACCTTGGCGCCTTCGCGGCGGCATGGCACCGGGCGGACGGCAAGCTGCCCACGGTACGGCTCGCCAATTTGGTGGGCCTCAAGCACCCTCTGTCCGTCGACACCTATGTCGAACAGACACTTGAAGGGGCCAAGGGCATCCTGATCCGCCTGATCGGGGGTGTGCCCTATTGGTCCTACGGGTTGCAACAGGTCGAAGCACTGTGTCGCGCCAAGGGCATCGCGCTGGCTGTCCTGCCCGCCGATGGGCGGCCCGATACGCGGCTGGATGAAATCTCGACCCTCCCCGTATCCACTCTCCGACGCCTCGCGCATCTCTGTGACACTGGCGGCGCAGTCGCGGCGCAAGCAGCACTTGCACAAATGGCGTTGGCCTCCGGTCTATACGCGGGTCCCGTCAAAGGCTCCAAGGCACTGCCAACCGTCGGCGCATGGACACCCGAAGATGGCGTGACCTGTCCGCTGGTGCATGGCGCCGATACCCGCCCCCTGATCATCGCGACTTTCTACCGCGCCTATCTGTCCGCTGCGGACCTGTCACCGATCAAGGCGACGTTCCAAGCCCTGCGTGCCCGTGGCTTCCGCGTGCTCGGCCTCTTCGCGCCTTCGCTCAAAACCCCGGACGCGGCAGCTTGGATGGCCCGCCAGATCGCACATCAGAAACCCACCGCCATTGTCAACGCCACCGCCTTCTCCGGCATCGGCGCAAACGGCGCGTCACCCCTTGATGCGGGCGATGTCCCGGTTTTCCAGATCGCACTCGCCACGTCCACCCGAGAGGCCTGGGACGAGGCAGAGCGCGGCCTTTCCCCCACCGACCTCGCCATGCACGTGGTTCTGCCCGAGGTGGATGGCCGCCTGTTTGCCGGTGTTGCATCGTTCAAAGAACCGCAGCCGCGCGACGACGACCTGCAATTCGCCCGCTATGCGCACAAGGCCGACACCAAACGCATAGAGATGGTTGCGGACCGGGTAAAAGCGTGGACAGACCTTGCCACGACCCCGGCAAAGGAACGCACCCTCGCGCTTGTGCTCAGCACTTACCCGGGCAAGGACTGGAACATGGCTCATGCCGTGGGTCTGGATGCGCTCGCCTCGACCGATGCGATCCTTGCCGACTTGCAAAACACGGGCCACAATACCGACCTGACACCCGTCACAAGCGCACTCGAAACTGAGACGATCACTTGGCCGCTCACCGACTACAAGGCAGCGCTGTCAACTCTACCCCAATCGCTACGAGACGATCTCTATGCTGCATGGGGCGGCCCCGACGATGACGCTGACAAGGGACACTTCCACTTCCCCGCCACCCGCCGGGGCAATGTCCTGGTCGCCCTGCAACCAGAACGCGGCACACCCGACGCGCGGGACGACGACTACCACGACCTCAGCCGCGTCCCCCGCCACGCCTATGTCGCTTTCTACCTCTGGCTCCAAAGCCAGACCCAAGCCCTGATCCACATCGGCGCGCACGGCACTCTCGAATGGCTGCCCGGCAAGTCCGTTGCGTTGTCGGATAAATGCTGGCCCGAGGCGCTGACCGGCACCCTGCCTGTCATCTACCCCTTCATCGTGAACGACCCGGGCGAGGCCGCTCAAGCCAAACGCCGCATCGGGGCTGTCACACTTGGCCACCTGCCCCCCCCGATGAAGGACAGCGCCAAACCCGACAGGTTCATCCGGCTCGAAACCCTGCTCGATGAATTTTCCAACGCCGATGGCCTCGACCCCAAGCGCCGCGACCGGCTGCACGACGACATCCGGGCCGAGGCGCAGGCCATCGGGGTCGAAAATGACCTTGGCCTCGACCGCGCCAGCTGTTCGGCAGAGGCGATCACCCGCATCGACCGCTTCGTCTGCGATATCAAGGAAAGCCAGTTCGGTGACGGGCTGCACATCTGGGGTCAAGGGGCTGACACCGAGCGCAGCGCCTTGATAGACGCGCTCAATGGCAAGCGCATCGCCGGTGGCCCCTCCGGCTCCCCCCATCGTGGGCGGAGCGACGTGCTGCCCACGGGCCGCAATCTCTACACCACCGATCCCCGTTCGGTCCCAACCCGCGCCGCCTATGCCCAAGGCGTCAAACTGGCCGAGGAATTGGTCCGCCGCCACTTGCAGGAAGAAGGCGACTGGCCCCGTGGCCTGATCGTCGACCTTTGGGGCTCCGCAACGATGCGCACGGCGGGTGAGGAATTCGCGATGGCCCTGCACCTTCTGGGCGTGAAACCGGTTTGGGACCAATGTTCCGAGCGCGTCTCCGGCATAGAAGTGCTGCCCATTACCGACCTTGACCGCCCCCGGATCGACGTCACCCTGCGCGTCTCCGGCCTCTTCCGCGACGTATTCCCCACGCTATCCGCCCTCTTTGCCCAAGCCGTCCGCGCGCTCAGCCAACGCGATGAGGCTCCCGACTGGAACCCCTACGCCGGCACGGTACCGGATGCCCGCGTCTACGGCCCCGCTCCCGGCAGCTTTGGCCTTGGTATGGGCGGAGACATAGAGACGTTCACCGAGGACGCCCGGGTTGCCGCGGGGCAGGCGTGGCTCGCAGCCAGCGCCTATGCCCTTGACGGCCCAACCGCGACGAAGGACGAAGATGGCATCCGTGCCCGCGTCGCAGCAGCCGACAGCTTTGTCCACCTGCAAGACTTGCCAGAGACAGATGTCCTGCTGGCCTCGGACTACGCCGCGCATGAAGCCGGGTTCGCTGCTGCCCAAGCGGTGACCGGAGGCAAGGCAGCCCTCTACCACCTCGACACGACGCAACCCGACCGCCCCCGCGCGCGCACCCTGCCCGAGGAAATCGCCCGCGTCGTTCAGGCCCGCGCGACGCAGGCCCAGTGGCTGCGCGGCATGATGCGTCACGGCTTCCGCGGCGGAGCAGAGATCGCCGCCACGCTCGACCACATGGCCGCCTTTGCCAATCTCGCGGGGGTCGTCGGCCCCCACCTCTTCGACGCGTACCATGACGCCACCCTCGGTGACCCCGAGGTGGCGGCCTTCCTCCAGGACGCCAACCCCGGCGCGTACCAGGCGATGCAGGACCAGTTCGCAGCACTCGACGCCGCAGGCCTCTGGCACACCCGCCGCAACTCGATCCGCGCTGCGCTCGAGGCAGCACAATGACCGTCAAAGGCTGGTGCCCAGGCGCATGGCGCCCGATGATGTCCGGTGACGGCCTGATCATGCGTATCCGCCCGCGTCTGGCACGCCTTACCCATGATCAGATCCTCGGCCTCTGCGCCCTGTCGCTAAGCCATGGAAACGGCATCATCGACCTTACCAGCCGCGCCAACTTGCAGATGCGCGGCATTGCGGAAGACCAGCACGGCAATGTCCTGACAGCCCTCCAACAGCTCGACCTGCTCGATGCCACGGCCGAAGACGAATCCCGGCGCAACATCATCGTCACGCCCATGTGGCAAGCGGGCGACCTTACCACGCGTTTGCACGCGGCCTTGCTCAAAGCCCTGCCCGACCTGCCCGACTTACCTCCCAAGATGGGCGTTGCCATCGATGCGGGAACGGGCCCCGTTCTGTCCGACACGTCCGCCGATTTCCGGTTTGAACGGGCGGACACAGGCGATCTCATCCTGCGCGCTGACGGTGCACACAAAGGCAAGCGCGTCTCGGAGCAGAACGCCCCGACAGCGCTGATCGAACTGGCAAAATGGTTCGTCGCATCCGACGGCGTCGCCGCGGGCCGGATGTCCAAGCATCTGAAAACCAGAACGTTTCCAGACACGTGGCAGGATACTAAACCATCGCCCGCCACGGCTTCCATCACCCCCGGCGCGGTAACCGGCGGATTTGTCTATGGCGCGCCTTTTGGCAGCATCGACGCGCGTGCCATGACCAGACTAATCCAGGACAGCCAAGCGACCGCCCTTCGCGTCACCCCCTGGCGCACCTTCCTGTTGGAAGACGCACAGCCCTGCGATACGCACGGATTTGTCACCAGCCGCACCGATCCGCTCCTGCGCATCCACGCCTGCCCCGGCGCGCCCGCCTGCAGTGCCGCGACAGTCGATACACGCGCCCTTGCCCGACAACTCGCGCCGCATCACAGCGGAACACTCCACATCTCGGGCTGCTCAAAAGGCTGCGCCCACCCGCGCCCCGCCACCACTACGCTCGTAGGTCGCGACGGCGCGTTCGACCTTGTAGAGAACGGCCATCCATGGGATGCCCCCCGCCAACGCGGCCTCACGCCAAATGACCTCCTGACCACGGCGAGCTAATATGCCCTACGAATACGAAACCAATGGCGCGGCCATTTACCTGCAAAGCTTCGCCACGATCCGGGCCGAAGCCGACCTCGCCCACTTCGACAAGGACGAGGAACAGGTCGCTGTCCGCATGATCCACGCCGCAGGCATGGTTGGCCTCGAACAGCACTGCCGCTTTTCGCCCGGTTTCGTGCCTGCCGCCCGCGCGGCATTGGAAAACGGCGCACCGATCCTTTGTGACGCGCGCATGGTCAGCGAAGGGATCACACGCCCGCGCCTGCCCGCTGACAACAAGGTGATCTGCACACTGCACAATGACGGCGTCCGCGAACTGGCCGCAGAAATGAGCAACACCCGTTCCGCCGCCGCCCTCGAGCTTTGGCGCCCCCATCTGGCAGGCGCAGTTGTCGCCATTGGCAACGCCCCCACTGCGCTGTTTCATCTGCTGAACATGCTCGAAGACCCCAACTGCCCGCGCCCCGCCGCCATCATTGGCTGCCCCGTGGGCTTTGTCGGCGCGGTGGAATCCAAAGATGCCCTCTGGGCCGATCAACCCGTTCCCTGTTGCATCGTGCAGGGACGGCTGGGCGGCAGTGCCATCACCGTCGCCGCCGTCAATGCCATCGCGAGTCGGAAAGAATAATGGCCGCCGCCCCCGGAACCGTGCACGGCGTGGGCCTTGGCCCCGGCGCGCAGGACCTGCTCAGCGTCCGCGCGGACCGGCTGGTGCGAAACGCCCAACACGTGGCATTCTTCCGCAAGGCAGGCCGTCCGGGTCAGGCACGCACCATCGTGAACGGCATGCTCGCCAACCATGCCGTCGAGTTCCCCATGGAATACCCGGTCACCACCGAAATCCCGCTGAACGACCCACGCTACAACGAAATCCTCAGCGCATTCTACGCAGACTGTACCGCCCACCTGCGCCAACTCGCCGAACAAGGCGAGGATGTGGTCGTTCTGTGCGAAGGTGACCCGTTCTTCTACGGCTCCTTCATGCACCTCTACACGCGGCTCGAACCACATGTGCCAGTGCAGGTCGTGCCCGCCATCACCGGCATGTCCGGCGCTTGGACGGCCACCGGTGCGCCGATCACGTGGGGCGACGACATCCTGACGGTGCTGATGGGTACGCTGGACGAAGACACTCTTGTATCTGGCATGGAACAGGCCGATGCCCTGGTGGTGATGAAGATCGGGCGCAATATCGACAAGGTCTGTACCGCTCTGCGCCGTGCTGGCAAATACGAAGATGCCTACCTCATCGAGTACGCCGCCATGCCCAAGCAAAACGTTCAAAAACTGTGCGAGGCCGAGGGGAAAGTGGCCCCTTACTTCTCGATCATCGTTGTGCACGGACAGGGCCGCCGGCCATGACAGGCTGGGTGCGCATCGCGGGCCTTGGGCCGGGGGATGACGCCCTGATCACGCCCGAAGTCACGGATGTGCTGGCCAAGGCTACAGATGTGGTGGGCTACATCCCGTATGTTGCGCGTGTCGCGGAACGGCCCGGCCTCACCCTACATGCCACTGACAACCGCGTCGAAATCGACCGCTCGCGCCACGCGCTTGAAATGGCGAGCGAAGGCAAGAACGTCGTTGTCGTCTCTTCAGGTGATCCCGGCGTTTTCGCCATGGCCGCTGCCGTGTTTGAAGCGGTCGAGGATGGGCCCGAAGATTGGCGCAATCTCGACATCTCGGTGCTCCCTGGCATCACCGCCATGCTCGCGGCCTCCGCCCGCTGCGGCGCGCCGCTGGGCCACGACTTCTGCGCGATCAATCTGTCTGACAACCTCAAACCATGGAGCTTGATCGAAAAGCGCCTGCGCCTCGCTGCCGAAGGCGACTTTGCCATGGCCTTCTACAATCCCCGGTCCAAATCCCGACCGGAAGGGTTCGTACGCACGCTCGACGTGTTAAAAGAGGCATGTGGCGATGACCGTCCGGTGATCTTCGCCCGCAACGTCACCCAGTCCGATGAAGAAATAAAAATCGTGCCCCTGTCTCAAACCACGCCCGACATGGCGGACATGCGCACGATGGTCATCGTCGGCTCGTCCCGCACCCGGATCATCCCCCGCGACGGCGCACCAATTGTCTACACCCCAAGGTCGACGCCCGAATGACGCAGCCAATCCATCACTTGCGCCACGGAATGCGCCTCATGCCGGTCCGGCACAGCCGGTCGGTCGATCATGATCACCGGCAAACCAAGACTGCGGGCGGCGGCGATCTTGGCATAGGCACCGGAACCACCAGCATTCTTGGACACAACCAGATCAATGCGATGCTCTTGCATCAGTGCAAGGTCGTCAGTTTCGGTAAACGGCCCGCGCGACACCAGCGCATGGTGATCGGGAAAGGGCGGCAGGTCTTTGGGTGGATCGACCAGACGCAGAAGATAGAAATGCTGCGGATTCGGCGCGAACTCTGCCAGATGCATCCGACCGACGGCCAGCATGACGCGGACGGCGGGTTGGTCCAGGGCGGCCACAGCACCCGGAATGTCAGGCACACGGGTCCAGGCATCTCCGGCCTGCGCACTCCACGGCTTGCGGGTCAGTGCGATCAGCGGAACGTCAGCCTTAGCGCAAGCCTCCACCGCATTCCGACTCATCTGCGCGGCAAAGGGGTGGGTCGCATCAATCACATGGGTGATCTGTTCATCGCGCATGTGCGCAACCAATCCGTCGACCCCGCCAAATCCGCCGATACGCTGGGGCAAAGGTTGGCGCTTGGGCCTCTCGACACGGCCCGCAAAGCTGACCATACCGGCCAGCCCCGCTTTTGCGGCAGCGTTGGCAAAGGCGGTGGCTTCGGTCGTACCGGCAAGGATCAGGAGGTTGGCGCGCATGTCTGACCCTTGGTTGACCATCATCGGCATAGGCGAGGACGGGGTTGCCGGTCTCAGCGCCGCAAGTCAAGCCGCTCTGGCGGCGGCTGAGGTCATCATGGGGCCGCAACGCCATCTGGATCTCGTGGTTAACAACCCCTTAAGCACAAGTGTCCCCGCGGGGACAGATCTCATCCCATGGCCCGTCCCCTTCGCCGACGGCATTGCAATCCTTGCATCCCTGCGGGGACAGAGGGTTGCAGTGCTGGCCTCGGGCGATCCGTTCTGGTTCGGCGCAGGCTCCGTGATCGCGCGCAGCTTTGGCCCTGACGAATGGATCGCCCTGCCCGGCCCCTCCTGCTTTTCCCTCGCTGCTGCACGGCTCGGCTGGCCGTTGGAGAACACCGCGTGTCTCGGCCTGCATGCCGCGCCGATGGCCCGGATGCGACCACATCTCGCCCGGCGCGCACGCCTGATCGTGACGCTGCGCGATGGAGATGCCGTGCCAGCGCTTGGCAACTACCTGGACACTCAAGGCTTTGGCGACAGTATTCTGCATGTGATGGAGCATTTGGGCGGGCCACAGGACCGCCTTACGCAACACCGCGCCGACACGATCACCGGCACATTCGAACACCCGCTCTGCGCTGCAGTCGAAGTGGCGGGCGATGGACCTGCCCTGACCTCCGCATCAGGCCAGGCCGACGACACGTTCCAAAGCGACGGGCAAATCACCAAGCGCCCCGTCCGCGCCATTACCCTGTCCACATTGGCCCCGAAACCCGGCGAGCATCTTTGGGACATCGGCGGTGGCTCGGGTTCGATCGCGCTGGAGTGGTTGTTGGCCCATCCCTCGACCACGGCCACCACGGTAGAACCACGCGCCGATCGCGCCGCGCGGATTGCACAGAACGCACTGGACCTTGGTCTCGATCACCGGCTGACGGTGATTGAGGGCGCGGCCCCCGACGCGCTCGCGGGCCTGAAGGAACCGCAGGCAGTCTTCATCGGCGGCGGTCTGTCCCAGCCCGTCCTCGATGCTGCCCTGGCCACCCCGGCCCGCATTGTGGTCAACGCTGTTACACTCGAAGGCGAAGCCCTGCTCAGCACGGCACAGGCAAACCACGGTGGCGAACTGATGCGCATCGCGCTCAGTCACGCCGCACCTTTGGGCCCGAAACGGGGCTGGGCATCTGCCTATCCGGTTGTGCAATGGAGCCTCGACCGATGATTGTTGCAGGATTCGGGTTCAGCACACAGGCGACCAAAGACAGCTTTGCCGACGCGTTGGCACAACATGCGGATGCCCCCGATGCGCTGGCGACTATGGCAGAAAAGGCGGACAGCCTGACCGCATTTGCGAAATCTATGAACCTGACCGTCATCGCAGTCACCCAACACCAGGCCGCGGGCCAGACAACGCGCACCCAGTCGGTTCGCAGCAGCGCCGAGAAAGGTACGCCCAGCGTGGCCGAGGCCACCGCCCTTGCCGCCGCAGGCCCCGGCGCGCGGTTGATCAGCACCCGCACCATATCCCAAGATCGCATGGCCACCTGTGCCATAGCCGAAGGACCAGACACATGACCGTACATTTCATCGGCGCAGGCCCCGGCGCGCCCGACCTGCTGACACTGCGAGGACGCGACCTGATCGCGTCCTGCCCGGTGTGCCTCTACGCAGGATCGCTGGTGCCCGAAGCGATCCTAAACCACTGCCCCGAAGGCGCAAAGATCGTGAACACGGCCTCCATGGACCTCGACACCATCATGGCCGAAATCGAGACTGCCCACGCTGCGGGCCATGACATTGCGCGGCTGCATTCGGGCGACCTGTCGGTCTGGTCGGCGATGGGCGAGCAATTGAGGCGGATCAAGGCGGCGGGTATCCCGTTCACGGTGACGCCAGGCGTGCCCTCTTTCTCTGCCGCAGCGGCGGCGTTGGGTGCCGAACTGACCCTGCCCGGCGTGGCCCAATCCGTTGTTCTGACCCGCACACCGGGACGCGCCACATCCATGCCGCAGGGCGAAACGCTGACAAACTTTGCAGCCACGGGCGCGACGTTGGCTATCCATCTGAGCATAGGGAATTTGGATCAAGTCATTGCAGACTTGACGCCAGCGTATGGCGCGAACTGCCCCGTCGCAGTCGTCTACCGGGCAAGCTGGCCGGACGAGCAGATCATCCATGCCACTTTATCGACTATGAAGGATGCCATGAACGACGGCATCAGCCGCACTGCGCTGATCCTTGTGGGCCATGCCATCGGGGCAGAAGGCTTCGACGAAAGTTGTTTGTATTCAACGGACTACGACCGCCGCTACCGCCCGCAAAGCGCGGACAGTCCATGGGCCAGCTGGAGTCATGGCGATGACTAAGGGCCTTATGATCTCAGCCCCCGCGTCAGGCACGGGCAAGACGACGGTGATGCTGGGCCTGCTGCGGGCCCTGCGGGATGATGGCATGGTCGTGCAGCCCTACAAGAGCGGGCCGGACTACATCGATCCGGCATTCCATCTTGCCGCTGCCGGGCGCGCCTCGTTCAACTTCGATACATGGGCGATGGACAACAATTTGCTTGGGGGCGTTGCCGCGCAATCGCAGGGGGCCGATATCTGCGTGGCCGAAGGATCCATGGGCCTGTTCGACGGTGTAGCCACACGCGGTCAGTCGGGCTTTGGGTCCAGCGCGGAAACCGCACTTGCCATGGGCTGGCCCGTCATTCTGGTCATCGACGTGGGCGGACAGGCACAATCGGCGGCGGCCACAGCGCTGGGGTTCAAAAGCTACAACCCAGACCTGCCTTTTGCCGGTGTGATCCTGAACCGGGTCGCCAGTCCCCGGCACGAACGGCTGACCCGGTTGGGAATGGAACGCGCAGGGGTGAAGGTGCTGGGCTGTCTGCCCCGGCGCGGCGATCTGAAGCTGCCCGAACGCCACCTTGGGCTGATCCAAGCAGTTGAGCATCCCGATCTTGAAGCAGCGATCGTTGGATACGCCGACTTCCTGCGCGAGAACGTGGACCTTGATGCGATCAAGGCCGTGGCGCAAGCCGGTCCGGCCCTTGATACGCATCCGCTGCCAACACCACCCGCGCAACGGATCGCATTGGCTCGCGATGCCGCGTTTTCCTTTACCTACCCGCATCTGCTGGAAGGGTGGCGCGCAGCGGGGGCCGAAGTGCTGCCCTTCTCTCCGCTGGCCGATGAAGCACCCGTGCCAGATGCCGATCTGGTCTGGTTGCCCGGCGGATACCCCGAATTGCATGGTGGCACACTGGCGGCGGCCCACACGTTCCTTTCAGGATTGTGCAAGCACGCCAAGACCAAGCCGGTTCACGGTGAGTGTGGTGGTTATATGGTTCTGGGTGCCGGTCTGACCGACAAGGACGGCACGCGGCACGAGATGGCAGGTCTGTTTGGCCTTGAAACCAGCTTTGAAAAGCGGAAGTTCCACTTGGGCTACCGCCGCGCGGTGCTGGACGCGCCCATGCCTGGCTTTGCCGCCGGTGCAGCGCTGCGCGGGCACGAGTTTCACTATACAACAATCCTTGACGAACCCGATGAGCCCTTGGCCCAAGTGTCTGATGCGGACGGCAACCCGGTGCCTGAGACCGGGTCGCGGCGTGGCCATGTCACCGGCACGTTCTTTCACCTGATCACCGGGGAAACGGCATGACCGGGTTTGTCAGCTTTGTGGGATCCGGTCCCGGCGACCCCGAGCTTTTGACGCTCAAGGCCGTGGATCGGCTGAAGCGCGCGGATGCTGTGCTGTTCGATGACCTGAGTGCGGGTCCCATCCTCGGCCATGCGCGCAGCGGTGCAGACCTTGTGGGTGTGGGCAAACGGGCCGGACGCCCATCGCCCAAGCAGCACCATGTCAGCCAGTTGCTTGTTGATTATGCGACCGAGGGGCAGCGCATCGTCCGGCTGAAATCCGGCGATGGCGGCACGTTCGGGCGGTTGGAAGAAGAAACAGAGGCTCTGAAGGCCGCAGGCATCCCATTCGAGATCATTCCCGGTGTGCCGTCAGCCTGTGCGGCTGCGGCGGCAGCAGGCATTCCGCTGACCCGGCGGCTGACAGCGCGTAGAGTTCAATTTGTCACCGGCCACGATGTGCGCGGCGCCTTGCCCGAGGACCTGAACATGGCGGCCCTTGCCGACGCGCAGGCCACAACGGTTGTGTTCATGGGTCAGCGCACCTTTCCCAATTTTGCGGAGATGTTGATGCAGGCTGGGCTGCCCGCTGATACACCCGCGCTTCTGGCCGAGGGTGTGTCCACCGACGCGCAGAAGCTGCACCGCACAACGGTTTCGGAACTGGCCGAGGAACTGGGCCGGGGTGTTAGTGATGCCCCTGCCCTGATCCTGTACGGCGCGCTTGCGGAAAGCTGAGCGCGCCCTTTCCGCGTCGTCAAATGCCGCTTCCGGACTTGTCCCGCTGGGGAATCATTGTAAACGTGGATTGACGATGGTGGCCCCGAAAGGGGTCTGAAAAGGGAACCGGGTGAAAGTCCCGGACTGCCCCCGCAACTGTGACCGGCGAGCGGCCCGGCATGAACCACTGGCCCCAAGATGGGGTTGGGAAGGTCCGGCCCCGCAGCGACCCGGCAGTCAGGAGACCTGCCATCGACAAATGAAACTTGCCGGGTCACCGGCCATAATGCCGCCGGGGTTGGTGGCGAGGAGACAGAGAGATGCATATCGAACCGGGCGTCGTGGATGGCGCGAAAATGGCACTGGCCTACGGCACTGCCGCAGCTGCCGCGGGCTATTCCTTCAAACTGGCCGCCGAGGACCTGAAACAGCACAGCGTGCCGTCCTTCATTTTGCGCGCCGTAATGGCGACCGTGGGCACGTTCGTGTTCTTCGAAGTGCTGCCGCATTTCGCTGTTGGCGTCTCTGAGGTGCATTTCATCCTTGGCACAACCCTGTTCCTGCTGCTCGGCCCTGCCGCCGCTGCCTTCGGCCTCGTGTTCGGCCTGCTGATGCAGGGCACGTTCTTTGCCCCGTCCGACATGCCCATGTTCTTTGTCAACATGACCACCCTGCTGTTCCCGCTGTTCGCTGTACACGCGCTGGCCAAGCGCATTGTACCGAACGCCACGGCCTATGTGGATCTCGACTATGCCCAAGTGCTGAAGATGTCCGCCGTGTACCAAGGTGGTGTTGTGGCCTGGGTCGCGTTCTGGGCGATCTACGGCCAAGGCGTCGGTGCCGAGAACATCCAATCTGTACTGGCCTTCGGTGGTGCCTATCTGCTGGTCATCCTGATCGAGCCCATCGCCGATCTAGCCGTTCTGGCGGGCGCCAAGGCGCTGCGCGGCACGCAAGGCAGTGGCATCTTCACCAACCGACTGCATGACGCGGCTTGATCCCGCAACATAGGAATAAGGAAGGGGCCGCCACCGCGCGGCCCTTTTTACACCATGACCCAGCTTTTCTTGATTGGCATCGGCACCGGAAATCCCGATCACCTGACGGGAGAGGCCCGGCGCGTGATGGCCGAGGCCGATCTGTTTTTAATTCCGCACAAGGGGGACGGCAAATCCGATCTGGCCGATCTGCGGACACAGATCATTGCCGATCTGCGCGATGACGCGCCTATCGCTCTCTTTGACATGCCTGTTCGGGATGACAGCCTACCCTACATCGCCCGCGTCGACGCTTGGCATGATGAGATTGCAGCGCTTTGGACCGCCACTATGGCGCAATATCCCGCCGCCCGGAAGGTCGCGCTGCTGGTCTGGGGTGACCCTTCGCTTTATGACAGCACCCTGCGCATCGCTGCCCGATTGGACCCATTGCCGGAGGTCCGTGTGGTGGCCGGGATCACATCGATACAGGCCCTGACAGCGGCTCATGCCATTCCGCTTAATACCCTGAACGCGCCTGTCACGATCTCGACCGGGCGGCGTCTGCGCGACCATGGCTGGCCTGACGGGTGCGAAACGCTGGTGGTGATGCTGGATGGCGATTGCACCTTCCAGACCCTCGACGGCGACGCCTATGATATCTGGTGGGGGGCCTACCTGGGCATGCCGGAACAGATCCTTGATCATGGGCGATTGGCCGATGCCTCGGATCGCATTGTGGAGCGCCGCGCCACGGCCCGCGCGGCCCATGGCTGGATCATGGATACCTACCTGCTGCGAAAACTGCCCGAAAAATAGGCGATCCGCACAGGAATAGAACGCAGGCCGGGGTCAGAGGCTGGCCGAACACGTTTCGCAGTGGTCATATCGAAGGGTATGAACGACCACGAAACCGAATGACTGCCCACCTGCCCCTGACTGCTGCCACAACCTGCGCGCAACCACGCGCCATCGGGTCAGTGCGCCTATCGACCAAGCCGGTGGGAGGGCAAACGGTCATTGACGGACTGTACCAGAAAGGCGCGGCCAAGGTGGTCTTTCCGCGCGCCACCCGCGGTTTGACGGCGGTGCTGTTGAACACCTCCGGTGGTGTGACGGGCGGGGACAGGTTTGACTACGCAGCCACTGCCGGGGCCGGCACGCATCTTACGATGACCACGCAGGCCTGCGAACGCGCCTACCGCGCGCAACCGGGCGAGGTCGGGCGGGTCGAGACCCGCCTTACCGCCGAAGACGATGCAACGCTTTGGTGGTTGCCGCAGGAAACGCTGATCTTTGACGGCTGCGCCATGACCCGACGGCTGTCCTGCAATCTTGCCCCAACCGCCCGTGCCTTGATCGTTGAGCCGATGTGCGTCGGCCGCATCGCCATGGGCGAAGACACGGTGCATGGCCATTTTGCGGACCGTGTATCCATTACCCGCGACGGTGCGCCTTTGGTGCTGGATGCGTGGACGCTGTCGGGCGATATGACGGCGCAGATGTCGCGCGCCGCCATCGGCGGCAGGGCCACGGCCATGGTCAGCCTGACCTACATCGCACCAGACGCCGAAGCACATCTGGCCCCCATCCGTGCCCTTTTGCCCGACACCGGTGGGGCCAGCCTGCTGACGGATGACACCCTTGTTCTGCGCACGCTCGCCCCCTCGGGCTACCACCTGCGCAAGACGCTTCTGCCCATTCTGGACCACCTCACCGGTGGTCACCTGCCCATCTGCTGGAGACTTTAGCCCATGCAACTCACCCCCCGCGAAAAGGACAAGCTGCTGGTCGCCATGGCCGCCGAGGTCGCGCGCAAGCGGTTGGCACGCGGCGTCAAGCTGAACCACCCGGAGGCCATCGCGTTGATCACCGATGCGGTGGTGGAAGGTGCACGCGACGGACGCAGCGTGGCCGACATGATGGAAGCCGGCGCGCAGGTCATTACCCGCGACCAGTGCATGGAAGGCGTGCCGGAGATGATCCACGACGTGCAGGTCGAGGCGACCTTTCCCGACGGCACGAAACTGGTCACCGTCCATAATCCCATCCGCTGACAATCCCCGAAGGAAAATCCATGAAGACACTGCTTGCCCCCCTCGCCGCACTGCTGCCCATGGCCACCCCAGCCCTCGCGCACTCAGGCGCCCACGCGCACCCGCATGGATCAGAGCCATGGATCGTTGCCCTGGGCCTCGCGCTGATCGCCGGGGCGGCACTAGCGGCATGGAGGCGCAAATGATCCCCGGCGAAATCATCACGGCAGACGGGAATATCGAACTGAACACCGGTGCACAGGCCATCACGCTGCATGTGGCGAACACAGGCGACCGTCCTGTGCAAGTCGGCAGCCACTACCACTTTGGCGAGGCCAACAGCGCGCTGGAGTTTGACCGCGAGGCCGCACGCGGCATGCGCCTGGATATCGCGGCGGGCACCGCAGTGCGGTTCGAGCCGGGACAGGCCCGTGACGTACAGTTGATCCCGATCGGCGGTGCGCGCAAGGTATACGGGTTTAACCAGCAGGTGATGGGCGACCTTTGAGCAGGGCAAACCCTTAGGAAGGAAAAGACGATGTGTGATGTATGCGTGATGAATGCGGTGAAAAAGCGGATGCTTTCGCGCCGGGATTTTTTCAAGACCAGTGCTGCGGTCGGTGCAGCAGCGACGGTGGGCATGGCGGCAGCGCCCGCAGCCATGGCGGCAGGCCACGGCGGCGTGGTCGATATGTCCCACAAACTAAGCCCGGACTTTCCCACCTTCTTTGGCGTGCCCGGCATCTCGATGGAACAGCAATTCAACTTTGCGGAACACGGATTCAACCTGATGAACCTGGCCATCAACGAGCACACGGCGACCCATATCGACGCGCCGTTGCACTTTTCCGCAGATGGTACTTCGGTGGACGAGATACCGGTGAGTGATCTGGTCATCCCTCTGTGTGTTGTCGACATTGCGGCCAAAGCGGCTGAGGATGCCGATGCGCAGGTGACACCCGATGACCTGAAGGCATGGATCGCGGCCAACGGCGACATCCCGGACAAGGCGTGCATCGCCATGCATTCCGGCTGGGCGGCCAAGTCCGGCGATGCGGCAGCCTATGTTGGGAACGACGCGGACGACGTCAAACACTTCCCCGGCTTCCATATCGAGGCCACGCAAATGCTGCTCGAGGAAACCACGGCGGTGGCCATGGCTGTGGACACGCTGTCGCTCGACCATGGGCCGTCTCCTGATTTCGCAACTCACTACGCGTGGTTGCCGTCAGGCCGCTACGGGATCGAGAATCTGGCCGGGCTGGACAATGTGCCTGCCGCTGGGGCGACGCTTGTGGTGGGTGCGCCCAACCATGTTGGCGGCACCGGCGGTCCGGCCCGCATCTTTGCGATGGTCTGATGGCAACCCTTCCTCTCATATCGGACGAGGAGGCCAGCGCCGAGGTGCTGGCCGTCTTCGATGACATCCGCGCAACCCGTGGGACCGATTTCATCAACAATTTCTGGCGGGCGCTGGCGAATGATCCGGCGCTGCTGGCGTCCACTTGGGCGCGGTTGAAAGAGGTGATGGGTCCGGGGGAACTCGATCCGCTGGTCAAGGAGATGCTCTATATCGCCGTGTCCGTGGCGAACGGGTGTGATTACTGCATCCACTCCCATACCGCGGCGGCGAATGCGAAAGGGATGACGCTGGCCCAGCATGGCGAGTTGATGAGTGTAATTGGCATTGCGATGCAGACCAACGGGTTGGTGACAGCGATGCAGGTGCCGGTGGATGAGGTTTTCCAAGCATGATCTGTCACACACCGAACAGAGGATCACGCCCGGCCCGAGGGTGGGCGTATCACGCCCGCCCTAGGGGGCGGGTCGGGCGTGATCCGGTCCGCTGCGCGGCCCGGGTGCAAACCTCAAAACCAACCACGGTATTTTGCGATGATGACGGTAAAGAAAATCGTGTAGGCGATGGCCTGCAACCAAAATTCAATGCTCGACATAGGGTATTTTCCTTTTTTCAATTGGCGATGGTGTCATTGAACAGGTGCGAGTATTGGCGAGCAATGCACGGCACTTTCCCTACCAAAATCCGAGAAAGCCAATGACTTTCAGATACTTATGGATCTGCAATGCACGGGCATTTCTGAACGCAGCAAAAGGTTGACACATGCCCACATCCATCTCCCGCCGCGACTACGCCGCCATGTTCGGCCCCACCACGGGCGACAAGGTGCGGCTTGCCGACACGGACCTGATCATTGAGGTTGAGCGTGACCTGACCGCCGAGGCAGCGGGCCAAGCCTCCACCGGCGGCAGCGGTGACAACGCCATGCTCTATGGCGAAGAGGTCAAGTTTGGCGGTGGCAAGGTCATCCGTGACGGGATGGGGCAGTCTCAAGTCACACGGGCGGACGGCGCTGTCGATACCGTCATCACCAACGCGCTGATTGTGGACTGGACAGGCATCTATAAGGCCGATGTGGGCTTGAAGGACGGGCGCATCGCTGCCGTGGGCAAGGCGGGCAATCCCGACACGCAGCCGGGCGTCAACATCATTATCGGGCCGGGAACGGAGGCCATCGCGGGCGAGGGCAAGATCCTGACGGCCGGGGGCTTTGACAGCCACATCCACTTCATTTGCCCGCAACAGATCGAGGATGCGCTGCATTCCGGCCTCACCACCATGCTGGGCGGCGGCACCGGCCCAGCGCACGGTACACTTGCTACCACGGTCACACCGGGCCCTTGGCATCTGGGCCGTATGTTGCAGGCCGCTGATGCCTTCCCCATGAACCTCGCATTTGCGGGCAAAGGCAACGCCTCCCTCCCCGCCGCCTTGGAAGAACAGGTCAAGGCAGGCGCCTGTGCGATGAAACTACACGAGGATTGGGGCACCACCCCTGGCGCCATCGACTGCTGCCTGTCAGTCGCAGACGACATGGACGTACAGGTGATGATCCATACCGATACACTGAACGAAAGCGGCTTTGTCGAAAACACCGTCGCCGCCATGAAGGGCCGCACGATCCACGCCTTCCACACCGAAGGTGCGGGCGGCGGGCACGCGCCGGACATCATCAAGATCTGCGGGGAAGAACACGTGCTCCCCTCCTCCACCAACCCCACGCGCCCCTTCACAGTGAACACGCTCGAAGAGCATCTCGATATGCTCATGGTCTGCCACCACCTCGACAAGTCGATCCCCGAGGATGTGGCCTTTGCCGAAAGCCGCATCCGGCGCGAGACCATCGCCGCCGAAGACATTCTGCACGACATGGGCGCGTTCTCGATCATCGCATCCGACAGTCAAGCCATGGGCCGCGTGGGCGAGGTGCTGATCCGCACCTGGCAAACGGCTGACAAGATGAAGAAACAGCGCGGGCCGCTGCCCGAAGAAACCGGCGACAACGACAACATGCGCGTACGTCGCTATATCGCCAAATACACGATCAACCCGGCGATTGCGCACGGGATCAGCCACGAGATCGGGTCGATCGAAGTCGGCAAACGCGCGGACTTGTGCCTGTGGAACACCGCGTTCTTCGGGGTGAAGCCCGAGATGGTGCTGCTGGGCGGCACCATCGCATGCGCCCAGATGGGGGATCCGAACGCATCCATCCCGACGCCGCAGCCGGTCTATACCCGACCCATGTTCGGGGCCTATGGCCGGTCGGTCGAACGCTCCGCCGTTACGTTCGTGTCCGCCGCCGCGCAAGCCGAAGGGATTGGCGCTTCGCTGGGTTTGGCGAAGGACACTATTGCTGTCCAGAACACACGCAATATCGGTAAGAAGGACCTCAAGCTGAACGATGCAACACCGCATGTCGAGGTACATCCTGAGACTTACGAGGTGCGGGCGGATGGCGAATTGCTAACCTGTCAACCGGCAGAAGTTTTGCCGATGGCGCAGCGGTATTTCTTGTTTTGAGGCGAACCAGCCCTTATCCGTCACGCCCGGCCTCAAGCCGGGCAGCCCCCGACCGCCCCCGTGGGCGGGGGCTACTCCGCTACCCGCGGCCGGGGGCTACCCTCACCACGCTGAAGAAATCTGAAATCATGCGCCTCACGAAATGCGGCTATGCGTGCGCGCATCTGACCGCGCAGCAAAACATCGCCTACATGCCAGAAGGAGAAGCAAAACAGGTGTCCCATGACCCTCTTTCAGCGGCTCGCTGCCTTCATCAGTTCCATCAGCCTACCGCATGGCGCGCTGGCACAGACGCAAGCGGTTTACGCCCTGACGGACGCGGAACTGAAAGCCCGCGGAATAAAGCGACGCGATGCGGCGCATCAGATCATGATCAACGGGGATTGGTCGTAAGCGCGGGGGTCACCCCATGCTGACAGCCCAACACTACCACAGTCACACTCACGGTCAGGTGAGCGACCACGTGTCGCTCACCTACGAAGACCGCTTTCTGCGGCGCAAAGTCCTGACACTTGCCTCCGGTGCTCAGCTCTTGGTTGACCTGCCCCAGACCACATCGCTCGACCATGGCGGTGCGCTCATCGCCACGGACAAATCCGAGATCATGATCGAGGCCGCCCCTGAGCCCCTTCTGGAAGTCACCGGCGAAAACCTGCACCGTATCGCGTGGCACATCGGCAATCGCCACACCCCTTGCCAGATCGAAGCGGATCGCCTGCTGATCCAGCGCGATCACGTCATGGCCGACATGTTGGCCAAAATCGGGGCAACCACACGCGAAGTGGTGGAACCGTTCACCCCCGAGGGCGGTGCCTATGGCCACGGGCGCACCCACGGGCACGATCATTCACACAGCCACACATGAGCCACGCGCTGACACTCATGCAATGGCTGTCGCCCGCCTTCCCAGTGGGCGCGTTTGCTTATTCGCATGGGTTGGAACAGGTCATCGCGGATGAGACGGTCACGGACGCCGAAACGCTGCAAGACTGGCTGGAGGCGCTGCTCACCCATGGCTCTGGCCGTGCGGATGCGATCCTGCTGTCCGCAGCTTATGACGCGGACACACCGGCACATGTCGATGCAACGGCCCGCGCTTTTGCCGCCAGTGCAGAACGGCTCAAGGAAACCGACCTGCAGGGCGCGGCTTTCTGTGACACCGCCCGCACCGTCTGGGGGATCAAGATCACGGGCCTCACTTATCCCGTTGCCGTCGGCACTGCTGCCCACGCCATGGACATTCCGCTGGCCGATGCCCTGCCGCTTTATCTGCACGCCTTCGTGTCGAACCTCGTTTCGGTCACCCAACGCGCCCTGCCCCTCGGCCAAACTGACGGCCAGCGGGTGCTGGCAGCCCTTGCCCCCACCATCGCTGCCACCGCAAGAGACGCGCAAGTGACGCCGCTTGACGCGATCTCCTCCACCAGCTTCGCCGCCGACATCGCGGCCATGCGCCACGAAACCCTCCAGCCTCGGATCTTTCGCACATGACACAACTCAACGGCCCCCTTCGCATTGGCATCGGCGGTCCCGTGGGCGCGGGCAAGACAACGCTGACCGCCGCCCTTGCCGCCGCCCTCAAGGACCAGCATTCCATTGGTGTGATCACCAATGACATCTACACACAGGAAGATGCCGAGGAACTGATGCGTCGCCAAATCCTGCCACAAGACCGGATCATCGGCGTTGAGACAGGAGGCTGTCCGCACACGGCCATCCGCGAGGATGCATCGATCAACCTTGCTGCTGTGGCGGAGATGCGGGACCGACACCCGGACGTCGAAGCGATCCTGATCGAAAGCGGCGGCGACAACCTCTCGGCCACCTTCTCGCCAGAGCTGGCCGACATCACGCTCTATGTCATCGACACTGCAGCGGGCGAGGAAATCCCACGCAAAGGCGGGCCTGCGATCACCAAATCCGACCTGTTGATCATCAACAAGACGGATCTTGCACCCCATGTGGGGGCCTCGCTTGAGGTTATGGAACGGGATGCAAAGCGGATGCGGGGCGCGCGGCCTTTCGTCTTTGCCGCGCTACGCCATGGCAAGGGGGTGGAGGATATCATCACCCATATTCGCGCCCTGTCCGGCTTGGGGCTGACGCCAGCGTAACGTCACTGTTTCGGCGCGGGACATGTTGACAACGCCCAACCGCTCACCTGAGTGAGCCGTAGAAGGCACTGACGCTTCGAGGCGATCAGTGCCTTCGGGTGTCAGGACAGCTTCGACAGTTTGTCCTGCAACTCGGCCAGTTGTTTCTTGATGGCGTCAAGGTCTTCGCCACCATCCTTGTCCTCGGCTTCAGGTGCAGGTCCGGACGCGCCCCAGCCAGTGCCCAACCCACCTGTCATAGCCTTCATGAATGCTTCCTGCTGCGCCTGCATCAAGTCGAAACCGGGCATCTTGGCCATCGGGTTCATGGCGTTCATGTTCTCCATGACCTTACTCTGACCATCGCGCAGCATTTCAAAGGAGGCTTGCAGGAATTGCGGCACAACGGACGCCCCACCGCCCATGTAGCTGCGCACCAAATCGTTCAGCACGTCAACCGGCAGGACACTCTCGCCCCGGCTCTCATGCTCGGCGATGATCTGCAGCAGATACTGCCGGGTCAGGTCATCCCCGGTCTTGAGGTCCACGATCTGAACCTCACGCCCGTCCCGAATAAATCCAGAGATATCCTCAAGCGTCACGTAGTCGCTTGTTTCGGTGTTGTAGAGCCGCCGACTGGCATAGCGCTTGATCAACAGTGGTGCTGGTTTGTCTGTCACGTGCCTGTTCTCCCCGGTGCCGCGTGCTGCACCGCAGCTTAGGCGCGGCATCGGAAAAAAGAAAGGGTGTGTGCACCTGCGGCAATTCAGGTGGTGAAAAGCCCCTAAACATACGGATACGTACTTTCAGTCAGATACACTGCAAGGGCCTTCTCAACCGGGGTCGCCTGGAACTCCGGCAACGCAGCATGCAGCTTGGACCCATCGATCGCATGTGGCCTGCGCCACAGGTATCTCATTTCGAACACTTCCCGCATCAACGGAGACCAGAGGCCCATCACCCAAACCCCGATCCACGGCAATCGAGACACGCGCATCGGTTTGCCCATAATTCTTTCAACATGCGCGATCAGCGCATCGCCCGTCAGCGCGTATCCTTCAAAGGAGAATTCCTCGAACGGGCTGAACTGATCCCGTTTCTCCGCAAGGCCCACCATGGCCCGCGCCATGTCCGGCAAAAACGCCCAGGCATGTACGCAGTCCCGCGGGCCGGGATAGGTCAGCTTGCCCTGCGACGCCTTGGGCGCAATGTAGCTTTCGAACCAATTCCCCGACTGCTGGGTATCGATGAAATCGCCGCCGCGCAGCACGATGGTCCGGACCCCACTGTCACGATAGGTCTGCTCCATACGAATGCGAATCCCGCCCTTTCGCGTATTTGCGATCCACGGCGTGTCCTCCCGCAGCACAGGCGGCAAGAGACGTCCGTAGTTATAAATGTTGCCCGGGATCATCACGGTCGCCCCAACAGCACGGGCCGCCGCAATCACCGCACCGGTCAGCTTAGGAATGGTCCGCATCCATTGATCATAGGGCGGGTTCACCGCGTTCACGATCACATCCTGCCCCACGCAGACCTCCTGCAGTGCCTGTGCGTCCGTCGCGTCCACCTCAACACAATCCGCGCCGCTGAGACCGCGACCGGCCCGTGTTACTGTCCACCCCGCCTCTGCAAAGGCCTGCGCAGCCGCGCGCCCGAACCGACCCTTTGCACCCAAAATAATGACTGATGCCATGTGTTCGTCCTCTCGATTTCTGAACTGGACCCTATCTAGAGGAACGAAATTCGAATATGATCCACGTCAATTCAAAACAAACCATCCATAAATAACTAGATGACCCAACCAGACTGGTCCCAGATCCAATCCTTCGCCGCAGTCGCTGAACATGGCTCACTCTCCGCCGCAGCAAGGGCGCAGAACAGCAGCCAACCCACGCTCAGCCGCCACATCGCCCAGCTCGAAGCGACCTTGGGCACCCGCCTTTTCGATCGCTCAAGCGGCGGAATGGTCCTGACAGATGAGGGGACAGACCTGCTGGCGCATGCCACCACAATGGCCGACGCCGCAGCCCGCTTTGGGACGGACCGCGATGGACATGGAAAAGAGATTGCAGGCACCGTCCGACTGACGGCCAGCCATGTTGTCGCCAACTTCATCCTTCCCCCGATCCTGTGCGAATTGCACGCCACCTATCCTGGGATCGAGATCGAGGTGATTGCGTCCGATACAACCGAGAACCTGCTGCGACGCGAGGCGGATATCGCACTCCGCATGTACCGCCCCACCCAGCCCGACGTGATCGCCAAACACATCGCGGACCTGCCGCTTGGCGCATATGCCGCCCCCAGCTACATCGCAAAGCATGGCGCGCCGGAAACGCTCGACGACCTGATGCACCACAGTATCATCGGCTACGACCGCAGCTCCCTGATCATCGATGGCTTTGCCCAGCGTGGGTTCAAGGTAGGCCGCGACTTCTTTGCCTTCCGCAGCGATGACCAGGTCCTGTGCTGGCACATGGTGGTGGCAGGATACGGCATTGGGTTTGGTCAACGGCGCGTGGGCGACGCGGATCCACGCGTGGTCCGGGTCTCAAAGGATATGGACGTGGGCAGCATGCCGCTCTGGCTCACGGCCCACCCGGACCTGCGACGCATCCCGCGCGTGCGCCGGGTCTATGATTGGCTGGCCAAACACCTCGCCTAACCACAAAAGAAAAAGGCGGGCCACTTGGGACCCGCCATAGTCACCGCGCCTTTCAGGGAGGAAAGTTGGCGCGATATGTCGTGTGCGATTACTTCGCAGCAGCTTTCTTGGCAGCGGCGGTCATGTCACCGGTCGCTTTTTTCACTACGGCTTGCGCGTCTTCGCTGATGTCTTTGCCTGCGGCCATCATCAGTTCAACCGTGTCCATTTGGACTTTCTTGGCAACTTCAGCGAAAGCGGCCATGTGCTCGGCTGTCACTTCAGCGTAGGACGACGCGAAGTCGGTCATCGCTTTGGCGTAGTCGGCAGGCTCTGCTTTGGCTTTGGACATGTCGCCCAGTTTCGACAGAGTTTCTTTGGTCCACTTGGAGGAGATTTCGGTGGATTTTTCGGCCGCGTCGATGGCGACGTGGCTCAGTTTTTCGTTCAGCGACGTTGCTGTCTTGAATGCGTCTTCCATTGCCGCTGTGTCGACGGGGAATGCACCCATCATGTCTTTGAACATCGCGGTCATGTCTTGTGCTTGCTTGGCCATTGTCTTCAATCCTTGTGAGCGCTGCGGGCCCATCCCCACGTTTCTGCGTCTGCACAAGATATACATGCTGCAGTGCAGCAAATCAACCCTTTTGCTGCACTGCAGCAAAAATAGCTTTCCGTTGCGGAAAGGACGTGGGAAATCAGGGTCTTGCCTTGACGCTCACATAGGATCCGGGGGCATCTTCCAGCACGGGATGGGCAGAATCACCCGGCTTACGTGCATTCACCATCGCCCCACCCCGCTTTTTCAGCCAGGCGCCCCAGCGCGGCCACCACGACCCTTCGTGGAAATCCGCAGCCTTCAACCACGCCTCGTGATCCAGGCTCATATCTTCATTGGTGTAGTGCCCGTATTTGTTCTTGGTGGGCGGGTTCACGATCCCCGCGATGTGGCCCGATTGGGTCATGATGAACGTCTTGTCCTTGGACCCCATCTGCTGCACGCCGCGATAGCTGTCTTTCCAGGGTGCGATGTGATCCGTCTCGCACGCGATGGCGCAAAGCGGTACATCAACATCGCCCAGTTCAAGGTGATGCCCCATCAGGTCAAACCCGCCCTCTGCCAGCTCATTGCGCTGACATAGCCCGCGCAAATACTGCATGGCCATCTTCGCTGGCAGGTTGGCCCCGTCCCCGTTCCAATAGAGCAGATCAAAGGCAGGTGGCGTTTGGCCCATCATGTAGCTCTTGATCGCGGGCGTATAGACGAGGTCGGTGGACCGTAGGAAAGTGAATGTTCGCGCCATGATGACCGAGGGCAAAATACCCTTGTCCTTTGTCTCCGCTTCGATCCCGTCAATGAAGTCATCGGTCAGGAACGGCGTGAACTCTCCCTGATCACCGAAATCAGTCAGCGCAGTAAAGAACGTGGCGGACTTGATCGACTTGTCCTTGCGCTGTTTCAGCAGGCTGAGGGTTAGGGACAGCGTGGTGCCGGCAATACAATAGCCAATGGCATTCACCTGGTTTTGGCCGGTGATGGCCTTGGCCTCGCGGATCGCGGCCAGATATCCGTCCTCGATGTAGTCTTCCATCCCGACCCCGGCATAGGTCGCGTCGGGGTTCACCCAGGACACGACAAACAGCGTGTGCCCCTGTTCGACAATCCACTTCACCAGCGAATTCTGCTGTTTGAGGTCCAGGATGTAGAACTTGTTGATCCATGGCGGGAACAGCACCACCGGTGTCTTGTGCACCTTCTCGGTGGTGGGCGTGTACTGGATCAGCTCCATCATCCGGTTGCGGTAGATGACCTTGCCCGGCGTGGTGGCGATGTTGCCGCCCAGCTCGAACGCCTTGTCGTCAGCCAATTTCACGATCAGTTCGCCGTTATTGGCCTCCAGATCGGAAATCAGGTTCTCAAGCCCGTCGATCAGGCTTTGACCCTCGGTGGCCACTGCCTTTTCCAGCGCATCCGGGTTGGTCGCCAGAAAATTCGTGGGCGCCATCATGTCAACGATCTGACGCGAGAAATAGGAGAGGCGCTGCTTCTCCTTCGGATCGAGGTCCGACACGCCCTCGACCGCTTGGGTAACGGCGTCTGCGTTGATCAGGTATTGCTGCTTGACGTAGTTGAAGTAGGGATGCGTGTCCCACAGCGGATTGGCAAAGCGGCGATCCTTGGGGCCGGGATCGACCGGGGCTTGCAACTTGCCCGACGCCAGCGCTTGCTGCGCCTCGACAAAATGGGTCACGGATTTCGACCAGAACTGCAATTGGTGCTCCAGCACCTTGGCTGGATCGCGGAAGGCTTCGTGCCAATACGCTGTGGCCGCCTTTGTGAACAGCTCCTGATTCGGCCCGTCGAGTGCAGCATTATGCGTGCTGCGGTGCGTCAAAACCTGGGTGAGTCGTTGCGTCAACTCCTCAACCTTACGGAGATTACTATTCAATTTATCGAGGTTTTCCCCCGAGACAGCACCACCGGTTGTGTCGTTGGTTGTCATGTTAAGGTCTTCCCCGTAGTGTTCGCACGTGCAGCAATGTTTGCACGCGGCAGTCGCCGCTTATTTATGGTCGCATGTTTCAGGGGGCAAAGCGACAAACCGTCCGACGCGGGATCGTGCGTACCCGCCCCAAAGTGAAGGAAAGCGCCATGCGCTACATGATCAGCTACGACTTCATGGAAACCATGCGGAACACGAACCAGTGGCTGGGCGCCACGGCCCGTGCAATTGGTGCCTACCCCGCCTTTGCCGCCCTGCCCAACCCGGCGCTGCAAATGATGTCTGCCTGGGGTGAGGTGACGGAACGCACTTTTGAACGAATGGTCGCCAAACCCGACTGGGGCATTCGCACCTTCACATGCGAAGATGGCCGCGATCACCTTGTGAGTATCGACAAGGTGGTTGAAAAGCCCTTTGGCGATCTGATCCACTTCAACGTGTCCGGTCGCGAGACCCAGCCGCGGAAAATCCTGCTCGTGGCACCCATGTCAGGCCACTACGCCACGCTGCTGCGCTCGACCGTCAAATCGCTGCTGGTCAATTGCGAGGTGTATATCACCGACTGGCACAATGCCCGCGACATCCCCGTCAGCGCTGGCAAGTTCGATGTCGAGGATTACACCCTCTACCTTGTCGACTTCATGCGCGAACTTGGCCCCGACACGCACGTGATCGCCGTCTGCCAGCCCGCACCGCTGACGCTCGCCGCCACCGCCTACCTGGCCGAGGAAGACCCAAAGGCCCAGCCCCGGTCCCTCACCCTGATCGGCGGTCCAATTGATCCCGATGCCACGCCGACCGAAGTGACCGACTTTGGCCGCCGCGTCACCATGGGCCAGCTTGAGGAAACGATGATCCAGCGCGTGGGCTTCAAGTACCCGGGCGTCGGTCGCCTCGTCTATCCGGGCCTTCTACAGTTGGCCTCGTTCATGTCGATGAACGCCGAAAAACACTCCAAAGCCTTTACAGACCAGATCGGGCGCGCCGCGCGGGGCGAAACAAGCGACCACGACAAGCACAATCGCTTCTACGACGAATACCTCGCCGTGATGGACATGACGGCCGAATTCTACCTGTCCACCGTCAACCGCATCTTCAAACGCTGCGAGATCGCCAAGAACATCTTTACCGTAAACGGCAAACAGGTCGACATCGGCAAGATCACGACCGTCGCGGTCAAAACCGTCGAAGGCGCGAATGACGACATCTCGGCCCCCGGCCAATGCGTTGCCGCGCTCGACCTTTGCACGGGCCTGCCGGACGAGAAGAAGGCGAGCCATGTGGAACCCGGCGCGGGGCACTACGGCATCTTCGCGGGCAAAAGCTGGCGCAACAATATCCGCCCCCTTGTGCTTGAGTTCATCGACGCGAACTCGCCCAAGACACCTCCGAAGAAGGCGGCCAACAAAAACAAAGCTGCGTAGGCAATGGCAGGCGCGGATCTTCCCTTCGCCTGTGACTGCGGGACATTGCGGGGCACTCTTCTGGGCGTGTCCCCCACAAACGGCACCCGCGTCGAATGCTATTGCCACGATTGCCGTGCGACCGAACTTTATGCCGGTCAGCCCGACCCGGCACCGGGCGGTGTACAACTGTATCAAACCGTGCCGGACCGTGTGCGGTTCGACGCGGGCAAAGACCAGCTCGCCGTCTTCTCCCTCTCTGACAAGGGGCTCCTGCAGTGGCAAGCCCGCTGCTGCGGCGCCATCCTGTTTAAAACGATGCGCACCCCCAAGATGCCCTTTGCCTCGTTCCGCACAGACCGGCTTGAGGATGACAGCGCACTTGGGCCAGTCGTGGCCCGGGCATTTGTCCGCAAACCAAACGGCAAACGCGGGCATGAAGGCGGTCTGAAATTCATGTTCGGTTTCGCCAAACGTGCGCTATCGCGGCGGATCACGGGCTTATGGAAACAGACACCGTTTTTTAATGCAGACGGAACGCCCGTCCGGAACATCCACGTGGTGTCGGATAAGGAAAGTGCCGGACTTTATCCCAACCGGGGTTAACTCTTTCTAGAAACCCCTCACGCGTGACCATGATTGGTGCACCGCAGACATGAATTTGAGGTTCTGCTTGTCGACTACACGGCGGCTCCCCTTGTCGGATGACAGCCTAAAACCACAATTCAATCACTGAACCACATTGTGGTAAGCAGGCGCCAAACTGCCCGTCAAACTCTTCTGCTGTCGAAGAGTAAGGGGTCGGCCAAACATCCACTGACGTTAAGCTGTGTTACGGGTCAACGGGTCACGCCGGACTGCTCGACGCAAAAGGCACACCACGATAGGCGCAGCGGCCGGCCACCCATGTCCCCTGCACGGCCGGAACAGACGCTTCCGGCCAGTCGACCAGAACAAGGTCGGCACGCTTGCCGATTGCGATCTCGCCGCGGTCGTTCAACTTCATCGCTCGTGCCGGACCGGTTGAGATCAACGACCAAAGCGCGTGGCGATCCGCGCGGCGCTCTTCATCAAGCTTTGCAATGGCGGCCAGCATGGCAGGATAAAAGTAGTCCGAGGCCAGTGCATCGCACAGACCCGCCTCGACCATATCACCGGCACTGAGAGAACCGATATGGCTGCTGCCCCGCGCCGCGTTGGGTGCGCCAAAGACGATCGGGTCGCCGGCTGCGCGTGCGGCTTCCGCGGCTTCCAAAACCATCGGGAATTCAGCCACATCGGCACCAATGGCCCGGAAATAGGCGCGGGTCTCGTCGCGCGTGTCGTCATGGCTCAGCATCGGTGCGCCCACCGCACGGCCCATCTCGGCCACCTTGGCGATCATATCGGGAACCGCGCTGCGCCGGGTCCAAACCTCGCCCAGAAGCGCGATGTAGTCGTCCTCGCCCAACCCTGCACGACGGGCCTTTGCAACGGTGCGTACCTTCATGCGGTCATCATCCAACGCGGCAACCGAGAATTCGGGGGAAAGTTCGAACGCCCGTTCCTGGATCGGGACATCATAGCCGCGCATCGTCATGGACGTGTGATCGTTGAAGGCGATCGATGGCAACAGCGGTCCCGCAAGTGCCCATTCGATCACGTCCAGCGCCTCGAACGCAAAGGTTTCCCACCGCAACTGCACCCGGTTTTCCACCGTCAGCCGGGGGGCCAGATCGCGCATGGCTTGCATCAGATCGTGTCCACGATGCACATCGCGCAGGCCGGGTTCCCACCCAAGGGTGATTGCGTGGTAGGCTGTCGCGATGCCGTTCGTGGCCAGCTGCCGGTCGGTATCAATCACCGCCGTTGCGGTCGGAAAGTACACACCCGGGCGCGGCATCAACTGCCGCTCGAACGCATCGCCATGCACGTCGATCAGGGCGGGCGCAAGGATCAGACCGCGCGCATCAATCACCACGCCTTGCGCGGGGCCGCCGATCTCGGCAATCTGGCCCTCGGTGATTGTTACGCTGGTTTCAGCGATACCATCCGGCAGATAGACCTGCGCGCCTTCAAAGGTGATCATCTACAGCCGTTCCATAGTCAGGTGCCAATGGTAGGAACCCGGTTTTCCGGGCTCGCGGTGTTCCAGCTTGCGGCACGCAAAGCCGGAGAACAAGCTCTCCCGTCCTTCCTACACTCCACTCTGCGTGGCGCAACCGCCGGATTATTGAGCATAAGACGTGTGCTGGACGCCGTGCACGTCCAGGCCATTCAGGTTCTGCACAAAAGGCACGCAGAATTTGGCCGATACTGCGGCGTCTTGAATACAACCAGTTGGAGAAAAAATCGGCCTCCGATACTGTCGCTCTATTGTTCAAAAACTTTCACAGTTTGATGAGAACACAACATCCAAGCGTCTTCCTAAAGGGGAATCGATATGAGCCGCCACTATCGTAATTTTGAATTCGGATCCTGGAGCGATGATACCCTGACCGGCACGGATGGACGAGACTACATTTTCGCATTTGGCGGAAACGATACCATCACGTCGGGCGCTGGAAACGACCGGATTTTTGCCGGTTTCGGAAATGATGTCATAAACGGCGGCGCCGGAAACGATCGGATCTTTGGTGGCTTTGGGTTTGATACGGCACAGTATGCCGGGTCGATCGACGACTACTCCATCAACGTACGCAGCTGGTGGGGTCCAACCACCGTATCCTCCATCGACCCGAGTGTTGAGGATGCGGGCCGCGACACCCTTTACAGTGTTGAGGCCCTCTATTTTGCGGCAGACGACTATACCCTTTTCCTGAACGGCGAGAACAACGCCGTTCTTGCGGGCGACGACGAAGTTGCGACTTTGGAAAACACGACCTTGACCATCACGGCCAACGCGCTCTTGGACAATGATCGCGAGTTCGACGGCGATATGATCGAGATCACCTCCGTTTCGGCCGTCAGCGCAGCCGGTGCGCAGGTCACGTTCAACGATGGCGAAATCAGCTACGATCCGGGCACAGTCTTTGACAATTTGGGCGCGGGTGAAACCGCCACGGACACGTTTACTTATGTCGTCGATGATGGAAATGGCGGAACGGACACTGCCACCGTCACAGTTACAATCACCGGCGAAAACGATCCGGTCATCGCAGGTGATGACACTGCAACCGTCAGCGAAAGCGGCGTCCTGACCATAACGACGGCCGCTTTGCTGGCCAATGATACGGACGCGGACGGTGATGCGCTTGAAATCACGGCTGTTTCGGAAGCCAGTGCCTCGGGCGCCACGGTCAGCCTCGTTGACGGCGAGGTGACGTATGATCCGGGTTCGGTGTTTGACAGTCTCGGTGCCGGAGAAACCGCAACCGACACATTCACCTACATGGTCACTGATGGCAACGGCAGCACAGTAACGGCGACAGTCACCGTCACCATCGAAGGTGAAGGCGAAGCGCCAAACCTGCTGGCCGTCGACCAGATCTGCTTGATCGAAGGCAACAGCACGTTCCAAGCCGTCATAAGCGCGGACGATCCCGACGGCGACACGCTGAGTTTTTCGCTGTCAGGCGACGATGCCGCGTTGTTCACAATCGATGCAGAGACCGGGGCCATCAGCTTTGTTGCACCGCCAGAGGTGGACAACCCGCTCGATACAGGCGGCGACAATATCTACGACCTTGAGCTGACAGTGTCCGATGGCACCGAAACCACCACCCGCAGCGTCGCAGTGCAAGTCATCCCCGCCCCTCAAACCGGCGGCAGCGGAACCAGCACGATTGCATTTGACATGGTCGGCAGCGCGTCGCTAGGCCTGCTCGATTTCGTCAACTCCGCGCCGACTTTCACAAGCGCCGGAGACGGGTTTGGCTTCTTTGAAGCAGGGTCAGGCTCTGTACCTTTCAGCCTTGTTGATGACAGCGCCGGCAGCTTCCCAAGCGACAGCCTCGGCATCATCGACAGCAGCACCAACACGGATGTGTTTTTCGGAGCCACCGATACGCAAAACAACGACAATGATGGCGATGTCACAGCCACGTGGTCCTTCGACATCGCAGGCGAAAGCGATCTCAGCCTCAGCGTCGACGCGGGCGCCATGGGCGACTTCGAAAGCACCGACAGCTTTGTCATCACCTACAATATCGACGGCGGCGCAGACATTGTGCTGTTCGAATTCGTCGCGGATGAGGATGCCTCGCAGGACTACACGCTGGCGAACGGCAACGTCGAAACGCTGGATGACCCGCTGACCGTGGCCGGAACGGGTGAGGTACTGTCCAATGTTCTCCAAACGCTCAGCGCCGATCTTGCGGGCACCGGGTCTGTTCTCAACGTCACTCTGACGGCCAACACGGATGGCGGATCAGAGGCGTTTGCCATCCAGAACCTCGTGATCGAAGCGGCGACACCCGCTGGCCCCCAAGTGGTTGCGTCGACCCTGACGGGTGGTGCGGATGTGAACCTGATTTCCTTCACAAACAACGCGCCAGACTTTTCCAGCGCCGGTGACGGATTTGGGGTCTTCCAGGTGGGCACAAGCGGGTCCATACCTTTCAGCCTTGTCGATGACAGCGCAAGCAGCTTCCCGGGCGACAGCCTCGGCATCATCGACAGCGACACCAACACCGACCCGTTCTTTGGCGCAACAGATACGGTCAACAGCGACACATCCGGCCCGGTGTCAGCCACATGGGCCTTTGACATTTCCGGCTTCAGCGACCTGATGCTGTCGATTGACGCGGGCGCCATGGGCGATTTCGAAAGCTCCGACAGCTTCACCTTCACCTACAACATCGACGGCGGCACCGAGATGTCTCTGTTCGACTTCGTCGCCGACGAAGCCGCGTCTCTCGACTACACCCTCGCGGGCGGAAGCGTCGAAACGCTCAGCGACCCTCTGACCCTTGCCGGGTCGGGCGAGGTTCTGTCCAACGTGTTGCAAACCCTGACCGGATCGATCGAAGGCACCGGGTCCACCCTGAACCTGACCTTCACCGCCGAAACCGATGGCGGGTCCGAGGCGTTTGCCTTCCAAAACCTTGTCATCGAGGGCACCGGCGGAACAGGAGAACCCGAAGCCCCCACCTATGCCGTTGCCGCGCTAAGCGGCGATGTATTCGAAGGCGACGACGGCGTGACGGAAGTCAGCTTTGAGATCACGCGCGACGGCGACGTGTCCGAAGCAGGCAGCGTTGAGTTCACCATCGGTGGTGATGTCGATGCCGAGGATTTTGGCGGCACTCTCCCAACCGGCACGGTGGAGTTTGCCGAGGGTCAAACCTGCGCCACGGTCACATTCGAAGTGACGGGCGACACGGTGATCGAAGACGACGAAACCTTCACCGTGACTCTCACCAACCCGGTGGGCGGCGACATCGTGACCCCAACGGCGTCTGTCGAAGTGTTGGACGATGACGACCGGGTGCTGATTTCCGACATTCAGGGTGAAGGCGCTGAAAGCGAATTGGTGGATCAGGTCGTCACGGTCGAAGCGATCGTCACCTACGTGACAGAAAACGGGTACTTCCTGCAGGAAGAAGACGCCGATGACGACGGCAACGCCCTGACCTCGGAGGGGATATTCGTTTTCACCGGGGGAGAGAACCAACCGGCTGTTGGCGATCTGGTCGTGACACGCGGCGTGGTCGACGAATTCTTTGGTCAGACGCAACTGTCCCAGGATCGGATGCAAGTCGTGTCGTCGGGCAATGCGCTTCCAACCGCAGCCACCGTCTTGCTCAGCGGTGCCGCGCAGAACTTTGAGGCCATCGAAGGCATGCGCTTTACACTCGACAGCGGTGTCGAAGGCGAAAACATCACGGTGATCGAGAACTTCAACCTTGACCGCTTTGGTGAAATCACCGTCTCAGCGGGCATACAGACCCAACCAACCCAGATTTTTGATGCGCAAACCGAAGCGGCAGACGTTGCGGCTCTGGCCGAAGAGAATGCAAACAACCGGCTGCTGATCGACGATGGGGTGTCAGAGCAAAACCCGGACGAGTTCCAGTACATTGCCAACACGACAGCTGGCGACAATGGCAATGGTTTCCTTGATGCAGGCGACACCTTCACTGAGGATGGACCGACTTTGCGCCTTGGCGCAGAGCTTGACGGGCCGACCACCGGCGTCATGAGTTTTGGCTTTGGCGAATACCGCATGCTGGTCGAAGGGACGCTGGATATCGACGAAAGCACCAACTCTGGAGCGCGTGAAGACACAGCACCGGACGTTGGCGGAAACATCCAGGTCGCATCGGTCAACGTGCTGAACTACTTCTCCACCTTGCGTGGCGAAGGCGGTTCTGGCCCGAATGGTCTGGACCCGCGCGGGGCCTCAACCGAGGCCGATCTTGAACGGCAGACCGACAAGCTGGTGGACGCCATCACAGGGACCGGGGCAGAGGTTTTCGCCCTGCAAGAGATCGAGAACGGCGGTTTCGGCGCGGACTCGGCCGTCGCGACCCTGGTCGATGCGCTGAACGTGGAAGCGACGGACACCGGATCAGGTGCCAACTATGCCTTTGTCGATCCAACAACTGACGCAGGCTTTATCGGGACCGATGCGATTACAACCGGCATCGTCTATGACGCCAACGCTGTGTCGGTTGTGCATTCCGAATTCCTCGCGTTCGACGAAAGTTCAGCCGCGACAACCTTTGCCTTGGCAGAGGTCTTGAACGCTGTGGTGCCGTCAGATGCTCAAGTTGGTGATTTCCAACGGAACCGTCCTGCGGTTGCGGCCACGTTCGAAGATAACGAGACCGGCGAGACGTTCACCATCGTTTCAAACCATTTCAAATCGAAAGGCCCAAGCGGGTTGGACGATCTGGTCGAAGCTGCCCAAGACTATCTGGACGGCGGTGGCACGGACATCACACAGGCCGATATCGATGCGCTGATCAACGATCCGAACTATGATCAGGGGGACGGTCAGGCGTTCTGGAACCAGGTTCGCGCCGATGCCGCAGCCGAGGTCCAGACCTGGATCGAAAATGACTACATGGGCGGCGGTGTATCCAACTTTATCATCATGGGGGATCTCAACGCCTACGCACAGGAAGATCCGGTGCAATCGCTTGCCGATGATCCCGGTCTGGTGGACCTGATTGATCAGTTCATCGGCCAAGACGAAGCATACAGTTTTGTCTTTGACGGTCAGCGGGGTTCTCTTGATCATGCCATCGCCTCGGATGACATGGCCGGATTGATCACGGGTGCAGCCGAGTGGCACATCAACGCCGACGAACCAGACCTGTTGAATTACAACTCAGCCTTCAACAACGCGAACTTCTTTGAGGACAGCCTGTTTGCGTCGTCCGATCACGATCCGCTGATTATTGGTATCAACACCAATCCGGATGACATTCTGGTTGGGTGAGCCAACACTTTGACGCGTGCGCCTTGTAATCTTGGCGCACGCGCTTGCCAGACCACGAAGTTTGGCAACGGTCTTAAAGTACAGTGCGATGCCTCTTCGACGGATTTGAGCAGAAGAGGCATCGCTTCTGCGCATTGGCATTTGATGTGCGATCACCCGCAACTGCAGCAGTCATTTGTGCTGCGACGGTACGCAATGCAAAGCCGCAATGATTCAGATGGGCTCGGAGAGACACTCAGCCGGATTGCACAAAACCCGCGTCTGGGCGTACCGACTTAACAGTCCAATGTGGGGTCTTTGCGACAGACTTAATTCCAGCCGTCACAATGCCGCCCCCTTCGGGGGTCAGTCTGCCTCGCCACCGGTTAACATGCACATATCACACCGTGCGCAGGGCTAACCCTGTCTTTCTTCTGGACAATTCCGAAGTCATTGAGATTTTATCACTGTACCGAACAGCTTGTCCCCGCGGGGACAAACCCGTTCTCAACGCAAAATCAGCGGCTGTTTCAACCAGTCTCGCAACGCTTGTGTCGTCTCCGCTGGCATCTCCAGCGTCGGCAAATGCCCCGCGTCATCCAACACTTTCAGCTCGGCTCCCGGGATCAATTCCGCCATGAACGTATGCCGTTTGACCGGGCACAATTCATCATGCGCACCACACAGAACGAGGGTCGGAACCTTGCATTTCCTGAGCGTGCCTTGCTGGTCCCGGCGGCGTTGCAGAGCGCGGGACTGGCGGACGAACACTTCCGGCCCAAGGGCGGACGCCATGTCCATCACGAGGTCGAGGATCTCGTTCACATAGGGACCAGGCGCGAGGTAGTTGGGCTTCATCTCGTCCCGCATCACCTCGTCCATCCGCCCCGTCCGGACCTTCACGATCTGAGGCTCACGCGCGGCAGCGACCTGGGGTGTTTCAGCCAGCGGGTTGGTGTCCATCAACGCCAGCCGGGTGACGCGATCCGGAGCGCGGCGCAGGATTTCCATCGCGACGATCCCCCCCATCGACAGTCCCGCAAGCGCGAAGCGTTGGGGCAATTCATCCAGCAGGCCGCTTGCGATCTCTTCGATCCGTTCCCCGCGGGTAACGGGTGAGACCATGACCGAAAATTCAGAGGACAATTCGGCGATCTGCGGGCCAAAGAGCCGCGCGTCGCACATCATTCCGGGAAGAAAAACAAGGGGCTCAGCCATGCCCCTGCCCTGCCATTCGCGCCATCTGCTGCCTGCTGATTAACGTTTTGTTTACCATGACCTGCCACGCGGGCGGCGGCAAGCCCTGCCGGTCCGTCAACTCTTGATCTGGTCCCAAAAGAGAGCAAGGTGCCGGCTGACAATCTCGTTGTAGCGGTCGCTTTGCTTGAGTTTCGCGAGCCCCGCGTTGAAACGATACAGATGCGCTGTTCCCCGCCAGTGCTTCTTGGAAATCAACACATGCAACCCCTCGATCGACACGGGCCGGGACAAAGGTGCCACCTTGTCCGTCAGCCCCATCTCGAACATCTTTTGCACGCCAAGAAATTCATTCAAGGCCACGGCGTCCACGTCACCCGCCACAAGCATCTTGAAGCAATCGTCAGGTGTGGCGGGTTGCGCCAGCGTGACCAACCCATCGCTCAGCCAACGGCGGTCGGCGCGATCCAGATCATGGGTAAAATACCCGGCAGGCCGACACAGGGTTTTCCCGTGCAAGTCCGTGTCCTGCGCAAACGTGAACCGGTCCTCGGCTCGAGCAAACAGCAGGATCACAAGATCGACAAGCGGTTCGGAGAAATGGAAATTGGCGCAGCGTTCGTTTGACGGATTGCCCGCGCAGTCCGGTTTGAACCACGGGAACCCCATGTCAAACTCCTTGCTGTCGAGCATTGGAAAGAGATGCTTGGACCAGTCATTTTCCCATTCGATGGAATAAGTCAGCGGGTTCGGCGTGGTTTCAAACGCAGCGTTGACCAATTCGGTCAGCATCCCCTGCCCCGGCCAATCCAGATCGGTGAATGGCGCATAGTTCGAGGCGGTAACCAGCTTGATCTCGGCTTCGACCTCTTGCTGCAAGGGTTTGGGGTCCGCCTGCACTGTCGGTGTTGGTGCTTGGGGTTGTGCAACCACATCCCGGCACGGAATGGACAACACGGTGCCCGCAGGCAGGTCCAGCAGGCTGCCCCCCTGAATGTCGGGATTGTTGTAGAAAATCAAAGACCAGCGCGACAGATCACCAAGCTGGTCTTCGGCAATGGAAAAAAGCGTATCGCCCGGCGCAACAACCAGTGAGGACTGGCAGGCCATGGCCGCCGAACCAAACCCAAAAGCCGCAGCAGTGGAGAGACCGAGACGACGTAACATCAGAAATCTGCCCAGATCTTTGACATGTGTCGGTCGATCACCTGCTGGTATTCACCAGAAAGTTTGATGGCGTCCAAGCCACCGTTGATGGTGGACAAGAGCGCGTCAGCATTAGGGTGATCCTTGTGCACAAGGACGTGCAACCCTTCGATAGACACCGGGCGGCCCTGCACCACTTCGACCTGATCCTTGAGACCCAGATCCTTGATCGCGGCGCGGCCCGTGAATTCGTTCATCGCAACGGCGTCCACCTCACCTGCGACCAGCATGTCAAAACATCCCTTCACGGTCTGAGGCTGCTTCAAAGTGATTTTGCCATCGGTGATCCAACGCCGGTCAGCGCGGTCGAGATCATGGGTGAAATACCCTGCCGGACGGCAAAGTGTGCGCCCCTCGATATCGCTGTCCTGCGCAAAGGGGATGGGCCGGGTTTTGTCCACAAAGAGCAGGATCAGCATCTCGAACATCGGGTCCGAGAAGTGGAAATTCGTACAGCGGTAATTGTCCGGGGAGCCTGCGCAATCGGGTTTGTACCAGGGAAAAGCCATGTCCATCATGGCGTTGGTCATCAGCGGATCGAGGTGCGATGACCAGTCGTTAACCCAATGCACACGGTAGTTGTCATTCGATTGTGAGCTGCGCATCGCCGTGTGGACGACATCCGTAATGAGCCCTTCGTTTTCCAGGGCTTGGTCGGTGAAAGGGGCAAAGTCACCAGCCGTGACGATATTGATCGACTGTTCGAGTTTGCGCCGTGTCGGGGTCGACGCCGTCTGCGCGACCGGGGCGGTGGCAGTCGTTGCACCGGCAAGTCCGACCGGCAGACCGTCGATACAGCCCAGCCGCAGCTCCATCCCAACCAGTAGGGCATTGGGGTTCTCGCCGATGACGGACAGGTTGTTGCGGTGCACCTCTGTCCACTTGGTCGCGTTTTTGTATTGCTGTTCGGCGATCACGGACAGGCTGTCGCCCCGTTCCACCGTGTAGATCCCGCCGCATGCCTGTGCCGCAACCGTCGTGCCCGACGCTGCCAATGCCAGCGCCGCCGCCCCCAAGAATCGTTTCATTGCCTGTTCCCCCAGGTGTATTGGAGCGCAAAATCCCTTATTTTGCTGGGCTACGTCAACTCACAAACCAGATATTGGGGCAAAGTATACAGGTTGACACATATTGCATCGCACCCACTGCATCAAGGGTAGGCGATTCCGCGGAAGGGTGGGAAATCGGCATAGCGGCGCTGTCTTTGCCTCAGTGGCTCGGCAGGGTCGTCACCACGCCGCACGAGCAGACCCTTGGGCGCTATGTAGCTGCCGATCATGCGTTGTGGTGTTGGGCGCCAATCAAGGTTGAAGGCGCAGAGTTTTGGAAAGAACCACATGCCGGAATAGGGCAAATGGTCGTGGATCCACCATGCCAGATCGCGCCAGTCGCGACCCTGTTCGTATTGGTCGGTGAACCATGGGATCGCCAGTGATGTGCCCGCGATGGCCGCATCCCCCTGCCCCCAATCCCAGACGTGACATTCAATGGGATTGTCATTGCGGGCGCAGTTCAGCTTGTTTTCATTGCCGTACTGGTTGAGTTCAGGCGAGCGGTAGCCGGAGCGGATGGCGAGACGGCCAAAGGTCTCTTCCAGCGGGTCAAGCAATTCGGTGCTGAGCTGTTTGCCGTTGGCGATGGCAAGGTCCGGGTCGCGGGGCAGGTTCTGAATTTGGTGATAGTTACCAATCTCTGAATAGAGGAAATCGCGCATGTAGAAATGTTTCGAAAGCCGCACGCGGCCAAGGTTTTCAAGGCTCCACATGCTGCCGGGGCGGCGCATTCAAGCGGCCCCGTTCCATTGGAACTCGCCCTTTGGTCCAAGCGGGGAGAACGGGTTGTGGGCGATTTCCCAAATGTGCCCTTCGGGGTCTGCGAAATACCCGTGGTGACCGCCCCAGAACACGTCTTGGGCCGGTTTTAGGATGTTGGCCCCAACGGCCTCGGCCTGCGCGAGGAGCGTAGCGACATCGGACTTGTCCGGGACATTGTGCGCGAGGGTTATGGCCCCGCGCCCCAGTTGATCGATGGGCAGTCCGATCTCGTCCGCGAGGGCCTGCAGCGGGTAAAGCCCAAGCGTCTGCCCGATTAGGTCAAAGGCAATGACCCCATCGGGGCTGTCGACCCGTTGCCAGCCCAGTGCCACGTAGAACGCCGCCAGCTTTTCCATGTCGCGGGCTCCGAGCGTGATAAGCGAGACGCGTTGGTCCATATCAGTTCTCCAGAGTGACAATCCAGTCGAGCATACCCTGAACTGTCGCGTCTGTCTGGCCGGGAGACATGATGTTGCCCGAGATGACGTGGGATTCCGGGTCGTCCTGCGCACCCATGGTCGGGTTGACCGTCTGGGTGGGTGCGCCCCATGCTTGGACGACTTGGGCTGTCAGGTCCGGGCGTACGACTTCGTCGGCTTGCGCGTACCAGAAGAGCGCCGGGATCGTTTGGGCGCTATGGTCCATGTCGGCGACCGCGTCAATCAGGGCCGCCATCGGCATGACGGCGACGCTTGGATACTCGGTTGTCCAGTAGATGCCGTGTTCTTCGTTCCGGGGGGTGAAGCTGCGCCGGTCACCTGCCAGCCGGGGCAGCCAGTGGCGGGCGGCGGGCCAGCTGAGCAGTTTGGCGAGCGGGTTGCTGAGCCCGTAATTGGGTGAAACGAGGATGATGCCCGCAACGTTTTCCATGAGGTCTGCGTCTTGGGCCGTGGCGGTGACGAGTGTGGCCCCGGTGGAGGTGGAGAGGATCAGTACCTTGGTCCCAGCGGCGCGCGCGGCGGTCAGCCCTTCGAAGAGATCGTTGACCCAGCCCTGCACCGTGCCTTCGGCAAGTGCGTCGCTGCTGCGCCCGTGGCCTTGGAGCCGGGTGTAGATCAGGTTTGCGCCCAGCGCCGTGGCGATGCTGTCGGGGACGGGGCGGATTTCTTCGGAGGTGGCGGAGAAGCCGTGGACATAGAGGATCGACCAGTCGGTTTGAGTGCCTGTGTCGCCGGCCCAGACGATCCGCTTTTCCGTGCCGGGGGTGATATCGTCGAACCGGCTTTCGACGGTTGCGAAATGTGCGTCGAGGTCTTCGTTGATCTCGGTGATCGTGGGGGTCAGTGGCGCCTTTTCGTAGGGACCGAAGAGCCACAGGCCCGCGATTAGCAGGACGAGGATCAGGAGGATGCGGCCGAGCGCCTTGCCGAAGGTTTTCATGCGCGCTCCGGAATGTCAGTTATGGCATCTTCGATCAGGTCGAGGCAGGGGCCATCGGAAAAGCGGTGATCGGCGTCCTTGACCAATGTCAGCCGCATATCGGGGCTGTCGGCGTGGTTCAGGAGGCGGATGGCGGTTTCGGTGGTGACAGCGGTGTCGGCGGTGCCCTGGAGGCAGCGCACGGGGAACGGCAGCGGCAGCGGGTCGCGCAAAACGAGGTTGTTAAGCCCGTCTTCGATCAGGCGCTTGGTGATGATGTAAGGCTCCATGTAATCCGACGGCATAGCGATCTGGCCTTCGGCTTCCAGCGTTGCTTTTTGCGCGTCGGTGAAGGAGGCCCAATAGCCATCTTCGGTGAAGTCGGGGGCGGCAGCAATGGTCACCAGCCCGGCAATGCGATCCGGGTGCGCGCGCGCGTAGAGCAGCGATTGCCAGCCGCCCATGGAACTACCTACCACGATCAACTTGCCGTCGGTCAGGCTACTCAAAGCGTGGGCCGTGTCCTCTGCCCAGTCGCCGATGCAGCCTTCCTCGAAGGTGCCGGAACTTTCACCGTGGCCGGAATAATCGAACCGCAGAAACGCGCGGCCTTGGGCGCGGCACCAAGCTTCAAGGTGGATCGCCTTGGTCCCTTCCATGTCGGACTTCAAACCACCGAGGAACACAACCCATGGCCCTGTTCCTTCGCTTCGATGATAGGCGAGCCGCCGCCCTTGCGGCGTGTCGAGATAGTCTGGTCCGCTCATGTCCCCTCCCCTTCGTTTGGCGGATCATCTGCAAGCGCACCGCATCTGTCCATCCTGACGCTAGGGGATTTTTATACGTGACCATCTTGTCACGTGACTAAAGAATCACATATAGACACTGTATGGATGATCTGTTCAAAGCCTTGTCAGACCCCGCGCGCCGCACGCTGTTGGACAGCCTGCGGGATCGAGACGGTCAGACACTGCAGGATTTGCAGGGGCTGCTCGACATGACCCGGTTCGGCGTCATGAAGCATCTGGGTGTTCTGGAAGAGGCCGGACTGATCACCACGAAAAAGGTGGGGCGCTTCAAGCATCACTACCTCAACGCCCTGCCCCTGCAGGAAGCGATTGACCGTTGGATCGACCCTTACAGGGTGAAACCTGCGGCCCGAGCGGTACTCGACCTCAAATATCAGCTTGAAGACGAAGGAGACCCCGAGATGTCGAAACCCGATTTTGTGATGGAGACGTACATCAAGACCACGCAAGACCGTTTGTGGGATGTGCTGCTGGATGAAGATGCGATCCCGCATTACCACTTCATCTGCAGCAAGGCGACGCGCAACGGTGATGCCATCACCATGCACCTTCCCGATGGATCGCCCATGTTGACCAACCGGCTGCTGTCATCAGACCCCAAAAGCCGCCAGGAATGGACATTCGAGCCGCATTGGGACCCCACCGCCGACATTCCCGCAAGCCGCGTCATCTATCTGCTGCGAAACGAAGGGGAGTTCATCCGTCTGACCATCGAGCACTATGATCTGGGTGTACCTGCCGTGCCCGGCGAGGGTGTCGCGGATGGATGGGTGCGCTGGGCGGCGGGCCTGAAAACCTGGCTTGAGACAGGCGAGGATGCCCATATCGGCCCCATGGACGCGGCGGAGGCGTAAGACATGCCAACCGAGCTTACCATTCTGGGTGTTCTGGCCGTTTTGGCAGCGTCCCTGTGGATCCCGTACATCGTCGGGATCAACACCGCGCCCGAAGGGTCAATCCCGGCAGATGCGCCCGATGGCTTCATCATCCCACCGGATCCGAATGTACACCGTCCCTGGGTCCGCCGTGCGTACCGGGCGCATTTGAACCTGCTGGAACAATCAGTGCCTTTTGCCATTCTGGTGCTGCTGGTGGACCGGGCGAACGGATTTACTGCCATGACGCTTTGGGTCAGCGTCGCCTTTCTGCTGCTGCGCGTGGCTCATGCCGTGGGCTACATCACGGGCACCGCCCGTTTCCCAGCCCGACCGCTGATCTTTACCGGCGGTTGGGTGTGTTGCCTATTGATGGCCTGGGCATTTTTTGCCGCTTAATGCCGGTCCGCGCCCTTGACGGGCGCGGATTTGCCGGTTTCAGTGCTCCCATGATCAACCGCATTGCGCATCAGTATTACTATGGCACGCATTCCCTGCGTGCTTTTGGTGTGCCTGCTTAGACCACCCAAAGCCGCGTTCGAGCGGCTTTTCCCCTGCCTTCCCGAACGCGGCGCGTTTAACAAGAAGGAGGCAGAGATGCCCATCACCATACGAAAGATGACCGAGGACGACGTGCCGGAGGTCGTGACCATGATCAACGGCTTGGCCACGTGCCACGACGATGTGCCGGATATTGACGTGGAACGCTTGGCCCGCGACGCGCTGGGGTCCCATCCGTGGGCCACAGTTCTGGTGGCCGATGGCGGATCGCAGTTGTTGGGTTATGCCGCTCTTTTGCCCATGGCGCAGCTGCAATTCGGCGTGCGCGGGATGGACATGCACCACCTGTTTGTTTGCCGAGATGCACGGGGCAACGGTGTAGGCGCGGCGCTTGTGCGCGCCTGTCAAACGGAGGCGCGAGAGCAAGACTGCAGCTTCATGACCGTGGGCACGCATCCCGACAATCGCAAGGCCGGACGCTTCTATGAACGTGAGGGGTTTCTGCGCCGCAGTGGCACCGGCCCTCGTTTTAGCCTGCGGCTGGATCAGCCACCGACATAAGGCCCTTTGGCGGGGCGGTAGAATGTCTTTTGATTGTGCAACCGCCCCAGCAGATCGTGGATCTGGCGGACATTGTCATTGGCGGCCTTTTCGGCAAGGTCGTCATTGATAGAAGCGTTTTTGGACGCGCGCAGCGCATCCTCGATCAGGTCCAGGTCTTCAACGGACAACTCAAACGTCTTGTTGTACTTGGGCACTGCGCGTTCCTCTCGCGATCAGAAGTTTCCGATAGTGAACACCCTTGTAATTAAGGATTCGCGTCCGCGCGTCCAGTGCAAACCGTCGCAAATCGACAGTTTTTTGTCGCTTTTTCGGCATGCCTTTGTATGCCGGACAAATGGCGCCTCAAAATGTGGCGGCCCTTATGCCATGAACCTTGACGACATCGGCCCACCCTGTCACATCGCCTTATAACATAACCTAGCAACCGGGCGTTCCGTGGGCGCCAAACTGACGAGGATGCCGATATGGCCAAAGATCAGCACCAGATTTCCCTTACCTTTCCAGACGGCAATGCGCGTGCCTATGACGCAGGCGTAACCCCTGCCGCCGTGGCAGAGAGCATTTCCAAGAGCCTGTCCAAGAAAGCCATCAGTGCGACCGTCGATGGTCAACACTGGGACTTGCAATGGCCCATTGATGCCGATGCGCAGGTCGCCATCCACACCATGCAAGATGAGGTGCAGGCCAATGAGCTGGTCCGCCACGATCTGGCCCACATCATGGCGCGTGCCGTGCAGGAAGTCTGGCCCGACACCAAGGTCACCATCGGCCCGGTGATCGACAAGGGCTGGTACTATGACTTTGACCGGGAAGAGCCGTTCACCCCTGAGGACCTCGGCCTGATCGAAAAAAAGATGAAGGAGATCATCAACAAGCGTGATCCTGTCACCACTGAGGTGTGGGACCGTGATGTGGCGATCAAGTATTACGAGGACCGTGGGGAACCCTACAAGGTCGAGTTGATCGAAAGCATTCCGGGCGACGAGCCGCTGCGCATGTACTGGCATGGCGACTGGCAGGACCTGTGTCGCGGGCCGCATTTGCAGCATACCGGGCAGGTGCCGGGGGATTCGTTCAAGCTGATGTCCATCGCGGGTGCCTATTGGCGCGGCGACAGCAACCGGGCGATGTTGCAGCGCATCTATGGCGTGGCCTTTACCGGTAAGGAGAAGCTGCGCGCGCATCTGAACATGCTGGAAGAGGCCGCCAAGCGCGATCACCGCAAGCTGGGCCGCGAGATGGACCTGTTCCACATGCAGGAAGAGGCACCCGGCCAAGTTTTCTGGCACCCAAACGGCTGGACGATCTATACCGAGTTGCAGGACTACATGCGCCGCAAACAACGCGCTGGCGGCTATAAAGAGATCAACACGCCGCAGGTCGTTGACCGCAAGCTCTGGGAAGCTTCGGGGCACTGGGACAAGTACCAAGAGCACATGTTTATCGTCGAGGTCGAAGAGGAACATGCCAAGGAAAAGGCGGTCAACGCGCTTAAGCCAATGAACTGCCCATGCCATGTGCAGGTATTCAATCAGGGCCTGAAATCCTATCGTGACCTGCCGCTGCGGTTGGCCGAATTCGGATCATGTTCACGCTATGAACCTTCGGGTGCGCTGCATGGCATCATGCGCGTGCGCGGTTTCACGCAGGATGATGGCCACATCTTCTGCACCGAAGATCAGATCGAAGATGAATGCGCCAAGTTCATCAATTACCTCGCCGATGTCTATGCCGATCTGGGTTTCGAGAAGTTCGAGATCAAATTCGCCACACGCCCCGAAAAGCGCGTTGGCAGCGATGAAAGCTGGGATCACGTCGAAGGCGCGCTTGAAGGTGCGATCAAGGCGACCGGTCGCGAGTTCACGCTGGAGCCGGGCGACGGCGCTTTTTATGGCCCCAAGCTCGACTTCTATCTGACCGACGCCATTGGCAGGGTCTGGCAGTGCGGCACGTTCCAGGTCGACCCGAACTTGCCCGAGCGACTGGGGGCCACCTATATCGCCGCCGATGGCAGCAAGCAGCGCCCCTACATGCTGCACCGCGCCTGCCTTGGATCCTTCGAACGGTTCGTGGGCATCATGATCGAGGAACACGCGGGCAAGCTGCCCTTCTGGCTGGCCCCGCGCCAAGTCGTCGTTGCGTCGATCACGTCCGAGGCGGATGATTATGTGGCCGAGGTTGTCGAGACCCTGCAAGCGGCAGGCGTGCGGGCCGAAGCCGATATTCGCAACGAAAAGATCAACTACAAGGTCCGCGAACACTCTGTCGGCAAGGTGCCGGTCATTCTTGCTGTCGGTGCGCGCGAGGTCGAGGAAAAGACCGTGTCCGTAAGACGCCTAGGCGAGAAGCGGACAAGTGTGCATCCCCTGGCAGAGGTCGCGGCGCAACTTGGCGTCGATGCCACGCCACCGGACATGCGCTGACACCTGCGCCTGCAACATCTGCACACCGCATTGCAACAATTGGGCCGAAATCTGCGTGGATTTCGGCCCTTTTTCTAACAAGTGATAACGGCTCTGTGACACACCGGCTCGTGAGTGGTAACTTCCATCCAAGCCGACCTATGTAAGGCTCACGACCGTACTGTAACCGATATCCGAAAGGGACGTTGAAGATGTCGAAGACGATGAAATCCGTTGCGATTGTTGGCGCAGTTGCTGCCGCAATGACCGCACATTCCACAACCACTGCATCCGCTGCAGGCAAAGAGAAATGCTATGGCATTTCGCTGGCTGGCGAAAACGACTGTGCCGCAGGCGCTGGAACCACCTGCGCCGGCACGTCGACTGTAGATTACCAGGGCAACGCCTGGACACTTGTTGACGCAGGCACATGTGCCGAGATCGAACTGCCCGCACTGGCGGACGGCACACCGCGTCAAGGTTCGCTGGAAGAACTCAGCCGCGACCTGCCCGCATAAGGCGACGTCACACGCCTTCGCCGGACCTGAACAGGTCCGGCGCATCTGTTTCCAACGACGTTCTGGAGGCTCAGACATGCTGGATGCGACATTGACACCGCCTCGCCTGCCATCCGCCCCCGGCGTTGGCTACAAAGCCCAGCATTTCACCGAACTGCGCACCGCCCCCGGCCCCGTCAAGTGGCTCGAAGTGCACGCAGAAAACTACATGGGCGACGGTGGACGCCCACATGCTCAATTGCGCGCACTACGTGATGACTTTGCTATCTCTGTGCATGGCGTGGGTCTGTCGATCGGTGGCGAAGGCCACCTTGATCCGGATCACCTTGCCCGTTTGAAACATCTTGTCGGCTGGCTGGAACCCGCCAGCTTTTCCGAGCATCTGGCGTGGTCCACCCATGGTGCCGAGTTTCTGGATGACCTGCTGCCCCTGCCCTATACCGACGCGACCCTGACCCGCGTTGCGGATCACATCGACGAGGTGCAAAAGACACTGGGCCGCCGGATGCTGCTTGAGAACCCGTCGAGCTATCTGGCCTTTGCCGAAAGCACGTGGTCCGAGACGGATTTCCTTGCTGAACTGGTGCGCCGCACGGGCTGCGGGTTGCTGCTGGATGTGAACAACGTGTTCATCTCAGCCACCAACCTTGGCTACACGCCGCAGTCATATCTGGATGCCTATCCCCTGTCCGCCGTCGGTGAAATCCATATTGGCGGCCATGACGAAGATGAGGATGATCATGGCGCGCCACTGTTGATCGACAGTCATGGGCGCGAGGCCGCAGAGCCTGTTTGGGCCCTGCTGGATCATGCACTGGCAGGCACGGGCCCTGCCCCTGTTCTGGTTGAATGGGACAATGACGTGCCAGAATGGCCCATCCTGCGCGCCGAAGCTGATCGTGCCGCGGCCGCGCTGGCCACGATCAACGCCGGGTAGCGCCATGGCATCCTCGCAAACCGACTTTCGCGCGGCCATCCTTGATCCGGACCGTCCGGTGCCAGATGGCCTGACTGACGGAGATGGGCGCCCAACGACCCGCCGCTTTTCGGTGTATCGCAACAACGTGACGGTCGCCCTGATCGATGCAATGCGGACTGGTTTTCCGGTTCTGGTGAAGCTGTTGGGTGATCAGAATTTTGACCAACTGGCCCGGTTTTTTGCGCGCGCGCATCCGCCTGCGTCCCCGCTGATGATGCACTATGGAGATCTGTTGCCTGCGTTTCTCGACAGGTTCGAACCGCTGGCACATATCGGCTATCTTTCGGATGTCGCAAGATTGGAGTTGGCGGTGCGCCAATCCTATCACGCGGCGGACAGTACACCGCTGGACGCGGCCCGACTGGGGGCAATCGCCCCCGATGTCTTGATGCGCACCCGCCTTAGGCTGGCCCCAGCCGTGCAGGTGTTGTCGTCCCGCTGGCCGATCCTTGATATCTGGCGTTACAATATGGAAGACGGCGCGCAGAAGCCGCGCGGGATTGCCCAGTCTGTATTGGTGACCCGCACGGAATTCGACCCGGAACGCCATGCTATCTCGGACGCGCAATTCGCATGGCTGAGTGCCATCCGTGCAAATACCACATTGGAAGAGGCCGTAGATGCGGCCACGGAAATGGACCCCGAGTTTGACCTTGGCCCGTTGCTGACCCTTCTGATCCAGCACAACGCCCTTACTGACATGATCACCCCAAAGGAATGACCCAATGACCGCCCTTTCCCGTCTACATACTGCGATCTTTGGCCCGCTTGAACGCGCTGATTGGTTGCTGCCGACGTTGGCCCGTTTCCTGTTTGCCGCAGTGCTTGCGGTGTATTTCTGGGTCTCCGGGATGACAAAACTGGGCGACGGGTTCTTTGGCATCTTCCAGCCTTCGCTGGGCGCCTATGCACAGATCTTTCCCAAGGTAATGGAGAATGTGGGCTACGACGTGACCCAGCTGAGCCTGTATCACTGGGCTGTGGTCACGGCAGGCACGGTTGCAGAATTCGTATTGCCCTTGCTGATCATCGCGGGTTTGCTGACGCGCCTCGCGTCGCTTGGGATGATTGGCTTCATCGTGGTGCAATCGCTGACCGACCTGAATGGCCATGACAAATGGGGCGACGGGCTGGTTTTGGGGGCGTGGTTCGATGCGCCATCAAACAGCCTGATCATGGACCAGCGTTCATTGTGGGTGTTCCTGCTGCTGGTGCTGGTGGTCAAGGGGGCCGGGCCGCTGTCCTTTGACCGCGCCCTTGCCCCGAAACCTGCGCTTGCCGAAGCCTAGGCCACGCCGAGCGCCGCCTGCACATCTTTGGTCCATCCAAGGTGCAGAGTGTCGCCATCAGCGACCAACGGCCGTTTCATCAATGTGGGGTGTGCTCCAAGCAAGTCTTGCGGCGTTCCCTGACGCTCAGCCTCCGACAGGCCGCGCCATGTTGTGGACCGCGTATTCACCAGCTTGTCGCCAAACGTGGCAAGGGCCGCAGCCATCACATCTGCGGGCACGCCATCGGCCCGCACGTCAACAAAACGCGCCTCTGGAAGCGCCTTGATCGTCTTGCGACAGGTGTCGCATGTTTTCAATCCGTATATTTCCATATCCACCTCTGCCCTTTGCGTTGAATTAAGCGGCAACCCGCGCGGATTACACCCCTCAACCTTGAATTTCGCGCCATAAGTGCAATCTCATTAAGTGGCGGCAGCGTCTGGATATTGCTGGCGCGATGACGGCCCCTGGCACGATGTTCCGCGTTTGGGGGAGACTGCAAGGTAAAGGAGGCACGGGAACATGCCAACTGGCACCGTGAAGTGGTTCAACACCACGAAAGGCTACGGATTTATTGCTCCGGATGAGGGCGGCAAAGACGTTTTTGTACATATTTCAGCCGTCGAACGGTCCGGGCTTACCGGGCTGGCCGACAATCAAAAAGTCAGTTTTGAACTGCTGGAAGGCAGGGATGGGCGCCAGATGGCGGGCGAACTGAAACTGCTCTGACCCCCTGAGACAAGCGACAAAGCGGCGCACGAGCCTATCCTGCGCCGCTTGCATTGGTGGGCGCAGTGATCAGTTGAACGAGCAGCCCTTTGCACCGACCGGGCAGCTGCTTTGGCGCACGCGATGCCGTTTCTTGGCCGCTGCGTGGGCCAGCGCCTGTTGGTAGCTGATGTCCTGGTTTGGACGGCCACAGCAGATGGTGCCATCGATTGTCACGGGTTGCAGACCGGTTGGGCAGTAATTGTGCTGGCTGTGAAAGGCGTAAATCTTGGGGCCGGCTTGATCCTGCGCCAGGGCCGCCCCTGCCCCGAGAAGCGCAAAGGCCGCAGCGGCCGTCATCACTTTGGTGAATGGCATATCTTCCCTCATTCCTTCAACACACCACGAAATCTATGCAAACGATGCCGTTTGGCTGGTCACAAGTCCAGTTTTTTTGGCGGATCACACCACCGCACGCATGATTTACTCGGAATTTGTCGGTTTGTGGCTAGGCTGGAAACAGTCACCACAACCCACGGGTATCCCGATGACCGAATTGATGCGCCTGCTGTCCCTCTACTACGCGTGCGAAGTGTCGGCTGAGACGCAATTCCCCTCGCCCACGGAATGGGCGCGCTGCATGGGGCATTATCATGCCGTGAAAGCGCATTTTGCGGGTGATCTGACCGGACCGCGGGCGCAGATCGAAGGGTATCGGGCGTGGAAAATGTGGGAAGATGACAACGGCGTGCTGGTGGCCCAATTGCGAGATCGCGCAGCACCCTAACCTCGCATGCAGTCAAGGCAACGGGCGATTGTCGGGTGGGCATCCAGCCTTTTTGGCTCAACATCTTCGCCACAATCTGTGCAGTAACCGTATTCTCCATCATCAATACGTTTGAGGGCGGCGTGGATGCGCTGGCGTTCGGCATTGCGCATCCGGGCCTGGGCCTGCGCCATGGCCTGGTTCTGGAGCGCATCCATGCGAGAAAGACGGCCAACAGCCTGCTGGTCGAGTTCCACGGTGGCCTGGGCGTGTGCGCCTGCGGCATCCTCGGCATCGAGGGATTCGAGGCGGGCGAGGAGTTGGGTGCGCGGGTCCATGGGGGAGCGTAGGCTTTGGAAGGTCCATGGCGCAAGGCCATCCCCGGTGAGGCGATGCGCGGCGCATTTGGTGGAAGGTTCGGCGGGTGTGAACAGCGGGGTAAAATCCCGCCCTACGGTGGGTTGGCCTGCCCCGGTAGGGCGGGATTTCATCCCGGCATGCGACCCGTTGGCATGTCTTTGTAAGAAGGGATTTCATACCATCATGCGGCGTTGCAATGCGTCGGAGCCAAGGCAGCCTCGGCATCGAGAGTCGAGAGACGGGACTGGAGGTGGGCGCGTGAACCCACGTTCGCTTTGCCACCGATAGGCTGCTGTCGACAAAAAGACATCAAGGGAAACCGATACTAAGTCTCCGCCTCTTGCGCATCCTGCTGGCCGCTTCGGCATGAAGTTTCATTCATCGCCTTTGCTCTAGCGGAAAGAACATTCGCAACTGACACATCAATAACACTCTCCAGTGACAATGAGTTACCCTCTGGGTCTACAAGTTGTGAAACCCTTGCCTGACCCAGCATGTTCCTGAACTTAGACACTTTGCCCTCCCGCCTCTTGAAGACGCAATTGCTTTCTATCAATGAAGTCTGGGTTTCTGTCTATATCGAAGTAGTGTTTCCGTTTTATCCAGATAAAGCCGTCAGACTTTGAGATCACGGCAACGTCAACTGGTCCGCCGACTGTCTCCAGCGGCGAGTCCATCTTCCTGCGAAGTGAGGTGATCTCAACCAAAGCTTCTGCCATTGCTGCCATCTCCTCCTTCGGTAAAGAACCAACCACTTTCATGAGGGGTTGAATGAAATGCTTCTGTCGTGTCTCTAGAAACTCTTCAAACATGGCGTCAACAGCAGCCTTGGCGCCTGTATTTTGTCGAACTTTCTCCACAACCTTCTCCTCAATCGGGACATAGGCCTCAACCACCTCGGAAATGATCTGCTCCGCAGTTTTCTCAAAAAGCCCATGCAAGTACGTGATATAGTCTGAAAGTACTCCCTCCATGAACACTTGAGCCAGGTCAGCTTGAGCAAATGGTACTATCAAAGAATTTGGTGAGTTTTCTTCATTTAGATCTCTAATACGTCGAATCCAGTATCTACTTCCGCTAGAGTTCTTGCCATCTACCACGACCTCAACAAGCTTAGGAAATACATCTCCTGCCCCGAATCCACCAAAAACAACTCCTGTTGATTGCGACGACTCGCATGGAGTGGATAAGATATCTAAGAAAACGTCTTCAAACCTATCACACACTTCGTTGGTAGCATGAGCTCCAACAACTTCGGTCAGTAAATCACGGATGTCTGAGCGATTTTGTGCATCAAAATAGCGCTTCGGAGAAGTGTTTTTGATTTTCTCTTGCTCGTTAAGTTCGTCTTTTAAATCCTCTAGAACTCTCAAAAATTCCGCTCGTCGGTCAAGTTTGTTTCTTGACTTGATTTGCGAGGAGAGATCTTCGGCGACTTCTACCACAAAGGAATATAGATGGATCATCTCTCCGTCACGGTTCGGCATCTTAAACTCGTCTAAAAAATCAAGAAATGAATCCTTATACTCTTCCAGTGTCTTTAGCACTGAATTCTCAATCTTTCGTCGGTATTCTTTAATTAAAACATCCCAAGGAACGCCGCAAAAATCACCAGAGCCGAAAATCATTACACCAACATCTGATGCCGAACTCAAATGGAATAGCTTGTTCGTATTTTTCCATACGCGATCTCGCCCAATGGTTACCGCACTATCAGCAGCAAGCGCAATCGCGGAGCGATTTAAAATCGCAATTTCAGCTGTCACCCAATAACCCCCATAAACTCCCGCCATTCCCCCTTGGACATGCCGGAATTCTCCTGCGTTACTTCCTCACCTTTCAACATTCTCTGAATACACGCAAGAGCTGTAGCGCTTAGCGTTGCACCACCCATGCGATAATCCTCGAACGCCGAATACGCCGCAGGCACCCAATCCTTGACCATTTCGCAGATCGCATCCGCATAAACGCGGATTTCGTATTGCGCGTGCGCATCCGCGCGCAGCCGCAGGAAATGGAACAGGTTGTGCAGGTCCACTTTCCAATACCATTGGGTATAGATATTCGCGGGCAGGTTCATGCGGGCGAGTTCGCGGGCGAGGCCGGATTGCCCCTCCTGACTGATCATCGCCTCGTAATTGTCATAGGCGCGGGTGCTGTCGGCCTTGAGGATTTCGAGGACGCGGGCGGCTTCTTGGCCCTGCAGCATCTCGCCCCTGCCCTGGTTGTTGACGACCGATTGGGCGGCGAGTGCATCCGGTTCGGGGATGTAGAATTCGCGGTCGAGGATCGAGTAGCGGGCCGAGTATTCGTTCACGTTGGCGGTGCGGTGGCGGATCCACTGGCGGGCCACGAAGACGGGCAGTTTGACGTGCAGCTTGATCTCGCACATCTCGAAGGGCGTCGAGTGCCAGTGGCGCATGAGGTAGCGGATCAGCCCTTCGTCGTTCTGGACGGATTTGGTGCCTTTGCCGTAGCTGACGCGCGCGGCCTGGCAGATGGCGCTGTCGTCGCCCATGTAGTCGATGACGCGGACAAAGCCGTGGTCGAGCACAGGCTGGGCTTTGTAGAGATGTGCCTCCATCCCTGGGACGGTGGCACGGAGTGTGGGCTGCGTGTGGCTGCGCAGCTCTTCGATTTCGGCAAGCTGTTCGGGGCTGAGCGGCATGGGGCGCGTCCTTTATCCACAGAATCTATCAGGCCTACACCTTATATTGTGGATTGGCTGATGAGAACCGCTAGATCGGGGTCGTTTTTTGGCAACGGTTCACGGGCGGTGCGAATCAGTGTGACCACGAAATCGTTGACTTTTGGGGGGTTACGGCGCTTTCTTGCCACAAAAGAGGCAGGACATAGACCGCAAAGGTTTTCAGGCATGAAACGGATAGTAGCAGTGTGCGCACTGACCGCTCTGGTGGCGGCATGTGGCAATGGCCCTCGGGAAACCGAGGATGAGACAGATGGCGGTGGTACACCGACCACACCAACGGACCCAACGAACTCGCTTGCCGTTCCAGAGGCCATTGCGGGTGATCTGGACTCCATCAGCTTCGATGCATCGACCAATACACTGACGGTCACAGGGCTGTCCCAGGACGGTGTGCCGCTTGTGAATGAATATCGGCATGTCAGCACAAGCTTTGTCGATGGCTATGAGACATTTACGGGGCAGAACGATCCGTTGGGGCGTCATGCTACGGCTTTTGTTGCCAGCCGTGACGGTGTTCAGGCCGGTGTCGTACTGACCGGGCCTCAGTTCAACACATTTTTTGGTGGTGCGTTTTTTGAACGATCCGGAGCGTATGTTGCTCCGACAGCCCCCGAAAGCCGCTTCGACGTCACGTACTACGGGAATTATGCAGCTGGCCTAAACACAGCGGGCCCTGAAACAGATATCTTCCCCACGCCGGGCGTGGACGAAGATGTGAACACGCCGGAACAGGCGGCCTATGTCCGTGGGTTGATGTTCGTGAACGTCGATTTGAACGAAATGTCGGTCGAAGGCGAAATCTACGACCGCACTGCCGTGACCGGCGCAGGCAACTTCGACATGCAGGACATCGTATTGATCGACGGGACGCTGACCGGCGAAGGCACGTTCAGCGGTAACATCGAGCTTGACGAAAGCGACATCAGCTTCCCCGACAGCGGTACTGGACAAGACATCGGGGACTTTGCAGGTGTGATTGGCGGGCCGTCCGGCGAATTTATGGCCGGTGGCACGCGGGTGACTGAAGTGCTCGAAGACTTCGACAATGAAATCGAGATCGGTGTTTTCGTTCTTGATCTTTGCGTCGCAGGGAACACCGACCCGATCTGTGTCAACGCGCTGCAGCCGTAAGGCCCATGAAGCGCGCGCTTTTGGCCGCTCTGCTGACGCTTTTGGCGTCAGCAGGTGCAACGGACCCCAAAAAGGAAGACAGCCAAACCTTCACGGTTGAGCAGGCGCGCGTCCTTGCGCGTCAAGCACTCTATGCAGGCCGCTTCGATCTGGCACGGGATGTGGCTACAGTGTTGGTCCGTACCAATCCCGAAGATGCGTATGCCTATCGTATCCTTGCGGCAGCTCAGTCGCGGTTAAAAGCCCACAAGCAGGCGCGCTCGGCGGCGCGCCTTTCCTATAAACACAGCGAAACGCCGGCGCAAAAGTTCGGAGCAGCCCGGACTGCGGCCAGCATTGCGTTTCAGCAGGAACGCCCGACGGCGTCACAGATCTGGTTGCGACTGGCAGCAACACATGCGGAAAATCCCAAGCAGGAAGAAGTGCTATCGCGAGACTACGCCAAGGTGCGCAGGGCCAATCCGCTGCGGTTCAACATCAATCTGTCGGTTGCCCCATCCGACAATGTGAATAACGGCACCGATAATGTGCTTGAAGTGATCAACGACGTACCGACATTGGGCGTATTCAATGGCAGTTCGCGCGCCTTGCCCGGGACTGTCGGCACCCTGGATGTTCAGCTGCGGTACCGCATCGCGCAGAGTAAAAAAAGCCAGACGTCGGTAATGGGACGCCTGTATACGCGACGGGTCGATCTGTCGGAAAGTGCCGAGGATATTGCTCCGAACGTGAAAAACAGTGATTTCGCGTCGACTTATGTCGAAGCCGGGATCGATCACGCGTTTGCGCTTGGTGCGCCGGGGAATTCCTTGCGCCTTGGTGGCGCGTTGGGGGCCAGTTGGTTCGGGGGTGATCGGTCATATGATTTCTTGAAGTTGAACCTCAGCCGCGGAATCAAATTGTCGCCTTCAAGCAATCTGACGCTCCGCACCGGTGCCGAAAGACGCTTTTCCACGCGTGGAACAATTCGCGACACTGACGTGGTGACTTTGGGTGCGACTGTGAGCCACAAACTGAAAAGAGGCGACAAGGTCAGCGTTGGCTTGACCGTGCAAGACGTTACGGGTGACTTTGTAAATGCCGATTACCAGACAGCCAGCCTGCGTGCGAACTATACATTTGGCAAACAACTGGGACCGATCCAGATTTCGACTGGCCTGACATTTGGTTACACGGATTACGAGGACTACCGTCTTGTTCGCACTGTGGACGGTGGGCGCCAAGACGAAAGCCTGTATGGTGACGTATCCCTGTTCTTTGCCGATTATGATTTCGCGGGTTTCGCACCCACGATCCGCCTTCGCACGGGCCGCAGGTCGTCCAATGTGAACCGGTTTGAGATCGACGAAACCACCATCACTCTGGGTATCCAATCAAAGTTCTGAGAGGTGCTGGCCCCTTTGGGGCCGTGTGTTAGGTTAGGACGACATCAATCCCCTGACGGAGACCGCCCACATGGCACTGACCTATCTGCATACAATGGTCCGGGTGAAGGACCTGGACGCCTCGATGGCATTTTACAAACTGTTGGGCCTCGAGGAGACGCGGCGCCATGACAGCGAAGGCGGTCGGTTTTCGCTGATCTTCATGGCCCCGCCCGGACAGCCGGAATGCCCTGTCGAGTTGACCTACAACTGGGATGGCGATGAAGGCTTGCCCGATGACAGTCGTCATTTCGGACACCTCGCCTACCGCGTCGATAATATCTACGAGACGTGCAAACACCTGATGGACAATGGTGTGACCATCAACCGTCCGCCGCGGGACGGGCACATGGCCTTTGTCCGGTCGCCTGACAACGTGTCGGTCGAGCTGTTGCAGGCCGGCGATCCCCTACCCCCGGCCGAGCCATGGGCCAGCATGGAAAACACAGGCCATTGGTAAGAATTTCGGCCGTTTTGGCCATCTGCGTCGCCGCATCCCCCGCGGCGGCGTGTCGGCTGGCGTTGCTGTTGGCCCTTGATGTGTCATCATCCGTCGACGCGACCGAGGACCAGTTGCAGCGGGGCGGCCTGGTGGCTGCCCTGACGGCCCCCGAGGTGCGCGCAGCTTTCTTTGCCGTTGATGCGCCCGTGGCACTGGCCGTGTACGAATGGTCGGGGCGGTACAATCAGGAGGTTGTGCTGGACTGGACCCTGATCGACAGTCCCTCGGCGCTGCTGAGCGCTGCAGAAACCGTCGCCGCGAGCAAGCGGTCCCACAACGAGTTTCCTACGGCGATGGGCTATGCTCTTGGTTTCGGGGCCGAGATGCTGGGGCGTGCGCCGTCCTGCCTGTATCGCACCATTGATATGGCCGGAGACGGGCAGAACAACGAAGGCTTTGGTCCCCAACTTGCCTATCGCGAGTTTGCCTTTGACGAAGTGACGGTGAATGGTTTGGTTGTGAATGCAGCCGAATTTACATCGGAGACCATGTTGATCGAGTTCTACGAGCGTGAGGTGTTGCGTGGCCCCGGTGCCTTTCTGGAGGTGGCGCAGGGGTTTGAGGACTACGAGCGTGCGATGCGCCGGAAACTTGAGCGCGAGCTGACGCCGCCCGTGATCGGTGCGCTTGACCTGCACCGCAGCGACGGATGATCCGCGCGGCACTTATCTGGGCCGCGTGCATGGCCGCAACAAGTGCCGGAGCCGAGACGGCCTGTCGTCAGGCACTGGCGTTGGGGCTGGATGTGTCGGGATCGGTCGATGCCCTGGAGTATCGTTTGCAGATGGACGGGTTGGCGGCTGCTCTGGACAGCAGCAAGGTGCGCCAGGCCCTGTTGCAGGTGCCGTCCGCGCCTGTGCATCTGCTGGTCTATGAATGGAGTGGGCCGGGAGACCCGGAAGTGATCCTGCCCTGGACAGCGATTGACAATACTGCGGTTCTGAATGCTGTGATCGGTCAGTTGCGGGCGACCGAGCGGCGACAGGCTAGCCCCGGCACGGCGCTTGGTCTGGCCATGCGCGAGGGCGCGGCGCATCTGGCACAACGTCCGGACTGCTGGAAGCGTACGCTGGACTTGTCGGGGGATGGCAAGTCGAACCTTGGTATCCGCCCCGTGGATGTGAAGCCTGAGTTGGAAGATACAGGCATTACCATCAATGCCCTGGTGATCGGGGTGGACGCGCCGGGCATGGGCGATGTGCAGCAAGGCGAAATCTCAGCGCTTTCCACCTATTTCCAGAACAATGTGATTGTTGGATCGGACAGCTTCGTTGAAACCGCGCTGGGTTTCGAGGATTACGCCGCTGCCATGGCCCGCAAGCTGGAACGGGAACTGGAAACGCTGATCCTTGGGGCAGCGTCCCCACCGTCAGGGCCCGGTATTCCGGGCCAAGACGATCAATAGATATAGCGGATCTGGTCTGTCCAATACCGTTCCATGCGCTTGAGCGACGCGGTGATATCAATAATCCCTTCGGGGCCAAGCACGCCCTTGGATTGCAGGCCATCTGCATGGCGCAGGAACAGTTCGTTCACCACGTCGCGGATCTTGCGCCCCTTTTCCGTCAGGCGCACCCGGACAGACCGGCGGTCAATTTCGCACCGCTGGTGGTGCATGTAGCCCATTTCGACCAGCTTCTTGAGGTTGTAGCTGACATTCGAGCCCTGGTAATAACCGCGGCTTTTCAATTCGCCTGCCGTCACCTCGTTGTCGCCGATATTGAACAGCAGCAGCGCCTGGACCGCGTTGATTTCGAGCACACCGACCCGTTCGAATTCGTCCTTGATCACATCAAGCAGCAAACGGTGCAGCCGTTCGACCAGCGATAGCGCCTCAAGGTAACCCACCATGAAACCTGCGTTGGAAGCCGTTTTGTCGGCCATGCCTGGGACCTGGCCGATAGGGTCCTGAATGCTCATCCGTTTTTCTCCGACATCATCTGCTCTGGCCAGAAGATGCGGTTGATTCGGAAATATTCAGTTAAATGCGCCGGGGCCCTTATTTTTCGGGCTGAAACGTGCGTGACACCGCACCGACCAGATCAGCGAGATGTGTTGGCGCAGCCTCTTGCCCGGTCACCCACCGATACAGATCCTGATCGTTCTCGTTCAGCAAGGTGTCATACACGTCCAGTTCGGCATCTGTCATGTCCGCCAGATGCCGCCCGGCATAGGTTGACAGGATCAGGTCCATTTCCTTGATCCCGCGGCGCATCGATCGCATGTGCAGCCGCTTCAAGCGATGTTCACGCGGCTCGTCAGACATCGGTTGGGGTCTGCATCGCGACGCGCAGCTTTTTCTCAAGCCGCCCTAGCTGTTCGGCACGCGCCAGCATGTCCGAACGCATGTCGCGCACTTCGGTCAGCAGATCACGCATATCGGCGGTCAGCGGCTCTTCGACCACGGGCGCGTCGAGCCCCTCGCCTTCGCCATTGATCAACCACATCATCGAAACATTCAGCAAGCCCGCCATCATCGACAGACGGTTGGCGCGCGGCTCACTCAGATCGTCTTCCCAAGCACGCAGTGTCGCCAGCCGCACGCCAAGACGCTTGGCAAGCTGCTTTTGGGTCATGCCGGCCTGCTCGCGTGCGCCGGCCACTCGGTCACCGAATGTTGCCGCTTCGGCGCTGTACCAGTCCTGCTGATCGTCCATGGGATTGCTCTCCTTCTCGGCGCTGGCGCTTGATCGCGCGGGGTACGCCGCCTATGAGGGTCTCGATAACGTCCTAACGCCCCGAGGCCAACATGACATTCCTTTCCGCGACACTCGACCGCGTTAAACCGTCCCAGACTGTCGCCCTGACAGGCCAGGTGGCTGCGCTGAAAGCGCAGGGCAAGGACATCATCGGCCTTGGTGCTGGTGAGCCGGATTTTGACACGCCGCAGAACATCAAGGATGCGGCCGTGGTGGCCATCGCGCTGGGCAGGACGAAGTATACTCCGGTCGACGGCATTCCAGAGCTGAAGCAGGCCATCGTTGATAAATTCAAGCGGGACAACGGGTTGGAGTATACACCTGCACAAGTCACCGTCGGCACGGGTGGCAAACAGATCCTGTACAACGCGCTGATGGCGACGCTGAACGAGGGCGATGAGGTGGTGATCCCTGCCCCTTACTGGGTCAGCTACCCGGACATGGTTCTGTTGGCAGGTGGCACGCCGGTCATCGCCGAGGCGTCGTTGCAGACCGGGTTCAAGCTGACCGCCGATCAGCTGGAATCCGCCATCACCGACAAGACAAAGTGGCTGATTTTCAACTCGCCCTCTAACCCGACCGGTGCGGGCTATACCCGTGAAGAGTTGAAAGAGATCACCGACGTGCTGATGCGTCACCCCCATGTCTGGGTGATGACGGACGACATGTACGAACACCTTGTCTATGACGACTTCGAGTTCACGACCCCAGCCCAGATCGAACCGCGCCTCTATGACCGCACTCTGACCGTCAACGGGGTCAGCAAAGCCTATGCCATGACCGGCTGGCGCATCGGTTATGCCGCGGGACCCGAAGAGCTGATCAAGGCGATGCGCAAGGTGCAGTCGCAATCCACGTCGAACCCCTGTTCGGTCAGCCAATACGCCGCAGTCGAGGCCTTGAACGGCACGCAAGAGTTCATTGCGCCCAACAACGATGTATTCAAGCGCCGCCGCGATCTGGTGGTCGAGATGCTGAACGCCGCAGAAGGCATCGCCTGTCCGGTCCCGGACGGTGCGTTCTATGTCTATCCGTCCATCGCGGGCTGCATCGGCAAGACATCAGCCGCAGGCACAGAGATTGTCGATGACGAGGCATTTTGCACAGCGCTGCTGGAAGAGACCGGCGTTGCGGTCGTGTTTGGTGCCGCCTTTGGGCTATCGCCAAACTTCCGCGTCAGCTACGCTACGTCGGACGAGGCCCTGAAAGAGGCCTGCACCCGCATCCAGACCTTCTGTGCGGGGCTGAGATAACGAGGGTTGGCATATGGGCGCGGAGCTTCCTGACTATTACTTCCGTGTACGCGAGAACGGAGCGGCGGTGTTTCGGGTGGATACCGAGAACCGGCAACGCCGGATCGAGATGGACCAGATCGCGGTGGTCAACATCCGCAATGGCGAGATCAAGCCCCATGGCGATCGCACCCTGTCGCCCGACGACCTGGCGCGGATCGAGGCATGGATGAAAAACCGGGCCCAGGTGCTGGCCCATCGCGACATTGACGACATTCACCGCGCGATTGATTACCTGAACCTGACCACCCATTGGGCGCAAAGCCGCGCGACAGAGGATCAGTTGGAAGACGTGACTGACGCCCTGCTGCTGGCGATGCACGATCTGAGATCCGTACTGGTGCGCAAGAAGGCAGACCGCCTGATGAAAGGGACGAAAGGCTGACACAGTCCGTCGCATCCGCTCGGCGGATAGGCACTGAAATTATGTAATTTCTTAGGGCAAATTTGATCACTTTCCGCCGACGATATGCGGCGGTGGAGGTGATGCTAGGCAATGGAACGGCTTGGCGGCACTGGCTGGATCGATCAATCAGCCAGGAGACATGCAGATGCCCCAGCCACCCATCGCGCCGATCACACCCAACGGTCTGGAGACCATTGCAGAGCTTGTTGAGACAGAACCGGGCCTGATCGCAAACATTTATCCCGAGGACATCCAAGGCGGCGCGGACGCCGCGCGTCAAATGAACGAAGTGTTCGAAACGGCGATGACCGCCACCGGCGTCAATACCGACGGCATTTTGACACCTGAAGATTTGTACATCCTGTCCGCATACATTCAGAACAACGCTGCCCTTTATGCGGCGTTCATTGAGGGGCACGGCGACGACGAGGGCAACGAGGAAACCGGGTTTCACCTTGTTCAAGGTGATGGCGGTGCCTTGGAGTTCCGGGGGCGCGACTTCATCGATACAGTCGCTGACGCGATCTACCACCTCGGTTTCGACATCGTTGATGGCCGGTTCGAAAATGAAGACGGCAATGAGAACGAGCGCGTCACCGATGTTGCGGGGTGGATGAATTATTTCGTCAACGGCGAAAGCCGGGTGTACGGCACGGACGCCGCCGAAACCCTGCGATCCGGCGACTACAGCTTTGCCTTGGCGGATGCGGCACATGAAATTTTTACCGCGGGCGCTGGAAACGACCAGATTTGGGCAGGGGCTGGCGATGACACGGTGTTTGGCGGCGGTGGCAACGACACCTCGGCCGGTGGTGACGGCGACGACTATCTTAACGGTCAGGTCGGATTTGATGAGATGTGGGGTGAAGGTGGCAACGACACCCTGCTTGGTCAAAACGGCGAAGACAGGCTTGGCGGCGGTGAAGGCGATGATTTCGTCAACGGCGGTGCGGGCAATGATCGCTTGTATGGCAACGAAGGTGACGACACGATCTGGGCCGGCATAGGCAATGACGTGCTGTCTGGCGACATAGGCAATGACAGTCTGCGTGCCGATGGCGGCAACGACACCCTATGGGGCGATGAAGGCAACGATGTGCTGTTCGCTGGCCGCGGCGCGGACAATGCCCATGGTGGCAGCGGCAACGACACTGTTCTGGCTGGCGCGGGGAACGATAGTGTCACTGGCGGTGATGGAAATGACGCGTTGCGGGGTGCAGGCGGTTTCGACACCTTGCGCGGAGGCGAAGGCGACGACGACATCAACGGCAATGGTGGCAATGACTTTATCAGCGGCGATGAAGGCAATGACCTGCTGAGGGGAGAAGCCGGGCAGGACACGCTGCACGGCGGAGAAGGTAACGACACAATTTACGGTCAGGGCGGCGATGACAGCATCCGCGGCAACGACGGGAACGACCGGTTGATCGGATCCGGCGGCAACGATGACATGCACGGCGGTGATGGGAACGACGTTTTGTCGGGTGGCACAGGCAACGACACCGTATCTGGCGGCGATGGAGCAGATCGGGTTGCAGGAGGCGCCGGGGCTGACCTGATCCTTGACTACGAAGACATCGAGGCACGCGATGTATTTGTCTTCAACCCGGGCGACAGCGGCACGACAGATGGCACGATGGACGAGATCAGGGGCTTTACCTCCATCATCGACAAGATCGACCTGAGCGCCTTTGGCGGCCTGACATTCGTTGAGAGCGAGACGTTCTCGGGCACACGGGCCGAGGTGCTGTTTGACGGCGATTTTGTGCAGATCGACAGTGATGGTGATGGCGCAGTCGACGAGATGATCGAATTGGTCTGGGTCAATGCGGTCGAAGCGGCGGATTTCATTCTTTAGACACAGTGGAATTGAGAGAGGAACGGGGCTTGTTCACTGCCCTGTCCTTTTTCATTGGGCTGAGACAGATCTCTGTCCGGTAGTGCGTCCCAGTCGCGGCACGGACACCGTCCAGAACCGCAGCATGAGCGCCACGCCGGCGCAGGCCAGCCCAAGCACGAGGCCCAGCCAGATGCCCGGACCACCCCAATCCAGTACGAACCCAAGAATGTACGAGGCAGGCATCCCAACCAGCCAATAAGACACCCCGGCAAGCACCATGGGCACCGTTGTATCCTGCACTCCGCGCAACAGGCCCAGCGCGATCACCTGCGCCCCATCCACCAGCTGGAACAGTGCAGCGAGGGCCAGCAGCAGCACTCCGATTTCGAGAATCTGGTTCCGCGCGGGTTCATCACGGTCCATGAACAGTGAGATCAGAGGTTCAGGCAGCGCGATGAACAGGACGATTGTTGCAACGGCCATTCCAAGGCTCATCACGATGACGGTGCGGGCGCCGCGCAGCATGTGGTCCAGATCACCCCGGCCATAGGCGTTGCCCGCCCGGATCGTTGCAACATTGCTGAGCCCGAGATGCACCATGAAGGTGATGGATGCCAGCTGCAGGGCGATGTTGTGCGCGGCAAGCGGAATGGTTCCGAGCCACCCCATCATGAACGCAGAGGCCGCAAACAGCCCGACCTCGCTGAGGTTGGTGAGACCGATGGGCAGCCCAAGGCGAAACACTTTGCCCAACATCTCCCAATCTGGACGCCAGAGCCGTTTGAGCAGTTGGTGTTCGGGAAGCACGATCAACGCATAGCCGATAACACCAATCACCATGACGAATTGCGTCACCAGCGATGCCACCGCCGCGCCTGCGATCCCCCATGCGGGGGCACCCCAGTTTCCGAAGATGAACGCATAATTTGCCAACGCGTTGGTCAGCGCAGCCGCCAGGGTGATCCAAAGGACAATCTGGGTCCGTTCGAGCGCGGCCAGATAGCTTTTGAACGTCATGACGAGCAGGGCCGGAATGATCCCCCAGCCCGCGATGCTCAGGTATTCGGCCCCGAGGGCCGCCACCTGTTCGGTTTGTCCCAGCGCCAGTAACACGCTTTCGGCCATGACCATGACCGGCAATGCCAGCACCGCAAAGCCCAAGCTCAACCACAGCCCCATGCGCGTGGCACGGCGCAGGTTGGTTTCGTCACGCTCGGCATGGAACGATGCGACCATGGGCATCACGGCCCAGGCAAAGCCGGACCCCATGAGGAACAGAACAAAAAACAGGCTGCCTGCAACGCCCTGGGCCGCGAGTTCCTCGACCCCGTACCAGCCCAACATGACCGTGTCGGTCACGCCGATCGCAATCTGTCCGAGGTGCCCACCGATCAACGGCAGGCCAAGGGCAAGGATTGCACGCGCGTGCGCGCCATATGACATCTTTTGGGTGGACATGTCCCACCCTTACGCCTGCTTTTTGTGCAAGAAAAGCCCCAGCGTCACACGGGTGACGGGATGCCGCCCTTCCCCCTTAGAGCAACGGCCAAACGAGCGTTGTCGCAACGAGTGCGATCAATGCGCCGGCCATGATCTCGATCACACCCATGGCGCGGATGCTGCCTGCACCCGACCAGCCCGAAAACGCCGATTCCCGTGCGCTGACCGCGACAAGTGCCACAAGGACCGTGACGCTGGCCGTCCCCAACCCCATGACCAAAGCCCCCGCGACCCCTGCCCACGGGATGCCGAGACCAAAGCATAGGATCAACAGGAACACGGCCCCGGTGCAGGGCCGTATGGCGATAGAGCCGATGATGGCAATCGCATCCCGCCATGAAGACACCGAAGCCGCCTGATCGATGCTGGGTCCATGTGCGTGACCGCAACTGCTGCAATGCCCATTCTCGTCAATGGAATGCACAACGACACTGCGCGCACGGCGCATGCCGCGCACCATCAGCCAGAGCCCGACGAGCGCAATCGCCATGTAACTGGCGGGGGCCAGCACTTTTTCGGCCGCGTCCGTCAATTCGCTGCGGCCCCATCCCAGAACCCATGCCCCGAGCGCCACCAGCAGCACCGCCATCAGCGCCTGCGCCAGGGAAGATGCCACCGCCAGCCATGACAAGCGCCACGCGGTCACCTGCTCGGCAGCGCCGTAGCCCCCGATTACCAGCTTGCCATGTCCCGGCCCGGCCGCATGAAAGAAACCGTAGGCTGCGCAAACGCCCATCAGGGCAAACCATGCGCCCGGCTCCCCTGCCCGGACGGCGCGCAGACCACCCGCAAGCGCCGTTTGCGTTTCACGCTGCTGGGCGGCGGCCCATTGACCGATATCTGCCATGCCGCCAAAGCCAAAGAGCCAGAGAAGCGCTGCGGCACAGGCCAGAAGAACGCCGATCCTTAGCCCGCGCATGACAGCGTGACCGTGTCAGCAAAGGACTCACCGACTTCCGGATAAGACTCTTCGGCCTGAGCCGTTGGCGTGGCGTACAACAGCTCTTCCACCAGCGTATACGCCGCATCAAGGTCAGCGGGCTGGATTGTTGCGGTACACGGGCCATCCATGGCGACCGGGCCGATCAAGTGATACGCCGTGTAGAATGTCGGATCATATGCCTTGAGAATGACCCCCTCGGCCGGACCACGGGCGGGTCGAAAATGCGCGGACGTGATCCGCCCATCGCTGACCGAGACGCCCCGTCCGGACGGCTTTCCAAGCGCCACGGAGGTTCCGTTGCGCGTCGCGTAGCTGTCCCCTTCAAATCCTTCGATCCATTGCAGGTCGAAACCATTCAACCGGGCCAGCTCTGCATCCGTGAGTTCGGCATCACCATCTGGATCCAGTCCAAGATCTGCCATCAGAAGCAGAGAATAGAATTCGTCATAGGTCCAATGCACCTCGACGCCTTCCAAAGTGCCATCGGCACTGACCACAACTTTCAGCTTGGTATCGACGAACACGTGCGGATGGGTCGACGCCGCATTGGCGGACAAGACCAAAGCCGCGGCAACGGCAAGAGATCGACGAAATGACATTGCCCAGATTTAGGCAAGGCGGTGCGCCGCCTCAACCCCGATTTGCATATTGCGCGACAGCCCGCCCGGAGAAGAGGCATTGCGACACAGATCACCACTTGCACCTGCGAGTGGCTCTGTCACAGTAGGAAAAGCATTACCATAGGTTGAATCTATCCAAAGGATGCCCCCATGACTCTCTCACGCGCAATAGGTCCGGCGCTGGCCGCAACCCTGACCACGGCTGGCGCTTGGGCGAACTCGATTGATCAAATTCGCCCGGACGCACCTGCATTGGCGCAGTACGGTGCCTTCCCAATCGGTGTGCAAACCCTTGACGTGACAATTCCCGACAGCATCGATGTCGTGAATGTTAAGGGCAAGACCATGCCCACCTATGATCGCCCCCTGACACTGGAAGTCTGGTATCCGGCAGCGGAGGGGACAGAGCAAGGCGGCACATACACCGCCATCCTGCGTGACGGAGCAACTGAGGTCACGTTGAACGGTCGCGCCGCGCGAGATGCACAACCTGCAAGCGGCACCCGTTTTCCCTTGGTGATCATCAGCCATGGATATCCCGGGAACCGTTTCCTGATGAGCCATTTGGGCGAAAACCTTGCATCCAAGGGGTATGTCACCGTGTCAATTGATCACACGGACAGCACCTATTCCGACCAAGCCGCTTTTGGATCGACCCTGTACAATCGTCCTTTGGACCAAGCCTTTGTGCTGGATCACATGGCTGAATTGCAGGGGCCGCTGGGTGACATCATTGACGCGGATCACACCGGTGTCGTGGGCTATTCCATGGGTGGCTATGGTGCGTTGATCTTTGGGGGTGCGGGTGTCACCCAAGCCTCGACCGAGTTCAGCTGGGGGGCGCCGAATGATCTGCTGGAGGCGCATCTGGCCATGTCCGACAGTCACGAGGCCCTGATGGATGACCGCGTCAAAGCAATCATCGCCATTGGACCCTGGGGCAACAACGCGGGGTTCTGGGATACAAGCGGGACGGCTGGCCTGCGCGTGCCCACGATGTTTATGGCAGGCGGGGATGACGATGTTTCCGTCTATGACGCCATGCGGGAGCTGTTTACCGGCGCGGTGGGCGCGGATCGACACTTGCTTACGTTTGACTATGCCAATCACAACGCCGCGGCCCCGATCCCGGCCCCCATAGAAAGCTGGGAGCCTGTTGAGGGTCTCGATTTCCTTCCTTTCGAGCACTATGCCGATGCAGTGTGGGATACGACGCGAATGAATAACATCGCCCAGCACTTCGCCACGGTTTTCTTCGATCTGCACCTCAAGGGTGATACGGCCAAGGCCGAGTATCTTGAGCTGGTGCCCGATTCCCGCAACGGGCTGGTTGACCTTGATGATGCGGGCAACCCGACCGAGGATCACACCTATTGGCAAGGGTTTGCGCCGCGCACGGCCAAGGGCCTGCGGTTCGAAACGCTGCCAAAGGGTCAGTGATGGACGTCACCACACGCGAACTTGGCGGGCACACGTTCACGGTGAGGACATGGGGTGATCCGGCGCATCCGATGATCCTGATGCTGCACGGTTTTCCCGAATATGGCGGTGCGTGGGACGAGATAGCGACACGTCTGTCTGATCGTTATTACTGTGTAGCCCCCGATCAGCGCGGGTACGGTGCGAGCTATGCGCCCGATGATGTTGGTGAATATGCGACGTCGAAACTGGTTGGTGACATGGTGCACCTTATCGCCGATCGCGGCCCCGTGATTGTCATGGGCCATGATTGGGGCGCCTCTGTCGCCTATGGCCTGGCCATGTTCCGACCCGATTTGGTGTCGCACCTGATCATTGCCAACGGTGTGCACCCGGTCCCCTTTCAGCGCGAGATGGCGGCGGGTGGAGCACAATCCGAGGCATCCCAGTACATCAACTTCCTGCGCAGCGAGGGGTCCGAGGATACGCTTGCCGCAGATGATTTCGGGAAGCTTCTCAAGCTGTTCTCGGCCAAGATGGACATGAGCTGGCTCGCAGGCGACCGGCTGAACGCTTACAAGGCCGTGTGGCGACAATCGGGGCTGCGCGGCATGATCAACTGGTACCGCGCCTCGCCTCTGATCGTGGCTGACCCCGGCGTGCCCGTAGAAATGCCCGACCTGCCCCTGGATCGGCTGAAGGTACATTGTCCGCATCTGCTGGTCTGGGCAGATGGCGACACGGCGCTGTTGCCAATATCGACGGAAGGTCTGGAAGACTTCGCACCGTCGCTGACCCGCGCGCATGTTTCCGGTGCAGACCATTGGCTGTTGCACCAACAACCCGACTCTGTCGCGGATATCGTCTCCAACTGGCTCGGCTGATCTCTTCCCAAGTGGCTTTGATCGCGTCATAGTTGTCGCATTTCAAAGCACGGAGACATTTTCATGAGCCATAGATACGATATCAAGCTGGCCGCTCAGATGGCCGAAGCCTCCTACAAAGGCAGAAGCAATGCCTCATTGGCAAACGCGTGGCGGGACGGTCTGGACGAAAATGACGTTCAGGCGATCTTCCTCAAGGGAGATATCCTGCTGATCCCCGGATCCAATTCGGTGATGGATTACCTCAAGTACAACCTGCGGGTTCTGAACATCGGCGGCAAGAGATACCGGCTGGCGGATGATGACACGGAAAAGGGCGCGTCAGGCACCGTGTGGCACCAGGGGTTTCTAGCCCATGCCAAGGTGATCTTTGACTGGTTGGAACGGAAGAACCATCGTCCGAAATACGTCATTGGTCATTCGTTGGGAGCCGCTGCGACGCAAATCCTTGTGCGCACCTATGGTGTGCCGGGCATCGCGTTTGCCGCGCCCCGCCCGCGCCGCAACCGCGGTGCCATCAAGCACTCGAACCTGTGCTTGTGCATCAACCGCGACGACGACAGCGTCTGTAATCTGCCGGGATCGTTTCACCATATGGGGCACGTACACAGGGCCCGCGCCCGCCGGTCCGTCTTTGGCCCGGACCACAGTATGAAGCACTACCGCAAGGTTATTGACGAACAGCAGACGTCGGGACATCTACGGGCACACTGGCCGGGTTGATACGCTCTTCCCCCGTCTGACCGGCTCTGGCATAGTGCGCTCCAACCAACAAAGAGCAGCAACCATGTCCGATCTTCTTGCCGGGGCCACTGGGCCTTCTGACTACGATGCCTCCTCTATCCAGGTATTGGAGGATATGGAGCACGTGCGCCTGCGCCCGGGCATGTATATCGGGGGCAAGGACGACCGTGCGCTGCACCACATGGTGGCCGAGATCATCGACAACTCGATGGATGAGGCTGTGGCCGGGCACGCCACGTGGATCGAGGTGGAGCTGCACGAGAACGGCCATGTGTCCGTGCGTGACAACGGGCGCGGCATTCCGACCGATCCGCATCCCAAGGACCCGTCCAAAAGCGCGTTGGAAATCATCTTTTGCACGCTGAATGCGGGCGGCAAATTCTCGGGCGACAGTTACGAGACATCTGGTGGTCTGCACGGGGTTGGGTCCTCCGTCGTCAACGCCCTGTCCGACCATTTGCGCGTTGAAGTGGCGCGCAATCGCGAGCTTTACGCGATGGAGTTTTCGCGTGGTGTACCCCAAGCCCCGCTGGCCAAGGTGGGTGCAGCTCCAAACCGGCGCGGCACCTCGGTCACATTCCATCCGGATGCTGAAATCTTTGGTTCGCTGAAATTGAAACCGGCCCGCCTCTTCAAAATGGCGCGGTCCAAGGCCTACCTGTTCTCAGGTGTTGAAATCCGCTGGAAGTCGGCCATTGCCGATGGGGACACGCCGCAAGAGGCTACATTCCACTTTCCCGGCGGTCTTTCTGACTACCTGACCGAAGCGATGGGTGGGGCCACCACCTATTCCGACGCGCCCTTTGCCGGGTCGGTTTCTTTTGAGAAGTTTAAGGTGCCGGGCAAGGTGGAATGGGCGATCAACTGGACGCCCAGCCGCGACGGGTTCATCCAATCCTACTGTAACACCGTGCCCACGCCCGAAGGTGGCACGCACGAGGCCGGGTTTTGGGCCGCGATCCTGAAGGGGATCAAGGCCTATGGCGAGCTGGTGAACAACAAGAAGGCGGGCACCATCACGCGCGAGGACCTGATCACCGGGGCTGGCGCGCTGGTGTCGTGCTTTATCCGTGAGCCTGAGTTCGTGGGCCAGACCAAGGACCGACTTGCCACGGTTGAAGCACAGCGGATGGTCGAAAACTCGGTCCGCGACCACTTTGACAACTGGCTGGCCGCCGACACCAAATCTGCCGGGGCCATCCTTGATTTCCTGGTTCTGCGCGCCGAAGAACGGCTGCGCAGAAGGGCCGAGAAAGAAACACAACGCAAATCCGCCACTAAGAAACTTCGACTTCCCGGCAAATTGGTGGACTGCTCTTCATCAACACGCGATGGCACGGAATTATTCATCGTCGAGGGCGACTCGGCTGGCGGGTCGGCCAAGATGGCACGGGACCGCAAGACGCAGGCCCTGCTGCCCCTGCGCGGCAAGATCCTGAACGTGCTGGGTGCGGCCTCGTCCAAGCTGGGCTCGAATGCCGAGATTTCGGACCTGACGCAGGCCCTTGGTGTTGGATTGGGGGCCAAGTTCAACATCGATGATCTGCGCTATGACAAGGTCATCATCATGACCGACGCGGACGTTGATGGAGCGCATATCGCGGCGCTGCTAATGACGTTCTTCTATACCCAGATGCGGCCAATGATTGATGCGGGGCATCTGTATCTGGCTTGTCCGCCTCTGTTCCGCCTAACGCAAGGGGCCAAGCGGGTCTATTGCCTGGATGAGGTCGAGAAGAACGACCTGATGGAGCACGGTCTGGGCGGTAAGGGCAAGATTGACGTCTCCCGCTTCAAGGGTCTGGGCGAGATGGACGCGAAGGACCTGAAAGACACGACCATGAACCCCGCGACCCGCAAGCTGATCCGCGTGTCGATTGACGAGGATGAACCGGGGGAGACCGGGGACCTTGTGGAGCGCCTGATGGGCAAGAAGCCGGAGATGCGGTTTCAGTACATCCAGGAGAACGCGCGATTTGTGGAGGAGTTGGATGTTTGATGCAGAAGTACAATTTGAATGACGTATTTCGCTTCGAGGGCATTGCTTTTGGATTGTTCATGCCATCGATCTTATACTCTTCAGTCGAGATTTATCGCATCTATCATGACGGTAAGTCTTGGACAGAAATTGACAGCCTGGCTTTTGTTCCAGTCTTTTTGGCGGCTTGGGTAACGCTGATTGGTTTAACTAGGCAGGCGCGCATTGCGCAACAGATCGAAGATGAGCGGTACCTCAGGGAAGAGCGAGCCGCCCAATCTGATTTGCCACTTGCCACGAGCGCTCTCGTGCGCCTTTGTAAAGATGCGATCGATTTTCAAATTGATCGCAGCCCGCAAGAGCCGAATTTTCCTGCAATTGAGGACAATCTTAGTAAGTATCGAGATGCCATTCGATTTTCCAATGAAACTACTGGACGTCGATTGCTGGGCATCATTCGAATGTATCAGGTTTTAGCATCGCGTTTTGAAGGCAGGCGGCACGATCAGAGGCGCGCTGAAATTTTTGGGTATGATCATAATTACTGGAGCGAGGTTTGCAATTGGGCGTGTTTGGCCGCTCGAATCGAGCAAGTGTTTGACTATGCACGTGGCGAGGCTTCCGAAATAAGTGACGAACCGGTCAATCAGCGCGTCAGAAGCCAGTTCTTTGGAAAGATATTCAACTGGGAAGACTATGCGGAGCTGGAGCAGATATTGAGTGAGCGTTCTACTCACAACAGCTTTGAGAACGGCTTTTAGTTGCAAATAGCTAAACCTGCGGCCCATCGCCGGGCCGCGGTGCGGCGATCCGGCCTCTCCGCGGCAGAGCTTTATGGCTGCCACGTACATCTTCGATCCGAGCGGCGCGCGTACATCAACAGTATCGCCGTGCCGGGGGGCGGCCCGGCGATGGGGCGGCGCCTGCGGCTTGATTCCGCCCTTCGGTCTAGTGATCAACTTGTGTTGCGAGTGATACGCACCCTCTCGCGCATTGCTCCGCAATACGCTATCGGGCCGCGCGCCCGCCCTGCGGGCGCTGGATACACTGTCGGGCGACGCGCGCCGCTGCGCGGCACGCTTGAAAAAGCGGAGGCTTTCGCCTCCGCTACCACTCGATACGCGAAGCGGAGCACATCTTTATCCGCTTCGTCTTTGATATGCCTGCATCAGGTTAAGGACCCTTTACCCAACCACGGCACTTTCTGGGCGTTGTAACGGCGGCGGGGGCCGCATGTGTTAAAGGGGGAACCAAAGAGGCCCTCCGCCGCACTGCTCCATCCCCGGGACGTCCAGAAGACCGGGCATGGAAACCTCTTAGACCGTGGCGCCGACGATGACCCAAAGGCTCATCATGGCGGCAAACCCAAACACGGTCGGAATGATAACCTTTTCCATCTCTACTCTCCTTTCCAGGCAGGCCGGGAACACGTGAGTGGTGGCCTGCGGTGCGATCCGCGGAGAAGGCCCCCGCGATGATAGGAAAGAGGTGGGCGCGGAGGTTTGACACAAAAACCCCCTTCCCCATCACCTCTGATCACGGAGATGCGACGACCAACGTTATCAAGACAATGCAGGTCCTTGGATGTGGCAGGTGTGTTCGCGACACCCGGTCCAAACACATCGGCCTTGCGTCACGAGCTTTGGTGCAAGGTTACGATGTAGGCAGATGCCGGAAGACATAGGTGGCCATCATTACGAAGGCCACCGATACACTCGAACTGTCGGCTTAGAATTTGCAGCGCTTTTTCTTGGCAAGGGCCACAAGTACGTCATTGCGCTTGTTGGCAGCTTCCAACGCCTGTTTGGCATTCTGATAGTTGCCAATCACTGCAGGCCAAAACAGGATCGCTGCGGCCACATTTTCACCCGATGCACGTTGTCCTTTGGAGGCTTCTTCCCGAATTTGTTCCAACTGAACCAACTGTACCTTGATCTCTTCACAGGTGAGGTCACCGTCTTCGACTGATCGGGTCTGCACAACCTCTGGCGAGACGCAGGCTGACAAAAGGAGGGCAGTGGCGGCGATACACCCCGTGACACGCAATGACTTCATCGAAATGGTCTTTCCCGTTCTTCGCATGCGCGCGACGCGCGCTTTCAACCGGGCCGACGTATCAAGCGACGCTACTCGGCGTCAACCCGATGTTGACGACATATTGTCTTGAACTTCATGGTGTTTACGCACCTACTGCGGGCATGATCCTGCGCCTGTTTCTGATCCTGAGCCTGCTGGCCGCCTGTGGCCGTCCGCTGACCGATGCCGAACGTGCTTTCGCAGACAGCATCCATGGCGATCAGCTGAACCATCAGCGGGTGCGCCTGATTGACGGGGCGCCGACCCGCGCCGTTACGTTCAAGCGCAAAGCCCGGCCCCGGACCACCTGCCGTGAGCGTATCCTACCGCCCCCGACCAGCGACACGATCACCGCAAAACCGGCAGCTGTTGCCCTGTGGCAGAACGTTCTGTTCGACAAGGACTGGTATCTGGACGATTACGTCCCCGCCTATCCGCAAGAGATCAACCTGATCGCAGCCATGCTGTTGGCCCATGAGTTGACCCATGTGTGGCAGTGGCAGAACCGGGAGATCACTGGATACTCCCCTCTCAAGGCCGCGCGCGAGCATCGGTTCAGTGACGATCCCTACCTCTTTGACGTGTCGGCGGAGCGGAAGTTCCTCGACTTTGGATTTGAACAGCAAGGGTCCATTGTCGAGGAATTCGTATGCTGCCGGGCGCTGGACCCTCAAGGCGGGCGGACACAGCGCCTGCACGCCCTGATCTCACAAGCGATGCCCGTCTCCCCCCTGCCGCAATCCCGGCAACATGACGTGCGCTTGCCTTGGGATGGCGTGCAGGTGAACGGGATTTGTGCGTAATCCAAATCAGAAAGATGGAGGTGCCGGAATGGCCCAATATGCCGTGATCATGCTGCTGGCCGGTATCGGCATCCCAGTCTTGGCTGCGCTGAATGCTGCGCTTGGCACGCGATTGGGCAGTCCAGCGGCCGCCGCAACGGTTCTGTTTGTCATCGCCTTCGGGACGGCAGCGGTCGTGTTCGTCCTGACGGGCGCGCAGGGGCTGTCCAAGTTGTCCACGGCGCCAAAACACCTCTTTCTAGCGGGTGTTCTGATCGCCTTCTACGTGCTTAGCATTACCTACATCGCCCCACATTTTGGCATTGGGAACGCCGTATTCTTCGTGCTGCTGGGCCAATTGATCTCAGCCGCGGCGATTGACCATTTCGGGTTGTTTGGCGCGCAGGCGACGTCCCTTGGCATGGCCCGCATGGGGGGCATCGCCCTTATGGCCCTGGGCGTCTGGTTGACCCAGCTCGCCTGATTCAGTCCGCGGTACCAGCCAGTTCTTGCGCTTGGGCCCATGCGACCGGGTCCACGTCGACGGGATCAGCCAAAACGCGGTTCTGGCCGGGCAAACGACCGGCGCTGTCTTCGGCGAGGAGCCCTTCGAACTGCGCGAGGCGGTCCATAAAGGCGCCCGATGTGCTGGGGTCGATCAGGATGTAATACTGCCCAAGATCATGCGGTGGTCCCTCGGGCGCTTTCAGAGGCTTCACATCCCGGCTGAGCACACCACCTGTCAGACCGGCAGTCAGCAGTTCAACCATCAGCCCAAACCCCCAACCTTTGTATCCGCCGGTCGACACAAGTGACCCGGCCAGCGCAGCCTCCGGGTCTGTCGTAGGATTGCCATTTGCATCGACGGCCCATCCCTCGGGAATGGCCTCACCGGCGGCCTTGGCCATGGTGATCTTGCCCAGGGCAACCGTTGTGGTCGATTGATCGAACTGCATGGCCAGGCCGCCCTGTCCGTCCGGTACAGAAAAGGCAATCGGGTTGGTCCCGATCATGCGCGTCTTGCCCCCGGGCGGTGCCACGATGGGGGAAGCATTTGTCATGCCCAAACCGATAAATCCGGCGCGGGCGATCTGTTCGGTGAAATATCCCAGCGCGGTACAGGTGTGGGCGTGGCCGACCGCAAGGCTCGCAATCCCGAATTGGCGCGCTGCGTCCAGCGCAGGGGCCAACCCGTATGCAAAAGCGGGTTGGGCAAATCCCATCAGTGCGTCGACATAGATAGCGGCCGGGCGCGGTGCAGTTACCACTGGTACGACGTCGCCTTTGACCCGCCCGGTACGCAGTTGCTGGCAATAGCTTTCCAGATAATAGAGACCGCAGATCCGGTTCCCGGCCGCTTCGGCTTGTGCAACAGCACGCGCCACCTCTGCCGCCGGAAAGGCTCCGGCGCCATGCGCCATCAGTGCCGCTTGCACGGTGCGCTCAATCTCTGCCGTCGAAACTCCCGGCATCTTTCTTTTTCCCCCACGGCCATTGCCGCGAGATCAAGACAGAGCAAACCCGAACGCAGCCGTCAAGCTACGGTTTTCATTCCGGCTTTCTGAAACCGTTTTGAAAAGAAACAATTGCTCGCTGTTTAGCGAAACACGACCATCATGGCGTAGCCAAGTGCCCGGCGTCCAGCCGAACCGTGCGGTCCATACGTGAGGCCAATTCCAGATTGTGCGTTGCGATCAAGGCAGACAGCCCCGTGTCCCGCACCAGCGTCATCAGCGCGTCAAAGACCTGATCCGATGTGGCCGGATCAAGGTTGCCTGTCGGTTCATCCGCCAGCAGCAGGGCCGGACCATTGGCAAGCGCCCGGCAAAACGCAACGCGCTGTTGTTCGCCCCCGGACAACTCGGCCGGACGGTGCGTGGCGCGCTCGGCGATGCCGACCTTGTCCAACAGCGACAACGCGCGCACCTCTGCATCCGTTCTGGACGTTCCCGCCGCCAACTGGGGCAACGTGATGTTTTCAATGGCCGAGAATTCAGGCAGTAGGTGGTGGAACTGGTAGATGAACCCAACCTCGGCCCGGCGGGCGAGCGTTCTGCGCCGATCCGATTGCCCGGTCATGTTCTGACCATTCAGCGTGACGCTGCCCGTATCAGGCGTGTCCAGCATGCCTGCGATGTGCAGCAGTGTGGATTTCCCGGCCCCCGAGGGGGCGACAAGGGCAACCACTTCGCCTCGCTTCAGATCAAGGTCCACACCGCGCAAGACATCGACCTGACCCGGAAGGCCAGCATTGTAGGTCTTGGTGATATCGTTCAGCGACAGGACTTGATCACTCATAACGCAACGCCTCGACCGGGTTCATGCGGGCGGCACGCCGCGCCGGGAACAGCGTCACAAGCCAGCTCAGCGTCAGGCTCAGCACCGCTGCTGACAGCACATCACCCGCCGATAGAACCGCAGAGGGAAAGATGAACCCCCGGCCTTCCAGATCTGTGACGCCATTGCCGGTCAACATGTTCACCAAGCGGTAGACATGTTCGATGTTGGCAGAAAAGAGTGCCCCCAGCGCGATACCCAACACTGTGCCAACCGTGCCGACCCAAGCGCCACACAGAAAGAAGATGCGCAGGATTGATCCCTGGCTTAGCCCCATTGTGCGCAGAATACCGATGTCGCGCCCCTTGTTCTTGACCAGCATGATCAGGCCCGAGACGATGTTGAGCGCGGCAATCAGCACGACGATGGCAAGCACGATGAAGATCGCGTTGTTCTGCAGTTCAAGCGCGCGCAGCATCCCGCCAAAGCGGTCCTGCCAGGTCCAGCTGTAGGCGCGGTCACCGGCCACCTCACGCAAGGCATCAACCACGGGCGTCAGGTTTTCAGGTTCCGCAAGGCGCAGGTCGATCTGGTCCACCACACCTTCACGATTGAAAAAGCTCTGTGCCTCGGCCAGCGGGAGGTACATGCGCGACTGGTCCATGAAGGGCTGACCAGTCGAAAAGATGTAGACAACCTCATACGCCGAAATGCGCGGCGTGATGCCAAGCGCGGTCCGCGCACCGTCAGGCGAGATCAGTTTGACACGGTCGCCGATGCCTATGCGCAGCTGTGCGGCAAGCTGCGACCCGACGGCCACCCCTTCGTCAAAGCGGTCGAGCGTGCCCTGTTGTCCTTCCGCATTTGCCACAAGCGGGTATTCGAGCAGGTCAGCGCGGCTGATCCCATAGACATCCGCCGGCGCATTGCTGCCCCGAAAGCTGCCCATGACCTGCGCGCGGACCAGCGGCGCCACATCGTCGACACCTTGCAGCGCCTCGATGCCTGGCAGGATGTCACTATAGTTGGGGATCGTTGTATCCGGCGCACGCCCGTCTTCTTGTACAGCGACATAGCGCAGTTCGATATGGGCGTTTCCACCCAGCATCGCATCCACGAAATCTGCGCGCAGACCCGCGCGCACCGCAAGGGTTGCGACAAGCGCAAAGACGGCGAGCGTGATGCCGATCAGGCTGATCCAGGTCATGGTGCTGACCCCGCCTTCGGCGCGCCGGGCACGCAGGTAGCGCCAGGCTATCATCCACTCGAATGGGGCAAAGGGGGCTGTGGGTTTGGCCATTTACGGCTCCTGCTCGGGTTGGGACGAGATGTGGCGGGGTCCGCCCCCAAGGTCAAGTCCCGCGCGCAGGTTGCCGCCGTCCGAAGGGCCACAGCAAGAGCTTGAGCGCCGCCCAGACGGTCACGAGTCCGGTGAGAAGGCCGGTTGCGGCAAAGATCCCCCCGGCCGCCGTCAACGGCACCGCAGGTTCGAAACTGGACAGGGCAGCCGTGGCTACTTCGGTATCTGTTGATCGGGCCACATGATAGGTGCGCAAGAAAGGTCCGGCCCCGTTCAGCACAACCAAATCCGTCCGCAGTTGGTCATAGCGCGCAAATGTGCGGGTCATGTCCGCCCTACGGCGATCCAGAAACGCGGTGCCATGCATCTGTGCAAGCGCCGCCGTTCGGGTCAGTCCCTCGGCTTGGGCAGAGGCATCGAAATCTGCCACCACCTCGGCCAGAGCATCAACGGCGCCGCCAAGACGTTGGCGGTATTGCTGCGAAAACTCGGGCAATTGCGACGCGAGCGTACCGCCCACTACGCCGCCCGCCAGTACAAGCACGCGCAGGATCATGGATGCTTGCCATACACAGCGGCACTGAGCGCCATGTCCAGGCTCCCCATGGCATCCCCGTCCAAACAGGCGTCGTAGAGAGCGATCACGCTGACTTTGCCTTCCCAGATGACCGCAAAGCTGCCGATGTTGAGACGCCCGGGAAAGCACAAAGCGCCAAAGTGCCAGAAGTTGTGACCATCCTGGAAGGGTCGAAACACCATGCCCATGCCGTAATAGGCACCGCCGCCCAGCGCAACATGTGGCAGGGCAAAGGGATCGTTGGCGACGCGGCTGCCCGGTCCGAAATGCGTCTGGAGGAATGTCAGGTATCCGTTGGGGTCCGACGCCAGACCACCCCAAGGCTGGAACACGCCGGCACGGTCTCCGGGTTGAATGCTTGCGGGCAAGTTCAACAGGTCGCTACACGCGTCGAAATAGGACATGCCCGTGACGTCTTCGATCACCAGCCCCAGCAGCGCGTAGTTCTCGTTGTTGTATTCGTATGCGCCACGGGTTCCGGTCTGCGTGGGCCGGGCATTCACCAGATCCAAAACTTGCGCGCTGAAATGGCCATTCTGCGCCGCGGTCTGACCAAGCCACCCGAGCATGGCCAATTGGGTAACATCAGGAGCAAGGCCCGATGTATGTGTGACCAACTCTGCCACCGTCACATCCGGCGCGGGACTGACGAAATCCCGCAGGGAGTCGGACCATTCAAGACGGCCCTCATCCACCTGATGCATAACGCATATGGCAGTTATGGACTTTGATACGCTTGCCAAGTCGCCCGAACGGATCACGCCGTCAGCAGTGTCGTTGTACAGATCGACGTTCCAGGTGCCGTCCGCCCCGAACACGCCAGATGCCATCATGCCGGACGTACCCTGCGCGGTCAGCCAGCCTGCAAAGGCGGACTCAAGTTTGCGGTGAACGGAAGCGGGTGTGGCGTCATCGCTGCTGGCAAGCGTGGGCAGTGCCAGCAGCGCCGCACATAAGACCAACCTGAAAAGAGCCTGCATTTGCATCAGGTTATCACAACCCCGCGTAAATCTCCGCCACTTTCTTCACTGCCTCTTCGGGCGGCAACTCTTCGCTTTCGCCGGTCCGGCGCGAGGTCAGTTCAACCACGCCGTTCTTGAGGCCGCGCGGCCCGACAGTGATCCGCCACGGCAGACCGATCAGGTCCATGGTGGCGAACTTGCCGCCTGCCCGCTCATTCCGGTCATCATAGAGCGGCTCAAGCCCCAGTGCCGTCAGGCTTGCATATAGCGCATCACAGGCAGCGTCCGCTTCGGCGTCACCCTGTTTCAGGTTCACAATCCCGCAATGATAGGGCGTCACGCCTTCGGGCCAGATGATGCCGTTGTCATCATGGCTGGCTTCGATGATGGCGCCCACCAAGCGGCTCACACCAATTCCGTGGCTGCCCATATGCACCGGCACCTGTTTGCCATCCGGGCCTTGAACAACCGCGTTCATCGCCTCGGAATATTTTGTGCCGAAGTAGAAGATCTGCCCAACCTCGATGCCCCGTGCCACGCGTCGGCGGTCTTCGGGGATTGCATTGAACAGCGCTTCGTCATGGGTTTCGTCCGTGCGCGCGTATTTCGAGGTGAACTCCTCCAGCACCGATTGGCACTGTTCCACGCTGTCATAGTCGATCTCTCGATCACCAAAGGTCAGGTCAGTGACGGCGCTGTCGTAAAAGACCTCACTCTCGCCCGTCTCGGCCAGAACAAGGAACTCGTGCGTGTTGTCACCGCCGATGGGGCCGCTGTCTGCGCGCATGGGGATGGCTTGCAGGCCCATGCGTTCATAGGTGCGCAGGTATGTGACCAAGTGACGGTTATAGGCGTGCAGCGCATCCTCTTTCGTCAGGTCGAAGTTGTAGCCGTCTTTCATGAAGAACTCGCGCCCCCGCATCACGCCGAAACGCGGGCGGATCTCGTCTCGGAATTTCCACTGGATGTGGTAGAGCGTCAGCGGCAGGTCTTTGTAGCTGCCGATATGCGAGCGGAAGATATCCGTGATCAGCTCTTCGTTCGTGGGACCATAGAGCATGTCGCGGTCGTGCCGGTCCTTGATGCGCAGCATTTCCTGACCGTAGTCATCATACCGTCCGCTTTCGCGCCACAGATCCGCCGATTGCAGCGTGGGCATCAGCATGGGGATGTGACCCGCGCGCACTTGTTCCTCGTGCACGATGTTTTCCAGCTTGCGCAGCACCTTGAAGCCCAGAGGCAGCCAGGAATAGATACCTGCGCTTGATTGCTTGATCATCCCTGCGCGCAGCATCAGGCGGTGGCTGACGATCTGCGCCTCGCTGGGGTTTTCCTTCAGCACGGGCAGAAAATAACGGCTCAAACGCATATGCGCGCTCCCTCACAAGATTTCGACCTGATTAGGACAAAGGCGGCACACCCGCAACGGCCCCTTGGACCGTTTGGGAAAATCCTGACGCGTCGCGCCATTCCATCGCATGCATCAAAGCACGCAACCGCCCCCTTGAAGAAACGCGCAAAACCCCGCATCTGTTAGCACAACTCAAGGAACGGAACACACTATGGCACTGCCCGTCCGCGAACAATTCAAGTATTGGGGGATCGCGGCGGCGATCTTCTTTTTTCTGCTTTATGCGCTTGGGGACCAACTGTTGCCGTTCTTCCTGGGGGCGGCCATCGCGTATTTTCTGGATCCGGTGGCGGATTGGCTTGAAGCGCACGGGTTCAGTCGCGCCATCGCAACGGGCATCATTACCATCAGCGCCATTATCATCTTTGTGGTTCTGGCCTTGCTGGTGATCCCAACACTGATCGAACAGGCAATCCAACTGTTCAATGCTGTGCCGCAGCTGGCCCGAGACCTTGGTACATTCCTGACCGAACGTTTCCCGAGCCTGTTGGACGAAACCTCGACCGTGCGGCAAAGCCTGAATTCACTGGGTCAGACGATCTCGGAACGAGGAGGGCAATTGCTGGAAACGGCGCTGACGTCCGCGGCCAGTCTGATCAATGTCATCGTCCTGTTTGTCATCGTTCCGGTTGTCGCGGTGTATCTGCTGCTGGATTGGGATCGGATGATTGCCCGCGTGGACGAATTGCTGCCGCGCGACCACGCGCCGGTCATCCGTCGCCTCGCTGGTGACGTGGATAAGACTCTTGCCGGGTTTATCCGGGGGATGGGAACCGTCTGTCTGATCCTTGGCGCCTATTATGCAATAGCGCTGATGCTGATCGGATTGCAGTTTGGTCTGGTCGTGGGGTTCGTTGCAGGCTTGCTGACCTTCATTCCCTATGTCGGTGCTATCGTTGGTGGCTGCCTTGCGGTTGGGCTGGCCCTGTTCCAGTTCTGGGGCGAATGGTGGTGGATCGTGGCTGTGGCCGTGGTGTTCCAGATCGGCCAGATCGCTGAGGGCAACTTTCTGACGCCGAAACTCGTGGGCAACAGTGTGGGCCTGCATCCCGTCTGGCTGATCCTGTCGCTGTCTGTTTTCGGAGCGTTGTTTGGCTTCGTCGGCATGCTGGTTGCTGTCCCGATGGCCGCGGCCCTTGGCGTGCTGGTCCGCTTCCTGATTGAGCAATATCGAAACAGCAGGCTTTACACCGGCGTAAGTGGTACATCCGAACCAGAGGCCGAGGAATAGTCCAATGGCCCGACAACTTGGGTTTGACTTGCCGGTGCGTGTCGCACTGGGGCGTGACGATTTCCTGGTCGCGCCATCCAATGCTATTGCCTTGTCCATGGTCGACGCGTGGCGCAACTGGCCGCTGAAAAAGCTTGTCCTGACGGGGCCCGAAGGGGCAGGTAAAACGCATCTCACGCATGTGTGGGCGGCGGATAGTGGCGCGCAGATTGTTGCAGCCGCAGCATTGGAAAATGCCACCGTTGACGCACTCTTTGACGGCCCCGTCGCCGTCGAAGATGTCGATCAGATTGCACAAGACATCGACCGGCAGACTGCTCTGTTTCATTTGCATAATGCACTCCAGGCATCGGGCCATCCGCTGCTGATGACCGGGGTGACCGCCCCCAACCTGTGGCGTTTGTCCCTGCCCGATCTGCAAAGCCGCGTGGACGCGGCAGGACACGCAGCGCTTGATGCGCCGGACGACAGTCTTCTTGGTGCGGTGCTGGCAAAGCTCTTTTCTGACCGTCAGCTCACACCTCGACCGGATGTAATCCCCTATCTGGTCACACATATGGAACGCAGCTTTGCCGCTGCCCGCCAAATCGTTGCAGACCTAGACACCGCCAGTCTTGCGCAGAAAAAACCCGTTACGCGAAACCTCGCCGCTGCGTGTCTGGACAATCGGGGGTGATCCGGCGGATAGTGTCACTCATCCTTTACACCCCGTCGACATAACCCGCGCATGACCAACGCCGATTTTCTCGGTTCGGACTTTCCCGAGCCGGTTTCCCTGCCAGACCTTGATACAACCGGCCCCGGCCGCTTCTTCAACCGTGAGCTCAGCTGGCTTGGCTTCAACTGGCGGGTCTTGGAAGAGGCTGAAAACCCGCGCGTCCCGCTTCTGGAGCGGCTGCGTTTCGTGTCGATCAGTGCTGGCAACCTCGACGAGTTCTATACCGTGCGTGTCGCGGGCCTGCGCGAGTTGGCCATCGCGGGCAGCACGACGCCCGCGGCCGATGGTCTTACGCCCGCTGAACAGTTGGTTCTCATCAACGAAAACGCGCGTCAGCTGATCCTGCATCAAACCAAGGTTTTGGCCGGCCTCACGGCCGAGATGGAAGAGCGCGGTATTTCAATTCTGACGCGCGATGACCTGACCGAAGATGACACTGAATACCTATCAGAGGTGTTTCTGAACCGGGTCTTTGCTGTTCTGTCCCCGCTGGCGATTGACCCTGCACACCCGTTTCCGTTCATCCCCAACACCGGACACGCCCTTGCCCTGCAACTTGAGCGCGCCAAGGACAAGCGTGCCCTGCAGGCGCTGCTGCCCATTCCTGGACAGATTGACCGTTTTGTGGCGCTGCCGGGTCAGGGTCATCGGTTTCTGCCCCTTGAGGAACTGCTTGTTCTGAACATCCCAAGCCTGTTTCCCGGCTACAAACTGAAATCCCACTTTGGGTTCCGGGTGCTGCGCGACAGTGATCTTGAGGTCGAGGAAGAAGCCGAAGATCTTGTCCGTGAATTCGAAGTCGCGCTCAAACGCCGTCGTCGCGGCGAAGTTGTGCGTCTGACCCATTCGGCTGGCGCACCCGAAGCCCTCAAAGCGGTCATCATGGAAGAGCTTGGCGTCAGCGACGCCGAAGTGATTGAGGTTGAGGGTATGCTGGGCATGTCCGACCTCAGCGAGCTGGTGCTTGATGATCGGCCGGACCTGCTCTGGCCCTCGTTTACCCCCCGCGTGCCCGAACGGGTCACTGATTTCGAAGGCGATATGCTGACGGCCATCCGGCAAAAGGACATGCTGCTGCATCATCCGTATGAAACCTTCGACATGGTGGTGCGCTTTCTTCAGCAGGCAGCGCGTGACCCAAATGTCGTGGCGATCAAGCAGACCCTTTATCGCACGTCCAAGAAATCACCCATCGTCGAAGCCCTTTGCGAAGCAGCGGAGGACGGCAAATCCGTCACTGCACTTGTGGAACTGAAGGCCCGCTTTGACGAAGCGGCCAACATTCGCCAGTCGCGCCGCCTGGAACGTGCGGGCGCCCATGTGGTCTATGGATTTCTCGACCTCAAAACCCATGCAAAGATCAGCACAGTCGTTCGGCGGGAAGGCAAGGAGCTGGTCACCTACACCCACTACGGGACCGGCAACTATCACCCGATCACGGCACGCATCTATACCGACCTGTCACTGTTCACCTGCGATGCCAAGCTGGGACGCGATGCAACCAAGGTGTTCAACTACCTCAGCGGCTACGCCCCGCCCGAAGGACTGGACAACCTCGCGATTTCACCGACGACGCTGAAGCCACGCCTTTTGGAGATGATCGCCGCCGAAGCTGAGTATGCACGCGCAGGCAAACCGGCTGAAATCTGGGCCAAGATGAATTCACTGATCGACAGCGAAGTGATTGACGCGCTTTACGCCGCCAGCCAGGCGGGCGTGAAGATCAGCCTTGTCATCCGGGGCATCTGCGGGCTACGTCCGGGCATCAAAGGGTTTTCCGAAAACATCCGGGTAAAATCCATTGTCGGTCGCTTCCTCGAACACAGCCGTATCGTGTGCTTTGGCAATGGTCGTGGACTGCCATCAAAGAAGGCCCGGGTGTTCATTTCCTCCGCGGATTGGATGGGTCGCAACCTGAACCGGCGTGTAGAAACTCTGGTCGAGATCGAGAACAACACCGTCAAGGCACAGATCGTGAGCCAAGTGATGGCGGCCAACCTTGCCGATGTCGCGCAAAGTTGGGTGATGGCACCTGACGGCACGTTCAAACGCCCAGACTTGCCCGCTGGCACCTTCGCGTTCAATTGTCACCGGTTTTTCATGGAAAACCCGTCGCTCTCCGGACGGGGATCAGCCGGTGCCGCGGACGTGCCAAAGCTGACCCACACCGAAGATTAACGCACCCAAGGGTCGGTGGGTGGGCGCTTTTCGGCGCAAGCCGAAACAGAGCCACCCAGCCGACCAGATCATTGACGCACGTAGCAAGCTGGTCCATCAACGGGCGTAAACAGATGCCACGGGGGGTCCATGAACGTTTCTGTTTCGCCAGACGCAGGCGACGGTGGCCTTTTTGGTCGCCCGCTGTTTGACGACCCGTCCGCTCGCGCCCTGTCCCGAGTCGGTGTGGTTGATGTCGGATCAAACTCTGTCCGCCTTGTGGTTTTTGACGGGGCAGCCCGGTCCCCTGCCTATTTCTACAATGAAAAGATCATGTGTGCCCTCGGCGCTGGACTGTCCGACACAGGGCACCTGAACCCCGAAGGACGGGTGCGCGCCCTCGAATCCCTCAGACGCTTCCAGCGCCTTGCCGAAGGTATGGGCCTATCCGACCTATCTGTCGTTGCAACTGCCGCGGTGCGCGATGCCACCGACGGTCCTGACTTCTGTGCGGATGTACTGCGCGAAACCGGATTGAATGTCCGCGTCATAGACGGACGCGAAGAAGCTCGATTGTCGGCACAAGGCGTCCTTTTGGGGTGGCCCGGCTCCTATGGCCTTGTCTGCGATATCGGCGGCTCTTCCATGGAACTGGCAGAAATCTCGGACGGGATCGTGGGCAAGCGTGTCACCTCTGACCTCGGCCCCTTGAAACTGCAAACAGTCAAGGGCGGAAAGAAAGGGCGGCGTAACCATATCAAGGCCGTCATGGAACATCTGCAAACCGAGATGGGTCCGCAACGCGACCGCCTGTTCCTTGTGGGAGGCTCATGGCGGGCGATCGCGCGGATCGATATGCATCGGCGCGGCTACCTTTTGAACGTACTGCACGAATACCGGATGTCACCGCAATCCGTGCAGCGCACGGTCAAATACATCAAAGAACACGACAATCACGATGCGCTGCGGGGCGCATGTGGCATCTCCTCTGCCCGGATGACCCTGGTGCCATTGGCCGCCGAAGTGCTCGCCCGGCTGGTCAAAGCGTTCCGCCCCAAGGACATCGCCGTTTCAAGCTACGGCATCCGCGAAGGGATGCTATATGAACAGATGCCGCAACGTCTGCGCGACCGTGACCCCTTGATCGAAGCGTGCCGCTTTGCAGAAGCCAAGGATGCCCGCATGCCGGGTTTTGGCAAGCTGCTCTACCAGTTCATCGAGCCGATCTTCAAATCAGCCCCCCTGCCCCGCAAACGCCTGATCAAGGCCGCGTGCCTTCTGCACGACGTCAGTTGGCGGGCGCATCCTGACTATCGGGCCGAGGTCTGTTTCGACAATGCCACACGCGCCAATCTTGGTGGGCTCAAACATTCGGAACGCATTTTCCTCGGTCTCGCCCTCCTGCACCGATACACCAACAAGCGCGAAGGCACCCATTTCGAGGGGCTTTACGATCTGATCGACGAAAAGATGCAGCGTGACGCAGAGATACTGGGCAAGGCCATGCGCTTTGGTGCCATGCTGTGGATGGAGAAAGACGCCGAGCGGGGCGAGTTTCGGTGGTTTCCCAAGAAACGGGAATTGGAGCTACGCCTGTCCCCCGACGCCATGCCCCTGTTTGGCGAAGTGGCCGAGGCCCGGCTGAATTCGCTGGCTTCGTCACTAAGTGCCAATGTCACGTTGAAAAAAAGACGGCAGCCCTAAATGTCGATCTGGGCGTCGGGGTCGGGTTCAACCTTCAGTTCCTGCGGCGTTTTGCGACGGATGATGATATCGCCGTTCTCCAGTATCTCGGGCGGATGATAGACGCTCCAGTCTTCGACCTCTTCAAGAAGATCGCGCAAGGCGGGTCCCATCTGGGCCGTGAAGTCACGCAAGGCAGGGCCAAACTCTTCGGCCATATCCTGCAGCCCTTCCATCGCAGGCTCCATCTCGCGCATCAGCCCTTCCATCAGCATCTGTGCGCCGCGTTCCATCAGCGATAGACCACGGTCCTCTTCGGTTTCCTGGGCAGAAACGGAAGTGGCGGAGATGACCAGACAAAGGGCAACACTGATGTGTTTCATAGGCCTCATATGGGCACTATAGCACGATATCCAAACTCACCGGAAAATGATCAGAGGCGGTGACAAGCGCATCCCGGAGTGCTGAGTGTGCCCAACAATCCGGGTCATCAAGCGGATGCCAGATACGCCAAACCGGCTCGTGCCCCGCGAGATCGGGCGAAACCATGATATAATCCAGCAGCGCCTGAAGATAGCGCTGCTCAGGTCTGATCCAGAAACGGGCCGTTGTCGGCATTGCCCCCAAACGGCGTTGCAATGCTTGACGCGCGTGGGGGTCAAAAAGAGCGGTATCACCCGTTCCCATGATGATTTCTACCGACGAACGGCCAAACAGGTTCTCGTATTCGTCCAACCCTGGCCCGTCGTTCAGATCACCCATCAAGACCACCGGATGCCCATCCCCGAGCAGTCCATTGATCCGCGCGCGCAACCAGATTGCTTGCGCCAGCTGTTTGCGCCTGTTGGCGATTGATATGCGCATGACCTCATCGCGATTGTTCGCACCATGCGGAGCTTTGGACTTCAGATGCGCACCAATCATACGCAGCGACAGGCCTTGCGCCGTTTCAACCTCGAGCTCAAGCGGCGGTTTGGAAAACACAACGTCGTCCTGTGTCGCGTCGATATCCAGATCAATCCTGAAGCGCTCATCGAACCGGGGTGCATCCTGATGGATCAATGGATCATGAAGCACAGTCAGCACATCAGGATCATAGAGCAGCGCAATCTCCTGCTGCGTGTCATTCGAAAAGCCAATGACTGCCTCGCGGGCGCGTAAATCCGCAAACCGGGCAAAGGTCTGGAGCGCTTTGATCGTATCCCTGTTGCGGCTGTTGTCAGGCGCCTCAATGACCATGACGGCATCCGCATCAAGCGCATGGAACACAGTGCGGAGCGCGTCCGTTTGGGTCGCACGCGTGACATCGCGACGTGAGGACCATCCATCATCATTGAGAAGCTGCCCGTCCTCATCGAACAGGCTGTTCATCCACTCGACATTGTAGGTCGCGAAACGCATCAATCGCTGCTGCCCAAAATCTCTTCCCACGCACGATTGATATCCATCATACGCTTTTCGGCCAAGCGCACCGCCTCTTCGGGCACGCCACGGGCCATCATGGCGTCGGGATGGTTTTCGCGCACCAGCTTGCGCCATGCCTTGCGGATATCTTCAAGTGCCCAACCGGGATCAACGCCAAGGACCGAGTAAGGATCAGGCGTCGCATCCGGCACAAACCGCGCCCGAAGTGCACGGAAATGAGAGTCCGAAATATTAAAGATATGCGCCACTTCTTCCAGAAACGCATCTTCGTTCGGATGATAGAACCCGTCGGCCATGGCAATGTGAAACAGACCTTCGATCAGATCGGTCAGTGTTTCGGGTTGGCTTGAGAACATCGCGTGGATGCGCGTGGCGTAGTCTTCGAACCCGGCCACGTCCTGTCGGGCAAGGTTGAAGACCTTGGCGGCCCCCGCTTCGTCCTTGTCCGCAATGTGGAACACTTCGCGAAAGGCCGTGACCTCGTCCCGCGTCACCTGACCATCCGCCTTGGCCATCTTTGCGCCAAGCGCAATCACCGCGATGGCAAAGGCCACGCTGCGTTCGGGTGGCGCGCGCAGCTTGTCAAAAACCTCCGCCAGACCTTCGCCTGCGGTCAGCGCTGCCAGCGCGTCTGATATGCGAGCCCATAGAGACATTGGGCGAGCCTATACCCTATCCTGCGGCTTGGCGCTGGCACTCACGGTCGCACCCAGTTGCTTTTGCATCAGGATCAGATCCAGCCAGATACCGTCCTTGCGGCCGACCTCGGGCATTTTGGCAACCGTGTCGTATCCCATGGCCGTGTGGAATGCGACGGCCGCCGGGTTTACGCTGCTGATCGCAGCCACCGTCACATGATGACCAGCATCGCGCGCGCGGCCTTCCAAGGCCGACAGCAATGCCCTGCCCCATCCCTTGCCACGCGTGTGCTTTGCCAAAAAGACGGTATGTTCAACCGTTGCTGCGTATCCGGGACCACCGCGAAACTCACCATAGGTGGCAAATCCGCCCTTCTCCGGCAGCACCAGCACCACGCGATCCTGGATCATGGCTTCGATATCGGCCACGGTTTTCAGTGTCGTGGTGAACGTAATGTGCGTGTGCGCGATCTCGTCATTCCAGATGTCCGTGATCCAGCCTGCGTCGTCTGGTGTCGCGTCTCGGATCACAGCGAACGTGGTCCATTCGGCGTATCAAAAGCCGCATGCAAAGCAACCGGTCCAACCTCTACCGCAACCCGATCATCGCTAAGGTGCCGGGCAAGCGCAGCTGCCAAAGCTTCACCATCAGGATGCACCAATGTGAACCGGCGCAGACGCACACCCGTTGGTTTCAGGTTGGCGGCGGGATGTACGCCCTCGGGCCATTCGATCAGGGCAGGCCACAGATTGTCGAATGGGGTTGTACCGTCGGCCGACACCGCCATGCGCCACGACAGCGTATCGCGGCTGACGGCCACCGGTGCCCCTGCGCCGTCCGGCACGTCGGCAAGGGCCGCGTCCATATCCTGCACGGCACAGGCCCAGTTGGACAGGGCGGCATCACCCACATACCGATCCAGATCATACCACCGTGGACGGATGGGTGCGGACACCGCCGGGTTCGGCGCGATGGCTTCAAGATAGAGCCCATCTTCCAGCCCCATCAGCGCGTTATGCGTCTGAAACACCGCATGCGCACCGCCGGGCTGCATGCAAACACCCAGCGCATCCTCGACATGGGCGCGCGCGGCGCTCAGATCGGTTGATCCGACAACAAGATGGTCAAACAGCATCGGGGCCTCCTGCTCCGCGTTGGCGGACCGCACATCGGGTTCCAGGAGTCGATGTATCGCAGCCCTGTAAACGGAAATGAAGAGGCTTCGCTGTTCGATGGTGCACGGTATACATATGCCTCGGACAATCCGCCCGGTGCCGGGGTTATCAGCGCCCGCTCAGAAGACAGGAGCAACGGCCGCCTCGTGCGAGGCGGCCCTCATAGATCAGGCGGCAGCCTCACCACCCTGCAGGATATTCAGGATGTGTTGCGCGGCATCCGGGATGTTGGTGCCCGGACCAAAGATCGCCTTGACGCCTGCGTCATAGAGATACTGGTAGTCCTGCTGTGGGATCACCCCGCCGCAGATCACGATGATGTCCTCGGCCCCCGCGTCCTTCAGCGCCTGCACCAGTTGCGGGGCCAGCGTCTTGTGCCCGGCGGCCTGCGAGGAAATCCCAACAACGTGCACGTCGTTGTCGACGGCGTCCTGCGCCGCTTCGGCCGGGGTCTGGAACAGCGGGCCGACATCCACGTCAAAGCCGATATCGGCAAAAGCCGTCGCGATCACCTTGGCGCCACGGTCATGCCCGTCCTGCCCCATCTTGACCACCAGCATGCGCGGGCGGCGGCCCTCAACCTCGGCAAAATCTTCCACCGATTTCTGAATGGCAGCGAACCCTTCGTCGCCCTCGTAGGCAGCACCATATACACCAGCGAGCGTTTTCACCTCGGCCCGGTGGCGTCCGAATTCCTTTTCCATCGCCATGCTGATCTCTCCCACCGTTGCACGTGCCCGCGCCGCTTCAACCGCGGCCTCCAAAAGGTTGCCGTCCGCTGCGGCAACGGCGCTCAGCGCATCAAGCGCGGCTTGGCACGCCTCTTCGTCCCGTTCCGCCCGGATGCGCGTCAGACGCGCGATCTGACTGTCGCGCACCGCAGCGTTGTCGATATCGAGGATGTCAATCTCGTCCTCCTTTTCGAGGCGGAACTTGTTGACGCCCACGATCACCTCGTCACCGCGATCGATCATTGCCTGACGCTTGGCCGCGGCTTCTTCGATCCGTAATTTGGGCATCCCGGAGCCCACGGCCTTGGTCATGCCGCCCATCTCCTCCACCTCTTCGATCAGCTTCCAGGCTTCCTCAGCCAGATCGTGGGTCAGTTTTTCAACATAGTAGGACCCGGCAAGCGGATCGACGACATTGGTCACGCCCGTCTCGTTCTGAAGGATCAGCTGCGTGTTCCGGGCGATCCGGCTGGAGAATTGCGTGGGCAACGCGATGGCTTCGTCAAAGCTGTTGGTGTGTAGCGACTGTGTGCCGCCCAACACGGCACTCATCGCCTCGAACGCAGTACGGACCACATTGTTGTATGGGTCCTGTTCCTGCAAGCTGACGCCGCTGGTCTGGCAATGGGTGCGCAGCATGGAGGACTTGGGGTTTTTCGGCTCGAATTCGGACATGATACGGTGCCACAGCAGTCGCGCAGCGCGCAGCTTGGCTGCTTCCATGAAGAAATTCATGCCGATCGCAAAGAAGAACGACAGACGGCCTGCGAACTTGTCGACATCCATACCACGGGCGATGGCAGCGCGCACGTATTCACGGCCGTCGGCAAGGGTGAAGGCCAGCTCTTGCACAAGGTTCGCGCCAGCCTCTTGCATGTGGTAGCCCGAGATGCTGATCGAGTTGAACTTGGGCATGTCGTTCGAGGTGTATTCGATGATATCCGCGATGATCCGCATGCTTGGTTCGGGCGGATAGATATAGGTGTTGCGGACCATGAACTCTTTCAGAATATCGTTCTGAATGGTGCCGGACAGGGCCGCGCGGTCCACGCCCTGCTCTTCTCCCGCGACGATGAAGCTGGCGAGGATCGGGATAACCGCGCCGTTCATGGTCATCGACACCGACACTTTGTCGAGCGGGATACCGTCGAACAGGATCTTCATGTCCTCGACACTGTCGATGGCCACGCCTGCCTTGCCGACATCGCCTACAACCCGTTCGTGGTCGCTGTCATAGCCGCGGTGTGTTGCCAGATCGAAGGCAACCGATACGCCCTGCTGCCCCGCATCCAAGGCGCGGCGGTAGAAGGCATTGGATTCTTCTGCTGTGGAAAAGCCAGCATATTGCCGGATCGTCCATGGACGGCCCGCATACATCGTGGCCTTGACCCCTCGGGTGAACGGGGCCTGACCGGGAATGGTGCCAAGGTGATCAACATCGGCCAGATCATCTTGGGTGTAGATTGGGGCGACATTAATGCCTTCGAGCGTCTCCCACGTCAGATCATCGACCGGACGGCCGCGCAGCTCGCCCTCAGCCAGGTTCTGCCATTCGTCTTTCTTGGTCGTCATGTCCTTGTCCTCTTGTCAGCGGGCCATACGGCAGGGTTTGCCCTGCTCCTCTGTGGCCCAAATCCTCTGTCAGTGTTGCTAGTCCGTCGGCACCGGCGGTGAGCCAGTGGATGTCATCCATATATGCCTCGCGCAGTGCTGCTGCGGCGGCCGGGTCAAAGGGTGTCCATCGGGGTGACAACCCACTGATCCAGTCCGGGTTGTCACCCCGGTCCGCAAGTATGCTGCGCAGCTCCGGCGCAGTGGGCGAGCGGTTCAACCACGTCTCTGCCGCGTTGCGCGGACCGTACAGGCCGGTTGCAGCACGGAACATGGCATCCGGTCGACCTGCCGTGCGTTCAAACGGCACGACGACAATTTTTGCGCCGGGTACTGCGCAGGCAACGTCAGCGATCACATCACGCCACGTGCGCGGGCCGAACGCCACACGAACCAATTGATCACGCGTCGGCACGGAATGACCCCGAGCGACGCAGTAGGACGCGGCGGAACGCCAATAATGGTTCAATGCGCGTACCGACAAAACGACGGTGTCTATCTGTCCGTCAAAGGCAGCAGCATAGCGGGACATGCGCTCACCGACATCGTTGTACAACGACCGAGCACGCATATTGCGGCGCATCGTGCCAAGCATGTTTTCATCGGAAACGATGAGTGTCGTGGTCCCGTTGCGTTCAGCTTTGTTCATCTGCAGCAAGACGCGTCCGCGTGCCCGACGTGCCGACCGCGTTCCAACGCCGGCACCGGGCTGAATACCTGAAAACAACCCCTTACGAGTGCGCAACGGGCCCCAGAAACCGATATGGCGGGTGCGCATGAAGTCGCAATTTCGGCGGACATAAGCCTGGAAAGAGGTGGTTCCGGTGCGATGCGCACCGATATGCAAGATGACCTTCATGCCGTTCGTGTCCTTTTCCATGGCCGCACATCGCCCGGCAAAACCCCAGCGATCATGGTTAAGGCGTCGCACGCAAAGGCTTGCCGAGCGATTAAAGCTAAAATTGACGCGAGCAGCCGTCGTAATTGCCGAAAAAGCCGCTACATTGGGGAAGGCAGGAGGGCAGATGAAACACGTATTACCCATTGTTCTGGTTGGTCTTTTCGGCGGCTCGGCTGTCATTGCGGAAAGCGGAGATACGGCCGCATCTTCCATCTTCATCACAACAGATGTGCAGGATTTGAACGAATTCGTCTGGGAAAACCGGCCTATCGTCGTGTTCGCGGACAGCCCAAATGACCCGAACTTCCGGCAACAGATAGAGTTTCTGGAAGAACGCGCCGACGAGTTGGCTGAGCGTGATGTGGTTGTACTCACGGACACCGATCCGTCGAAAGACAGCGCCTTGCGCCAGAAATTGCGCCCGCGTGGTTTCATGATGGTGCTTGTCAGCAAGGATGGCAGCGTGTTGCTACGCAAACCTTTCCCCTGGAGTGTACGCGAACTGATGCGCAGCATTGATCGACTGCCGAGCCGACAACGCGAAATCCGCGAAAGACGGGAGTCTGACGGCTGAGCGATTGGGTCCGCTGCTGTGAGGTTTTGAATGTCACACTCAACGGACCTGCGGAAAGCACGTGCATCCCACGGCTTGGCTGAAGACCAGCCAGTTATGTGGGACGCACAACTCACTCGAATTCCATGATCACATCATCAACGGCCAGACTGTCGCCCGCGCCCGCGTTGATCTTGGACACGATGCCTTTCTTCTCGGCGCGCAGGATATTCTCCATCTTCATCGCCTCGATGGTGCAGAGGGCCTGCCCTTCCTGCACTTCGTCGCCCTCGGCCACATCGACCTTCACAACAAGGCCAGGCATGGGGCAGAGCAGCATCTTGGATGTGTCCGGTGGCGTTTTCTCCGGCATCAGGCGAGCCAATTCAGCCTGGCGTGGCGAGCGCACGTGAACCTTCAGGTCCGCACCGCGTGTGCGGATGCGGAAGCCCCCCGACACCTTTCCGACTTTCAAAACCAAAGGCGCGCCATCCACCGTCATCTCGGCCAATTGATCACCTGGTGTCCATGCACCGGACACACGCAGGGCCGACCCGCCCTCGAAGGCCACCGTTGCACCCTCGTGGTCTGCGTCGATAACGACGTCATAGGACAGACCTTGGAGGCTGACATTCCAGTCCTTGCCCACCTTGCGCTCGTGATTGTCCATGCGGCCCGACACGCGTGCGCGCCGGATCTCGGCCACGCGGTGCATGGCAGCACAGGCAGCCGCGACACGGCGCAGGTTCTCTTCACCCAGTTCGACCCCTTCGAAACCATCGGGATATTCTTCGGCAATGAAGGCGGTTGTAATGTCACCCGATACAAACTTCGGATGGTCCATGACAGCGCTCAGGAACGGCAGGTTGTGGCCAATGCCCTCAACCTCGAAGCTATCTAGCGCAACGCGCATTGCTTCGATCGCTGTGGCCCGGTCCGGGCCCCATGTGCATAGCTTGGCGATCATCGGGTCGTAATACATGCTGATCTCGCCGCCCTCGTAGACGCCGGTATCGTTGCGCACCACGATGCTGTCCGGCGTCACGCCGGGAGTGTAGCTTTCGGTCTCGGCGGGCGGACGATAGCGCGTCAAACGGCCAATCGAGGGCAGGAACCCGCGATAGGGATCCTCGGCATACAGCCGATTTTCGATGGCCCAACCGTGCAGCTTGACGTCATCCTGCGTGATCGACAGCGTTTCGCCAGCCGCGACGCGGATCATCTGTTCCACAAGGTCAACGCCGGTGATCAACTCGGTCACCGGGTGTTCCACCTGCAAGCGCGTGTTCATCTCGAGGAAATAGAAGTTCTTGCTGCCATCCACGATGAACTCGACTGTGCCCGCACTGGCATAGCCCACGGCCTTGGCCAGAGCCACGGACTGTTCGCCCATGGCCTTGCGTGTGGCTTCATCCAGGAAGGGCGACGGGGCCTCTTCGACCACCTTCTGGTTCCGGCGCTGGATCGAACATTCGCGCTCTCCCAGATAGATGCCGTTCCCGTGGCTGTCGCACAGCACCTGAATTTCAATGTGACGTGGCTGGGTCACGAACTTTTCGATAAAGATACGGTCGTCACCAAAGCTGTTGGCCGCCTCGTTCTTGGACGACTGGAACCCTTCGCGGGCCTCCTCATCGTTCCACGCGATCCGCATCCCCTTGCCGCCGCCCCCGGCCGAAGCCTTGAGCATCACGGGATAGCCAACCTCGTTCGAGATCTTCACAGCTTCGTCGGCATCCTTGATCAGCCCCATGTAGCCTGGCACCGTGCTGACACCGGCCTCCTGCGCGATCTTCTTCGAGGTAATCTTGTCGCCCATCGATTCGATCGCACCTTTCGGTGGACCGACAAAGGCGACACCAGCAGCATCCAAGGCCTCGGCGAACTTGGCGTTCTCGGACAGGAACCCATAGCCGGGGTGCACAGCCTCAGCGCCCGACTGCTGGATCGCATCCATGACTTTGTCGATGACAATATAGGACTGGTTCGCAGGCGGCGGACCGATATGGATGGCTTCGTCGGCCATCTGGACATGCAGCGCCTGCGCATCCGCGTTGGAATAGATCGCAACGGTGGGAATACCCATCTTGCGCGCAGTCTTGATCACGCGGCAGGCGATCTCGCCCCGGTTGGCTATCAGGAGTTTCTTGAACATGGGGCCTCACTTCTTTGGGTCCTGGAACGCAAAACACCGCCCTGCCCGAAGACAGGACGGCGTTCCGCGTGTGATCTGAAACCGCGCGTCAGACGCGGGAAAAACTTAGCAGCGGCTTGGGTATCGGTCGCAATAAAGCACGTTTGCACCGGCACCAACGGCTGCGCCTGCAATCGCGTTGCCTCCGAGCACTGCGCTTCCGACGCCACCTGCGGCACCGCCGAAAACAGCCTGCTCGCCGACTGTGTCACCACAGGCCGCCAGCCCAAGGGCCGCGGCAGTGACAAGAACAAGGGCTTTGATACGCATGTTGGTCTTCCTTTGTTTGACACCTTCTTGGTGTGACAAACGCCATATGGGATCAACGATCCCGGACAAGACTCGGAAGAATGCGCATCGCATTGCCGAAACGCGCGGGTGTTGGCGCGGGGTTGCCGACGATCACGTGCACTTGCGTTGCACGTCGTGATATCACGCCCCATGTCCGCGCGATGCAGCAAAAAAAAGGTGGGCAGCATAATGTCTTGCGACATTCGCTGCCCACCAGGGGAAGGGGTACGGAAATGGTACACGTCGCCGCAGATAACCTGGGGAAGCGGCTCCGTAACTGTACGGTTGCATGGTTTTTTATCACGTAGGAAGGGCAAGGATGGCTCTGGGCGGAAATGAGCCGGGTTTCGCCAATAACGGGAATTAGATGGCGAAAAAGCGCCGACAGTTGCACGATTACCCATCGCAATGCTCCCCGAATGCGTCAGGAAATGAAGCACGAGCAATACCTTCGTCGATCTGCAAAAGTGCTTCATAATCAGCGGGATCGAAGGGGTCTGTTGCCGGAATCACCTCGCGACCAAACAGCCACGACAGCCGACCGGCATCCAGATTTCCGCGCTCGAACGGTTCAGCCCCAAAGTGCATCCAAAGGGCAGCCACAAACGCCACATCGGCCCGCCGATCAGCGGGTTTGCGATCGGCAAAGCGCTCGCGCCGCTGAAGCGGTGTCACACCCTTGGGGTTCGGACGACGAATGGTGAATTGGAAATCAGTGCCCGTCAAACGACCGGGAAAGCCGCGATGTTTCAGCATGTGCTGCCCCCCGCGGCAAAGGGGGATGTCAGGGCGGGCTGAAACGCCCGCCCTGTGGAATTACTTGAACTTGCCGGTGTGGACAGGTTCTTGGCTGATGGGCTCAGGCTCGACAACCACGAAATCGTCGTCGTTGTTGTTGCGGCCGCAGGCTGCAACCAGAACCATGAGGCTAACCATGCCCAAAACTTTGATGCTCTTCGACATCTGTCTCTCCTGTAGTCAACTTCCAGGCACGCGAAAAAACGCACCCGATGCGAGGTAAGGCGATCATAAAGACCGCTTGTTCCGCCTATACGTGATTTTCCGGGCGAATGATATGGTGGCACACACGCTTGCGCGGGTTGTGGCCTCAATGCCGCATATGCAAAAATCCGCCGGTGCATCAAAAAGCCTCCCAAACACATCCATCCGCCCCGGGACGGAACGCTTCGAAAAACTGAGTCGCGTCTGGATCAGACGTCCCAAACGGCACCGGACGGTCCATCAGCGAAATGACCACTACGTCAGCCGTCAACTCGAAATCGGTCATGTAAGTGAGCGCAAAGCCATCGCACAATGCCTGAAAGTCATCCTCGGCTTTTGCGTAGCTGACCGTGCCCACATCCTTGGCAATCTCCGGTGCGATGAACCGGAACCGCACCCAGCTTTCCGCTCCTACAGCATCCAGCAGAACCTCGGACAACGACACGGGCTGGCCCGACGGCACATCTTGGGCAGAAGCAGATGTTACAGACAAACACACGGCGTATACGCAGCCCCGGACCCATCCCCGATTGCGGGTCCGGGCTCCTCCCTCCGGGGCTGCTGTGCGTGCGGTGATAACCCGTCGCACTGTGCTATTCAGCGGCCGTCCGCGCATCATCGTGCATCTTCTTCTTGCGTTGTAAAGTCTGCAGGCGACGTGATTTCAATCAATTCAAGGTCGTCGGAGTGCCGAACTTCACGATGCACAATGCCCGGGGGTTGCAAAACGCAAGAGCCTTCGCGCAGCACATGCTCGCCCTGCCCTTCATATTCAAAAACCACCCAGCCGCGTGTGACATAGACCATCTGAAAGTCCAGTTCATGGCTGTGCCACGTTCCCGGACTTTCCATACCCGGCACGGCTCGGATGACATGGGCACCGTAGGCGCCCTTGGTCGCCTCAGCGATACCAAGCTGACGATACTCAAAGAACGGACGCAGCCCAGCGCCTTCGAACGCACTGTTATCTGCATGACTGATGGCAAACGCCTGGTTTTTCCAGAGACTCATTTTGCACACCCTGCGGAACGCACCCACCGGGCACGGTTACTTGGGTCATCCAGAACGGCTTGGGCACGCGCGGTGACCGCTGTGGTGACAGGAACAGCAACACGCCCACCCGCCATAACCTGCCAACCCTCGGCGATCTGCTCCAAGCGCACCACAGGTGAAAATCCTCGCAGCATCTGAAGCGCTCGCCACAGATCTTGCCGAATCTGATGCGCCAGTCGAACGGCTCGACCACTCGGCAGCACCGTACTCACCGTAAAATCAAACCGCGGCGGAAGATGACGACACAGGGTCACGCCCGCATCGTCCTTCAGGATATGCCAACCGGACCGAGTCATCAGAGCGGGATATTATCGTGTTTCTTCCAAGGCATCGGCGTCTTCTTGTTGCGCAGTGACGCAAACGCACGGCTGACACGTTTACGGGTCGAGCGCGGCTGGATCACCTCGTCGATGAAACCGCGCTCGGCTGCCACAAAGGGGTTGGCAAAACGATCTTCGTAATCCGCTGTATGCTGCGCAGTCTTCTCCGCATCCCCCAGATCGGCGCGGTGAATAATCTCGGTCGCGCCTTTCGCGCCCATCACCGCAATCTCGGCCGTGGGCCAGGCATAGTTGAAGTCGGCCTGCAAATGCTTGGACGCCATCACCACATAGGCGCCACCATAGGCCTTGCGCGTGATGACCGTCACCTTGGGCACTGTCGCCTCACCGTAAGCAAAGAGCAGTTTCGCACCGTGCTTGATCACGCCACCATATTCCTGCGTGGTGCCGGGCAGGAAGCCGGGCACGTCGATCAGCGTCAGGATCGGAATGTCAAAGCAATCACAGAACCGGACAAAACGGGCCGCCTTGCGGGCGCTGTCAATGTCCAGCACACCCGCCAGCACCATCGGCTGGTTCGCAACGACACCCACGGTGCGCCCCTCAAGGCGGATGAAGCCTGTGATGATGTTCTTGGCAAACTCTTCCTGCAGCTCGTAGAAATCGCCTTCATCGGCCATCTTTACGATCAGCTCTTTCATGTCGTAGGGCATGTTCGGATTGTCCGGCACCAGCGTATCAAGGCTGCTTTCGATCCGGTCAGGCTCGTCAAAGAATGGACGTACCGGCGGCTTTTCCCGATTGTTCAGCGGCAGGAAGTCAACGAGGCGGCGCACCTCGGCAAGTGCTTCAACGTCGTTGTCAAAGGCCGCGTCAGCCACCGACGACTTCTTGGTATGGGTCGAGGCGCCACCCAACTCTTCTGCTGTGACCTGTTCGTTGGTCACGGTCTTGACCACATCAGGGCCCGTCACGAACATGTAAGAGCTGTCTTTGACCATGAAGATAAAGTCGGTCATCGCCGGGGAATACACCGCGCCACCCGCACACGGCCCCATGATCACGCTGATCTGCGGCACCACGCCCGAGGCCATGATGTTGCGTTGGAACACCTCGCCGTAGCCAGCCAGACTGTCCACGCCTTCCTGAATACGCGCACCACCCGAGTCGTTGATGCCGATGACCGGCGCGCCATTCTCAACCGCCTTGTCCATGATCTTGCAGATCTTGGCCGCGTGCGTCGCCGAAACAGAACCACCAAGAACGGTAAAGTCCTGCGAAAACACATAGACCTGCCGCCCGTTGATCGTGCCCCAGCCGGTCACAACGCCGTCGCCTGCAGGCTTTTGATTTTCCATACCGAAATCGGTGCAGCGGTGGCTGACAAACATGTCGAACTCTTCGAACGAGCCCTCGTCCAGCAGCAAATCAATCCGCTCGCGCGCCGTCAGCTTGCCACGCCCGTGCTGGGCATCGATGCGCTTTTGTCCGCCGCCAAGACGCGCGTCCGCGCGCCGTGCTTCCAATTCGGTCAGAATATCTTTCATGCTGTCCCCGCTGGTGGTTTCGGGCCTTATACAAGTGCAATAGCCGTCGGTTGAAGCGTCAATCAGAATATTTGCAAACTTTTCGCAATAGCCTTTGTGCAAATTGCAAATCAGCAAATCACATTACCCTGTGCGCAGCTGCACTGGACAGTTCACTTTCCCGCGCATACCTCAACCGACATGCAAGCGTCGCCCAAGGTCCGCTTTCTGGACCGCACAACCCCGCCTCATATCGCAACGCTGATCCTGCTGGCCGGGGTCTCGGCCATGGTCATGAACATGTTCCTGCCCAGCTTGCCAAATATGACAGCGTATTTCGACACCGAATATCGGCTGATGCAGCTGTCGGTCGCGCTGTATCTTGCCGTGTCCGCAATCATGCAAACCATCATTGGACCCATCTCGGACAACCTTGGTCGGCGCAAGGTGCTTATGTGGGGCATCGGACTGTTCATGCTGGCAACGCTCGGCTGCATCTTTGCCCCGAATGCCGAGGTTTTTCTGTTCTTCCGCATGTGTCAGGCAATCATCGCCGTCGCCATGGTGCTCAGCCGCGCCATCATTCGCGATCTCTATGACCAGGACCACTCCGCCTCGATGATCGGATACGTCACCATGGGTATGGCAGTTGTGCCAATGATTTCGCCGGGAATAGGTGGCGTTCTGGACGAGGTGTTCGGTTGGAAATCCGTCTTCTGGTTCTTTTTCCTGACCGGCGGCCTGCTCTTGTGGCTGGTGCACTCTGATGTGGGCGAAACGGCTCAACCCTCCTCAAAATCTCTCGTCGGTCAGTTCAAGGAATACCCCGAGCTTCTGCGCTCACCCCGTTTCTGGGGCTATTCACTGGCGGCTGCCTTCTGCTCAGGATCGTTCTTTGCCTATCTGGGCGGCGCCCCCTTTGTCGGAACCGAAGTGTTCGGGATGTCACCGGCACAGCTTGGCTTCTTCTTTGGCGCACCCGCCATCGGCTACTTTATTGGCAACGGGCTCAGCGGCCGGTTCGCCACACGGGTCGGCGTGAATCGACTGGTCCTGTGGGGGACGCTGGCCAACGCAGTGGGCACATTCCTGTCACTGGCCATTTTCCTCGCTGGTGCAGGCACGCCCGTGTCATTCTTCGGGATGATGACCTTTGTGGGCCTCGGCAACGGCCTGGTGATCCCCAACGCAACCGCGGGCATGCTCTCTGTCCGCCCGCATCTGGCGGGCACAGCATCAGGTCTCGGCGGGGCGATCATGATCGGCGGCGGGGCCGCGCTGTCTGCGCTCGCCGGTTTCCTGCTAACGCCTGAAACCGGAGCATACCCGTTGCTCTACATCATGTGTATCACGGGCATCTGCGCCCTGATCGCCATCGGCGCAGTCTATCGTCGCGAGCGTCGTTTGACCCACGCATAGTGGTTGCGCTGAGCACTTTGCAAAACTAGCCTACGCCCACTGCAAATCTGCAAAACGGACACACCATGACCGCCCCCAAACTCTATGCCGGAGCAAAACTGCGCGAGGTACGCACGCGCGTTGGCCTTACGCAAAAGGATTTTGCAGCCAAGCTGGGCGTGTCCCTGCCCTATCTCAACCAGATGGAAAACAACAACCGGCCCGTCAGCACAACTGTGTTGCTGAACCTCGCGCAGGAATTCGGGCTCGATGTGACCGAGCTCAGCTCGGGTGACGGCGAACGTCTGGTGTCGGACATGCGTGAGGCATTGGCGGACCCTGTGTTCTCCGGCGACATGCCGCCCTTGGCAGACCTAAGGCTTGCGGCATCCAACGCCCCGGCCCTGGCCCACGCCTTCCTCGATCTGCACCGCGCCTACCGGCAAACCCACGAACGGCTTGCGTCACTGGACGAGGCACTGGGTCGCGAAGACGCCCGCGCCCGCCCATCGCCATGGGAAGAAGTGCGCGACTTCTTCCACTACTGCGACAACTACATCGATGCGGTGGACAGGGCTGCGGAACATTTCGCCACTGCCGAAGGCACGGACCAAAGCATTCGCCAAACTGCCGTGGCCGCACTGGCCCATATCGGGGCCGACGTCACCTTTGACGACACGGACACCCTGCGCCACTACGACACCGACAGCAAAAAGCTGACCATCTCGAACCGTGCCAACCAGGAAAGCCAGACCTTCCAAATGCTGTTGCAGGTCGCCCTGCTGCAACAGGACAAGCTGCTCGAAGCAACGCTCGACTTCGCCCGCTTCCAAACGGACGAGGCGCGCTCCATCGCCAAGATCGGCCTCGCCAACTACTTCGCGGGTGCCGCGCTCATGCCATACACCCGCTTCCTGCAAGCGGCACAGGACACGCGGCATGACCTGGAACAACTTGCAACCCGGTTCGGAGCCTCCATCGAACAGGTCTGCCACCGGCTGTCGACCTTGCAGCGCCCGGGGGCCAAGGGCCTGCCCTTCTTCTTCGTACGGGTCGATCAGGCAGGTACGATCACCAAACGCCACTCTGCCACGCGCCTGCAATTCGCACGTTTCGGCGGCGCCTGCCCGCTCTGGAACGTGCACCGCGCTTTTGAACAGCCGGGGCACTTCCTGCGCCAATTGGCCGAAACACCGGATGGAGTGCGCTACATCAGCCTCGCGCGCGACGTATCCAAGACCGGGGGACGGTTTGGAGCGCCCACACGCCGCTATGCGATTGCACTCGGCTGCGAGGTCAAGCACGCAGGACAACTGGTCTATGCGGATGGGATGGACATAACCCGCACCGAGGCCTTCGAACCCATCGGCATCTCGTGCCGGATCTGCGAACGCAAGACCTGCCACCAGCGCTCCGTTCCCCCTCTGGAACGGCAATTGTCCGTCGATCCCGATACCCGCGGTCTGCTGCCCTACACAGTGAACTAGGGGCGATGGGCGTCAGCCGTCAGTACGACGCGGCGCGCCACCCGGCCCGCAATGCCGCCGCTTCGGAACAGAACCACCGCTCCCCGCTGGCTTCGTGGATCTCTGTCTGCTGATAAAACCTCTGGCCCGGCATATGGAAAACACGCCCATTGTCGGAAATGTTGCCCTTGATCGCACAGGACGGGTGCGGCGGCACACGGCCTTTCGCCTGTGCCTGCCGAAACTGCGTGGGCGATTGCAACTGGAACGCATGCAATCCCCGGCCCGCGACATACGCGACCTTTTCGTCCAGATCGTAGTCCAGACCATAGGCACGCGCGGCAAAGGCCCATCCCTCGCGTACGATATGCCGGCCCATATCCACGCCTTGCATCGAACATCTGGCCACCACCCGTCCGTAGCGATCCCTGTCCACATGATCACACGTGGCGCGCCGCCCCTCAAAGGCTTCCACAACCCGCGCCGTGGCCCAAGCACCGCAAGCAAAATCGGCACCTTGATCGGTTTGGCAAAGCTGATCTTGCTCCGGCGCATCAATGGCGTGCAAACGCACCCGAATCTTGCCCACATCCACGGTATCCGCATCAATGATACGCACAACACCGCGCAGATCGGCCCAGGCCAACGTGGGCAACATCAACAGAACAAGCACCGAACAAAGTCTTAACATTCCCTTTACTTGGAGACGTCACGCCCAGACTTCAAACGGTTTGTTCAGCAATACTTAACGCTGCGCAGTCTCCCACTCGGGATGCACCCAAGGCACGTCATTGCTGCGCGGCAGATGACGCCCAAGGATATGGTCACTCATCTTTTCACCGGTCACGATCGACGGCCCGTTCAGATTGCCATTGGTGATGCGCGGAAAGACCGAGCTGTCGACAACGCGCAGGGCATCGACACCAATGACGCGCCCTTCGGGATCGACCACGCTCATCGGATCATCGGCGCGCCCCATCCGGCACGTCCCGCAAGGGTGATAGGCGCTCTCGGCATGTTCCCGGATCGCGTCGTCCAGCTCGTCATCACTCTGATACGCAGCACCCGGCTGAATCTCGTGTTTCACGAACGGCGCAAAAGCATCCTGAGCGAAGATCTCGCGCGTGAGGCGGATGCAGGTGCGAAACTCGTCCCAATCCTGCTCCGTGCTCATGTAGTTGAACCGGATCACCGGATCGTCGGCAGGGTTGGCAGACCGCAAGGTCACAGCCCCGCGCGACGGCGACCGCATCGGCCCCACATGGGCCTGAAATCCGTGCCCCTCGGCCGCCGCCTGCCCGTCATAGCGCACGGCCATGGGCAGAAAGTGGTACTGGATATCCGGATACGCGATGCCTGCCTTGCTGCGGATGAAAGCAGCACTTTCAAACTGGTTCGACGCGCCCAGCCCCGTGCCGGTGAATAGCCACTGCGCGCCAATGAACGCTTTGGAAAACAGGTTCCAGTGCTTGTAGAGCGTGATCGGCTGTTTGGAGGCGTACTGAATGTACATCTCCAGATGATCTTGCAGGTTTGCCCCGACACCCGGGCGATCCGCCACAACGTCAATCCCATGCTCGGCCAGATGGGCAGCCGGACCAATCCCCGACAGCATCAGGATCTTGGGCGAGTTGATAGACGACGCAGCCAGGATCACCTCGCGCCGGGCCCGTACCACCTTGCCACTCGCAAGGGCAACGCCCACGGCCCGTTCGTCTTCCATGACCACGTGTTCGACCAGCCCACGCACCAGATCGCAGTTGGGCCGCTTCAGCGCGGGCTTGAGATACGCATTCGCCGCCGACCAGCGACGCCCCTTGTGCACCGTCTGCTCCATGGGACCAAAGCCTTCCTGCTTTTGCCCGTTGTAATCATCGGTGACCTCGTAGCCGGCCTGCCGCCCTGCCTCGACAAAGGCGCGGAACAGGGGGTTCTTGCGCGGCCCCCGTGTGACATGCAGCGGCCCCTCGGCGCCGCGCCATCCCGCATCGCCGCCATGACCATTGCCGTTCCAGCTCTCCATGCGTTTGAAATACGGCAGCACATCGGCATAGGCCCAGCCATCGGCCCCGCTCTCCGCCCAATGATCATAGTCCAGCGCATGCCCGCGCACATAGACCATGCCGTTGATGGACGAAGACCCACCGACCACCTTGCCCCGCGGACAGACCAGCTGGCGTCCACCCAAATACGGCTCAGGCTCAGATTTGTAACCCCAATCGTACCGCTTCATGTTCATCGGATAAGACAGCGCCGCAGGCATCTGAATAAACGGCCCGGCGTCCGTACCACCATGCTCGATCACAAGCACCGATTTTCCGGCCTCCGCCAGCCGGTAGGCCACAGCACAGCCGGCCGACCCGGCACCTACAATGACATAATCTGCTTCCATGTCTCACCTTCCGTGATTCCGCGGTGGGTCAAGGATGCGCAGCACCGCGCATGCGCGCGGCTTGTCCTTGAGGCATCGGGGCATCACATCTCATCATCGAACAGGTGTCTTGAGGCGCAGATCGCGCCCTCAAGCACCTCTCAGCAAAAATCCTTCACATAAACACGCATGCCCAGGTCACCCCCTTCCCACCCTTTTTCGGCAAGACGGGGTGGGTGGGTGGGCGGCTTGCCGAAAAAGGGCGTTCTCAAAACGGCGCCTCCAGATCGCCCATGCGCACATAGACGGATTTCACCTGGCTATAGTGCTCAATGGCCGCTTTGGAATTTTCGCGCCCCACACCCGACGCCTTCACCCCGCCGAATGGCGCTTCGACCGGCGCGTCATTGTACGTGTTGATGTAACAGGTGCCCGCCTCGAACCCGGCAGCCACACGGTGCGCGCGCGCCAGATCACGGGTAAAGACGCCTGCGGCAAGACCAAACTCGGTGTCATTGGCACGGGCCATCACATCACCCTCATCCTCGAAATCCAACACCGCCATGACGGGGCCAAATATCTCTTCGCGAGCAATGGTCATGCCATCGGTCACGTCGGCAAACACCGTGGGTTCCAGAAAGAAGCCATCACGCTGCAGCCGATTGCCACCGCAGACCAGCCGCGCGCCTTCATCCTGCCCCTTGGCGATGTAACCCTGCACGATCTCCATCTGGCGTTCACTGACCATCGGACCAAAACTTGTCGCAGGGTCCTGCGGATCGCCAATCACCGCCTGCCCCAACCGCTCGGACAGCCGCGCCAGAAATGCCTCCTTGACGCCTTTCTGCACGAACACCCGCGTTCCGTTGGAACAGACCTGCCCCGAGGAATAGAAGTTGCCAAGGATCGCCCCCGATACCGCATTCTCAATATCGGCATCGTCAAAGACGATCATCGGGGACTTGCCCCCCAACTCCATGGTGACATGCTTCATCTCGGCCGCCGCAGCAGCATAGACCTTACGCCCGGTCGGCACCGAACCGGTCAGCGACACCTTGTCGACACGGGCGTCAGATACCAGCGCCGCGCCCACGTCGCCCAGGCCTTGCACCACATTGTAAACGCCAGCAGGCGCACCCGCTTCATGCAGAATCTCGGCGACCTTCAAGGCACAGAGCGGCGTGGTTTCCGACGGCTTGAACACCATCGTGTTGCCGCAAGCCAGCGCAGGCGCCCCCTTCCAGCTCGCAATCTGGGTGGGATAGTTCCACGCCCCAATACCAACACACACACCCAAAGGTTCGCGACGGGTATAGACCCAATCCTCACCCAACTGGATATGCTCGCCGGTCAGGGTCGCGGCCATGCCGCCAAAATATTCCAGCGCATCCGCACCAGAGGTCGCATCTGCAACGCTCGTCTCCTGATACGGCTTGCCGGTGTCATAGGTCTCCAGCACCGACAGCTCATGGTTGCGTTCGCGCATGATGTCGGCGGCACGGCGCAGAATGCGGCCCCGCTCGGTTCCAGTCATGGCCGCCCACTCTGCCTGCGCGCCGCGTGCAACCTCCAACGCCCGATCTACAATAGCAGGTGTCGCGGAATGCACCCGGCCAATCACCTCACCAGTCGCCGGATAGATCACGTCGATTGGTGTTCCGGCCGTATCTTCAACATATTCGCCACCAATGAAATGGCTCGCCGTCGGTTGGGTTTGCATTCAAATCCTCATGTGTTGAATGGGGCGGCGGGACAGGCCCACCGCCCCCGCGATGTCTATTCTGCCGGGGCCGCGTGCACGCTGCTCAGGTCATCCAGCGTGTCACGGCGCATCAGCACCCAGGCAAGGCACGCCAAGTAGATGCCAATGACGGCGGTGCCGACCCACTGGATCTGCAACCACTGGCCTTGGAACAGCAGGGTCAGCACGAACAGCAGGGCGGCATTGCCCAGCACGTATTGCACCTTACCAAAGCGGTCGGCGGTGACATTCAGGTTGTCGGTGTAGAGCCGGATCAACGAGTCAAACGAGTTGATCACGAACAAGATACCCACAACGGTCATCGACCAGTTGACCAGCCCGGTCATGTCGATGGCGTTCAGGTGATACCAGTAGGCCACCGTGAACCAAACACCCAGCGGGATCGACGGGAAGATCAACAACGCCCCCAGCAGCTGCCACGTGGTCAGACCGCCTACGAAACGCGACGTGAACTGCCCGATCATGATCGACCATGCGAACCACCAGAACAGATAGAACTCGTGATAATCCGTCAGCGGGATGATGAACTTGTGGATGTTGGCGAAGTAGCCGCCGATGTTGCTGCCCGTGGACAGGAACTCACCAAAGCCCATGCGGCCGTTGACCCACATGCCCGCGATCAACGCAAAGAACACAAGGGTCGATGCGACGGACAGAATCTTCACATATTTGATGTCCGTCGATGAATACGATGCAGCAAGGATGACACCAAAGCAGATGATATAAAACGCCGGGATCACCGTTTCGCCGTCGCCAACTTCGGGGATGTAGTAGGGCATGTAGATCAGGAACAGCGCACCGGTGAAGGCACAGGTCGTGATGATGACCAGATTGTTGATCAGCTTGACCAACCCGTTCTCAAAGAACTTCACCCGCGGCTCGATGGCGCAGAAATAGAATGCCGTCAGAAAGTAGAACGCCCAGATCAGAAAGCCCCAGAACCCGAACTCAAGCGCCAGCGGGTTCGTGAAAGCATAGGCAGGTTCCGTCGCCGTGTCGGCATAAAGCGGGAAGTCAAAGGCAATCGGAAACATGATCAGGCCCACATCAAGGCCCGAGGTGAACAGGATTGCAATGAACACGAACAGGCTGACGGGCTGCGGCCCGGTCAGGCGCACATTCCAGTATTTGATCGTGATGAATGCCACCAGCACAAAGGCCAGTAACACCCCGAAAGATATAATCGTCGTGAGCATAGGTAAGGTCCCTCCTTGTTGACCCGTTGGCTTTGGCGCCTTTTTGTTGATCCATCGCCACCCCGCACCAAGGACCTTCATGCAATGGTTTATTCTCCGCGCGGAAAGCGCTGATTTTCCTCCAGAACATTCAAATTCATGTGGTTGCGCATGTAGCGCTCGGACGCCTGCTGAAGCGGTTGGTAGTCCCATGGATAGTAGCCACCCTCGCGCAGCGCCTCGTAGACCACCCAGCGGCGGGCCTGACTGGCCCGCACATCTGCGTCGAAACGGTCCAGATCCCAGCGCGCGTCCGCCTTGGCCTGCAACTGGGTCAACGTGCCCTGATGGGCCGGCACATCCGCAAGGTTAGTCAACTCATGCGGATCGGCCTCAAGATCAAACAGTTGATCGGGGTCCAGCGTACAGCGATTGTACTTCCACTTACCATAGCGCAGCGACACCATAGGGGCGTATGACGCCTCGGCCGCGTATTCCATCGCCACCGGTTCGGTGCGCTCAACACCCTGCCCCTGCGGGACCAGCGATTGCCCGGCGGTCCACGGCATCACCTCGGACATGTCCACGCCCGCCAGATCGCACAAAGTGGGACACACATCGATATTGCTGACCGGATCCGCCACCAGCCCCGGCGCCATCGACGGGGCAGAGATCATCAGCGGCACCCGCGACGACCCTTCGTAGAAGGACATCTTGAACCACAACCCGCGCGCACCCAGCATGTCACCATGATCGGACACGAACAGGATGATCGCCTCCTGCCGTGTACCCTCCAGCGCCTCCAGCACCTCACCGATCTTGTCATCGAGATAAGAGATGTTAGCGAAATAGGCGCGGCGCGACCGACGGATATCCTCGTCCGAGATGTTGAAGTTGTCGCGATCATTGGCATCAAGGATGCGCTGTGAATGCGCGTCCTGATCCTCATACGGGATCGCGCCGACCTCGGGCATCAGATGCGCGCAGTCTTCGTAGAGATCCCAATACTTCTTGCGCGCCACATAAGGGTCGTGCGGGTGTGTGAAGCTGACAGTCAGACACCATGGGCGCGGATCGTGCCCACGGCCCAGATCATAGATCTTGCGGGTCGCGTGATAGGCAACCTCGTCATCATATTCGAGCTGGTTGGTGATCTCGGCCACACCCGCACCAGTGACCGATCCCATGTTGTGATACCACCAGTCGATCCGCTCGCCCGGCTTGCGATAGTCCGGCGTCCAGCCAAAATCGGGCGGATAGACATCGGTGGTCAGCCGTTCCTCAAACCCGTGCAGCTGGTCGGGACCGACAAAGTGCATCTTGCCGGACAGGCATGTCTGGTAGCCCGCGCGGCGCAGATGATGCGCATAGGTCGGGATTGACGACGGAAACTCGGCCGCATTGTCGTAGACGCCCGTGGCACTTGGCAACTGGCCAGACATAAATGCAGCACGTCCCGGCGCACAAAGCGGCGAGGCGGTGTAAGCGTTGCGAAAACGGGTCGACCGGGCGGCCAATTTCTTAAGGTTGGGCGCATGCAACCAATCCGCAGCGCCATCTGGGAAAAGTGTGCCGTTCAGCTGGTCGACCATGAAAATCAGAATGTTAGGCCGAGTCATTGATGTGGTCCCGTCAGCATATCAAGGGCCCGCAGCGCTGTCGCCTTGGCAGAGTCGCCCGTCTCATCCTTGGCCAGTGCCGCCCGCAGGTACAGACCATCAATCAGCGCACCCAACATCTCTGCATCTTTGCGTGGGTCCGCGCCGATCCCGCGCAACGCATGGGTCAGGTTCGACCGCAGGCGCTTCTGATACAGCATCAAAAGACGATGGGTTTCCGGGTGTGTGGTGGCATGGGCATAAAGCGTCATCCACGCAACGACGGTCGCGGGCGCAAAACTGGATGGGGCAAAGCTGGCTTCAATCAGCGCTTCGGCCCGCGCGCGCGGCGTGCGGGCTTTGGACAGGGCTTCCAGCACCTCGGCTCTGTAGTCGAGTAGGATCTGCCCCATGGCAGCAAGGAAAATCTGGTGCTTGCCGCCGAAATAGTGATGCGCCAGCGCCGACGACATGCCCGCCCGTTTGGCGATTTGGCTCACGGTCACATCCAGCGACCCGGCCTCTCCGATCTCGGCGATCGTTGCCTCTACCAACGCCGCCCGGCGGATCGGTTCCATCCCCAGTTTCGGCACGCGCATCCCCTTTTCCAAAGATGCGGCACACATTGCAGGTTTTTTATTGATCAGTCAATCAATAATAATGTTAGAGTTTGGTTGCAGGGCTGGGCGGCGTGATCGGGCGACGCTTCAACACGGCCTCGCGCCATGTGATGAATGACACAGCCGCCAGGATCAGCGCCCCGCCAAGGATCACCCAAATGTCCACTGGCTCGGCAAAAACCACCGCACCCAGCAACACGGCCCACACAAGCTGCAGGAAGGTCACAGGCTGCGTCACGGTCACGGGTGCCGCAGCAAAGGCCATGGTCATCGTGTAGTGCCCCGCAGTCGCAAAACAGGCGACCAGAAACAACAGACCCAACTCGGTCGCAGTCGGCATCACCCAATTGGCCAAAGCGAAAGGCGCCAGACATACGGTCACCACGATCGAGAGCATTGCAACTACCACCGCAGGCTTCGCCTCATCCGCCATGATCTTGGCCAACAGATATGAGCCTGCAAAGCTCACCGCGCAAAACAGCATAGCGATATGGCCCGGCGCGACCTCGCGAAATCCGGGGCGCAGGATGACCGCCGTCCCGATCAGGGCTACGACGATGGCCGCGATCCGGCGCAGGGCGAGGCGTTCGCCCAGAAACAGCGCCGCACCGATGCTGACATAGACGGGGGCAAGGTAGTTCATCGCCGTCACCTCGGCGATGGGAATGCGCGTCATGGCAAAGAACCACAGGATCACGCCGCCGGTGTGAAAAATGCCGCGCAAGGAAAACAGCCGCCACTGCCGTGTCGTCAACCGCGCCTCTCGCAGAGCGGGCAACATTGGCAAAAGAAACACAAGACCCAGCAGGTAGCGCAAGAACGCCGCCTCAGCCGGGGGAATGCGGTCGCCCATATACTTGACCAATGCGGTCACCGCGACAAAGCAGAAGCCGGTCACCAGCATCCAGAAGATGCCGACCAGCGGACGAGATGGGGCAGAGGTCATGCGCGCATGAACCCCGAAACCCGCCCCAAGGGCAAGCCGCTAAAGCAGCAGAAGCTTGAGCGCGATGGCCCACATGGTCAGAGCGATGATTCCGTCCAACACCCGCCACGCGCGCGGGTTTGCAAAAAGCGGCGCCAGCAGCCGCGCGCCATAGCCCAGAGAGAAGAAAAACGTAAAGCTGGCCAGAACCGCCCCGACGCCAAAAATCAACCGGTCCGGGTACTGGGACGAGATCGACCCGATCAGGACAACGGTGTCCAGATAGACATGCGGGTTCAACCAGGTCAGGGCCAGCACGGTCAGAATCGCGGCACTCAGGCTCTGGGTGTTTTCGCCTGCAACGTCCAACACTGCGCGCCCTTTCCATGCAGACCGCGCATTTTGCCAGCCATACCAGATCAGGAACGCCGCTCCGCCATATCGCATCAGCGGCTCAAACCACGGCACCGCCTCTGCCAAGGCACCAAAACCCGCCACCCCGGCAACAATCAGAACCGCATCACAGGTCGCGCAGGTCAGACACACCCAGAACACGTGCAGGCGCCGCAAACCCTGCCGCAGCACAAACGCATTCTGTGCTCCGATCGCTAGGATCAACGACAAAGACAGAAAAAAACCGGGAAGGAAGGACGCCATGTGACTGCTCAAATTGCAAGGCGTTCAGACGTAGCCAAATCAACTGCAGTGCGCAAGCCTGCCCGAGCTATACACTTTTTGCACATCAGCCTTGCAAAAATGTGCAGAGCATATTGCGGAAACAGTCCCTATATCCCTCCGACCGGCGTGCAACGACATGCCTTACTACTGCCAGCAGGTGTCAACTGATGCGGGTATCACGTTGATCTGATCTTTGATGATTGGCGTATGACCTTACAGACCCCATATGCTGGTCAACGATAACAAGGATGAAATCCGATGCTTGACGATACACATACCGTCGATCTGACCAAGCAGGACCTCGAGTTGATCGAGGCCGCGCTGCAAACACAGGAAAAGATCCTGTCGGTGCAAAGCCGCGCCGGCGGTGCTGCTGCGCGCACGCGCTTGAACGATCTCAAAGGGCTGATGCGCCGGTTACGCCGCCAGACCCCAGCCCCACATGCCGACAGCTCCCAAAGCTGGAGCCAGGTCGCCCGCCAGCTGTTTTTCTGATCCGCAGAAGAACAGCCCCTAAGGCACAAGAACAACGCCGCCCCAGCGACAGGGCGGCGTTTTGCTTTTTCGGGTTCAGGAGGTTGGCGTGCTGGATGTCTTCGATGCCGAGACCGTCTGCTTTGAGCCCAAAGCGTACGATGCTGCGTTCGCTAACGATGGCTGTTTCTTCTATTCGACAAGGCATCGGTGCTGGCACAGTTGAGTTCCGATGCCATAATTTCGCCGTCTCTGGCGCTTATCGCAGCCCAGCGAACTGACGAACGGGCAATGCGATGGATCAGACAGTCGAAGAGCGGCCAGCGAGATTTGGATTGGCTGGGTTTTTGCTGGGTATTGCAAGTCTCGTCATCATTCTCATTCAGCTTTCCGCGTTTTTTGAGCCACCAGAGAAGAGTAGCGGTGCCATCATTGGCGAAATTGCAGCAGACATAGTGCAATCTGCGGCACGTGTAGTGGCGGGTGAACCAGCCCCGGACCGCAGTCCGCCACCCGAAGACTACGATCAACTCATTACAATTGCCGCGCTCTGCGTGGCGGGCATCGCGGTAGTGCTCGGCGGGATAGGGCTTTACCGGAATGAACCACACCGGCTTTCATATATGGCCGTTGGAGTCGGCGTTTCAGCGCTTGTGTTGCAGTATGTGTTCTGGCTGGCGATCCTGATTTGCGGCGTAGCCCTGCTGATTAGTATAATCGGAAATCTCGAAAGTATTTTCGGCTAGACGTAAAAACTTTCATTCACAAAACTGACCTTTGCCATTCGATGTTTAATGGCAGCTTTGTCCGCATAGTCGACCTTGAACGTGCCCAGCGCAAGCCCTTGGGGTGGTGTCGCATCGAACATTCGGTAGCGTATTATGGTCGCCAAGCACATTCCACAGAAGTTCTGTTCGGGGCAGCAGTCAAAACACCAGCCCGCCGGGACGGGCCTGTGTTGGACCAGCGCCTTCGACTTGAGCCCGGTCTGGTCAGCAAACTGAATGAGTGACGATTTCGTCTGCGGAGCAGCCTTTCGACTTCCCGAGTCAGGCTCACTGACTATAACAGCATTTGCGTTATCTCAGCCTGTTCCAACCTGTGCAAAGCGCAGGTCAAACAGAGGCTTTGAGCAATTTAGCAAAGCCATACAGTCACACAGGTGTAACCGCACTCACCCCTCAAGCTGGGCCATCACTTCGTCACTGGCCTCGAAATTGGTGGTAACGTTCTGCACGTCATCATCGTCTTCCAAGGCATCAATCAGCCTCATCAACTTCTGCATGCCTTCCAGGTCCATCTCGGTCGTCGTGGTCGGGCGCCAGATCAGCTTGGTGGACTCGGACTCGCCCAAATCCCCTTCCAACGCGTTGGACACCTCGTTCAGGTCGGTATCCGCACACCAGATCACGTGCCCGTCCTCGGTGCTCTCCACATCCTCGGCCCCCGCTTCGATGGCGGCCATCATGACGGTGTCGGCATCGCCCGCCTCAACCGGATAGCTCACCGCGCCCTTGCGCTCGAACATGAAGCCCACGCTGCCGGTCTCACCCAGGTTCCCGCCATTCTTGGTAAAGGTCGAGCGTACGGTCGACGCCGTCCGGTTGCGGTTGTCGGTCATCGCCTCGACAATGACAGCCACGCCATTCGGGCCATACCCCTCATAGCGGATTTCCTCGTAATCCTCGCCCTCACCCGCAATCGACTTCTTGATGGCGCGGTCGATATTGTCCTTGGGCATCGACTGCCCCTTGGCCTCTTTCACGGCCAGACGCAGGCGCGGGTTCTTGTCGGGGTCGGGGTCGCCCATCTTGGCGGCGATTGTGATCTCTTTCGACAGTTTCGAAAACAGCTTGGCGCGCAGTTTGTCCTGACGCCCCTTGCGGTGCTGGATGTTTGCCCATTTTGAGTGGCCGGCCATGCGCGCCTCCTGTCTCGCAAATTCGTTGGTCCGGGCGTCTATAGGACATTGCCCGCGGGCGGGGCAAGGCCACCCTGTGCGCGCACGCAGCCCGCCCGTGCGTGGCGCGCGCCCTACGCTCTGTTAGCTTACCTTCAAACAAGGCGGAGACGACAATGGGCGTGATGATCGAAGGCAGGTACGAGGCCGAAGACCCCGGTCCCGGCACCACAAGAAACGGTGCCTATGAACGCGCCAAGAGCACCCTGCGCGACTGGATCACGACAGACGGCCCCTTCACGCCGGACGCGGGCCGCTACCACCTCTTTGTCGCGTGGAATTGCCCATGGGCACACCGGACCTTGCTGGTCCGGGCCGTGCTGGGCCTGCAGGACGCAATCAGCATCAGCATCGCAAAACCGCGCCGCACCGATCAGGGTTGGGTGTTTGATAGTGAAGGAGAATACGCCGACACCGAACTAGACGCACAAGCGGTGCATCAGGTCTACGCCCGCCAGCGTCCGACCTACACGGGCCGCATAACGGTGCCAGTGCTCTGGGACAAAGACACGCAACAGATCGTCTCGAACGAAAGCGCGGACATTGTGCGCATGCTCGCAACGACGTTCGACACCAACCGCCAACTGTGCCCGCCACAACATGTGGCCGAGATCGACCGCTGGAACACCCTGATCCACGCAAAGATCAACAACGGTGTCTACCGCGCGGGTTTCGCCCGCACGCAAGAGGCTTACGACATAGCCGTGACTGACCTCTTCAACACGCTGGATGATCTGGAACAGCACCTCTCAGCGCACCCCACGCTCGTGGGCAACAAACTGACCGAAGCTGACCTGCGCCTCTTCCCCACCCTCGCCCGCTTCGACGTGGCCTACCACTACGCGTTCAAATGCAACCTCGCCAAACTCAGCGACTACCCCGCGCTCTGGGACTATGCCCGCGCCCTCTACGCCCTGCCCGGCGTGGCCGAGACGGTCAAACCGGACATCTACAAGGCGGGCTACTTCTCTCAGTCCGAACTGCGAAACCCGCTCGGCATTGTCCCCGCGGGGCCAAAGGTCGACTGGTCAGAACCAGCGACACGCAAAATCACCCTTGGCCGCCCCACATAGCAATACGTCATAATCAAACTGCTTCATCTTGCCAGATAAACTTCGGGAAGTTTGAGGGGCAGAGCCCCTCATTCAGTGAATCGCGTCGCGCAGCATCCTTTGGATCACCGAACGTTGCGTTAACCCGTGCCCCACCGCCCGATGGGGGTGTACAGGGGGTGTACGGATGCTGCACGGGGGGTGACACCCGGTCTATGACGTCAATCTCCATGAAAACAAAGTAAATGCGCGCACTGAATCGCGCCCCTCAGAAACAACTGGCACCCCCGCCCCCGCGCCCCTAACGTGCCCCGCATGACCACAGACCAGATTATCCTCTTCTCCCTGTTCGGCGCCGTCTTCGGCCTGCTGCTCTGGGGCCGCTTCCGCTATGACATCGTCGCCTTTGCGGCCCTCATGTTGGGCGTCGTGCTGGGGGTGGTCCCCAGCGATGATGCCTTCTCGGGCTTCGGCCACCCGGCCACACTCGTGGTCGCTCTGGTCCTCGTTGTCTCAGCTGGTTTGGTCCGGTCCGGCGCGGTCTTCCTGATCACCCGCACGCTTGTCGATGCCAGCCGCTCACTCGGCGCGCATATCACCCTCATGGGTGCCATCGGCGGCGTGCTCTCGGCCTTCATGAACAACGTCGCAGCGCTCGCCCTGCTCATGCCCGTGGACATCCAGACCGCACGAAAAGCCGGGCGTTCTCCCGGCCTTAGCCTCATGCCTTTAAGCTTCGCCACGATCCTCGGCGGCATGGTCACATTGATCGGCACACCACCCAACATCATCATCGCCTCCATCCGCGAAGACAGTCTTGGCGAACCATTCCGCATGTTCGATTTCGCCCCGGTGGGCGGCGTTGCTGCCATCGCTGGGCTTGCCTTTGTGGCCCTGATCGGATGGCGCCTGATCCCCGCTCGGGCCGATGCTACCGCCGAACTCGAGGATATCGGAAACTACATCGCCGAACTGGTTGTGCCAGAGGACAGCAAGCATATCGGCAAGCGGTTGGCTGAATTAGAAACGGATGCGGACAAGGCCGACGTGGCCCTTGTTGGCCTCTTGCGCGACGGCAAGCGCCGCTACGGTCGCGCCCGCAACTCCGAACTGCGCGCAGGCGACGTACTGGTGATCGAGGCCACGCCAGACGCGCTGGATGAATTTCGCGCCGCCATCGGCCTTGCCGTGGCAGATGCGGATCGGGAAGAGAAGTTGAATGCCGCAGGTGAAGGTGTTGAAATTATTGAAGTTGTCGTGACCGACAGCAGCCGTCTGGTGGGCCGCACCGCACAATCCGTGGGCCTCGCCTGGCGACACAATACCGTGCTGCTCGGCTTGTCGCGGGCAGGTGTGCGTGTAACCCGGCAGATCCGCCAGACCGAAATCCGAACTGGCGATATCCTCCTGCTGCTGGTCCCGCGCGACACCGGAAATGATGTCACCAACTGGCTGGGCTGCCTGCCGCTCGCAGAGCGGGGCTTGTCGGTCACGGCAGATGACAAGGTTTGGCTCGCCATCGGGCTTTTTGTCGGAGCGGTGGCCGCCGCCAGCGTCGGCCTGCTCTACCTGCCCATCGCCCTTGGGCTTGTTGTCGTCGCCTATGTGCTGTCGCGCATCGTGCCCCTGTCAGAACTCTATACCCATATCGAATGGCCCGTCGTCGTACTGCTGGGGTCCATGATCCCATTGGGGGCGGCCCTTGAAAGTTCGGGCGGAACGGAACTGATCGCAGGTTGGCTGGTCAATCTGACTGAAGGCCTGCCCGCCTGGGCCGTTCTGACCGTGCTGATGATCGTGACAATGAGCCTGTCAGATGTGCTCAACAACACAGCAACCACCATCGTGGCTGCCCCCGTGGGCATTCAGATGGCGCAAACCCTCGGTGTGTCCCCCGACCCCTTCCTGATGGCAGTCGCGGTCGCAGCCTCGTCGGCTTTCCTGACCCCAATCGGACACAAGAACAACACGCTGATCCTTGGCCCCGGTGGTTACCAGTTCGGCGATTACTGGCGTATCGGCCTGCCGCTCGAAGTGATCGTGGTGGCTGTATCTATCCCGGCCATCCTCGTGTTTTGGCCGCTTTGAACACACGCCTGACAGCGGCTGACCAAGGGTCAACGTTGCACGCTGCGGACGCACGCGTCTAACGTGTCCCGCAGGGAGAAAGACTATGGACATATTGATTAACGTGGTGCTGCCACTGTCGCTCGCCATCATCATGCTGAGCCTCGGCATCGGCCTGACCTTTGGCGACTTTGGACGTGTGTTGCGCACCCCAAAAGCCTTTACAATCGGTGCGGTGGCGCAAGTCATTTTGTTGCCCGTGGTGACCTATATCACCGTCCGTGCCTTTGGCCTGCCCCCCGAAATTGCCGTGGGATTCATGCTGCTGAGTTTCTGCCCCGGCGGGGTGACATCAAACATGATCTCGCGTCTGGCCAAGGGGGATGTCGCCCTATCGGTATCTCTGACCGCCGTGATCAGCCTGCTCAGCATCATAACCGTACCTGTGCTGGCAGCATGGTCCGTCGTGCACTTCATGGGTGACGATGCGCCCGACGTGTCCGTCACGTCGCTGGCCATTGCCATGTTCCTGATCACGACCCTGCCGGTTCTGATTGGGGTTCTCATCCGCCATTTTGCCACCAGTTTTGCCACTCGCATAGAACCGCTGCTGACCCGGATCGCAACCGTCTTGTTTGTTGTCATCGTCCTCGCTGCCCTCGCAGGCAACTGGCAGCTGTTCGTCGATAACCTCGGCACGTTGGGCCCGGCCCTGATCATCCTGAACGCCCTCCTGTTGGCCTTGGGTCTTGTCCTGGCGCGCGCAGGCGCCTTGCCGTGGGGCCAGTCCAAGACCATCTCGATTGAAACAGGTATCCAGAACGCCACGCTGGGCATCACTCTGGCCGCCCTGATCTCTGGCCAGTCTGAAGGGTTCAGCGCCATGGCTTTGCCCTCAGCCGTGTATGGCATCACAATGTACATCGTCGCCGCGCCGTTCGTGGCGTGGTTCCGCAGCCGCTAAGGGAGAGAGTGATGGATCAGGCAGACGCCATTGTCGTGGGATCAGGCCTTGCCGGTCTGGCCGCCGCTGCCGAGCTTGGCGACCGCGGCAAGCGGGTGATCATCGTCGATCAGGAGCCACGCAGCTTTCTGGGTGGTCAGGCGTTCTGGTCCCTCGGTGGTCTTTTCATGGTCGACACGCCCGAACAACGGCGCATGGGCATCCGCGACAGCCGCGAACTGGCCCTGAACGACTGGATAGGCAGCGCGCAGTTCGACCGGGACGAAGACGAAATGCCCCGCAAATGGGCCGAAGCCTATATCGACTTTGCGGCCGGAGAGATGCGACCCTGGCTGCATTCCATGGGCCTGCGCTGGTTTCCCATTGTGGGCTGGGCCGAACGGGGCGGCGGCTATGCCGACGGACATGGCAACTCGGTCCCCCGCTTTCACATCACGTGGGGCACCGGCCCCGGCATCATCGAACACTTCGTGCGTCGTTGCGAAGAGCATGAGAAATCGGGCCTGATCCAATTCAACTTCCGACACCAGGTCGACCGGATCGACATGGAAAACGGCACGGCCAAGGGGGTCAGCGGCACAGTTCTGGCCGAAGACGGTGCGGAGCGTGGGCAGAAGACCAACCGCAATGCGGTGGGCGAGTTTGCACTGCGCGCACCCTCTGTCATTGTCACTTCGGGTGGGATTGGCGGCAATTTCGACATGGTGCGGAAAGTGTGGCCCACCGACCGTCTGGGTCCCGCGCCCGAAGACATGGTAGCCGGAGTCCCCGCCCACGTGGACGGCCGCATGATCGGCATTTCCGAGGCCGCAGGCGGGCATGTGATCAACGGCGATCGCATGTGGCACTACACCGAAGGGGTCAAGAACTGGGATCCGATCTGGCCCAGCCACGGCATCCGCATTCTGCCAGGGCCGTCGTCGATGTGGTTCGATGCAGAAGGCAACCGTTTTGCGCCCCCCGCCCTGCCCGGCTTCGACAGCATGTCCACCCTGCGGGACATTCTGGCAACGGGCTATGATTACAGCTGGTTCGTGCTGACCCAGAAGATCATCAAGAAGGAATTTGCGCTGTCGGGCTCTGAACAGAACCCGGACTTGACGTCCAAGAAATGGTCCGAGGTGATCAAGCAACGCATGCTGTCCGGCAAGAACGCGACAGCTCAGGTTGAGGCGTTCAAGGAACGTGGCGAGGATTTCGTTGTCGCCAATGACCTTGCGACCCTCGTGCGTGGTATGAACCAGGTGGCAGGCGGCAACCTGATTGACGAGGCGAAACTGCGCGGCCAGATCGAAGCGCGGGATGCGCAGATCGACAACCCGTTTTCCAAGGACGCCCAGATGATGGCCATCCACGCCGCGCGGAACTACCGCGGTGATCGCTTGCTGCGGACGGCCAAACCCCACAAGTTCCTTGATCCCGCCAATGGTCCCCTGATTGCCGTCAAACTGCACGTTCTGACGCGCAAGACGCTGGGTGGGCTGCACACCACGCTCGACAGCCAGATGATCGGGGCCAATGGGCAGCCCGTGCCCGGCCTGTTCGCCGCGGGTGAAGTGGCGGGCTTTGGCGGTGGCGGCTATCACGGCTACAACGCGCTTGAGGGCACGTTCCTTGGCGGCTGCATATTCTCGGGTCGCAACGCCGGTAGGTCGCAGTCAATCGCCTGACGGCCCACCAACCCTTGCTCTGTGTGCGGGGTGCAAATGCACCGGCGCTTCGCCAAAGAGATGCGCAACGCCAGCATCATCGAACATGGCCCAGCGGGCCGCGACAAGTTGAAAATACCGCGTCTCGCACCCCCATGCATCGCGTGAAAAGCGCGACCGCCAAACCCCTTCTACCCGCATGGGCAGCTGGATCGTATCGATCCCCTCTTCACGCCAACCAGGGGTTTTCGACCGCGTCTGAAACAACATCGACCGCAGCCGCGCCTCAAGCCCCTTGGCCTGTTTGGCCCTCCGCCCGGCAAATAGCACCTGAATGGCAGCCCCATCGCGCACAAAACCACGCACGACCAGATCCTGCCGGTTGTTGCGGTGAATCTGTGGCACAAGCCCAACGGTGATCCGCCGCACCGGCGAGCGGAACAGCCCGTTATCCTCGTAAGCGGGGGTGATGAGATGCGCAGGGCGGCGAAGGTCGGGCATGGACTGTGCTTAGGTTGACTGTCCCTCGGCATAGCACTGACGTTGTTAACAGTCCCTTGCCGTCACAGCGGCCAAATAACGGGGATAACGGCAGACGCAAGTAACCCAACGCTCAGGTTCAGTGGGATACCAACGCGCATGAAATCCGTAAATTTATAACCACCGGGGCCATAGACCAACATGTTGGTCTGATAGCCAATGGGCGTTGCGAACGACGCGGACGCGGCCACCATCACAGCCACAACCAATGGACGTGGATCAATCCCGAGGGCCGAAGCGAGCCCAATCGCAATCGGCGTGACGACAACGGCAACGGCATTGTTGCTGACAAGCTCGGTCAGAACCGAGGTCAAAAGGTACACGGCCCATACAATCAGGAAGGGCGGCAGAACCATCAGGCCGGGCGCAATGGCATCGACAATCAAAGAAACCGCCCCCGTCGCCTCGAGCGCCGCCCCTATTGCCAGCATGGCAAAGATCAGCGCCAGCAAGCGGCCATCGACAAAGGAAAACGCCTCGTCCGCGTCAATGCAACGGGTGATCAGGACGACAGCAACCGCCAGAACCGACAACATCAGGATTGGTGCTACGCCAAACGCGGCAAGCACGACGATACCCAGCAAGGCCAGAAGCGCGATGGGCGCATGGCTCCGCCGAAACTCGCGCTGCGAGGGTTTGGAGACATCCACCATGTCCATGTCTGCCGCCAGACGCTGAATGTCTTCGGGAGCCCCTTCCAGCAACAGCGTGTCGCCCACTTTGACCACCAATTCATCCAGCTGCCGCCCGATGTTCTGGTTCCGGCGATGCACGGCCAAGGGATAGACCCCGTAGCGGCGGCGCAAACGCAATGTCCCCAACGACCGACCCACCATTCTGCAGCCAGGGGTGATAAGCACCTCGACCGTTGTTGTTTCGACCGCACCAACCTGATCAATGCGCTTGAGTTCCTTGTTGCGTTGCAGGCTCAGAAGCTCGGTCATTTGCGTGCGCAGAACCACGCGATCCCCAACCCGCAACTCCACCCCTTGCAGGTTGCGACGCAAGGATTCGTCCCCGCGGATCACATCGACCAGACGCACGCCATCGCGCTTGAACAGCTGAACGCCCGTGACCTCGCGCCCCACAAGGTTGGAGTCCGGCGGGATCACCGCCTCGGTAAAGAACTTCATTCTGCTGCGGTCACTCAATAACCCCGCCATACTGTCCCGATCCGGCAGCAGCATGGGACCAAAGAACCGAAGATAGATCATGCCCCAGATCACCAGAATAATGCCCAGCGGGGTCACTTCGAAAATCGTAAAGGGCTCCATTCCCTGGGTCCGGGCCACCCCGTCCACCAGCAAGTTGGTCGAGGTGCCGATCAGGGTAAGCGTGCCCCCGAGTATCGCCGCATAGCTGAGCGGAATCAGCATCTTGGACGGGTTCAGCCCCATTGTCTTGGCCAGTTGGATGATGACCGGAATCATGACCACAACCACCGGCGTGTTCGACACGATGGCCGAACTGAAGACCACAAAGGTCATCAACAGGACGACGGCAATCGCCGGGTTTGTGCGGGCCTTCCGATCTGCCAGCCCTGTAAAAGCATCAAGCGCACCCGTGCGCACAAGCGCACCCATGATGATGAACATGGACGCAATGGTCCAAGGTGCCGGGTTCGACAGCACTGCAAGGGCGTCATCGTAGGGGAGCGCGCCGGTGGCCAGCATCAGGGACGCCCCGCCAATGGCAACCACCTCGGTCGGAAAGACTTCGCGCAGAAACAGCACGAACATCACGCCGACGACCACCAGTGTCAGAATGGCATTGCCTGTTTGCGAAAGCTCGATCAGCCCCATAGGCACGGCCCCTGTTCTTGCGCATGTCAGCGCGCACTGTCCCCCAAGGGACCAGCCTCTGCAACCCGTGCGCGACGTGGTTGGACCAGAAACATACCCACCATCATCAAAGCGAGCGCGCCCCACACTGTCGGGGCATAGGCTTCGCCAAGGATCAAGCGCGCCCAGAACACGCCGAAAAGCGTCACTAGAAAGCTGACCTGAACCGCAAAGACGGGTCCTGCGCGCCCCACCAGCCAGACATATCCGGCATAGACCAGCACATGCGTCGTTGCACTGATGGCAAGCGCGATATCCGGGGCTGCAAAGGGTGGGCGCGGATCAATCCACTGCCCGCTGAACAGGGCCAGCGGCAAGGCGATGATGGCACCCACAATAGACGCGCCCCACAAAACCTGTATGGCGTCGAGGCCCGCAGTGCCCCAGCGCGCGACATAGTTGCCCTCGAACGCATAAAACAGACCTGCGATCAGCCCTACTCCCACCCAAATGACAGGGATCGCACCCGTCATCGCGGCGTTGGGCACCACGATCACAAGCACAGCGGTCAAACCGATCAGCAACCCGGCAAATCGCCGCCACTCAAACCGGTCCAGCCCAAGGGTCAGCGCGATGGGAAAAGCCCAGATCGGAATCATCGACAGCAGGATCGACATGATGCCCGATGGCAGGTGCACCGCAGCCTGGTAGCTGGCCGAGTTCGGCAACACAGACCCAATCAAGGCAATGACAAGATAGACGCGAAGATGCGCGCGACCCCGCGGCAGCCGCACACCGCGAAGTAGCCCCAGCACCGTCATGACCACGACCCCAATCGCCAATTGCCAGAACAAGAGGCCAAAATGCTGGTAGCCGGTGCTCACCGCGATCTTGGTCAGCGGCATGGTCAGGCCCCACCCTGCCCCTAACAGGATCAGGACGGCGGTAAAGCCCAGCGCGGCCTCGCGTGTCATGGACGGCTGGTTTGCAGCAGACCACCCTCGCGCACCATTTCGATACGCGTGGCCCGGCCATCATTCCCGGTTTCGACATACACACCCGACAGGGTCGCGGAGCCAAGGGCGGGCTGAAACCGTTCCTTGGGCATGCCGGTGATGAAACGGCGCAGCGGCTCGTCGCGTTGCATGCCTATGACCGAATTGTAATCGCCACACATGCCCGCATCGGTCAGATAGGCGCAGCCTTTGGACAGGATCATGGCGTCAGCGGTGGGCACATGCGTATGGGTACCAACCATCAGGCTCGCGCGCCCGTCGCACCAATGGCCCATCGCCATCTTCTCAGACGTTGCCTCGCAATGGAAATCTATGATGATCGCGTCCGCCTGCCCGCCCAGCGGATGAGTGCGGAAGACGGTCTCGAGCGCTGAAAACGGATCATCAAATGGGCGCTTCATAAAAACCTGCCCCAAGGCCTGCGCCACCAGAACCTTCTTTCCGTTCCGCGCCGTGAACAGGCGCGCGCCCTTGCCCGGTGCCGCCTTGGAAAAGTTGAGGGGCCGGATGATGCGCGACTCTTCCTCGATAAACCGCAACATGTCCTTTTGGTCAAAGGCGTGATCGCCCAGGGTCACGCAATCCGCCCCGGCCTCAAGCAGCAGCTTGGCATGCGCACCGGACAGTCCCATGCCAGAGGTCGCGTTCTCTCCGTTCACCACGACAAAATCGAGGTTCCAATCGGTGCGCAAGCGCGGCAGATGGTCGGTGATCGCCTGTCGGCCAGCCCGGCCCATGACGTCACCCAAGAAAAGCAAATTCATACGGCCCCATATGCCTCCATATGGCAGAACGGCAAGTCCAAAGGCACGACCTGTCCCATTCCCTGTTTCCCCAAAATCCCGGGGGGCGGCGCATCAGCGCCGGGGGGCTGGCCCCCTCCCCACCTCAATCACTTCCGTCTCCGTTACGATCATGTCGAGCGTTTGGTCCGTAGGCTCCAATGGCAGGTTTATCATTTCCTGCGTACCATAGGCGAAACCGATGGCCAGGGTTGCCCGCGTCGCACGCAAGCCTTCAAGTGTGCGATCATAGAACCCGCCCCCATATCCCAACCGCCCGCCCGCGCGGGTAAAGGCCACCAAAGGCACAATGACAATCTCAGGCTCGAACAGGTCTTCGACCGCAGGGATCTGTGCCCCGAACGGCCCCTCCGTCATGGCACACCCCGGCGTCCACTTCGAAAACACCAACGGCAGTCCCGCGCCCCGAATGACCGGCACAGCCACAGGGCCATGCGCAGCCGCCTCCGCCATCACGGGCAGTGGGTCAATCTCGGATCGGATCGGCATGTAACCGGACAAAGGCACTCCGCGATACCCCGCCAACACGGATGACAAGAGACCCGACGCCCCCCCGGCATCGAGGTCAAAGGCCGCCTTGCGCGCAGCAAACGCCTGTTTCCGGATCGCGGCCTTGTCCTCGGTCAACGACATGAAGGGCCTCCATCGGGACGGCGGGCGGGGCGTCTTTGCCGCAGGCAAACAGCGTCCGCCCCCGTCACAACAACACCAAGGCAGCAAGCCCAAGGAAGGCAAAGAACCCAACCACATCCGTCACCGTGGTTACAAACGCACCCGATGCCAACGCCGGATCGATACCCACGCGGTCCAGGACAATCGGAATGCCCGTCCCGGCCAGACCCGCCACCACCATGTTCACCACCATGGCCGCTGCAATCACATAGCCCAGCGCAGGTGAGCCGAACCAGATCACCCCGACAATCCCCATCACAACGGCAAAAACAGCGCCGTTGATCAACCCCACCAGCACCTCGCGCCGTATCACACGCCACACGTTCGCACCGGTCAAATCCTTGGTGGCAATGGCCCGCACCGCAACCGTCAAGGATTGCGTCCCCGCATTCCCACCCATGGACGCCACTATGGGCATCAACACGGCCAGCGCCACGATCTGGGCAATCGCCATCTCGAACTGGGCAATGACCATCGACGCAAGGATCGACGTGACAAGGTTCACAGCCAACCACGGGATACGCCGTTTCGTAGTCTCGCGCACACGGTCAGACAAAGCGGACTCTTCGCCCACCCCTGCCAGACGCAGAATATCTTCCTCGTGCTCTTCGTCCAGCACGGCCATCGCATCGTCGATCGTGATCAAACCAACCAACCGCCCCTCGTCATCGACAACCGGGGCCGAGATCAGGTGATACTGGTTGAAAGCATAAGCCACGTCGCTTTCATCCTGACTGGCCGGGATCACCTGAAAGGTCTCTTCCACCAGATCGGCCAGTGGCACCTCCCGGCGTGACCGCATCAACTTGCCGAGGGTCACATTGCCCACCGGATGCAGGCGCGGGTCAATCAGCACGATGTGATAGAACTGCTTGGGCAATTCCTCTTCGTTCGCACTGCGCAACCGATCAATGGCCTCGCCGACCGTCCAATGCTCGGGCGCCATGACAACCTCGCGCTGCATGAGGCGACCGGCGGAATACTCGGGAAAGGCCAGCGACTGCTCAACCAGCGCCCGATCCGTGTCTTCCAGCACATCCAGGATCTGTTCCTGCTGCGCGTCGTCCAGATCTTCGATCAGGTCGACCACGTCATCACTGTCCAGATCGCGCACAGCGTCAGCCAGAACAGTGGGCTTCAGGACGGCGATCACCTCTTCCCGGATCGACTCGTCAAGCTCGGAAAGGATGTCACCATCGAACTCGCGGTCATACAGACGGATCAGGCGTGAGCGATCAAAGGCGTTGATCTGTTCCAGAAGGTCGGCGATGTCCGCCGCGTGCAGCGGTTCCATCAGCTTGATCAGCTGGTCGCGGTCCTCGATATCAACGGCATAGAGGATCGCGGAAACATCCTTGCGTTCAAGGACATATGCATTGTCGTCTGCTGCGGGATCGATCACGTCGGTCTGATCTGACATGGCGTGCGTCTCCCTTTCCGTCGCGTCGTGGGCGACCATAGGGCGCGGCCATTGTACTGACAATGGCCCGGATTTCGCTTTGCGCCCTCAGCAAGCCCCCGGCATAAGACAGCCATGACAGATGCATATCTTTTGACCGGCCATGTGCTGACCTTCGACGGCGATCCCTTTGTTCAACCATGGGTCGAAGCCGTCCACGTTCTCGAAGACAGTGCCTTACTGATTGAGGGTGGCAAGATTGCTGCCGTCGGCAGCGCGGCACTGACGCAAGGCGCGCAGGCAACACGCCATGACTATCCCGGTCACCTGATCTGCCCCGGTTTCATCGATGCTCATGCGCACTATCCCCAGACCGCCATCATCGCATCATGGGGCAAGCGCCTGATTGATTGGCTGAACACCTATACGTTCCCCGAAGAGATGCGGTTTGGCGATGCCACCTATGCCAATGAAACTGCGGATCGCTATCTGGACCTGCTGCTTGATCACGGCACCACATCAGTCGCAAGCTTCTGCACGATCCACCCTGAAAGCGTCGATGCCCTGTTCACCGCTGCCGCCGCGCGCAACATAGCCGTGGTCGCGGGCAAGACCTGCATGGACCGCAATGCCCCGGACGGGCTGCGGGATACGGCGCAGACGGCCTATGACGACAGCAAGGCATTGCTGCGGAAATGGCATGGTCAGGGCCGCGCCCGCTATGCGATCACACCGCGCTTCTCCCCCACTTCGACCGAGGATCAACTGGCCGCCCTCGGCGCCTTATGGGCCGAACACCCCGACGCGTTGATGCAAACCCATCTGAGCGAACAGGTCGACGAGATCGAGTGGGTGCGTGGCCTCTACCCGCAGGCGCGCGACTACCTCGACACCTATGAACAGCACGGGCTTTTGGGCGAACGTGGCCTCTACGGTCACGCGATCCATCTTGAGACGCGTGAGACCGACCGACTGCGCGAGGTGGGGGCAGGCCTCGTCCATTGCCCGACGTCCAACACCTTTATCGGCTCAGGCCTGTTCGATCTCATGGGCCTTGCCTCTGGCGGCGTGCGCACGGGCCTCGCGACGGACACAGGCGGTGGTTCATCCTTCTCAATGCTGCGGTCCATGGCCGCTGCATATGAGATCGCACAGTTGCGCGGCACCGCCGTGCATGCTGCACAGCTTCTTTGGCTGGCGACAGCAGGATCGGCCCGCGTGCTGCACCGCACGGACGAGATTGGCAGCATCTCCCCCGGACTGGCAGGTGACCTGTGTATTCTCGATCTTGCCTCGACCCCAGCCATTGCGCAGCGTCATACACGGGCCGAGAGCATTTGGGACGCAGTGTTCCCGACGCTCATGATGGGCGATGACCGCGCCATCGCGGATGTCTGGGTGGGCGGCACGCGCCGCAGCTAGCAGGGCGCTGCCAGCACCATAACCCACAGGTTGCCCGGTCCGCGGGCCAGGCCGACTGCCTGCGCTTTGTGATGCAGGATGTTGCGCCGGTGCCCGCGTGACCCCATCCATGACGTCATCACCTCGGCCAAACTGCGTTGACCCGCAGCAATGTTCTCCGCGCCAAAGCAATAGCGATAGCCGACACGATCCAACCGCTGACCAATGTCTGATCCATCCGAACCTGTATGCGCAAAGAAACCAGCGGTCGCCATGTCTTGTGCATGTGCACGGGCTGCGGCCTCAAGCCTGCTGTCATAGATAAGTGGCGCGCGGTTTTGGGCGTCACGCTCGGCGTTGATGGCGGCCAGCGCTGTCGGATCGGCAGCTGCGGCGGCAGCCATTAGGATCAGGGCAATGAACAGCAAAACATGTTTCATAAGGTGGCGCTCAGGTTTCGGGCCATCTCATTCTGCCGCGCGATGACCTGTGACAGATCAATCGTCGTCATCTGACCATCCCGCACAACCTGTCTCCCTTCAACAAACAGATCACGCACCGTCGTTGGCCCGGCCAGCAGCAAAGCCGCCGGGTCCCAACTGCCCGCTGTTTCGATCCCGCTGACATCCCAGATGGCGACATCCGCGCGACACCCAACCTGCAGCCGCCCGCACTCAGGCCGTCCCAGAATGTCGGCCCCGCCCCGCGTCGCAATCTCCAGCGCTTCCTGCGCGCTCATCGCATCCGCACCCTTTGCCACCCGTTGCAACAACATCGCCTGCCGCGCCTCGGCCACCAGATTGCCCGCATCGTTGCTGGCCGATCCATCAACACCCAGACCCACGGGCACGCCCGCATCCCGCATCGCCCGTACCGGCGCAAGACCGGACCCAAGGCGGCAGTTCGAACACGGGCAATGCGCAACACCCGTACCCGTCCGGGCAAACAGGTCGATTTCTTCGGCATCCAGCTTCACGCAATGCGCATGCCACACGTCCGGGCCAACCCAACCCAAATCCTCGGCATATTGCCCGGGCCTGCATCCGAACTGTGCCAAGGAATAGGCGATATCCTCGTCATTCTCGGCCAGATGGGTGTGCATCATCACGCCCTTGTCGCGCGCCAAAAGCGCCGCATCGCGCATCAGCTCGCGGCTGACAGAGAAAGGCGAACATGGCGCCACACCCACCCGGCACATGGACCCGGGCGCGGGGTCGTGAAAGCTGTCGATCACCCGCACCATATCGTCCAGAATGGCTACTTCATCCTCGACCAATCTATCCGGCGGCAACCCACCCGCACTCTCGCCAATACTCATGGCGCCGCGTGTCGGATGGAACCGCAACCCGACCTCTTGCGCAGCCACGATGGTGTCTTCGAGCCGAACGCCGTTTGGATAGAGGTACAGATGGTCAGACGACAATGTGCAGCCGGACAGGGCCAATTCGGCCAACCCGATCTGCGCTGACGTGAACATTTGGTCAGGCGTGAAGCGCGCCCATATGGGATAAAGGGCCTGCAACCAGCCGAATAAAAGCGCGTCCTGCGCCTGCGGCACCGCACGGGTCAGGGTCTGATAGAGGTGATGATGCGTATTGACCAGGCCAGGGGCGACAACACAGCCCGCCCCGTCAACGATCTCGGCCGCTGCCTGAAGTCCATGCCCGATCTCGGCCACCTGCCCGTCCTGCAACAACACATCGGCATCGCGCAGAATGCGACGATCATCGTCCATGGTCACGACATATGCCGCGCACCTGATCAGGGTTGCTGTCACAGGTGTCCCGCCAGAATGTCCAGCGCCGCGCGATGAATATTGGCATTCGCTGCAGCAACCACGCGGCCACCCTCATGCACAGGCTGACCGGACCAATCCGTGACAATCCCCCCGGCCGCCTCAATAAGACCGATGGGCGCCTGAATATCATAGCTGTTCAATCCGGCCTCGATCACCAGATCGATCTGACCCGCCGCCAGAAGCGCATACGCGTAACAGTCCATCCCGTAGCGCACCAGCTTGATGCCCCGCGCCACGGCCTCGAACCCGGCACGTTCCGCTTCGGTACCAACCTCGGGGAACGTTGTGAACAGAACCGCATCGGTCAACGGACGTGACGCCCGCGTCGCAAGCGCGTGTTCCCCCAGCGGGCCGCGCATCTGCGCACGCCCGTCAGCCCCCCAGAATCGTTCTTGAATGTAGGGCTGGTCGATCATGCCAAGAAAAGGGCCGGTCGCGTCACCAACAGCAATCAGAACCCCCCAAGTCGGCGTCCCCGATACGAACCCGCGGGTGCCATCAATCGGGTCTAACACCCATGTCAGACCACTAGAACCGGAATGCGCACCAAACTCTTCACCTAGAATAGCATCGTCCGGACGTCTGTCCGCCAACACCGCGCGCATCGCCTGCTCTGCAGCGCGATCCGCAATGGTCACCGGATCATACCCATCAGACGCTTTGTTTTCGTCATCAAGGTCGCGTGCCCGAAAGTGCGGCAGAATGGCCTCGCCGGCCGCATCAGCCATGGCATGGGCCACTTCAGTTAAATCAGAAATCAGAATGCTCATGCCAATCGGGTGCCAGAGTGGCACCCGTGACGCAAGCCCGGACTACATCGAAAAGGTCAGGCGACGTCGCTCAGAACCCGTGCAAGCTCGAACAGGCGGCGGCGCTGTGCTTCGGGGATCGCGTAGTATGTACGGACCAACTCCATTGCCTCTTTGTCGCTGAGCATATCGGCGGGAACAGCCCCGGTCGCCGCAGCCTGGCTGACATCTTCCTTCAGACCTTCGAAGAAAAAGGCAGCAGGAACGCCCATCGCTTCTCCGATATCCCACAGACGGGACGCGCTGACGCGGTTTGCACCGGTCTCGTACTTCTGAATCTGCTGAAATTTGATGCCAACCATGTCAGCCAGCTTTTGCTGGGTCATCCCGATCAGCCACCTGCGCTGCCGGATACGCTTGCCGACATGTACGTCAACCAAATGTGCCATAATGTTCCCAACCCTGTGATGTCGCTATGGGCGCGCTTTGCGCCCATCAGAATGGCGCATGTTGTTCTCTCGCGCCGTGTTCAGTGGCAGTATACTACGTATCACGCACGCAATTTTCAATGAAAGATACCCGCTTGACGGGAATTTCGTGCGCAGCTTTCAGCCATAAGGCGTGTCGCCATAAGTGAAATGCTGACCAAGGAGTGCATGCGCATCGAGGGATGCCAAACGGTGCCAACGTCAAAATGAAAATCAAATTCTCTTTACTTTTCAAAACACTAAACCAAAATACTTGCAGTTTCCGTCGATCCGCCAGCGCGGTAACGCGTGATGATTGCTAAAGTAACCACAATTTTATCTAGGTCAGCAGGAACGACAGACATGCGCTTCGATGGGCCGAATTCCGCCCAATCGCCCCCCGATACGCCCCGATGTCAGCGGTTCGCGACCGCGCGCAGGGTCGTGGCATCTGGTGCCGCAAAAGCGCGACGCAGGAAACCGACAAGCGCGTCATGCACCTCGTTCACAGCCCCACCTGCACCATACAGATTGATGCTGTGCATCGGCAGGTCAGGCAACGCCCCCCCGTGTTCGATCCGATCCAGATGCGGCGGCTCAGTCCCTTCGATCATGGTATGCACGGCAAGATCCGCGCTGACCGTGGCCTCGATCGTGCGGTCACTTTCAGTTTCGACAACCACGTCCCAGGGGATATCTGCGGCGTCCAATCCTTCAACAACCCGCGGGCGGAACGTGCATTGCCGCCCAAACGCCAATTTCAACGGCCGTTGCCGCCACGCGGACCCCCCCGGGGCCCCGACCCAGCACAATGGCTTTGTGCACAGCTGTTCCCCTCCGGCATCCATACCCGTTTCCGTCGTCAGGATGATGTCACAGGCACCCTTGGCGAACTCGGCTTTCAAACGTCGTGTGTAAGAGCTGTCCAATTGCACCTTCACACGCGGGAAAGCCGCATGGAACTGCTTCAACACGCGGGGAATGGCCGGGTAGACGATGTCGTGCGGCACACCCAGTGTGATCTCACCTTCATAGGCCTGATCGGTCAGACGGGTGATCACCTCGTCGTTCAACGCCACCATGCGGCGGGCAAAGACCAGCAACTGCTCGCCCGAGGCGGTCAACGCGATCGTCCGACCGGATCGGTCGAACAGGTCAAGGCCCAACAATTCCTCCAACCGCTTCAATTGCATCGAAACCGCCGATTGGGTCAGATGCAAAAACCCCGCAGCACGGGTTACACCGCCGCTTTCGGCAACGGCAACAAACGACCGAAGCGTCGTGATGTCCAAGTTTCTCACATCACACTCCTTGATACTTTATATCAAAAACATTCGCTTTAAGAATGTGCCATATTCCCCCATATACATCAAGACACTTGATTTGACCCCGGTCATTCATCACGGAATTAGAAAGGACAGCCCGATGGCATTTACCGACATCACCACCCGTCACACCAATATGAAGCCTGCGGCACGTCGCCTTCCGACGCTAAGCATGATCCTTGATGTTTGGAAATCCCGCCGCGCCCTTGCCCGCCTGGATGCACAACGCCTGGACGATATCGGCATCAATTCAGAGCGCGCTACACGCGAAAGCGCAAAGCCGATCTGGGACGTTCCTGCCACATGGCGTGACTGATAACCCGGCGCAGTCCATGCGCGGTGTGCGGCATTTATGACAAAATTGGTCGGAATGTCGCATCCAACCGGCAGGAAAGCCCTTAAAAACCCTTGAATGAAAGGGAAACTGACCCGATATTTAGCACAACGCGGGCGTAAATCCGCGACCGGCGGATCAGCCGCCGGAATTGGTATCAATTTGGAGGTCAGTCATGGCTGAGTTGAATACGATCCGGTCCGCGGCCGGTACACGCGCCGCCCAGATCGATGCGGGCCTGCGCGCGCATATGAACAAAGTGTATGGGACCATGTCGGTCGGCATGCTCATCACCGCATTGGCGGCATGGGCCATTGCTGGCCTCGCTGTCACATCCGACCCGACAGGTGCAACCGTTGCCCTGCGAGAAGGCCAGTACCTGACGGGCCTCGGCACGGTGCTGTACACCACGCCGCTGCGCTGGGTCGTCATGTTTGCACCACTCGCCTTCCTGCTGTTCGGCTGGGGCGCGCTGATGCGTCGTGGCTCTGCAGCCGCCGTGCAGCTTGGCTTCTTTATCTTCGCCGCCGTCATGGGCGTGTCGATGAGCTCGATCTTCCTGGTCTTCACGCCGTTCTCGATCACCCAGACCTTCCTGGTCACCGCGATCGCTTTTGCCGGTCTGAGCCTCTATGGCTACACCACCAAGAAAGACCTGAGCGGCATGGGCACCTTCCTGATGATGGGTGTGATCGGCCTGATCGTGGCGATGATCATCAACCTGTTCCTGCAATCGGGCGTGATGATGATGGCAATCTCAGCCATCGGCGTTCTGATCTTTGCCGGTCTGACAGCGTTCTATACCCAGGACATCAAGAACACCTATGTGGCACATGCCGCACATGGTGATCAGGATTGGCTGGACAAAGCCGCCATTGATGGCGCGCTCAGCCTCTATATCTCGTTCTTGAACATGTTCCAGTTCCTGCTCATGTTCATGGGGCAGCAGGAATAACCTGCATAGACAGACAGACGAAAAGGCCGGTCCAAGCGACCGGCCTTTTTTATTTCAAAGGGGGGATACATGACAGTGATCAAGCGCGGCACAGCCCGCACGGACCGTGGCAAAACCGACGATCCGCTGGGCCCTTACACCGCCGAGTTGATCAGCGATACGGGCGGCCTTACACAGTTCGGGGCGTTCATCGAAACGCTGCCACCGGGCTCGTCCTCGTCCTACAACCATTGGCACGCGACCGAGGACGAGATGATCCTCATGTTATCAGGCACCGTCACGTTGATCGAGGACGACACCGAAACCACGCTCACGGAAGGGGACGCCGCGACATGGGCCGCAGGCACGCCCGTGGGCCACAACCTGCGCAACGACAGTCGCGCCGACGCGCGCTATGTCGTGATTGGCACGCGCGCGCCACAGGACCGTGTCACATATCCCACGCTGGACCGTGTCCTGATCAATGACCGGACAAGTAACAGCCGCCGCTACGAAACGCTCGATGGCAAGCCAAGCACCAAACCAGGCTAGGCGGTTACAAATCGCGCAGCATTCGCACAGACGGAAACACGATCCCGCTCTGCAACTGCACGTCGATGGGCCCAGCTTCCACGAACCCAACGGCTGCATAGAACGGCACCGCCGTCCGCGTGGCCCAGCATTCCATCCGTTTGACCCCGGCGGTGCGGGCCACATCAAAGCAACGTGACATCAGCCGCCGCCCCACCCCACGGCGCAGCGCCCGATCATCGGTCACAACGTGGCGGATATGGCCCAGGCGCCGATCACGTTTGTCGCGCGTCCATCCACCGGCCCCAAGGACCGCTCCGTTCTCCTCGACCACGTAATACGTGCCGCACACCAATAGCTCTGGCCGCGCGCGGCTGATGATGGGCAAGGCTGTCACAAGCACAGAGGGCGGATAGTCCGCCTTGAGCAGCTTTGGATAGGTCCGCGCCAACAGCGCATCGACAGCAGCCATGTCTGCCCTGGTCGTGGGTCGGATAATCAAGTGAGCCTCCAGAAAAGAAAAAGGCCGCGTCCTTGCGGCGCGGCCTTGGAAATCACGAAGAATGGGCGATCTTACTTGATCTTGCCTTCCTTGTATTCCACGTGCTTGCGCGCCACGGGATCGTACTTCCGTACGACCATTTTCTCGGTCATGGTGCGCGCGTTTTTCTTGGTCACATAGAAGTGGCCGGTGCCTGCGGTCGAGTTCAGGCGGATCTTGATCGTGGTTGGCTTGGCCATCTGGTGTCTCCTGCATCGCCAAATAAGCCAAGTCGGCCCGCTGGCGGGAAATTCGTCTAGAGGTGGGCTTTTACCCGCGTGCCCCCCCGAGTCAACCCCGCGCAGGCCGGGAACGTAGGGCGAAGTCCGATTTTTCCGTATCCCCCCATCTCACCGGCAATATCCCGGTTGATTCCACTCCGAAAACCCGCCCGCGCATTCACTTTAATGTGCCGATCGTTCCAACTGCTGGACAGGCGGGCTGCTGCATGCCCATCTCGGGACCATGCTTGACCCACTCAGCGATATCCTGACCCGACTCACGCTCAAGGGCACCTTGTACTTTCGGACGTCCTTCACCCCACCCTGGGGTGTGGCCGTGCCCACGCACGAGAAAGTCGCGCGCTTTCACTTCGCCCACCGCGGGGACTGTCGAGTGCGCATCAAACCGTCTGGCACGACCGTCTCGCTGGCCCAAGGCGACCTGATCATTATCCCGCACGGGGCCGCCCACGATCTTTTCAGCGGGCGGCATGACAAGGATACCGTTCTGCCACTGGAAACGGTGCTGGAAAGCTCGGGCTACAGTGGTGAAGGTGTCCTGGTCTATGGCGGCGTCGAGGATGACAGGGACACACAACTCATCTGCGGCCACTTTTCATTGGCGGATCATGCAACGCATATGTTGCTGAACCAATTGCCGGACTACATCCTGATCCCCAATTACGGGGAAAGCGCCGGACGCTGGATGGAAACTTCGCTGCGGCTGATCGCCGACGAAACCGGGCAGGACAAGCTGGGCAGCGACCTAATCGCCCAGAAAATCTCCGAAGTGATCTTTGCCCAAGCCCTGCGTACCTTCATCGAAACAGATGCGGCCACGCAAACGGGCCTCGCCGGTTTTGCCGATCCGCATATCTCGCGGGCACTCATGGCGTTTCACAAACAACCCGCCGAAGGGTGGAGCGTCGAAAGCCTCGCCCGCGCTGCCGGACAGTCGCGCACCGGGTTCGCGGTGCACTTCGCGCAAAAGATGGGCGTGACGCCGCTGCAATACCTGACGGACTGGCGGATGCAGATCGCGCAGCAAGACCTGATCACCCAAAACAAACCCGTCGCCGAGATTGCGCGGGATGTCGGGTACGCTTCGGATTCCGCATTCGCACGTGTCTTCAAACGCGAAGTTGGACAAAGCCCAGCCGCATTTCGGAACGAACACATCGAAAAAGCGCGCCAGATCGCCAGCTAGTCCAGAAATCCGAACGATCGGTCAAGAAAGCTGAACGTTCAAAAATGGAATTCAGGGGCAGAAACGCACATTTTTCTTTCATCACAGCGGCACAGATCGCCGCATCGATTTCGAAAGGAAAACTTATGTCACTGCGCTTTGTCAGCAAGGAAATCCACGCCTATCTCGACTACCCCGTCGCCGTTGGCCTGATGGCGATGCCCGGCCTCTTGGGTCTGGGGCAATCGCACCCCATGGCCTTCTGGCTCTCGGTTGTTACCGGTGTTGCGGCCTTTGTTCTGACGGTACTGACCGATCATCATCTCGGCCTGATCCGGGTCCTGCCCTACAAACTGCACCTCGCTGTCGACGGTGTTGTTGGTGGCGCATTCCTCGTCGCACCGTTCCTCTTCGGGTTCTCCGGTCTCGACGCCGCTTACTACTGGGTCCTGGGCGCAACCGTGGCTGTGGTGGTGTCTCTGCACAATGCTGATACCGCCGAGCCAGGCCTGCTCTAAGGCCTCACCCCAAAAACCTTCTCTCCCTCTCAGAAACCTCCTCTTTGGCATGGCAGCTGCTGCGCCAAACCAACCGGGCTATGCCCAACACCCCTCGAAACGAAAGGAAAACCCATGTTTCGTACTCTCACACTTGCCACCATCATCGCAGGCGCCGCAGCGCTGTCCTTCACCTCGCAAGCCATGGCCGCAGATGAATACAATGTCTCGACCGGTATCACGGCTGCCGGTGCTCCCCTTGGCCTGCACGGTGTTGATCCCGTAGCCTTCATCGCATCGGGTGATCCGGTCGAAGGTGTTGCCGCACACACGGTCGTCCATGACGGCGTTGCCTACCGCTTTGCATCCGAAGCCAACCTGAAGACATTCAAGGCCGCACCGGCAGAGTACCTGCCGCAAAACGGGGGCTTCTGCACCTTCGGCGTGTCCGTGGGCAAAAAGTTCGACGGCGATCCCGACTATGCCGCCGTGATCGACAACAAGCTCTACGTTTTCCTGAACGCCGACATCTTCGAAGCATTCAACAAGGACCGCGCCGGAACGATCTCCAAGGCGGCAACGCAGTGGACGGACATCCGCAGCACGCCGGTCGAAGAACTCTGACAGAGCGTTCAATTCCAGTCGGGCCCGGTCGTGTTCGGATTGGATTGAATACCGAGGGCAAGTGCGCAGGCGCTTGCCCTTTCTTCGTGGCAGATGACCGTGCGCGGAGGGGCTGTAAGCCGGATTCTGTCTAGGCAGGTTGCCCTGCCCGAGATGACCATTCATCTTGGGATGCTGTTGCCAACATCCCTCTAGCTGCCAACCCGGACCTGCTGGGGCAGAAGCGGCCCCGCTGGTTGCCCAGCGCGCGGTCCCTATTTGGCATTGCTCCCGGTGGGGCTTGCCGTGCCCGGTCTGTTGCCAGCCCGGCGGTGGGCTCTTACCCCACCGTTTCACCCTTGCTGCGGCATGCCGCAGCGGTTTGTTTTCTGTGGCGCTGTCCGTCGGGTTGCCCCGCCCGGGTGTTACCCGGCACCGTTGCCTCTGGGAGTCCGGACTTTCCTCGACATCTCTGCCGCGGCCATCCGCCCCTCCGCGCCGGTTGCCCTTACGTGCGGGAGCGGGGGCGCGTCAATGGGGTCCTTGGCCCATGTTGTCGGTGTGGGAGCCTCCGGCGGTGGTATTTTCAGTCAGAAGAAACATGGAGCTCAAGTCCACATAGCCCTGTGTCCGATCGGAGTGAAGTCTTCCGGCTCGATTGGGCCAGCCTTGAAGGGCCTGAAGCGCAAGCGCACAGCCGCCAGCAGTGTTTCGGGATCGGTATCAGCGGTGTAACCGGCCAATCTGGCCAGCTTTGCAAAACTCTCAAGGTCTGGATCGCCAGGGCCACGATCATATCCCCGCCGTGCGGCAAGCCCCTGTCTCTCAAGACGCGCCCAATCGAACCACGGGCCGGGGTCGAACTTGCGGCCCGGCGCCATATCCGAATGACCAATGACATTGGCGCATGGGATATCCCAACCTTGCAAGATCATGCGCAACAGCACCTCAAGGCTTTGCATCAGCGGTTCGGCAAATGGCCCCCGCCCGTCATTGTCCAGCTCAATGCCAATAGAGCGCGAGTTCATGTCAGAGAGGCCCTGCCACTCCCCTTCCCCCGCATGCCACGCGCGCAACCCTTCCGGCACCAGCTGAGTGACGCGCCCAGACCTGCAGATCACGTAATGCGCCGACACCTCAGCTTCGGGGTCGCACAGGCGTTCAATTGCAGTCTCCGCCGTTTCCATCGCCGTATAGTGCAACACGACAAAGCGCGGCGTCAGACCGTCACGCCGCGGGCCGCAATTCGGCGAAGACTGCCAGTGGCGGATCAGTTGCCAGCCGCCCGGCGGAACGGCGCCGGGTCCCAACCGCAGGCGTAGCCATCCCCATCGGGATCAATGCCGCGACGGTCACGCTCGGGTCCACCACGGGCCAGAAAGTCAATCTGCGCCTCGTCGGCAGAGCTGTATTCCGCACAATTGCGCTGGAACTTCGCGGCCGAGCCGACGCTGAACCGGCGATGCAAACGGGTGCCTTTGGGGTGCCGGGTCTGCAACGCATATTGCACCACGTTGGGCTGCGCGCTGCTCGCACGTGACGGCAACGCGGTCGGTTGCACCACCTGGTACTGCTGGCGGTTCGCCTCCAGACGCGCAGCATCGCTTTCGATACTTTCGCGCGATGCCACGGCATCAAAACTGTTCTCGTCCGAGATTCCGGGATTGTTCAGGATCACGGGTGCCGCATTCGACGGGCTGGCATTGAGTACCGCCTGTCCAGAGTTGCCACGTGCCGCTGCCGCATCATTCTGGGCCGCGATCTGCGCCAATTCCGCATCCAGGCTTGCCGGGTTTGACACCGCACGTGGCGTTGTGCGCCCTTGCGCGGTGGCTGTTGCAGGCGCAGGGCGTGTAGCCGCCGCAGACGGCGTACCAGATGCTGGCGGCAGCGATTGAGCGCCCACTGCCGGGGCCGCGGGCACCGCTGCCGACGCCAATTGCGCATCACGTGCCTCGCGCGCCGCCAAGGTGTTGGGATTGTCGAAACCAACGCCGCGGCCCGGGTTAACAACGCCGCCCCCGCTGTCGGGGACAACAGGCTGACAGGCCGATACAGCGACTGCGGCGCCGAGGATCAGGAAACTGCGAAATAGTATCATCTGCTCTACACTTCTTTGCTACAGTCGAAGTGGACTACCACCATTTCTGCGGTTTTGCCACAAACCCGGCCCGGGCCTCCAGCGCATAAGCGGTGTTCAGCAAATCACCCTCTTCCCATGGGCGGCCAATCAGCTGCAGGCCCAGGGGCAGCCCTTGGGCATCTGTCCCTGCGGGGACAGCGATGCCCGGCAGGCCCGCCATGTTGACGGTGACAGTGAAAACATCGTTCAGATACATCTGCACAGGATCATCCGACGCCTCGCCCAAACCAAAGGCCGCCGACGGCGTCGCAGGGGTCAGGATCGCGTCGATCCCTTGGGCGAACACATCCTCGAAATCCTTCTTGATCAGCGTCCGCACCTTGCGCGCGCGGTTGTAGTAGGCGTCATAGAAACCTGCCGACAGCACGTAAGTGCCTATCATCACACGGCGTTTCACCTCGTCACCAAACCCTTCCGCACGGGTCTTCTCATACATCTCGGTGATGCCATCGCCCTGGTCCAGCTTGGCACGATGCCCATAGCGCACCCCGTCATAACGGGCGAGGTTCGAGGACGCCTCGGCCGGTGCAATCACATAGTAGGCAGGCAGCGCATATTTGGTGTGGGGCAGCGAGATATCAATAATCTCCGCCCCCGCATCGGCCAGCATCTCGCGACCCTGCGTCCACAGCGTCTCGATCTCTTCCGGCATCCCGTCCATGCGGTATTCCGCCGGTATGCCAATCTTCTTGCCCTTGATGTCGCCGGTCAGCATCGCTTCGAAATTCGGCACCGGCAGATCTGCGCTGGTCGAATCCTTTGGGTCATGGCTGCACATGGTCTCCAGCATGATGGCTGCATCACGCACCGACTTGGTCATCGGCCCCGCCTGATCGAGGGACGAGGCAAAGGCCACCACCCCCCAGCGTGAACACCGCCCATAGGTCGGTTTGATGCCCGTGATGCCAGTAAAGGCAGCAGGCTGGCGGATGGATCCGCCCGTGTCCGTACCGGTTGCAGCAAGGCACAGGTCGGCTGCCACGGCGCTGGCCGACCCACCCGACGACCCACCGGGGGTCAAGGCCGCATCGTCATTTCCACGACGCCAAGGGTTCACCGCGTTGCCATACACGCTCGTTTCATTGGACGACCCCATGGCAAACTCGTCCATGTTCAGCTTGCCCAGCATCACCGCACCCGCATCCAACAGGTTGCCGCTTACAGTGCTTTCGTACTCAGGCAGGAACCCTTCCAGAATGCGCGACCCGGCCTGGCTCGGCACACCTTTGGTGCAGAACAAGTCCTTGATGCCAATGGGCAACCCGCACATATCCGGCGCATCGCCCGCCTTGATCCGCACGTCCGCTGCCTTGGCCTGATCACGCGCAATCTCGGGCGTATTGTGGACAAAGGCGTTCAGCGCACCCGCGCCGTCGATCTCGGTCAGGCATGCCTCGGTCAACTCGACAGACGTTACATCGCCGTTGCGCAGCGCGTCACGGGCTTCGGCCAGCCCCAGCTTGTTCAACTCAGCCATTATTCAACCACCTTCGGCACGGCAAAGAACCCTTCGCGGGCATCAGGCGCGTTGGCCAGCACCTTGTTCTGCTGCCCGCCATCCGTCACTTCATCCACACGGCGCTTCAGGCGCTGCGGGGTCACGGATGTCATGGGCTCCACGCCCTCCACATCGACCTCGCTCAGCTGCTCGATAAAGCCAAGGATGGTGTTGAATTCGGACGCCAGCGCCGGAAGCTGGTCTTCCTCGACCTTGATCCGGGCCAGTTTCGCCACACGGGCGGCGGTGCTTTGATCGATGGACATGAAACCCCTCGTGTTCTCGTCAGTTCGGGCAATAGCGAAGGGATGGACCACCTTCAAGCCTTGGCCCTTGCCCCACCGGACCAATCACCTCAGATTTGAACAGGAAGGAGACCCCATGAAGCTCAAACTACACCATGTGAACCTTGTGACAGACGATGTGGCGCGGATGGACGCGTTCTATCGCGACACCCTCGGGCTGGACCGGGAAACCGACGGCCTGCCCACGCTGGAAAAGAAAAAGGGATATGCAGGCGACGTTGCCTTTGTCACCGACGGGGCCATCCAGACTCATCTTGCGCAAAAGGACCCGCTGGCGGGGTTCCGGTCAGGACAGATGGTGAACCCGGTCAGCCACGGGCACATCGCCTTCCGTACCGACGATCTGGCCGCCTTCAAGGCACATCTGAAGACGCAGGGCATTCCCTATGCCGATTGGGGCAATCAAGCCGTGGAAGGCTGGGACCAGATCTTTTTCTATGACCCCGACGGCAACGTCATCGAAGTGCATCAGGTGTCCGACACGACTTGATTGCGTCCAGCTATGGACGACACGTAGCGGCGATACACTTCGATCATCCAGCCCAGCATGATCCCGTTCAGGATGTGCCACAGGAAATGAGTGCCCATCGGGATCTGTGCGCATAGCATTCCATCCACAGACCGTGCGGTCAGGGACAGAAACAGGATCACAGCCCCGATGACAAAGCCCCGCGCCAAGACCGGAGCACGCCGCCACAACAATACGGCGTAGATCAGGATCAGCACCGGAACAGGGATGTATCCCGCCGACACGCCCAGCACAGGCAACCCTTGGAACACCGGCACGGTCAGCGCGGCATAGGGGATGAACGCCGCCGTGGCCGCTCCGGCCACCCAAGGCCGCATCCCCCAGACATCCCGGTTCACGGCAAACAGATAGACCAGAATGAACACACCGATCGGCGCCACATCTGCAATCGCCGCCCAGACCTGCGCATGGGTGTGAAACAGGTAACTGCCGATCCCGATCAGGCCCAGAACAACCGACAACGCCCGGGCCATCGGCAAAGCCGCACTGCGCCGCCACATCCAAAGCGCCGCAATGACAAAGGCGGCGTTGGTCACGGCATTCACTGGTTCAGCCCAATACCCCGGACCCAACCGCTCGCAATACCCGTCGATCTCACGCAACAGTTCCATGACCCGTCACCTACGATGCCCCGCCAGCAGGTCAAGAGACAAAGCAGGAGAGCACGGCAATTGGTTATGTCTCATAATCAATGCCCGCGTTCTTCAAACGGCGTGGCCATTCAAGGCACCGTGCGTTGCGTTAACCCTACCCCTACCGCACGTTGGGGGTGCACAGGGGGTGTACGGATGCTGCACGCAGGGTGACACCCTGCCATACGCCCTTAACCTCCATGAATACCGGGTAAATCCCGAACGAATCGGCCCCATCTTCCCTGTTTCAAAAAAATCCCCGCCGGAGGCTCCCGCACTCTCAATTCGGCGCTAAACTCGCCCCAAAGGGAGGACACGTTATGAACATCATCTGGCTCGGCCACGGCAGCTTCCGGATCGAGATTGGGGATCAGATCCTGCTGATCGACCCATGGTTCAACGGTAACCCCATGCTGACCGAAGACCAACATGAGGCTGCCATCGACGGCGCAACCCATATCCTCGTGACACATGGCCATTTCGATCATACGGCAGATATCGTCGGGATCAGTCAGAAGACGGGCGCGCCGGTGTCAGCGGTCTACGAGTTGGGCAAGCTGCTCTTTGCCCAGGGTGCGATCGAAGGGCACGCCTTTGGCCGTGGCGGAACAATCAGTATCGGAGATGTCACGGCAACCCTCGTTCCGGCATCGCACTCCTCCTCCATCGGCATGGACGACACCATGCGGTATGCGGGCCAGGAATGCGGGTTCATCCTGCGCGGTGAAGGCAAGACCATCTACGTGTCGGGTGACACCGACATCCACGCCGACATGAGCTGGATCGGGGACTACCACAAACCCGATATCGGCATCCTGTCTGCGGGCGGATACTTCACCATGGACATGGCCGGGGCCGCCTATGCCGCGCGCAAATACTTCCACTTCGACACTGTAATTCCCTGTCACTACAAGACGTTCCCACTCCTTGAACAATCCGCAGAGGTACTGCGCAACGGCCTGCCGGGTGTGAAGGTAATCGAACCCGAGGTGATGCAGCCCATCACACTCTGAGCCGGAAAACACCTAGCGGCGCATTGCAAAGAAGTCCTTCAGCAAGGCTTCGGCCTCCGGCGCTCCGATGCCGTCATAGACCTCGGGTGCATGGTGCGCCTGCGGATGTGAGAACACCCGCGCACCATGGGCGACCCCACCCGACTTGGGATCAGAAGCCGCATAATACACACGCCCGATCCGCGCCGCAGCAATGGCCGCCGCACACATCGCACAGGGCTCAAGCGTGACATACAGGTCATAGCCAACCAGACGCTCTGACCCTGCTTCAGCGCAGGCCGCGCGGATGGCCAGTATCTCAGCATGCGCAGTTGGGTCCGACATTTCACGCGTCCGGTTCCCAGCCCGCGCCAAGACCTGTCCCCGCGGGGACACCACGACTGCACCCACAGGCACCTCGCCCCGCGCACCTGCCGCGCGCGCTTCCTCCAGCGCCTGATCCATGAATGACCGAAACTCCATGCCTTCCCCTGCCACGCCGCTTGCCCCGCGCGCAACCCACCGCTATGGCCTGCCCATGACCCAAGACACCCCCAAAGGCGATCGCATCGCCAAGGTTCTGGCCCGCGCGGGCATTGCCAGCCGCCGTGGCGCGGAAGAGATCATCACTGCCGGACGCGTCAGCGTAAACGGCAACCGCATCGATAGCCCGGCCCTGAATGTCACGCCTTCCGACAAGATCACCGTGGACGGCAAGCCGCTGAGCGCGCCCGAGCCGGAGCGGCTGTGGCTCTACCACAAACCTGCGGGCCTCGTGACCACCACGAAAGACGAACAGGGCCGCAAGACCATCTTTGACGCCCTGCCCGAGGACATGCCCCGGGTGATGAGTGTCGGTCGGCTCGACCTCAATTCCGAAGGCCTCTTGCTGCTGACCAATGACGGCGGGATCAAGCGCAAGCTGGAACTGCCCTCAACCGGTTGGATGCGCCGCTACCGCGTGCGGGTGAATGGCCGTCCCACCGACCCGCAGCTTGAACCACTGCGCAAGGGCATCACGGTTGACGGCGAACGCTTTCAGCCCATGCACGTGACGCTCGACCGGCAACAAGGCGCCAATGCATGGCTGACCGTGGGCCTGCGCGAAGGCAAGAATCGCGAGATTCGCCGTGCCATGGACAGCATTGGCCTTGCCGTGAACCGCCTGATCAGGGTCAGCTATGGCCCGTTCCAGTTGGGCGAACTGAAACAAGGGACTGTCGAAGAAGTGCGCCGCCGGGTGATGCGCGACCAATTGGGCATGGAACCGGAACCGGCCGCGCAACCGGCCAAACCACGCGGCAAACCGCGCCGGACACGCAAGCCGCGGTAGACGTCCACCATTTGCCGCTCCCCATTTGTGACGCGAGACTCAAATAATTCCCCTTGCGCCTGTCATTTGCGCGTCACACCCCTATTGCAATGATGGACATGCGCGCGCCCCTAGTGCTGCATCCGCAAACCGGCTATATGTCTCATAGCCAACAGGGACTTACGGGATGGAGCCAACCGCTTTTCAAAAGATCGCATTCGCGGTTCTGATCGCGCTGATGTTCGGCGTGACAACCGGCTTGCTTGGGGGGCTTTGACGATATGGCGCAGCGCTATGGCGGCAAATTCAGCCCCGATCCCAAAGACACGCCCACATCCAAAGACCGTCCCGCCTTTGACAAGGCGCGCGTTGACCCCGTCGGTGCGCGCGCAAACCTGATGTTCCTGCCCGCCGTACCAATGGTGTTTCTGGCGCTGAATGACGGGGCCACAGGGCTTGTCACAGCCCTCGTATCCGCCGCCATCCTGACGGGTGGCGCGTTCATGCTGCGCGAGGGTCTCAGGGCCGAAGCGGCGTATGTCGCCCGCAAGGTGGCGCGCCGCCCTGCCCTGCCCCGCAAAATCCTTGCCGCCCTCCTCGTGGGCCTCGGAATCGCGCTGGCCGCCTACCGGTCGGAGCCAGGGATTGTCGCACCTGTGCTCTATGGCCTCGCAGCCCTTGGGCTGCATCTGGCGGCTTTCGGCATAGATCCCTTGAAATCAAAGGGTATGGAAGGTGTCGATACCTTCCAGCAAGACCGCGTGGCGCGTGTCGTCGATGGCGCCGAGGAGCTGTTGACCGACATGCGCGATGCGATGAAACGTGCACAGGACCGCAAGATGGAACTGCGCCTTGACCAGTTCCAGACCACCGTTCGCGACCTCATCCAGACGGTCGAGGAAGACCCCCGCGACCTGACCGCCGCCCGCAAGTATCTGGGCGTCTACCTGATCGGCGCACGCGACGCGACGGTCAAGTTTGCCGATATCTACGGCCGCAGCCGCGACACGCAGGCCCGCGTCGACTATGCGGCCCTGCTGGACGATCTCGAGGAAAATTTCGCAGCGCGCACGCGCAAGCTGCTCACCGAGGATCGCACCGACCTCACGATCGAAATCGACGTGCTGCGCGACCGATTGCAGCGCGAAGGCGTGCGCGTGTCGCCCGCCGATGACATATAAAACCAAAGGGGGCATACATGTCCGAAACAGTCCGTCAAAAAGCCGAAGCCGCACTGGCGCAGGTTGAAGAAGTGACAGCCGTAGTGCTGCCTGAACCGGCCGAGGCCACCGCCATCGTAGCGCTGGAACAGGCCGACGCGCCCGTGGGTGCAGAAATCCGCGCCCGTATGGACGAAATCGACATGGAGGACACGCAATCCATCGTGTCCTTCGGGTCCGCAGCCCAGGCCGAGTTGCAGGAAATCAGCCAAGCCATGTTGCAGGACGTCCGCAACAAGGATGTCGGTCCGGCAGGCGACAGCTTGCGCAACATCGTCACCACCATCCGCGGCTTTTCCGTATCCGAATTGGACGTGCGCCGCGAACGCAGCTTCTGGGAAAAGCTGATCGGTCGCGCGGCACCTTTCGCCAAATTCACCGCCAAGTTCGAAACCGTGCAGGACCAGATCGACCGCATCACCGATGACCTGCTGGCGCATGAACATACGCTCCTGAAGGACATCAAGTCCCTCGACCTGCTCTATGAAAAGACGCTGCAATTCTATGACGAGCTGGCGCTTTACATCGCGGCCGGCGAAGAGAAGATCAAGGAACTGGACGACACGATCATCCCCGCGAAAGAGGCCGATGTGCAGGCCGCAGCCGAGGATGATCAGGTCATGGTCGCACAGGAACTGCGCGACCTGCGCGCCGCCCGCGACGATCTGGAGCGCCGGGTGCATGATCTGAAACTGACCCGTCAGGTGACAATGCAATCCCTGCCCTCCATCCGCTTGGTGCAGGAAAACGACAAATCGCTGGTGACCAAGATCAACTCGACCCTCGTCAACACCGTGCCTCTGTGGGAAACGCAGCTGGCACAGGCCGTCACGATCCAGCGCAGCGCCGAAGCGGCGGCTGCCGTGCGCGACGCCAACGACCTGACCAACGAATTGCTGACCGCCAACGCGGCCAACCTGCGCGAAAGCAACAAGATGATCCGCAAAGAGATGGAGCGCGGCGTCTTTGACATCGAAGCCGTCAAGCAGGCCAACGCGGACCTGATCGGCACCATCGAAGAGTCGCTGCAGATCGCAGACGAAGGCAAGGCCAAGCGCGCCGCAGCCGAGGAAGAGCTGAAGAAGATGGAAACCGAACTGCGCGACACGCTGGCCTCGGCCAAGGCCCGCAAAGACGGGGTTGGCGACAACGCTGGCACCGCCGTTCCGGGCTGATTTCGCCACGATGGCAGGGGCACAGACCAAAAGCAGGATCAAAGCATGGGGCGGCCTTGTCGCCTTGGGCATGCTTGCGGCCTGCGATGTGTTCATGCCGGTGGAACCCGTGCTGACGCCCAAGGTGCGGCCAGCCGGTCTGGTGCCCCCGCCGGTACCTGACGTGCAGGCCACGTCGCAGGAAAGTGCCGCTTTGCGCGCCTACCTCGCACAGGTGCAATCCAGCCAGTTGACGGCTGGATTGCTACGACAGGATGGCGGCGGGCCCGACACGCCCTTTACCTCTGACATGCTGGCCCGCAACTTCGAAGAGATCGTGTTCTTCAACGAATACGCCGGTCCCGGCATACGCCCTGGATCGTCCAGCGCCCTGCGCCGCTGGTTTGAGCCCGTGCGCATCGGGATCGAGTTTGGCGCATCAGTGCCACCCAGCCAACGCACGCGCGACACCAATGACGTGATCGCCTATGCACGCCGGCTGTCCCGGGCGACGGGCCACCCGGTGTCGGTCTCCAACAACCCCAACTTCCTCGTGTTCTTCGTCTCGGAAGATGATCGAACAGACACGCTGAACGCACGGGCAACAGACCTGTCGGGTGTGAACCGGATCAACCTTGGCCCAGTGCGTGACCTGCCGACCGACGCCTATTGCGCTGTGGCGGCTTATGCCAGCGGGCCGGAACGGTCGACCTATACGGCCGCGGTCGCAGTGATCCGGTCCGAGAATCCCGATCTGCTGCGCCTGTCCTGCATTCACGAAGAACTGGCCCAAGGGCTGGGCCTCGCCAATGACAGTCCGGACGCACGCCCCTCGATCTTCAACGACGACGACGAATTTGCGCTGCTCACCGACCACGATGTGCACCTGTTGGGGATGCTCTACGACGACCGCCTGCGCCCCGGCATCGGCCTGACCGAGGCGCGCCCGATCGTGCGCACCCTCGCCCGTGAGGTAACGGAGCCTGGGCTGTGACAATCCGAACCGCTGCCCTTTTCATCCTTCTACCCTTTGCCACCCAAGCGGGCCCGGGCGCTGTGGACTGGATCACGACACATACGCAACAGCCCCTGAAAGAAGCACGGATCGGAAGCTACGATCCGGATGGTCCGATCATCGGAGTGGACAGCCTGACTTACGAACCAAGCTATTCCTGGCCATACATCGATGTGCCCGACGGGCCTGCGGATTTTCACGTCTTTTATGATGACGAAACCGGACGAGTGTCCAAGGCCGCCCTGATTTTTTCGGATGCGGATCCCAGCTGCGGCAAGGATCTGGCAACCATGCCAGTGGACACAGGTACAGGTGCCTTTCTGGATCGCAAGGCCGCCGAAGCACTCGACAGGATCGCAACAGAAACAGGTGACCTCTATGGCGGCTTCATGGAGCCGCAAATCGACGGCACTCACAGCTTTGCCAAATTCCTGAAATTGCCCGGTGGCCATGTTTTTCCGGCCTTTCAGACCGGGTGGGGTGACGGCGGTTATCCAGTGGCCAGCTTGCGCGGATCGGATGGTGCGATGGTTGCGATTTACGCAGATTTCATGGGCAAGGATGCGGATGGCAACTGGTTGCTGCCCACCCCTTGCGCCCCAACAGAGGGCAGCGAATGAGCTGGCCTCGTTTCACCAATCACCCCCTCAAGGCCACGTATCCTTGTGGGCAACACAGGCAGGAGTAATCCAATGGGCATTTTCGACTTCCTCTCCGGCGAATTCATCGACGTCATCCACTGGGTGGACGACAGCCGCGACACCATGGTCTGGCGGTTCGAGCGTGAGGGCCACGAGATCAAGTACGGCGCAAAGCTGACCGTGCGCGAAGGGCAATCGGCGGTCTTTGTCCACGAGGGGCAACTGGCCGATGTGTTCACCCCCGGTCTCTACATGCTTGAGACCAACAACATGCCCATCATGACGACGCTGCAGCACTGGGATCACGGTTTCAAAAGCCCGTTCAAATCCGAGGTGTATTTCGTCAACACAACCCGGTTCAACGATCTGAAATGGGGCACCAAGAACCCGATCATCTGCCGTGATCCTGAATTTGGCCCCGTGCGTTTGCGCGCCTTCGGGACCTACTCGGTCAAGGTGGCTGACCCCGCCCGCTTCCTGGTCGAGATCGTCGGCACCGATGGTGAGTTCACCATGGACGAGATCAGCTTCCAGATCCGCAACATCATCGTGCAGGAAATGTCGCGCAGCCTTGCCAAATCGGGCATTCCGGTGCTCGACATGGCCGCCAACACCCGCGAGCTGGGGCAACTGGTCGCCAAGGAAATCAGCGCACAGATCGCTGAATACGGCCTGACCCTGCCCGAACTTTACATCGAAAACATCTCGCTCCCCCCGGCGGTCGAAGAGGTGATGGACAAACGGTCCTCCATGGGGGTGATCGGAAATCTGAACGAATACATGCAGTTCCAGGCCGCCGAGGCGTTGGGCCGTGAAGGTGGCGATGCAAGCGGTGCGATGCAAGCGGGCCTTGGGGCGGCCATGGGCATGCAGATGGGCCAAATGGCATCCAGCGGTCCGTGGGGCGCACGTCAACCTGCGGTAGCCGCACCACCCCCTCCGCCGGTCGAACATGTCTGGCACGTGGCCGAAAACGGCGAAACCAAGGGGCCGTTTTCAAAGGCGCAATTGGGACGCATGGCAGCCGCCGGCGAGCTGAGCCGTGAGACGTATGTCTGGACGGCGGGTCAGGACGGCTGGATGAAAGCCGAGGACGTGACCGAGCTTGCCCAGCTCTTCACCATTCTGCCCCCGCCCCCTCCGCCCGGCGCGTAAGAAACGATCCTAGCCGCGGTCGGCAACGCGAGCTTGATAGGCATCAAGTTCGCGGATCAGACCCAGTCCATTGGGACGGTCGCTGCGACGGCAGAACTCGGACCAGATATCGCCAAATGGCAGATCTTTGAACTCTTCGGTCATGGTCAGCCGCGTCGTGAAGTCGAGCGCGGTTTCGGCCTGCCGCAACCGATCGAAGGGCGTCAGCAGCGCACGCAACAGCGCCTTCTGCATGTTGCGTGTTCCGATGACCCAGGCCGCCGTACGGCTGATCGTGGCATCAAAGAAATCCAGCCCGATACGCGTCCGACCCAGCAGGTCGGCGCTGACCAATTCATGCGCCATGGTCAGGATATCGTCGTTCAGCAGGATCACATGGTCACTATCCCACCGCATCGGGCGCGACACATGCAGCAGGATTTTATCCAGCGACAGTGCCACCGCACTCAGCTTGTCCGCTATGTTCTCGGTCGGATGAAAGTGCCCCATATCAAGGCACAAGAGCGTGCCCTTGCGTATCGCATAGCCCAGATAGAATTCGTGACTACCCACGGTACAAGCCTCGACCCCGATCCCGAACAGCTTTGATTCCACCGCGTCGCGCATACCTGACAGCGGCTGCGCCAACATCTCATCCAGCGACGTCTCGAGCCGTGCCCGCGCAGCCATGCGATCAACCGGAACATCCTTGTACCCGTCAGGCACCCAGATGTTGTTGATGCACGGTGTCCCAAGAGTCGCGCCAATCTGCGCTGCGATCTCTCGCGTGCGGCGCCCATGTTCGATCCAGAAATCGCGGATACCCTGATCGGGGTGCGAGAGGGTCAGGTTATCGTCCGCCTTCTCATGCGCAAAGAAGGTCGGGTTGAAGTCCAGCCCGATCCCCTGATCCTTTGCCCAATCAACCCAGGGCGCGAAATGACGGTATTCAATCTGATCTCGGTCCGGCGCCTCATCCGTGTCCATATACATGGCATGCAGGTTCAGACGGTGCTTGCCGGGGATCATCGCATAGGCAAATTCCAGATCGGCCCGTAACTCGTCGGGCGTACGCGCGCGACCGGGGTGATTGCCCGTGGCCTGAATGCCGCCACCGGATGTGCCTGTCTTGGATTCGAACCCAACCACATCATCCCCCTGCCAGCAGTGCATGGAAATCGGGATGGTCGTGAGCTGGCGGATCGCCGCTTCGGTATCAACACCCCACTCGGCAAAGGCGTCCCTTGCGCTGTCGTACCCCATCTGCCCCTCCTACCGCGTGAACGCCTGCACGTTGCCCGCATCCACGTTCAGGATGTTACCCGTGGATTTCGACGACGTATCGCTGGCAAAGAAATAGCACGCCTCGGCAATGTCCTCGGGCAGAACCGAGAGTTTGAGCATGGAGCGTTGCCGGTACATCTTCTCAAGCCCCTCCTTGTCGGTACCATAGGTATCCGCCCGCTGCTCCAGCCACTCGCCTTCCCAGATTTTCGAGCCGCGCAATACGGCATCGGGATTGACGACATTGACCCGGATACCGGCCTCTGCCCCTTCCAGCGCAAGACAGCGCGCCAGATGGATTTCCGCTGCCTTGGCCGTGCAATAGGCCGAGGCGTTGGGCGACGCGGCCAAGCCATTTTTGGACGCGACAAAGACGATTGAGCCGCCCATGTCCTGCACACGCATCAGCTTGAACGCTTCCCGGCTGACCAGAAAGTAACCGGTACTCAGAATATCCATGTTCCGGTTCCACAGTGCGAGCGTGGTCTCTTCCACCGGTGCGGATGACGCTATGCCTGCGTTTGATACCAGAATGTCGATACCACCGAATTCCACGGCAGCGTCCGCCATGGCGCGGATCACGGCCGCCTCGTCCGTGACATCCATGATCGTCGCGCGCACCACATCCGCACCGTGGGATTGCACAAGCCGGTCCTTGACCGCCTCCACCCCCTCGGCATTGATATCGGCCAGCATCACGCACGCGCCCGCGCGCAGATACCGCTCGACCGTGGCTGCCCCAATACCGCCCGCACCGCCGGTGACCAGTGCCACACGTCCCGCCAGCGATTTCGGCTTCGGCATACGCTGCAGTTTGGCCTCTTCCAAAAGCCAGTATTCGATGTCGAACGCTTCCTGCTCAGGCAGACCCTGATAAGTGCTGACCGCCGACGCGCCCCGCATCACGTTGATCGCGTTGATATAAAACTCACCCGAAATGCGGGCCGTGGCCTTGTTGTTGGCAAAGGTGATCATGCCAACCCCGGGGACCAGGTAGACAACCGCATTGGGATCGCGCATGGCCGGACTGTCGGGACGTTTGCACCGGTCGTAATAGGCAGAATAGTCATCGCGGTAGGCTGCGATTTGTGCAGGCAGACCCGCCAACACCTCGTCCACATTCCCCTTTGCCGGATCGAAATCGATCACCAGTGGGCGGATCTTGGTGCGCAGAAAGTGGTCAGGACAGGATGTGCCAAGCGCCGCAAGTGATGGCGTGTCATGTGCGTTGACGAAGTCCAACACGGCATCACTGTCGTCGAAATGCCCCACCATATGCTGGTTGCCGCTGACGAAACCACGGATCGCGGGCATCAGCTGCGCAGCAACAGCACGGCGTTCCAGCGCAGTCAAACTGTTATGGCGTGCGCCACCGAACGCCGGCACGTCATCCGTCTTTTTGCTCAACCAGGCCGTCGCGACATTGATGATATCAATGGTCGTGTCGTAGCAGGCCCGCGCCGTATCGCCCCAGGTAAAAAGCCCGTGGCTCTCAAGCACAACGCCATCAGCCTCCGGGTTGTCCTTGCAAAACGCCTCAAGCCACAACCCAAGCTCATATCCCGGCCGCTTCCACGGCAGCCAACCAATCCGATGGCCAAAAATGTCCCGTGTCAACGCCTTCGAATTCTCCGATCCCGCAATCGCGATGATCGCGTCCGCATGCACATGATCGACATGCGCGCGGGGCACATAGGCGTGCAGCGGCGTGTCGATCGACGCGGCACGCGGGTTCAGTCGAAACGTGCAATGGGGCAAGTAGCCAACCATCTCGTCCTCGAAATCGACCCCGCGATATAACGACTTCAAGGCGTGCAGCTTGTCCATATACAGGGTCGCAAAACCGTCGCGCGTCATCGACCCGATGTCACCGCCCGATCCCTTGACCCAAAGAACCTCAACTTCCTGCCCGGTCAGCGGGTCCGTTTCCATGACCTTCGCCGAGGTGTTTCCGCCGCCGTAATTCGTCACGCGCTTGTCTGCGCCAAGGATATTCGACCGATACAGCAGCAACTCGGATTCGCTCAGCCCCGCCGCCGCATTGTTGTCCCAACGGTTTTCAAGCAGCTGATCTTCGAAGGTTTTCAGCACGACATCCTCCCGGTCCGGCGGCCAGCGGGCAGCTCACCACCCATAGCGTGTGTGATCAGATTGCGGCACTATGTCAATCATTTTCAATCATTATCAATCTCAAAATGCACATTAATGACTGCTATTGATTGTTTGTGATTGACAGAATCTTCGAATCTGCACAGGCTTTGTCAACGGGAGGCATCATGCACGAAAAAGAACGGCATAGGATCATTCTGTCCGCGGTACAGGACCGGCCGGTTGCGACCGTTGTTGAACTCTGCAACCTGACAGGCGCGTCCGAGGCGACCATCCGCCGGGACATCGCGACGCTCCACATGCAACAAAAGCTGCGGCGCGTGCGCGGCGGCGCCGAGGCAATCAATCCGCCGCAGTTCGTCGGGCTGGCCGGACGCACCTTTGCCGTCAACGAAACCATGCGGACCTCTGAAAAGCAGGCCATTGCCCGGGCGGCCGTGGACCTCTGCGAAGACGGCGATTCCATCATCATCAACGGCGGCACGACAACCTTTCAAATGGTGCACCCGCTGGCGACGCGCCGCTGTCAGGTGTTCACCAACTCGTTTCCGATTGCCGAACATCTGCTAAAGCATTCGAAGAACACGATCATGCTGTCCGGCGGAACGATCTACCGCGAGCAAAACATCATCCTGTCCCCCTTCGACAATGATGTGACGCGCAATTTCTATGCCAAGCGGATGTTCATGGGGGCGCAGGGGCTTGGTCCGCTTGGCCTGATGGAAGCCGACCCGCTGCTGATCCAGGCAGAACAGAAACTGATTGGGCAAGCGGACGAGTTGGTCGTGCTTGCCGACAGCTCAAAATTTGAACGGCGGTCAAGCCTCGTGCTCTGTCCGCTCAATCGCATCACCACGGTCATTACAGATGAAGGCATCTCGGACAAGGCGGCAGCCATGCTGGACGCTGCGGACGTGACGTTGGTCGTCGCCCAACCGGGCAACGGTCAGGAGGAGGTCTCTTAACCGGCCTCGTGCAAAAGACAATTTGGGAGGATTGAAATGAAACGTAGGACATTTACGTCGCTGGTTGCGGGCCTGAGCCTGGGCGCAAGCCTGCTGGGCACAAGTGCCATGGCGCAAGACAACATGCGTATTGCTTTGGTGGTCAAAGCGCTTGGCATTGGGTTCTTCGAAGCCGCTGCCGAAGGCGCAGAAGAGGCCGCAACCGAACTTGGCAATGTCGAGATCATCTATACCGGCCCCACCGACACAACCGCCGAAGGCCAGATCGAGGTGATCAATTCCCTGATCGCGCAAGGTGTCGATGCCATCGCGATCTCAGCCAATGACCCCGATGCGCTGGTGCCAGCCCTCAAACGCGCCATGCAGCGCGGGATCACCGTGATCTCGTGGGACTCCGGTGTGGCCGAGGACGGGCGACAAATGCATCTCAACCCGTCATCGAACGCGCTGATCGGCAACATGATCATCAAGCTGGCCGCCGATCACCTGCCTGACGGTGGCGAAGTGGCCGTGCTGTCCGCCTCAGCCACCGCAACGAACCAGAACATCTGGATCGAAGAGATGAACAAGGTGATGGGCAACTATCCCGGCATCAACGTGGTGAGCACGGTCTACGGCGACGACCTGGCCGACAAATCCTATCGCGAGGCGCAGGGCCTGATGCAGTCCCACCCCGATCTGGATGCCATCATCGCACCCACAAGCGTCGGGATCGTCGCCGCCGCACAAGCCGTCGCCGATGCTGGCAAGGCGGGTGAGATCAACGTGACGGGCCTCGGCCTGCCCTCGGAGATGGCGGGCGCCATCGAGTCAGGCGCGTCCAAATCGTTCGCGATCTGGAACCCGATTGACCTGGGCTACTCGGCCACGATGATCGCCCACGCGCTTGCCACCGAAGCGGCAACCGCCGAACCGGGGTCCGAGATTCCGATGGGGCGCATGGGATCGGTCACGCTGGACGATACAAACGCGGCCGCCATGGCGGACCCGTTTGTCTATGACGCCTCGAATATCGACCAGTTCAAGTCGATCTTCTGATACTCCCCCTGGCCCCGGCACGGTGCAGCACGCATCGCGCCGGGGCATTTTCCGGCGGACCCCAGACCCGATGCTGATGCAATCAGAAACCGATCTTTCCGGTCCATCGAAGGGCAACGCCATTCCGGTCATCGCACTGGAGGGCGTGACCAAGCTGTTTCCCGGTGTCAAAGCCCTGTCCGACGTATCGTTGCGCCTCTATCCGGGGCAAGTGACGGCCCTCGTTGGCGAAAACGGCGCGGGCAAATCCACGGTGGTCAAGATCCTGACTGGCATCTATCAGCCCGATGGGGGCAGCATCACGCTGGATGGCGCGGCCATCGCCTTTCCAACACCGCAGGCCGCCGGGGCGGCAGGCGTCACCGCCATCCACCAGGAAACTGTCCTGTTTGACGAATTGTCGGTGGCCGAAAACATCTTTCTCGGCCATGCGCCGCGCGGCCGGTTCGGCCTGATCGACACCGCCGCCATGATGGATCAGGCGGCGGATATCCTGCGCGGCATCGGCGCTGCAATTGATCCGACGCACAAGCTCAAGGATCTGGGCATCGCCAACAAGCACCTTGTAGCCATCGCACGCGCCCTGTCCACCGACTCCCGTGTGGTGATCATGGACGAACCCACCGCCGCCCTTAGCCAGAACGAGATCGAAGAACTCTACGCGCTTGTCGAAACGCTCAGGGCGCAGGGCAAGGCGATCCTCTTCATCAGCCACAAATTCGATGAGATTTTCCGCATCGCAGATCGCTACACGGTCTTCCGCGACGGTGAGCTGGTTGGAGACGGCATGATCAGCGCTGTCACCGAAGCCGAACTGGTCAAGATGATGGTGGGCCGGGATGTCAGCCAGATCTTCCCGACCCGGACACCGAATATCGGAGACGAGGTTCTCGCGGTCAAAGGATACGCGCACCCCACCGAGTTTGCGGACATAACGTTCACCCTGCATCGTGGTGAAATCCTTGGGTTTTATGGTCTCGTGGGCGCAGGCCGATCCGAGTTCATGCAGGCGCTGTTCGGGATCACCCGCCGCTCTGGCGGAACTACAACAATCGACGGCGCGACCGTCGACATCCGCTCACCCGCTGATGCGGTCGCCAACGGCATCGTCTACGTCCCCGAGGATCGCGGCAGGCAGGGGGCGGTCGGCGCGTTGCCCATTTTTCAGAACGTCACCCTGCCCTCTCTGGGCCGCACATCCCGCTCCGGGTTTCTGCGCCTTGCCGAAGAGTTCAAACTCGCTCGAGAATACACAGAACGGCTCGACCTACGCGCGGCCTCCCTCGACACGCCTGTGGGCAACCTGTCCGGCGGCAACCAGCAAAAGGTCGTGATCGCCAAATGGCTCGCCACGCAGCCCAAGGTCATCATTCTGGACGAACCGACCAAGGGGATCGACATCGGGTCCAAGGCGGCTGTGCACGCGTTCATGGCTGAACTGGCGGCGCAGGGGCTTGCCGTCATCATGGTCAGCTCCGAAATCCCCGAAGTCCTCGGCATGTCGGACCGCGTGATCGTCATGCGCGAGGGGCGGATGGCCGCCGAACTTCGCGCCAATGACATGACCCCCGAAACGCTGGTGCGCCACGCGGCCGGGATCAAAGAGGCGCCCACATGCTGAAACGTCTGCTCACCTCGCGCGAAGCGCTGTTGGCTGCGGCGATCATTCTGTTGCTCGCGGTCATCTCCACCCGGTTCCCCGCCTTTGTGACGCCGCAGAACCTCGGCAACGTGTTCAATGACACGTCGCCGCTGATCCTTCTGGCCATCGGTCAAATGATTGTCATCCTGACGAAATGCATCGACCTGAGCGTAGCCGCCAACCTGGCCCTGACGGGCATGGTAGTCGCTATGCTCAACGTCGCCTTGCCCGGCCTACCCGTTCCGATCATCATCGCCATCGCCATTTCGCTGGGGGCGGTGCTGGGCATGGTGAACGGCGTCCTTGTCTGGAAACTCGCCATCCCACCCATCGTCGTGACACTGGGCACGATGACAATCTTCCGCGGTCTGATCTTCGTGATTTCCGACGGCAAATGGGTGAACAGTCACGAGATTGGCGAAGGGTTCAAAGCGTTCACGCGCGCTGCATTCCTCGGCTTGCCGACCATGAGCTGGATCGCAATCCTAGCAGTCCTTCTGTTTTCGATCGTCATGGCACGCACCACGCTGGGCCGGGCATTCTATGCTGCGGGCGGCAATCCCCATGCCGCAACCTATGCAGGTATCGATGTTGGGCGGACGCAGTTCTGGGCCTTCACTATCTCAGGCGCGCTTGCGGGGCTGACCGGCTATCTCTGGGTGTCCCGCTACGCGGTGGCCTATGTCGATCTTGCAGGCGGATTTGAACTGGACGTTGTCGCCGCCTGCGTGATCGGTGGCGTTGCGATCATGGGCGGGATCGGCACCGTGATGGGGGCCATGCTGGGGGCACTGTTCCTCGGGGTCATCAAGAACGCGCTGCCCGTCGTTGATATCTCGCCCTTCTGGCAACTCGCCATCTCGGGTGGCGCGATCATCATCGCGGTGGCGCTCAATGCGCAGGCCAACCGGGAAAAGGGGCGCATCATACTGAAACGCGCCGAGCATGCCACATGACCGACAGAACACGTTTCATACCGGACCGGCTGCAATCGCCGCTCGAACGGCACCTGAAAAGCTGGGAAAGCCTGCTGATCCTTGTGGCCGTCGCGGTGTTCATCGCCAACAGCTTTGCCTCCCCCTATTTCCTCAACGCCTGGAACCTCAGCGACGCGACCTTCAACTTCACCGAAAAGGCGATGATCGCCTTTGCCATGGCACTGCTGATCATCTCGGGCGAGATTGATCTGAGCGTTGCATCCATCATCGCGCTCGCCTCGACCGCCATGGGAGCGGCCGTGCAGTTCGGGGTGGATACGCCGGGTCTTGTGCTGATCGGGCTGGGGGTCGGGCTGATCTGCGGGGCCTTCAACGGTTTCCTAGTGACGGTGATGGGCCTGCCCTCCATCGTTGTGACCATCGGCACGATGAGCCTGTTTCGCGGCATCAGCTATATCATGTTGGGCGATCAGGCCTATCGCGGCTATCCACCCGATTTTGCCTTTTTCGGGCAGGGCTACGTGTTCTGGGTGATCTCTTTTGAATTTGTGCTGTTCGCCATCCTCGCCCTGATCCACGCCATCCTGCTGCACAAGACGAATTTCGGGCGTGCTGTCTATGCCATCGGCAACAACCCGACAGGCGCGCTGTTTTCCGGTATTCGGGTGGCCCGCGTGAAGTTCATTCTGTTCCTACTGACCGGTCTGATGGCCGGCATCGCCGCAATCTGCCTGACCTCCCGGCTTGGCTCGACCCGCCCCTCTATCGCCTTCGGGTGGGAGCTTGAGATTGTCACCATGGTCGTGCTGGGCGGCGTTAGTATTCTTGGCGGTTCAGGCTCCATCCTCGGGGTCGTGATCGCGGCCTTTGTCATGGGGTTGGTGACCTTTGGTCTGGGTCTGCTGAACGTGCCGGGTATCGTGATGTCCATCGTGATCGGCGCGCTCCTGATCTCGGTCATCGCGCTGCCACGGCTCTGGCAGAAATGGAGAGGGTGAATGGAGAAATACGCCTTCAGAATGCGCCTGAACCCCGGTTGCCGGGATGAATACATCAAGCGACATGATGATATCTGGCCAGAACTGGTCGCCCTGCTGAAACAGGCAGGTATCTCGGATTATTCGATCCATCTGGATGAAGAAACGAACTGCCTTTTCGGCGTGCTCTGGCGCAGGGATGATCACGGGATGGACACCCTGCCCGCCCATGACATCATGCAACGATGGTGGGCGCACATGGCCGATATCATGGACACCCATCCCGACAACGCCCCGGTCGCAGTGCCCCTGACGCCCATGTTTCATATGCCATGACCCGCACCCACGTCGCCGTCATCGACATCGGCAAGACCAACGCTAAGCTGGCCCTTGTCGATCTGGACACATTGACAGAACTGGCCGTGGTCACCCGCCCAAACACGGTGATCCCCGGACCGCCCTGGCCGCATTTCGATGTGGACGGGCACTGGGGTTTCCTGCTGGACGCGCTTGCCCGGTTTCACGCGACGCACCGCGTTGACGCGATTTCGATAACGACCCACGGCGCATCGATCGCCCTGATCGGACAGGACGGCCAGCTCGCCGCGCCGATCCTCGACTACGAACATACCGGCCCGGACGCCCTGAACGAGGCGTATAATGCAATTCGTCCCCCCTTCGCAGAAACCGGCACCCCAAGGCTCAGCGGTGGTCTGAACATCGGCGCGCAACTGTTCTGGCAGTTCGATACAGATCCCGGACTGAAGGCACGGACACGCCACATCGTGACCTATCCACAGTATTGGGGCTATCGGCTGACAGGCATTGCCGCAACGGATGTCACGTCACTTGGGTGCCACACCGACCTTTGGAACCCGTTCAAGGGGCAGCCATCATCCCTGGTCGCAAGGCTTGGGATCGAACGGCAGCTCGCCTCCACCCGCAAACCAAACGCGGTGCTTGGGCCCATTCTGCCTTCCATCGCACAACAGACCGACCTGCCGCAAGACACCCCAGTCTATTGCGGCATCCACGATTCCAACGCCTCGCTTCTTGCACATCTGGTGGCACGCACCCCACCGTTCAACGTTGTGTCAACCGGTACATGGGTGATCTGCATGACCATCGGCGGGGACACGGTCACACTCGACCCCACCAAGGACACGCTGGTCAACGTGAACGCCCTTGGTGACCCTGTGCCGTCGGCCCGGTTCATGGGGGGGCGCGAACACGACATCCTGATGCAAGGCAACAGCATTGAGACGGATGACACAGACATAGCGACCGCACTCAACGAAGGCCCCATGCTGCTGCCTGCCATCGTCTCCGACACCGGCCCGTTCCAGGGCATGTCGGCCCGCTGGGTCGGCACAGAGCCTGCGCCCGGAACAGGCCTGCGCAGCGCCTGTGTCAGCTTCTACCTGGCACTGATCACCTCCCACTGCCTGACACTGACCGGACACCAAGGGCCGGTGTTCGTCGAAGGACCGTTCGCAAGAAATACCAGCTACCTGAAAATGCTGGCCTCAGCGACCGGGACAGCCGTGCACGCCATGACCAGCATCACCGGCACCAGCGAGGGCGCCGCCTTGCTGGCCCGCATGACGGACAGCCCGACCGAAGCGTTGCAGGAAGAACCAACCATATCCGCCGCCAAAGACCACGCCGCCTACGCGCGCAGATGGTCAGACCTTGTCGGCGGGCACTAAGCCGGTAACACAGTCCCCATTCGCAAAGGTCCCACATCAACTTTCACTGACAGAACGCCGCTTGCATGTAGCGTTCCTGATCCGGCAGCATTACGCTGGCGGCGAAACACTGAACGGTTGATGGTACCACCCACGCACCGTTCCACTTGAAGGAACAGACATGCGCCGAAAGGCCACGATTGCGCTTCACTGGCTCACCTTGGTGCTGCTGATCCTGCTGGTGGCGGGCGGGCCAATCCCCGTCGTGGCGTGGGCCTTTGCCCTGTCCGGCTTGGCCATGTGCCTGCTGGCCGTGGCGCAGGGGGTGATGAACGGTCCCGGTCCAAAACTCGAAGGGGCCCTGCGCCGCGCACATCCATGGCTCAGCCGCGCCATGTACGCCGCCCTTGGCGTCGTGGCTGCGCTCACCGCGTGGTCGCAACTGGGCGGCACATGGTCAGGTCCATCCCTGCCCAACCTCTATTTCTACCTCATGTCGGCCTCTGCCCTGCACGCCATCTTTCACCTTTGGCGACACACGGCGCTTGGCGATGGGGCCTTGCGCCGGATGACACCAACATCCATGCACAAACTTCTATGACCGATCTTCACGACCTAGGCGGCCCCGCTGGACTCGCCGACCACCGCTTTCCCTGCGACAATTGTGGCGCGGACTTCCGCTTTGATCCCGGCGCGGGGCAACTGGTCTGCGACCATTGCGGCAATACTGCAGACATGGAAAGCGACGCGCCCCGAACAATCGCACCCATTGCCGAACTGGACTACCGTGCCGCCCTCAACGCTGACCTGCCCGCGGCAGAGATTGAGGAAACGCGCGTCTCGAAATGCCCCAACTGCGCGGCCCAGGTCGAATTCAACGCCGACATTCACGCCACCGAATGCCCATTCTGCGCCACGCCGGTGGTGACGGACACCGGCGCACATCGGCATATCAAACCGCGCGGCGTTCTGCCCTTCGCCATGACCGAAGCGCAGGCGCGCAAGGCGATGACAGACTGGCTGGGTGGGCTGTGGTTTGCCCCGAACGGGCTACAGGACTATGCCCGCAAGGGCCGCGCGATGCAGGGCATCTACGTGCCCTACTGGACCTTCGACGCAGACACGCGCAGCGCCTATACAGGCGAACGCGGCACCGTCTATCACGAGACCAAAACCGTGATGCGGGACGGCAAGCGCCAACAGGTGCGCGTGACCAAGGTGCGCTGGCGGCGCACACGGGGCAAGGTTGCCCGCTTCTTCGACGACGTGCTTGTGCTGGCGTCCAAATCGCTGCCCAAACGGTTCACCGACGCGCTTGAGCCATGGGACCTGAGCGCGCTTGAACCCTATGCGCCCGAATTCCTGGCCGGGTTCCGCGCGGAAGGCTACGCCATTGAGTTGGAAGAAGGGTTTGAAGAGGCACTCACGCGGATGGACCGGGTGATCGCCCGGGATGTGAAGTTTGACATTGGGGGCGACCGCCAACGCATCCATTCCATCGACACGAAACTGGGAGCCGTGACCTTTAAGCATATCCTGCTGCCCGTCTGGCTCGCCGCGTACAAGTACCGCGGCGAAACCTACCGCTTCGTCGTCAACGGGCGCACGGGTCGCGTTCAGGGTGAACGGCCATGGTCCGCGGGCAAGATCGCCGTCGCGGTGATCGTCGGCCTTATCGTGGCCGCAGCCATCGGCGCAGTGGTGGCCCTTCAACAATGACCCAATACGACACCCTGAACGACATTCTGTCGGACCGCTTTTCGTGCCGCGCCTTTCTGGCGGACCCTGTCCCACAAGAGACAGTTGCCCGGATCATCTCTGCCGCGCAAAAGGTGCCAAGCTGGTGTAACGCGCAACCCTGGCAGCTGATCGTCACGTCAGGCGCCGAAACCGACCGGTTCCGCGACGCGCTCTATGCCGCGGCCAGCACAACCGCCCCGGCCCCCGACATGCCCTGGCCCGAAGGATACCCGGACATCTATGGCGACCGCCGCCGCGCCTGCGGCTTCCAGCTTTATGATGCGGTGGGCATCGAAAAAGGGGACCGCGCGGCCTCTGCCACGCAGATGATGGAAAACTACCGCCTGTTCGGCGCGCCGCATGTCGCCATCGTGACCAGCCCCAAGGTGCTTGGCCCCTATGGCGCTATGGACACGGGCGGCTTTGTCACAACCTTCTGTCTTGCCGCGCAGACCTTGGGCGTTGCCACGATCCCGCAAGCGGCGATTGCGGCCCAGGCTCCCTTTGTCCGCAGCCATTTCGACATTCCCGAAGATCGCCAGATCCTGTGCGCCATCTCCTTCGGCTATGCCGATCCGAACCACCCGGCCAACAGCTTCCGCACAGACCGTGCCGACGTGGCAGATGTCATGGAGTGGAAGGAATGAGGGCGCTTCTGCAACGTGTGTCCGAAGCCTCCGTCACCGTGGACGGCGAAACGGTTGGCAGGTGCGGCCCAGGTCTCCTGATCCTTGTCTGCGCGATGCCGGGCGACACCTGTGACACGGCCAAGGCGCTTGCGGCCAAAGTGTCCAAACTACGCCTGTTCAAGGACGAGGCAGGCAAGATGAACCTGTCGATCCTCCAATCAGGGGGCAGTGCCCTTGTGGTCAGCCAGTTCACGCTGGCCGCCGACACGTCACGCGGCAACCGCCCCGGATTCTCGGGCGCGGCGAAACCGGATGAGGCGGAAACGCTCTACCTGCAATTTGCCCACGCGCTGCGTGACCTTGGGGTCGAAACGGAAACGGGGCGGTTCGGCGCAGATATGTCCGTGGGTTTAACAAATGACGGGCCCGTGACAATTTGGCTGGACACTAAGGCTGGTTAGCTTGAAATCGTCCGCGGTGCGGGACAGAGCGCTATTTCACCGCGTTCACTCGAAGGTCTGCTCCGGCAGAATTCGCAATTGCGGCAAGGCAATATCTCCTAGTTCTAATGGGGGTTCTGCCATTCCATGATCAGTTGGCAGGGAGCGTTGTTGTAGGCGTCTTCCTTTGGGTCCGCCGGTTGCAGAACTGCTGGCTCATCGAAGTATCTGAGCGTCATGCCTCGCTCCAATAGCTGGGTCATGTAGAAGGACAGCGGCCGATGCCAGTTAGTGACGGCGATACCTTTCCATTCAACGACTACAGAGTGAGGCTCTAAATAGCGCTGCACGACGAATTCACGGCCACCGTCAGGCAAGATGCGCCAACCACCACCCTTGATGTCGCCGGCAGTTGCGAAAACCTGTCAGGTTTGCAATCTGAAACTGCCCACTACGGCGTAAGACACGGACAACCTCGTCGAGCGCGGTTTCGATGCCCTAGATGTCCAGAAGGCTGAGATAACTCACAACCATGTCGAAGGTATCTGCGTCGAAACGCAATGCCTCTGCGGCATCCTGCGATACGATTGACCAGCAACACCGGGGTTTGGTTGCGGGAGCCCATGGCGGATTGCAGGATTAGTCGTGGAAACATCAAACTTATCTGCCATTCATGCGCTCGGCCCAGCTTTGAACAGGGATCATCGGCCAGACACGACCGCTGAATCCGAAGCACACGTGGACAATTCGGATTCGGCTTGAGCTAGCCGACAATCATCGCGATCTGGCGCTGTTCAAAGTGGCAATCGACAGCAAGCTCCGAGCCAGTGATTTGGTCATACAAGAATGGACAGCATGGTCCGGTATCTCGGTGCTGAGCTTGGTGTGACGTTACCTGATGCGTGTCCTTGCTATCGATCGAGAAGAGAAGGCCCACATTTGTAATTTCGATGGCCGATACAGAGCGTATCGCAACCCAAATGCCGGCAAAGGATGTCTTAGCAACCGCTTAACAGTGCCCACGCCTTGCTTACTTTGCCCGCCGTTTCGGAACAGCATTCCCTCCTTTTGATGCTTTCGCCGCTGTGGCGCGTGCCCGGTTCTTCTTGCTGCTGGGCTTGCCCTTCGGAGGAGGAGGGCCTTTTGGTGCATCGCCCCGTGATTTGGTACCGCTATCTTTGCGTTTGTCGCCACGGGTTTTCTTGCCAGGGTCAGTTGCTGCATTGTCGGTTGCCGCTGTGGGTCCACGTCGCCGTGCCGGTCCGTGAGCCGAGCTGTTTGAACCGTCGGCCTTGGTTTGCTGGTTCGCCGGTTTTGCAGGCTTGCGATCTTCGGGCTTGGGTTTCCGACGGCGCGGCGTTGGCGCGTCATTCCAATCCACCGGCGCAGCGTCGTTCTCGGCAGATCGTGGTTTGTTCTTGAACGAGCGGTTGGATTTTGGCCGTTCAAAGGTGGGCAGGTCGGGTGCGCCATCCAGGCGTACAACGTCCTTGGAACTTTCGATTTTCATGTCGGGGCCGATGGCCGCCAGGAAGCCCGCAACACTGCTATCCCGAATTTCGACATAGGACACATCATCGGCAATGCGGATTGCGCCGATATCGTCCTTGGTAATATCGCCCGCCTTGCACAGCATGGGCAGCAAATGCCGCGGCGATGCGTTTTGATTGCGCCCTTCAGAGACCGAGAACCAGACACTGGGGCCAAAGGCAGCGCGCGGTTTCGGCGCATCAGCTTTCACATCTCCCAGCTCTTCGGGGGCGGAGTGGCGTGTTTTGTACTGGCGCAAGTAAGCCGCCGCGATCTGTTCGGGTGTGAACTTTTCGACCAGTTGATCGACTGATGTACGTTCGCTGTCCGCAATCTCTGCGTGCCAGTCATCAGCGGCAAACATGCGTGCCATGTCGCGCTCAGTGACCTCTTCGGCAGACGGGGCGGTGCCCCAATCCGCGGTCAGCTTGGCAAGCTTCAAAATACGCTCTGCTTTCTTCCGCGAGGAAGGCACCACGACCAGTGCACTGACCCCCTTGCGCCCCGCACGTCCTGTCCGGCCAGAACGGTGCAGAAGGGTTTCGTGAGTCTTGGGCAGCTCTGCGTGGACCACCAGATCAAGGTTTGGCAGGTCGATCCCGCGCGCGGCGACATCGGTGGCGACGCATACTCGGGCGCGTCCGTCGCGCATGGCTTGCAAGGCGTTCGAGCGTTCGCCCTGGCTCAACTCTCCGGACAGGGCGACAACTGAAAATCCGCGGTTGGACAGACGTGCCGTCAGACGCGCCACCATAGCCCTCGTGTTGCAAAACACGATCGCATTTGGTGCCTCATAATAGCGCAGGACGTTTATGATCGCGTTTTCGCCGTCACGCGGGGCCACCATCATTGCGCGGTATTCAATGTCGGCGTGTTGGGTCCGTTCACCAACGGTGCTGATCCGTTCCGCGTCCCGTTGATAGCGTGTTGCGAGGTTGGCAATCGCGCGCGGCACCGTGGCCGAAAACAGAAGGGTTTGGCGCTCTGCCGGTGTCTCATCCAGAATGAATTCCAGATCCTCGCGAAACCCGAGGTCCAACATCTCGTCCGCTTCGTCCAGAACCACGGCGCGGATGGCAGACAAATCAATGGAGCCACGCATGATATGATCGCGCAACCGCCCCGGTGTCGCCACAACGATATGTGCACCCCGCGCCAATGCGCGTCTTTCGTCACGCATGTCCATGCCGCCAACACAGGATGTCAGGAAGGCGCCTGCGTCTGCGTAGAGCCAACCAAGCTCCCGTTTCACCTGCAGTGCAAGTTCCCGCGTCGGGGCAATCACCAAGGCCACCGGCGCGCCAGATGGCCCGAATGTGTCCTCTGGCCCCAGCAGTTCAGGCGCAATGGCAAGGCCAAACCCGATGGTTTTTCCCGAACCGGTTTGCGCCGAAACCAAAAGGTCGCGACCAGCCAATTCGGGTTCTGTGACGGCCTGCTGGACCGGGGTAAGCGTGTCGTAACCCTTGCGGGCCAGCGCGTCGGCGATGGTTTGTTTCACGGCGGCGTTTTCTTTGTCTCGGCCCGGCGATGTGAGTGCTGCGGTATTGCAGGCGGTGCATCAGCCAAGGTTAAAGACCGCCCCTTATCGGGTGTCCGTTCCATTGTATAGACGCGCGGACCCGATTGCGATGGATTGACGCCACGTGCCGATGTCGTACGTCTCCGGCCCATTTTGTCGGGCCGGAGACAAGTCATCTGGATTTCGGGACAGCTAGGTCCATGCCCCGACGGTCAACGCGACCGTGCCAGAGCTGATATTGTATGTGGTCTTTGATGGCACCTGTGGACCGGAATATGTACCCATCGGGGTTTCATCCATGGAAAAGCCATAGGCTGCACCGCCCAGCATGATGGGTTCTGTGCCCTTCGTCCGATGATCGTCACCGTTCACGTCACTGCAATGAAGGAATTTTGCGTAGAGGTGACTGGGGGCAGAATCGCCATACCACGTGGTAGGATTGTTCCAGGCCGTGGTGCTGAACTGCGCGTCTTCTGTGAGGAAGGCGTCGGCATATGTGCCATTCATAACGACGCCGCGACAGATGGCTTCCCAAATCGTATCCTGAACCAGCATCGCTTCGCTTTCGCCGATGATGCCGGGCGTCAACGTGTCGGTGAAGGCCTGTTGGAACACGTACTGTGCGCCCTGAAGGTCATTGGGGGAATTGATAGGGTCGGCGCCCAGCGGGTTGTAGAAATAGTATGTCTTGTCACCTTTGGAATTGGTCAGTTTGTAGGCCAACATCTCTGTGTTTGTGTGCGGGTTGGTGTGGGTGATGCAGGAGCCAGAGTAGATATTGCCGGGATCGCCGGCGACCGGGACACTGATGGCCAGTGTGTTCCCTGCGGCAAAGAAGGCCTGAAGCGTGGGGGTCCAATAAGTTTGCAAGCCGCTTGTGGTGGAATTCACATAGTTCCCGGTGCTCGCTGCCAGAAAATCGTTGGGATCGGCAATGGCAAAGAATTGGCTGTCCACCATGGGCGGTGTGTATGTGCTGTTTGGCATCGCGCCATCATACAGCAGATCGGAAAACGCAGAAGCCCCCGGAATGCCGGATTGATTGGCGAGAAATGCGGTGAATGCCTCTCCTATCTGTTTGCGAGTTACACCGCTTTGTGCGCCATAGCTTTGTGCCGGGTTGTTGCCATTCGCAGGTACGGAGAAGCGCAAGTTCAACCCAAAGCCATTTACAGACGAAAGGTCAAAGGCTGCGTTCATTCCGAATTCGAACACGTCATACGGACCCCCGGGGGCGACGCCGGGTGCCGGAAGATAGGGGTACTGCGTGTACATCATGACGTCGTCATAGACACCACTGCTGTTGGCGATGAGGTCCAGCGCGGCCGGAGCGTTTGGGCAGGCTGTGAACAACAGCCGATCATTGCCGTTGGTGCTGTCAGTCAATACAACGGAAGGGATGCTGGACACCTCGTAAAAAGATAGAGTTTTGGTACCAGACGTGGGCGGAGCGAATGTACCATCGCTGCCCAGAACCTTGAAATCTGCGCTGCCGCCATTGATCCAGCCAGCGACATAAACAGTGCCGGTTGGCGCGGTCAGGCCAGAGTTATCTGTAAGGGTGATTGTGATACTCGACATAATATCCTCGGAACTTGTTAACAAAGAAGCCTGTTAAAGACATCTTGGATACGTGGATCACACTGGCGGACAGCACGTCAATCTGAAGTTGAATTGTACGTTTAAAAGTGGAGCAATGGATATTGCCAGTTGCGGGAATGTATGCCGCTGCTGGAAGTTCCCTTAAATCTGAAGCTGGCGTGCCAACCAATCAATGGGCCAGTGTGATAAGGATACACATTGGTCAGCGGTTGCTTGCGTCATTGCCGCCGAAGCGAATGACTGCTTTCCGCCCATTCTGCAGAAAAACAACGTGTTGCTGGCGCAAAAAAGGCGCATCTGTAGCAAAGTGGGTGGCACGCGTTGGTCAAAACCGGCGCGATACTTGAAGCCTCTGCGCTTCTGGCCAAGACTGTGTTGCTGAGTAGAGATGATCGTCGAAATCTGCTGCAAACTCAGAAAATCCAAGTGCTTTGTATCGGCAGGCAACGAATTCTGAAATTGGCACTGCTGCGTTGTTCTTAGCGGGGATGCCATTCGCTACCATAGTAAGCAAATGAAGCTGGCAGTGCCAAACAGCCATACAAGAAAAAGGTCAGACTGACCCGCGCTAGCGTTGCAATTGCGAGAACAACCAACTTGTTTCCCGTTGAACCAAGCGGAAATGTTGGAACCAGAATGGCTGGGAATCCCGCGTTACAACAAAGGTCAGCCGCAGAAAGCTCGGGACTGCAGTGGCACCGGTCGCCTAAGCAAGTTGCGGCACACCGAGAGGTAAATGACCAGATCTGATTGAACCTCTTGTGTGACCTACCACATCTTACTGAGTTGCCTGTTCAACACTCCCTTCATGCTGCACATGGCTTTGAGCCTGCAAAGCCAATGGACAAGCGCGGACTGCACTTCAAGCGTATCCATCAAATCGCGAACACGGATGGACAAAGGTTTCGAGACAAACTCATGCGCGCCAAGCAGATCACAAAACCCTACGCCGGCTGGCAGCGTCGCATCGTGTCCTCTGGTCTCCAAACTGCTTCCGATGGCGACGTAGGGTTGGCCATTACCTTTGGTTTCGAAAGTTAGGATCAAGACTTTCGCCACTGCTTGCACCTCAAATGAAACTGCTCGTTTGACCGGCACGCTACGATAGTCAGCTGGGGTCGTTCCACTCGATCTCAACTGGTAGTGAGGACGCGGTTTGCAATCCTGTGGCGTCGCCATCATCCCCAACGACTGTAACACTTACAGTGCCCATAGAGGCGGACACATAGGTGATCTGCTCGTCAGGTTGGAGAAACCTCTTGGATTCCAACTCATCGCGAATAAAGGAATTGACCACACCTTCGTATCCTGAAGTTCCGTTCAGAAACGCACCGGACCACAGGTATCGAATGATCCCCCGGGTCATTTGCCGCCAGCTCGGAGGCATGAAAATAACTCCTTCGGGTGTACCTGACATCAAAACCTGGCCCAGGCTTATCCTGCGATCCTCTATTAGAGTATGAGCGCGTCCCTGATAGACGAACCGGGTCGACGTCGCATCTGCCAGCACCCGTTCGGTCAGTTGACGAAAGTCGAGGATCATTTCGCCTCCGCGTGCATCCTGACGTAGTTGACCGTTGCGAAAGGTGACGATCCGTTCGTTGTCGACAAAGCTTTTCCAATCATTGGGCACCACCAGAAAGCCGCCGGTGGGAAAGAAATCAGGCCCGCTTTTGGCATCACTGAACCCCGAACCTGAATCGAAGTTGTCGACGTCGATCATCCGGGACAACACCGCGCGATCGGTAAAATCACCGCAAAGAAACAGACCCTTTTCCGCCTCGTCAAAGTCATCAATGGTGGCAATGCTGCGGTCGAATAGCATGCACAGCTCAACCTCGTAATCGAGCAGCACTCCGGGGGCGTGTCCCACTTCCGTGACTGGCGGGGTCGGTTGGCCGAACTTTGGAAAGTTAAAGACGGATTGGCTTTGGGTTTCCTCCGCGTGCTCTACAAAATTGGTGCCTGAGGCCACATGCCGGTTCTCGGAACCGGCAACAGACAAAAGCCCATCGAACCCATAGGATTGCGTCAGATCGGCGTTACCGGGTTCTTGCGCCTGACGAAACAGGATTGCGAGCTGCCGCTCTCCAACGTCCCGCATCGCACCAAATAGATCTTTGGTGTTTTCTGCACCGTGCTCGGTCAGATCAATCGCGGAAATCTCCGCTCCGGACAGGTTCGTGACCAAAAGCGGAGCGGGCCTCCCTGCCTCGTCTTGTGTAAGCGCAAGTGTAAAACCTTGGGTCACGGGCAAAATGGCGGGCCTCAACATCTCTGCTTCCGCCGAGATAGGGTTGGTGCGCTCAGGGTCGTCCTGGATGCCGAAGACAAGCGCGATCGGGATTAGAGCTGCCAAAACAGGGATGTACAGAACAGGTCTCATGTCGAACCTCGATGTATGTCATGGAATAATTGGCGTCGGATGCGGCGACCGTTTGACCCGCCGCACCAACCAGTGATCAAAAGCGAAAGAAAACGCCGGTAGAGATCCCTGTCTGAGCGTTGTCGAAGGAAATCGGGCTGTCCTTTGCGTCGCCCAGCAGTTGAGAGTGCTCCACACTGACAAAAAGCCCGGTTCGGGATGTCAGGCTATAGGAGGCTTGCAGTTCAATCCCGACGCGCTCGAAACCAGACCCGGCATCATAGGCGGTAAATGAGGATGCCGCAGCCTCTTGCCCGCTGACACCATAAAATGCGCTGGCATAGGATGCATCGGACCAAACCAGAAACGGTTTGGCCGAGAGCTGCAATCGCTCCCCAACTGTCCGGCCAAACTCTGCTCCAACGATGGCGCGGGTTCCTTCATGTCCGTCGCTGCTGATCCCATGGTTGATTTCCAGTTCAACAGCAGCAACACCCACTTGGAATTCCATGTGCGCCGATATGAAGGCGCCAGCTTCCACATCCCGCAGACCTGTCAAGCGAGCGTCGTCCTCTGCCAATCGTTCGTTGAAATCGTAGCCAACGGAAAAGCCAAGCGACAAATTCTGTGGCCCCGAATTCCTGAGCGCATAGAACCCAAGCCCACGTTCGTTCAGAAAGTAGCGGTCACGCCAGGTCAGATCAATGATCGGAATGATGCTCGTCTCGTCTTCGTCCGATCCAGAAAACTCCGGTGCCGAGCTTAACCCGATACCGATCACACCTGACAGGTCACGTCCAGTTTCATCTGCAAAAACCTGCTGCCCGTACAGTGCTGCCAACACCAGCGCGCTGTAAAACGGCAGCGAAATTTTGTAAGGTCCCGACATGGGAGCATCCTCTTCTTAGTGTTTGATTTGTCTTGCGATACGTCCAAACAATTGGCGCGCGCTCAAACAGCGAAAGATGGAGGGGCTTGAGAACAACAAGTTCTCGAAGTCGGCCGAAAAATGCGTCAGCGGTCGGCAGCCATTCACGAACGGTCGTTTTGTTACCGTTCGCGAATTTGCCATTCTAGCTTGCGTGGCGACTCCGTACGTTGGGCGAATTGAACCGCCAGATGAGAACCAAGTGCGATGCAAAACAGCGACAACCAAATTGATAGGGACGTACGCCAGCTTTCAGCAGTGTTGCTGACGCTTTTCGGCTCGCAAGACACCTCGTGGCGGCAGCTCACCAAATACTGCGTGGCGTTTTCAGCCATTGGTGGGCTTGTGATTACAAGCCTTGATCCTCTTGTAACCGCGCAATTTCCGCTTTGGCTGTCGGCGGTGCATTGGTTCACCCATCTTTTTGTGGCTGCTTGCTTGCTTGCAGGTACGACGGCGCTCGGCGTTCTGTTGGGTGCAAAGATGCCATGGCCACTGATCCTTGCTGTTTGCATTTTGCCATTTCTACTCGTGCCGTTTTCCTTGGCTGCCGAAGCTCTGCTTGAAGGTGTGCGCTTTACTGGTATCACGGCAGCTGGTGCTGGTCGCCTCTACCTGTCGGAACTCGTGGCTTTGGCTCCGCCGTCTCTGGGACTCTCCGCCCTGGTCGCAATATTTGCCTATCGCGCAGCGGACATTGCTGAGCGATACCGGAAAGTCATGAGATCCCGACATCTTCCCGAGCCCACATTGCGCAGCGTCTTGCCCTCTGTTCCCCACCAACTGGGTGATGACATCATGCAGGCCGAAGCCCAGGATCACTATGTCACCATCACAACCACCCAAGGAACTGCGACACTGAAACTGGCCTTTGCTGATTGCGTGAACGCACTCAGTACCTTCCGAGGGATACAATGCCATCGGTCGCATTGGGTCAGGTTCAAGCACATCAGAAAAGTTCGTCGCTCTGGCAGCGCTTATGTCTGCACCCTCGACGATGGCACCGAAATCCCGGTCAGTAGGCGCCGCTACGGAAATCTAAAGAAGATGCTATAGAGGGAACCACTCTTTACAAAGGATGAGTGACCGTGGATCAAGGATCACTCCGGCGCCCGGTATCAAACAACAAGGCGTTTGCGGCGGACATCCGACAAACACCCTTTCAAAACTTGTGATCTGCTACAAACGCCCTGAAACTTGTCACTTTCAGATCGGATTTGCGGTTGTAAGGAATGCACATATGGAGGGCGTTGGAGGCAAATGCCGCGTCTGGGAACAGCTCAACAAGTCTGCCCGAATGAATGTCCTCATCCACGAGTTGATTGGGAAGTTGAGCGATACCTTCTCCGGCCAGGGCGGCGCCGTGAATTTCTGCAACGTCCGTCGAGATGAAATTCCCGTTGAAGTTCTGAAAAACGGCTTCGCTTTCCATCATGTGTCGCCACTGAAAGATCGAGTGATCAGATGGAAACCGGAAGTTGAGGCAGTTGTGATCTGCCAATGATGCGATCGTGGCAGGTACTCCAAACATCTCGATGTATTCAGGTGACGCCACGGTTCGAAAATATATATCCATCAGTTTTATCGCGATCATGTCCAGATGCTTGATCCGTCCGGTGCGAAAATACAGATCAACCTCGCCTGTTGTGACGTCCGGCGCGCTGTCATTCAAACGCAGATCAACGCTCATCTTGGGATATGCGCGCAGGTACTTGCGCACCATTTCGGCCAGATAAAGCCGCCCGAACAGGATCGTCGACTCGATAGACAACACGCCAGACGGTTCCGCGCGATACTGCGAGACCGCGCTTTCGGCGCTTTCGATCTGGTCAAGTGCGGACTTGACGCCCTGCACATACGTCTCGCCCGCTTCGGTCAACGACATGTTGCGCGCGTTTCTATTCAAGAGCTTTACACCCAAGGCGCTTTCCAGAGCGGCGATATTCTTGCTGGCCCCACTTCGCGTGATGTTCAGCGCTCGTGCCCCGTTGGCGATGCTACCACCTTCGACAGCAGCAATCAGGGTACGCGCAAGATACACTTTCGTTTTCAGCGCCATTTCCAGCCCCTTTGTCAACCAAATCGACACCTTTGAGTGAACAACCCGCGTCTTCTTTGTCAACGTTCGCCGATCTACTTTTCTGCAGCAGCAAAGTGAGAAGGGAACCTTGCCATGCGGTAATACGCACTTGAGCCGGTCGGCAGCATCAAAAACCTGAAGATGCGGCATGGGGACTTCCCAGCTCCCAAAAACGAAACTGATGTGATCATTAAGATCGAAGCCGCAGCTTTGAACTACAAAGATCTTGTCTTAGCGCGCGGTGTGCTGCCGCTCGACAACGGCGGTGCCGAGCATGTGCCGCTGTCCGATGGCGCCGGGCGTATCGTTGCAAAAGGCTCTGGCGCAATCGGACTGGAGATTGGTGAACGGGTTGTAGCAGCGTTCTTTCCAGATTGGCGCGATGGAGACCCAAATGGCGATGAGAGATCGCTTGGGCACCAACGCCCCGGCATGCTGAGTGAATTTGTCAGGCTGCCCGCGCATGCTGTTGTCAGAATCCCGTCAACTCTCAACTTCGCCGAGGCAGCATCGTTCCCATGCGCGGGGGCAACCGCCTGGAATGCGTTGGTTGAAAATGCAGCATTGCAGCAGGGCGATACTGTATTGACCATGGGCACCGGTGGCGTTTCGATGTTTGCGTTGCAAATCGCGAAAGCCATGGGTGCCACCGTTGTATCGTTGACCGGCAGCAAGATGAAGGAAACCTTTCTGAAAGAAACCGGAGCGGATCACGTCATCAACTACAGACAGGTCAAAGACTGGGACCGTGCAGTGCTCGAACTAACGGGAGGGGTGGGTGTGGATGTCGTTGTCGAAGTCGGTGGCGCTCCGACGTTTCAACGGTCCCTAAACGCAGTTGCCTTCGGGGGGCGTATCTCGGCAGTCGGGGTTCTTGCCGGCGTCGAAGGTGCGGTAGATCCGACAAGCATCATCTTCAAATCCGTCACGTTGAACGGCATTTATGTTGGAAGCGCGCGCATGCTCAGAGACATAATGGCCTTTTTCGACAGCAATGGCTTACACCCCGTTCTGGACGAGCAACGATTTGATTTCGAGGACGCGCGAGCCGCATTTTCGCGGCTCGACGCTCAACAGCATATCGGCAAGGTTGTCATTGACGTTGCTGGTTCAAACACGGCCAAAAAAAGAAACCATTGCAAAACACCCAACTGAAGTTTGAGCCGAACCGGGAAGCCTGAGGAAGCAAAGCTCACGAAAATAGTCGAGACCCAATCACATGATCAAGGAGCATGATCTCATGACGACCGGACACATAATGATGGCGATGACCCTAGACGGCTTTGTGGCTCGCAAAGACCATTCACTCGACTGGTTGATGAAGCAGAAAACTGACGGAGAAGATCACGGCTTTGCAGAGTTTCAGAGAAGTGTCGACGTCATTGTCATGGGCAGCGGTTCGTTCAGAACCGTTCTGGATTTTGAGCAGTGGCCATACGAAAAACGGGTCATCGTGCTCAGCAAAACACTTGATCAGCAGGATATTCCCACGCCACTAGTAGAAAAGGTCGAGATCAGTAGCCTTGCGCCCCAAGCACTTATGAGCACCTTGTCCGCGCGGAATGTCAAACGTGCCTACGTCGATGGCGGCGCCGTGATCCAATCCTTTCTCAAGGCGGGGCTCATTTGCGACATGAAGATTACGATCGTCCCAATCTTGATTGGCGAAGGGATCCGAATTTTCGGCGACCTCCTGCACGATATCGATTTGACTCTCGAGGGTTCAAAGCAATTTCAGTCCGGTTTGGTGGATCTGACCTACAGCATACAAGAGCGCGGAACATGACGGATAGCGCTTGAGCGCTTCAATCGGCTACACGGTCGAGATCAAAGAGCTGATTGTTACAGTTCAATCGAAGCCTGCAATGATCGTGCCGCGGACAAAACAGGACGTTCGACCTTGGTCAATCTTAAATGCGTGGCGTGCGGTTTGACGAAACAGCAACGTCGACCGCAGTGAATGCGGTTCACATCGCGAGATGGTTATTCTCCCTCGTCCGTTGACCGCCTTTGCTTCCAAACTCCGAAACGATTGCCGATGACCACCCCCAACCCGAGGCCGAGCGCGATCCACGTGCTGGCGTCGCCGAAAGCAGCGCCGCCGAGGATGCCGAAACACGCCCCGAAGGCAACTCCGAGGCGTGTGTAGTAGGATATCTCTTTCCTTGGGCCGGAACTGTCCATCGTGCATTTCCTTAGCTGGCCTGAGCAGTTTACTTGAGCCGAACGCCGGGCCTGATGATAAGAGCCATGCCCGCATCAATTTGTTTTTTCCTGATCAAGTGCATCAAGATCCTGCAAAATCGCCCGTGTGATGCCCTTGCGCTTGAAAGCGTCGTCGCCCCCCTGGGGCATTTCAATGTTGAGCGCGAAGAACACCGCCCCTCTGGGCGTTTCAACCCAACCGACCCACCAGCCGAGGTTCCCACTCGATCGTACACCCCAACCTGTTTTGGCGCGCAGGACCCAGTTCAAACCAGCCTCATTGATCATCAGAGCCTTAACAAGACGCTGATCAGCCACCGAAAACGGCAGTTCGTTGTGGTAAAGACTGCGCAGGAATGCCACCTGCTCCAAGGCCGAGATACGCAGCGTGTCATCGATCCAGAATTCATCCACCTTGCTGCCGATGGTTGCATTGCCATACGCCGCGCGCTGTAGGTAGTTGCGCTCCTGTTCTGCTCCGATGTCTCTGGCAAATTCCTGATATAGCCACAGGGCGGAATGCCGCATCGCAGACCTCAGATCTTGATCGGCATTCCACGCGTCATACCACCGCTCTATGCCATCCCAGGGAAAAGTCTGAAACTCATCCTCGATGACACCGGCATCCAGAGCAAAGAGCGTATGGGCGATCTTAAAGGTCGACGCCGGTAAGAATTGCTGCTTCGCGCGGTCTGCATTGTGAACAAAGACAGCTCCTTCCTCCCGCTCGTCAATGACGGCAATGGTTCCGGTGACACCTGCATCCGAAAAGAAGGCTGCCCAATCGTCGCGTTCTTCTATCACCTCTAACGCAGCAGCGCTGGCAGCCTGGCAGACCAGAATGACCATGGCCAATACCTGTAATCGCATATCAATCTCTCCTTTTTCTGACATAGTTAATTCGTTGGGTCGCTGTGACGGTATCTTGCGAGGACGACGGCTATCCTGATGTCATCGTGCATCCATGATGGCGGTATGAACGATCTGCCAACCCTGCCTGTCGAGGTTGAGTACGAGGTGAATATGCGTGCGACGCAGATCTTCGCCCGGATTGCGCGATGCGCCGCGCCTGCTATCGGCATAGAGATGCAAGACCGCTGCGTATTCGCCGAGATAGCGGATGGAAATGGGTTTCAGCGCCTGCATCTCGGTTTGGGAAACCTCTGACCCGAAGGTTGGGAAGAGACTGTCGCGCAGGAAATTCATGAGAGGCGCGCGTCCCTGAAAAATGCGCGCATAAGCGTTGATCCACTCAGTATCGGAGGCATGCAGCCTGGTGAGCGCATCGATATCCTGACCGGCCCAAGCGGTCCTGAACGCCGCAAGGAACTGGACGATACTGTCCGCATGGGCCTGATCCGACACCGCACCATATGTCCGAAACGGCGGGACCTCACGCCGATCCTGTGCAAGCGATGTATCTTGACCGACAAACGGGATGGCGCAGGCAATAGCTGCAGCGAGGGCGATGGGTTTCATGTTAAGCAGGCTCCTCTTGCCCCTGTGAGGGTGCGCGCAAAGGCACTGATCCGTGAGGCAAAATCTATCGATGCTGGCGACTAACCCGCCCAATGCGAGTTGCGAAAGCCCGAGGGGCGCCAGATGTCATCTCATGTCGCGAACGGTCACCGCGGGCGGGGCGGTACGCGTTCTTTGGTGCGGTGACCTAATCGCTCCCGGGGCTGTCTGGCTTGGGTAGAAGTCCGTGATCTTCAAACAGCGCCCGCAAATAGCTTTCGTCTTCGGTGACATTAATCAGTTCTTTGGGCTGAACCCCGGCCGCATGGGCCAAAGCAGCCACCCGCCCCTGGTTGTGGAACAGCGTGTCGGGCTGCTGATTTGCAATGTCGTCCTCGTAAGCGTCGTCCACGGAAATGATGGTCCAACCCAATTCCCTTAGGCGGATCACGAGGTCATCGACAAAAAGCGCTGCCAGATCGTTTTCATGTAGGAGAAGAATGTGCCGTGGCGATCGACCCAGAGCGCGCTTTGCGACAGCATCGTAGAACTCGACGGCATCAACAAGGACATCCACGTAGAGCTGTCCCAGAGCCGCGTGATCCAGCGGGTGCCCTGCGCTGACCGCCTCGTCGACTAAGGCCTGCAGATACCAGTCATAGTTATCAACGGTCACATAGGCATTCCGTAGCCCCCTGTCCGCAAGCCCGTCGCGCACCGCAGCGTGTTTTTCCGTCGTGTCACCTTCGCGCAGATAGGGAAAGCGGAACAGGTCAATAGAACCACCGAACTCCGACAGCACCTCCGCGGCCAGGTCGACATCCGCCAGGAATGCGTCGGCCTCCGTCCTGTTGAGGGACGGATGTGTGTGCGTGTGATTGGCTAGCACATGACCCGCCGCTTGATAGGCTGTGATACGTTCTGATCCGCCGTCGGTCTCAGCAATTTGCCCCGTCAGAACGAAAAACCCCGCTCCTTCGACACCCGCTCTCTCCAGCGCCTGGATGAGCATGACGGTTCTTGTACGCCCGTCCAGCAACTGGCCGTCGCCCCGTGGTGCATCATCAAAGCTCAGCGCAATCTCGCGTTGAGGTAGAGGCGTCTCAGCTGCATCTTGTGACAAGAGCGGCTGCGGTGTGGTGCTGAATACGACCAGCGCGGCGGCGATCGGGCGGATACCAAACGACGGGCTGGCGAAATATCTTCGAAATGCGATCAACAATGACACGGCTCCATTTTGGGCGATGTGTCTCGGGACGCAGGCGTCCATGTTTTTCGCACATGGACGACTGGCGGCCGGAGACGCGAGGTATAATGACGCAAGCTATCGCTAGAGGACGCGCAGAGAGAACATCAAAGGCGTGAAATGTCTGTAATTGTCGTGACATGCCCGGCACGGGATGGGCAGTTTGTCGCCGGGCCGTTGGCGACCACCCCATCTTCCGGACAAACTGTTGCGACGCGCCCTTCGAGAATCAGGATGGGCAGATGTCATCGCCCCCGTCATGGATGACCGCCCGCGCGTCTTGCATCCGAGCCAGTAGCGAGTTTTTCGCGTCGTTGATGTGCTGTTCCAACAGCGAACAGGCTTGATCTGCATTGCGCGCAAAACATGCCTGCAGGAGCTCGCGATGCTCGTCATGGGACCGCGCCACGTAATCCAATGTCGTCACGGCATACGACAAGTAACGCTCGTTGAGATCACTAAGGCCGGCAAGATGCGCCAGCAGCCGGGGCCGGTTGCATGGCGCAACAAGACTGGCGTGAAATGCCTTGTTCAGGTCCGAAAATGTCTCGACCGAGGCCGTCTCCGCTTTGGCTTGAATTCTCTCTGCCACCTCAAGGTGCCGGTTCGTAAGGTTGGGAATGGCGTGCCGCAGTGCCAAAGGTTCGGCGAGCGCCCGCATCTCCGAAATCTCCGCAAAATCATCTGCGTTCAGTAGGGTGACCTCCGCGCCCTTGTTCGTGGGTACAGAGACAAGGCCCTGCCGTTCCAGCAGACGCAGGCTGTCCCGGATCGGCGTTCTGCTTGTTTCAAATCTCTTGGCCAGGTCTTCCTGTCTAAGGACCGTACCGGGCGCCAACTCGCCACGGACAATGCTTTGCCTGAGTTCCTCTGCGATCTGGAGCGTGCGCGCTCCATTGCGTGTGCTTGTTTTGGCCATGATCCGCTCACTAAGTCATTTCGCAGCCTTGCACGAGGGATAAAATGTCTTCAATAAATATTTTTGTATACAAAAATTAAAATAGGATTCTTATGTCAAAAAGTATCAAACGCGTTCACGATGCCGCCCACTCCCTCGGTCTCGATCTGACTGTGCGACGAATGGCAGAGACAACACGAAGTGCTGCGGATGCAGCTCTGGCTTGTGACTGCGAAGTCGGACAGATCGTAAAGTCGCTGGTCTTCGAGGGGACACAAAGCTCAGCACTCAAGTTGGTCCTTGTCAGTGGTTGCCATGATCTCGATCTGAACCGATCCACCGCAGACTTCGGCGAACCGCTCAAGCGGGCAGATCCAAAGCGAGTGCGGTCCGAGACCGGGTTTGCCATTGGCGGAGTTGCACCGATTGGGCATCTGTGTGCGTTGGACACTTGGATGGACAGTGCGCTCCTAAAGTACAACGAAGTATGGGCGGCGGCCGGAGCACCAAACGCTGTCTTTCGTGTCGATCCAAAGAGCCTCGCGCGCCTGCCGGGTGTCAGGCTTTTTACCAACAACACGCGTTAACGCATAAGCCGCGCCAACGCGCGGAACATATTACACGCTGTTCCCGCTCGAAAGGATGGACGATTTGGGCCGACATACTCACTTGTCAGAGCAACCAGTCGGCGACGTGCACTATGCCGATCATCCGGACCTTCGGGAGATCCCTCGCTCGCGTGCAGCTGCGCGAAACTGTGTAGTGCTGTGCAGTGTGATGGCGTTGTCGCTTGCGCTTTTGTTCTCGGCGGCAGGTGCCTATGACACCGGTGAGCTTGGCCTCGATCATCGCCTGATCCTATGGACGACAATCAAGGTGCTTGTCGTGGCACAGGCGATCCTGTTCAGAGCTCTCATTTTATGGGCCATGTCGGATGGATGGATTTCCCAGACACTGGCTGCACTCGGTTCGATGCTGGCGACAAACGTTGTTGCCGGATTTGAAATTCATGGCATGAAGGTTATCGGTCTGCTGCCAAAAGACCCTGATCCCATGCTGGAATTCATCGTTTTTCTTTCTCCAGCGGTGCTGCCATTGGCTGGTGTGACGGTCTTGATCTGGATCTTGTTCGATCAGAGGCGTGACAACGCCGAAAGACTTGGCAATGAACGGCAAGTCGAGGCTCATATCAGCATAGACAAGAATTTGGGTGCATCAGCCACGTCGGACTGGCCAAAATCGGGGGTGATGGCTGTCAGGGCTTACGATCATTATCTGGAGTTCAGATTGGAAGAGGGGTGCTGTCTTGTCAGAGGGCGGATGAAAGACGCCGTTGCTCTCCTGGCGCACACGTCCGGCCTGCAGGTTCATCGGTCATGGTGGGTTTCGCCAGAGGCAGTTGTGCACATCAAGACGAGAGGACGCGACAAGGTAATAGTTCTGTCAGATGGCGAACAAGTTCCAATTGCCAGGTCTCGTTTGTCCGTGCTGCGTGAAAACGGTTGGATCTGATATGATCGCTAGACAACAACCTCGCATGTTTGCTCGGGCCTGGATTGCAAGACGTTCTGGGCGTGTTGAGGGCCGATCTGCGTTGATTGGATGCGGCCCGCAAATCGCATTCATCGACCAGTTCGCGCCGCAGCTTGTACAAAAGCGGGACGAAGTTAGCTTTCGCTGCAGCTACGCCAATGTCGATTGTTCGGCAGCAAGCTTGCTAAGAAAAGCTTTGCTGTCATTGCTGGACCTAAGTTCAACACAGTTTGCGATGTCTTTTGCAGATCGTAGGATCGCCTGATCCTTATCCCCAAAGACTTTGTCGTATCCAAATGTCCAAAAAAGCAGGGAAAACTTCGGACCATCTCGGCGCAAAACTCTTATGAAACGACGCCAGACTGGAGGGTTCAGCCTTATGATGAGGTGTGATCTCAACGCCCGTTCTTCATATGTACGTGTGTTGCCACCCTCAATGATCCACCGCTCTTTAGAGATCTGTGCGCGGACCAGTGCATCTATTGTCGTTTCCGGTCTCAAATTGCCGTCGCAATCCCAGACTGCGTCATCAACAGAGTAGACAGGCAGATCCAGTTGGCTGCTTATTCGCTTAGCTAACCAGGTTTTGCCTGAACCTGGCCCACCAATGATCATCACTCTGGAAACAGACATGATCGGTCATACAATACGAGAAAGCCTAGGTGACAGCAAACCTTCATGCGTCGCGCAGCATTCGCCACCTTGGGCTCGAAGCCCACCCGACCCTACGGTTCCCGGAACGCCTCGCGCGATTTGTAAAGCGGCTTCATCAGGTATTGCAGAATCGTCTTCGACCCCGTGTGCAACTCGACCTCGGCCTGCATGCCCGGACGGATGGACACAGATTTCTGCCGCTCCGTCAGCGCAGACATGTCCACACGCACTGTCACCTTGTAATGCGGATCACCATCCGGCTTGCGCTCGTCTTTGAACGTGTCGGCCGAGATCAGCTTCACCTCACCCTTGAGCGCACCATAGATCGTGTAATCATAGGCGCTCAGCTTCACGCTGGCCTCCTGCCCCGGACGCACCCCTGCAATATCCTTGGGCGACACCCGCGCCTCAACAAACAGTTCTTCATCCAGTGGAATGATCTGCAAAATTTCCTCGCCCGGACGCACGACACCACCAATGGTCGTCACGCTCAAATTGTTCACAATGCCCCGCATCGGGCTGACCAACACAGTCCTGTTCAATTGATCCTGAGCCGACTTGTAGGTTTGGCGCAATGTACCCAGCTCTTTCAACGTATCCGAATAAGTCTGCGCGCGTTCCAGTTCAGTCTGAGTGATGATCTCATCCAGTTTGATCCGAGCATCCGCATGGGCCTTGCGGGCGCGGGTCACTTCGATCAGGGCCACGATCTTGCGCTCCAGCAGGTCCTCCAGCAGCGCACGTTCCTTCGCGGCCTGATCCAACACTCGCTGCGCGCCCTCGCGGCGGCTCAGGAAATCGGTCTGCCGGGCATTCAGAAGCGAGCGTTCCGACGCAACAAGCCCCGGCATCTGCCGCTCCAGCCCGCCCGGAACGGCAAAGTCGAACTGCCCAGCCAATTCGGCCTCAAGGCGCAACTGCCGCACGGCCAGCGCCGTGATCTGATCCTGTAGATCGTCGGCCTGAGATTGAAACTGTGTCCCCTGCAACCGCGCCAACACATCGCCGCGCTCGACAACATCGCCCTCGGCCACAGCCAGTTCAGCCAGGATGCCCCCTTCGAGGTTCTGAATGATCTGCGGGCGCGAGGATGAAATCATCTCTCCCGAGCCGCGCACGATCTCATCCACCCAAGCAAAGGCCGCCCATAGTACAAACACCAGAACGGCGCCCGCGCTCAGCCACACCACCAGCGACGGGCCTTTCATGTCAGCCTCAAGCTGACCGCTCAGATTGGTGCCCGCGATGCTCATGCGATCTTGCCCTTCAACGGAACGGTCTTGCCGATATGGTTCAAAACGTCATCGCGCGGTCCATCCAGGGTCATACGCCCGTTCTGCAGGATCAGGGTGCGGTTCGTCAGCGACAGGATCGGCACACGGTGCGTGGCGATGATGGCCGTGCGACCGTTCATCCATGTCTCCAACCGACTGACCAGAGTGCTCTCAAGCATCTGATCCAGCGCAGCCGTGGGTTCGTCCAGCAGGCAGATGGCCGGGTCCTGCAACCACAGGCGCGCCCAACCAATGGACTGCCGCTGCCCAATGCTCAGGCCCTGCCCGCCATCAAGGATTTCCAGATCCAACCCCTTGTGGTGCGCCTTCACAAACTGCCCTAGCCCCGCAAAATCCAGTGCGGCATAGAGGCGATCATCGTCGCGCTCCAGCAAAGTCAGATTCAGGTTGTCGCGCAACGTGCCCGAGAACAGGCGCACATCCTGCCCCAGATAGCCGATCAACCGACGCAGGTCGCGCGGCTCGATCTGGGCCATGTCCGTGCCGTCGATCAGCACCCGGCCCTTGGTGGGCGCATAGACGCCCGACAAGATCTTCAAAAGCGATGACTTGCCCGCCCCGTTCGATCCCAGAACGGCCACACGCTGGCCCGGCATGACCTGCACGCCTGGAATATCCAGCGTCGGCGCGCCATCGTCTTCGTACTGAAACTGCACCTCGCGCAGTTCGAAATGGCCTTTCAGGCTGTCTCGGCGCAGATAGGTCCGGCTTTCATCCACATCCTGCGGCGCCTCGGCAATAGCATCCAACCCATCCAGCGCCGCCTTCACATTGCCCCAGCGGGCCATGGTCCCCGCCAATTGGGTCAGCGGCGCCAGCGTACGCGAGGTCAAAATACCCACGGCGATGATCGACCCGACGGTAAACTGCCCTGCGAAAACCAGATAGGTGCCCGCAATCACCGCAGCCACATAGGTCATCTGCTGCATGCCCTGTGACCAGAACGTCAGAACGGACGCCAGCCGCCGCTGCTCGGACGACTTCATGGCGCTTAGGGTCGTCAGCTCTTGCCACAGGCGCATCACGCGATCCTCGGCGCGCTGCGTCTTGACCGTATCCCGCTCAAAGATTGCCTCGTGCAGCAGGCGCGATGACTTGGCGGAGGCCCCTTGCGTCTCTTGCGTCAACCGCAGCATCCGCTTTTGCAGAAAGAACCCCGGTACAACCATCAAGATACCGCCAAGGATCAACACCCACACAACGGGACCCGCGATGGACGCCACAAGCAGCAGGAACACAAAGATGAATGGAATGTCGGCAATGGTGCCGATGGTCGACGCAGTAAAGAATTCGCGCACCGACCCGAACTCGCGCATGGCCGAAAAGGTCATCGAGGGTGACTGCCCCCGCACATCCGACCGCATGCCCATGACCCGCTGCATCAACAGCGTCAGTACTGACAGCTCGATCTGCCGCCCGGCCCCGTCCATCAGGCGCGCCCGCGCAATCTTGATGAACGCCTCAAGCAGCAGGGCCAGACATGCGCCCGCCGCCAGAACCCACAACGTCGCCTCGGACTGATGCGGGATCACACGGTCATAGACCTGCAACGAAAACAGCGCCACGGCGACAGCCAGCAGGTTGGCGACAAAGGACCCCAACGCAATCTCGGCCAGTGCTTTGCGAAAGCGCGGGAACTGACCCCAAAACCAATGGTTTGTCACCTTAAAGGTCTTGTGCACCTCAGCCACACGTTCCAGCGGTGCCTCAGCTCTAACCAGCAAACCCGCGAAAAACGGCGTGAATTCGGCCAGGGGGACGTGCGCCCGGTTGTCCGGGCAGGTCTTGTCGAAAATGATCAGGTCATCCCGATCCTGCCCAACGACAAGCACAACCTGACCACTGGTCATGTATGCCAGCGCAGGCCAGTGATCAGGCACAGGCGTCTTGACCGATTGGACCCGAGCACGCAATCCAGCCGCCTGCAAACAGGTTGCAATGGCGCTGGCCTCGACCTTGTCGCTGGCCCCCTCCCGCGATTGCAGCGACATCGTCTCCACCATGTCGGACCGGGCCGAGGACACGCCAAGCAACCCCGCATAGGCAACCGCCATATCCGCCCGCGCAGTCAGTCGGTCGGCCATCCGGTTGGTGTTGTCCGCGCGCGGTGCCTCCTTGACCGGGGCTGCCTTGATCTGCGCGCGATTTCCATTGGTGATGGTCAGGGTAAAGGGCCGCTTGTCGGTCAAATCTGCTCTCCGTCCGCAAGCACACCCTGCACGCGGGCCAGTTCGACCTGCAGCCGGATGGCTTCGTATTTCAGCAGCACTTCTGACACCTGACGCGCGGCAAAGGTTTCATAGACGCCCACCACGTCCATGACCTGCCGCTGCCCGGCCTGATATTGTTCCTGGAACAGGTCCAGGTTCGCCTTGGCCTGCGCGGTCAACCCGCGCGCCTCACCCGCTTGACGGGCGGTCGCAGCGACCTCTCCCTCAAGCCGTCGCAATGTGCGGTTGGCATCCTCATTCGCCTGCGCGACCTGTCGGCGAGCAGCTTCCTTGGCGGCCTCGATCGCCCGCAGGCGCGCGCCGGTGCCAAGGCCAAGCGACATGCCCCCCGCCGTGATCCCCGCCCCGCTGTTTTCGCCAACGGTGGCCTGCGCGTTGATGCCCGGCAATTGGCTGGCGCGATCAATCTGGGCTTGCGCGATGCTGCGCTCTTTCTCAGCTTCGGCGCGGGTGACGGACAGGGGTTGAGAGGCTGTGCCGCTGACGGTCAACGCCTCCAGCCCGCGCACATCATCAAGCGGCTGGATCGACATCGCGTTCAACTCTGCAATGGCCGTGTCCGCCGCTTCATCGCTGGCAGCGATAGCGGCCCGGATCTCAGCCAATTTCTGGCGGATCACGTTCAGGTCCGACATGTCGGACACGCCGCCCCGGACGCGCTCAGACATGATGTATTCGAAATGCTCCATCTCGCGCAGGGTCGCGCGGTGGACGGCTGCACTCTCGCGCGCTTCAACGGCGTCCAGATACAGACCAAGCCCCGTGGCCACCCGGGCGTTGGTGTTTTCGGCCAGCGCCACGGCCGCCACTTCGACATCGGCTTTGGCAAAGGCGCGTTCACCCTTCTTGCGACCATTGTCGAAAATCACCTGATCCACAACGATCTGCGTGATCACGTCACCCAAGGAGTTCAGCGATACGCGCGGTCCAATGGTCGGCAACCAGTTCTTCGATGCCGCCGACGCACGCAGGCGCGCAGCCCGCAGCTCTGTTTCAGCCGCCCGCGCATTGGCGGCCAAGACTGAAGTGGCAACTGTTTCATAGGCACTGCCCACAGGCAGCACGGACTGGCGCGCCAGCAAGCCCTGAATGACAGGGCTTTCGGTATTCAGTGTTTCATCATGTTTCGTGGGTGTCGCCCGCAACGCGGCCTGGGATACGGGCGCCGCAGTGTCAACCACGCCCGTGTTCAATCGGGAAACAAAGGGCACGTCGCCCATATCCTCTGTACACCCCGCAGTCAGCGAGACGGCGGCGAAAAACGCCGCAAACTTGATACCACCTTGCCCCATAGTCCTGTCCCGTTTCGGGTTATTATCGTTGGGTTGTGTGGGCGCGGTTACGGACCCCGGTCCGCGCCTCATATCATTCTGGAGTGTGCTCGATTGTTTTTTGTAGTTGCTCTTGCCCAGTGAAAATTTCGTTTTGTCAGTGTCCTAGACGACGCCCGTGTTGACTGCGATATCGTCGTCCAGAATAATCGTGCCTTCGGCCCCAAGGCTGTAGATGTCGTAGGCCTGACCATCCACGGTGGTCGATCCCGTGCGCGTGGCGCCGGCGATGGTCACCGTGTCGTCGCTGCCGCCATGAATGGTCAGCGTGTTGGTGCTGTCCGACAGCCTAAGCAGCTGCGCTTCGGTGATCGTCAGGTTGGCCTCTTCCGCGAATTGCAGCTCAACCGCTTCGATCTGGTAGTTGCCCAAATCCGGGTTGCCCAGATCGACGGTGGAATTGGCACTTTCATCGTCCAGCACCACGTAGGTGCCAACGGTGTTGCCCGCCGCATCCGCGCTGCTCACCACAAGGTGCGAACCATCTGGTACATCGGTCTGGAACTGGAAGTTCGTTTCGCCGAGCACATCAATATCGATCTGTGTTGCCGCCACATCCGTGATCGACCCGTCCGCGTTGACCTGCGCCACGGCCAGATCCCCATCGCTTTGCTCGGTCGAGATACCGCGGATACCATCCGCATCACGGGTAAAGCTGGCGATGACAGGACCATCGGGCGCTTCTGTGTCGATGCGGACCGTGTCGCTCAGGGTTTCTGTGTTGCCTACAGCGTCCGTCGCCATGACAGTGATCGCCGCGTCATATTCTCCGCTGGGAATGGCCGATGGCGGAATATCCAGCGACCAGTTTCCGGCCGCATCGACGGTTGCCGCCAGAACAGTGCCATTGAAATCGACCATGACGGTCGAGCCGGGCTCGACCTGTCCGCCAAGGTTGATGCCCTCGCGCGCCTCGGCCCCGCTGACCACATCGTCAGCGGTCACGTTGTCCTGGATATCAAGCTGGTTGACCAGCGTGTCGACCCGCACGGTGTCCGACACCGTGGCCACGTTGCCCGCAAGGTCGGTCGCGGTGACAGATACGCTTGTCGTGTATTCGCCCTCGGGAATTTGCGAGGCCGCGAAGGGCGCGTGCCAGTTGCCGTTGGCATCCACGATGGCCTGCACCGTCTGGCTGCCCAAGGTGACTGTCACAGTCGATCCGGGCTCTGTCGTTCCGTTGACAACAACCCCATCGGCCCGTTCAGCCCCGGAAATCACGTTGTCGCCTTCAATCACATCCGCCGCGACAGACAGGTTGTCGACACGTGTATCCACGTGCACCGTATCCGTCACCGTGGCCGTGTTTCCGGCTGCATCGGTTGTGGTTGCCGTGATCTGCGCATCGTAGGTGCCTTGTTGCACTTCGGTCGCGTTGAAGAACGCCTGCCAGACACCGTTGGTGCCTGCGACCGCCTGATGCGTGACACCGTGCAACGTCACGTTGACCAGCGCACCGGGATCAGCGGTGCCCGACAGGACCACCCCGTCGCGCGCCTCTGCGCCGTTTATGATGTCATCCCCTTCAACCGGACCGTCGAGCGTCAGAACACTTGCCTGCGTGTCGACATTCACCGATTGGGTCACACTGCTGGTGTTGCCCGCAGCGTCGGTGGCTGTTGCCACCATGTCTGTCGTGTAGGTCCCGGCCAGCACCTGCCCCGGCGCAAAACTTGCGGTCCATGTGCCATCCGCAGCAACCACGGCATTCGCAGTGACACCGCCCAGAGCTACGACAACAGTCGATCCCGGCTCGACGATGCCCGTGACCACCAGGCCCGACGCCGCCTCAGCCGCGTTGATTGTCCCGTCTCCGCCCGCGGTGGAGGTGTAGCCCAGCGCATTGACCAACGTATCGACAGTGACCGACCCGGTTGCCGTTGCACTGTTCCCAGCGGCATCCGTTGCCACAGCCGTCACGGCAACCTCAGTCTCACCCGCAGGGATTTCAGAGGCAACGAACACAGCCGACCAGTTGCCCGCAGCATCCACCGTTGCGCTGCGCGTCACGCTGCCAAAGGTCACTTCGACCGTCGATCCGGGCTGCGCCGTGCCGGTCAGCGTCACGCCATCCGAGGCTTCTGCCGCGTTGACAACACCGTCCGTCTCGACCGTCGCAGTCTCCATCGTTACCGAAGCAACAGTGTCAACGACCAGCGTATCGCTGACGGTCGTGCTGTTGCCAAAGGCATCCGTCGCCACGATGGCAACATCGGTTGAATATTCCCCGTCAGCAATCGTGCCGGGTTGCCACGTGGCCTCCCACGTGCCGTCCTGGGGCACGGTCACCGTGCGCGTGACACTCGCAACGGTGATGGCGACGGTTGCACCCGCTTCGCCGGTGCCTTCAAGTGTCACACCACCCGACAGCTCCGTGCCGTTTACGATATGACCGACCGAGTCGACCCCTTCGGTCACGGCCACCTCGGGCGGGGTTGTATCGATGACAAAAACCGGGCCGGCAATTGTGGTCGTCCCGCCACCCGCATGGGTAAAGAGCGCCGATGTCTCCACCGTTCCATCCGCCGGGAACGTGCCATCAGCAAACTCGACCGACCATGTGCCGTCATCGGCGATGGTAACAGTTTGAACCTGCCCACCAGCCGTCACCTGAACGGTGTCACCGGGTTCACCAGTGCCGGACACGGTAAAGCGGTGGGTTGATGTGTCGTCGCCACCCACATTCGTAGATGTGCCCACATTGTCTACAGTCGGGTCCGCCGGGGTGTCAGCTGGCGTACCAACACCGCCGCCGCCTCCACCACCACCGATGACGGCAGCACCGCCAATCACAGCGGCAGCCGCCGCAGCGCCACCCCCCAAAAGACCACCGCCAAGAAGGGTCGCGCCCAACATCGACACACTTTCTTCGTCAGCGACAGCGGCCTGAGCCACCTCCGTGCGGCCCAGATAGATCAGGTCGTCCGACGGGCTCCACTTGCCCCACTGTTCAGTTGGCCCGAACTGGGCAAACAGTTCACCGTCAGCGGTCTCGACAAACGCAACCTCGTTCAGGTAGCCATCGGCAGAGATGAACAGCCGGTTCGCATCGCCAGCATCATTGAAATAGTTTTCCAGAGTGATCTGGCGCCCATCAACAAGGGTGATGATCAGATCGTCGCCGCTGCGCTGCTGACCTGCCAGATCTACTTGCCGCAGGTTGAACGAAATCTCCTGCCCGCTTGCCAGTGAAACCGTTGTAGCGCCATCAATGGGCACGACTCCACGCTGCAATGCGCCCGCGCCATCGCGGACGACGAAATCAATCGCCTTCATCTCAGTACCACCACTCTCGCCCCAGACCGCTTTGGTGCAGTCCCTTCAGGTAACGCGCCGCCGACATTGTTTGCCGTGCTGACCACTTGTTCTGCAGGCAGTGATAAGCGAATCATGATTCTAGGGCTAGAGTCTTTTTTTCAACCGATCACAATTTCCAGCGTTTCCAGGTACATATTGTGTTGATTCGGACTCACTTACTGCCGCAACGAGGTCACCCCATGCCCAAGTCACCTGATCTTCTCAACCTCTGGTATACGGGTGTGAATGCCGTCGGGGGGGATGCCGCCGTCAGCCGAACAATTGCCGCCGGAGACGTGCAGGCACCTGATAGGATCATAGCTGTCGGCAAGGCCGCCGCCGCCATGGCGACCGCCGCGGCACGAACCTGGCCTGATACGCCTTGCCTGATCGTCACAAAATACGGCCACGCCGAAACAACACCGACCGGGGCGCAAGTGATCGAGGCCGCCCATCCGGTGCCGGATGCGGCCTCCGTAACGGCGGGACAGGCCCTGATCGATGCGGTTCAGTCCTGCAAACCCGGCAGTCATCTCCTCATGCTTGTTTCAGGCGGGGCGTCCTCATTGGCAGAGGTTCCGACAGGCGACATGACACTGGACGCACTCAAGGCCGAAACGCAGGCACTTCTGGCCTCCGGCGCGCCGATCGGAGACATGAACGCGCACCGCACGTCCCGGTCACAGATCAAGGGCGGCAAACTGCTGGCCCGCTTCAAAGGGGCACATGTCACAACGCTGGCGCTGTCGGATGTAGAGGGCGACAGCCTGGGCACCATCGGCTCCGGCATCGGGGACGCGCCATCCGATCCGGGCTTTACCTTCGCACCGCACATCATCGCCAGCAACGCCATCGCGCGGGAGGCGGTGGCAAAGGCCAGCCCGGTGACCGTGCTGACAAACAGCGAAACACTCTATGCCGATGTCACGGACCTCGCGCCGCGCCTCGGCCAGATGTTGCGAGATGCCGCACCCGGCCTGCATATTTTCGGTGGTGAGCCCGTCGTTCAACTGCCTGACAATCCGGGACAAGGCGGGCGCAACATGGCACTGGGTCTCGCGCTTGCCCGAGAGATCGCCGGGACCCAAGGGTTGCGCATCCTCGTGGCGGGCACAGATGGCACCGACGGCCCCACCGACGCGGCAGGTGCCCTGATCGACGGCACCACATGGGCAGACAGCGGCGCAGACGCACTTGCGCGCGCCGACGCCTATCCCTGGCTGAAAGACCGCGGCGGCCTTGTCATCACTGGCCCTACGGGCACGAATGTCATGGACCTGCTCATCGCATACAAGGCGTGATCCAAAGGCCGCTGCGCGACGACATATTTTCAGGGGGCGCTGCCCCCGGCCTATGGCCTCCCCCGAGGTATTTTGGGCCAGAAGAAGAAAGGGGAAGGCGCCCGGCCCTCCCCTCATGAAGAAAGGTAACCCCTTCTCCTGGCACGGCCATCGGCGCCTCCGCCTGTACCGTATGCGCTACATGACCTGTTCAGGTTAACAATCTCTTTCTTCTGGCCCAAAATACCTCGGGGGTGCGCGCGTGAGCGCGAGGGGGCTGGCCCCCTCTGCCGCTTGACAGTCTCGCATGGCGCGGCTCACCGTGCGTCCATGAAAAACGCACTCCGCGAGATCGAAGAGCAGCCTGATCTGGGCATCACCCTCGCCGATGGGACCCGCCTGTCCGCCCGGATGTGGCGCCCGGTTGACGCAGGTGACGATCCGGTCCCGGTGATCCTCGAATACCTGCCCTACCGCAAACGCGACGGGACCTGCGCCCGCGACGCGCTCACACATCCCTACTTCGCCCAGCGCGGCTATGCCTGTCTGCGCGTCGATATGCGAGGCAATGGCGACAGCCACGGGGTGATGGAAGATGAATATACGCAACAGGAGCTTGACGACGCGGTCGAGGTGATCAGGTGGGCGGCGGCCCAGCCGTGGTGCAATGGCAATGTTGGCATGATGGGGATCAGTTGGGGCGGCTTCAACAGCCTTCAGGTCGCAGCGATGGCGCCGGAGCCGCTGAAGGCCATCATCACGCTGTGTTCTACTGTCGACCGTTTTGCAGATGACATCCATTACAAGGGCGGCTGTCTGCTCAACGAAAACCTCGGCTGGGGCGCCACGATGTGGAGCTATTCGTCCCGCGCCCCCGACCCGGCCCTGCGGCCCGACTGGCGCGAGATGTGGCTGGAGCGGCTCGAAAACGAACCCTTCCTGCCCAGCACATGGCTACGTCACCAGACACGGGACGACTATTGGAAACACGGTTCGGTCTGCGAGAGCTACGACACGATCAAGGCCAAGGTGCTGGCCGTTGGCGGTTGGGGCGACGCTTACAAGAACGCCGTGCCGCAGATCGTGCAGAACCTGCCCGGCGCGAAGGGCATCATCGGTCCATGGGTGCACAAGTACCCACATTTCGCCGTCCCCGAACCGCGCATCGGCTTTCTGCAAGAGGCGCTGCGGTGGTGGGATCGCTGGCTGAAAGACGCGGACACCGGGGTCGAAGATGACCCGGACCTGCGCACTTACCTCATGGACGGCATTCGACCGGCCACTTGGTATACCAACCGGCGTGGACGATGGCTTGCAGATCCGCAAACTGAAACACAGCATTGGTACATGACCGACACCGGCCTCGGCCCGGAGCAAGGCACAATCCAGCGCGAGATCGCATCGCCCCAAGACACCGGCGCTGACGCTGGGGAATACTGCGCCATCTGGCTGGGCCCGGAATTGCCCGGAGATCAGAGGCGCGACGACGCGCTGAGCGCAAGCTTTGACAGCGCGCCGCTGGGTGCAGAACTCGTAATTACAGGTGCCCCGGTCATTCGCCTGAACCTGAGTGCTGACAAGCCCGTCGCACATATCGCCGTGCGGCTGAACCACATACATCCCGACGGCGCCTCTACGCGCATCACTTATGGCCTTCTCAACCTCGCGGACCACCTGGGCAGAGCATTGGCGCCCGGACAGCGGGAAGCGGTTTACCTTCATCTGGATCACATTGCGTATTCTGTACCGGCAGGCCACCGCATGCGCGTTTCTGTGTCCACGGCCTATTGGCCCCTGATTTGGCCTGCGCCCGAAGCGGCCACCGTCACGCTGCACGCGGGTTCACTGTCGATTGACGCATTGACTGACGCTGACACCTGCCACTTCGAACCACCGGACGCTGCAGCACCTTGGCAAACCGAAGAACTTCGCCTCGAAGCTCACACCCGCCGTCAGGAAACCGACATGGTCACAGGCGTCACCTCCCTGATCATCGAAGACGACTTCGGCAAGGTTCGCGATCTGGACCACGGCCTGATCCACGGCTCTATCGCCCGCGAACGGTGGGACATCCATCCCGATGATCCCTTGTCTGCAAGGGGTAATTGCCACTGGACGGACGAAATCGAACGCGATGATATTCGCCTGCGCACCGAGGCGCGGTGTGCAATGTGGTCCGACGCCACCCACTTCCACCTCAACGCAAAACTGGACGCGTTCGAGAACGATATACGTGTTTACCAACGCGAGATAACCGACAAGGTTCCGCGGCGGAACCTATAGGCGCCGCATGCCGCCGACACTCACAATGCTGAAAACATTCCCGGATTACCCCTTGCGGGGTGTCATCAAATAGGTACGCTAACGGCGTAAACAAGAAACGCGCCGCCAAGGCGCAGGGGACCAACCGGGAGAAATCGATGTCAAATGAACTGGAACACCTGTCAGCCAAGGTGGCGGCAGGCAAGATGACGCGACGTGAATTCATGGCGCGCGCCGCAGCCCTTGGCGTTACGGCGGCCGTTGCATCCTCGATGCTCGCCACCGAAGCCAAGGCCGCACCGGTCGCGGGCGGCACATTCAAGATGGGTATTCAGGGTGGTGAATCCACCAACAGCCAGGACCCGGCCACGTGGGCCTCCGATGTCCCGCTTGCTGGCGGTTTCCTGTGGGGTGAACCCCTGGTCGAACTGGTCGCCGACGGCAGCCTCAAGGGGCTGGTCGCCGAAAGCTGGGAAGGTTCGGACGACGCCACAGTCTGGCGGTTCAAGATCCGCAGCGGCGTCGCCTTCTCGAACGGCGCGGCGGTCACCGCCGACGACGTGCTCAAGACAATGGAACGACACTCGAACGAGGAATCGAAATCGGGCGCACTTGGCATCGTGCAGGGCATCGAAAGCATGCGCACCGACGGCGACGTGTTCGAAGTGACGCTGGGCGTCGGCAACGCCGACCTGCCCTACCTCATGGCGGACTATCACCTGATCATCCAACCCGGCGGCGGCTTTGACGACCCGGCAGCAGCCATCGGCACAGGCCCCTACACGCTGGAAACGGATGAGCCCGGCGTGCGCATGACCTTCGCCCGCAAAGCGGACTACTGGGGCGGCGACCAGACGCAAGTGGCCCACTACGATGCAGTTGAAATCATCGTGCTGAACGATGCCACCGCGCGCACGGCAGCCCTGCAATCGGGTCAGGTCGACGCCATCAACCGCGTGGAACCCAAGATCGCCAAGCTGCTGGACCGTGCCCCGACCGTCAACGTACTGTCGACCCAAGGACGCGGCCACTACGTCTTCATCATGCACGTGGACACCGCGCCGTTCGACGAAAACGAACTGCGGCTGGCCCTGAAACACGCGCTCAACCGCGAGGAAATGGTCGAAAAGATCCTGCAAGGCTATGGATCCGTCGGAAACGACATGCCGATCAATGCGGCTTATCCCTTCTTTGACGAAACGATCCCGCAGCGCAGCTTTGATCTGGAAAAAGCGGCAGAGCACTACAAGAAGTCCGGCCACGATGGGTCGCCCATCATCCTGCGCACCGCCGATGGCGCCTTTCCCGGCGCGGTCGATGCCGCAGCCCTCTTCCAGCAGTCCTGCCAGGCGGCAGGCATCCCGCTGGAAATCAAGCGCGAGCCCAATGACGGCTACTGGTCCGAGGTCTGGAACGTGCAACCATTCTGCTGCTCCTACTGGGGTGGTCGCCCCGTGCAGGACCAGATGTACACCACGGCCTACCTGTCCACGGCAGACTGGAACGACACACGCTGGAAGCGCCCTGAATTCGACGCCATGCTCCTGGAAGCCCGCGCCGAGATCGACGAAGGCAAGCGGAAAGAGATCTATTCCAAGATGGGTCGCATGATGAACGAAGAGGGCGGCGTGATGGTGCCCATGTTCAACGACTTTGTGGATGCGGTCTCCGCATCAGTCCAGGGATGGGAACCGAACCCGAACGGCCCGCAGATGTACTGGAAAACCGGCAAGTACACCTGGAAAGCCTAAGCCCACATCACACCGCGCCCGCACACAACCGGGCGCGGTTTTTCAATTCACGGCCCTACGCACGCCCTTAGCCGGGCGGCATCGGTCCCATCAGGACCCGACCATATGCACCCCATTCTAAAACTTGTCGCAGAGCGCCTCGCCCTTGGTGTGTTGTTGCTGTTCGCGGCCTCTGCCCTGATCTTCGGCCTGACCGAGATCCTGCCCGGCGACGCGGCACAGGCCATTCTGGGCCAATCCGCCACGCCCGAAAGCCTCGCCAACCTGCGCGAGGAAATGGGGCTGAACCGCCCCGCCGTCACCCGTTACGTCGAATGGCTGGGCGGCATCGTCACCGGGGATATGGGTGTGGCGCTGACCAACAAACTGCCCATCGGTGAACAGATCGCGCGCCGCATGTCCTCCACCCTCTTCCTTGCCTTCTGGGCAGCCATCATCTCAGTCCCGCTGGCCATCCTGCTGGGCCTGATCGCCGTACGCTTCCAGAACCGCTGGCCGGACAAGCTGATCTCGGGCATCACGCTCGCCTCGATCTCGCTGCCCGAATTCATGATCGCCTACATCCTCGTGTTCTTCTTCGCGGTGAAACTCTTCTGGGCGCCCTCATTCGCCTCGGTATCACCGGGCATGCCGCTGCTGGATCAGTTGCACGCCATCTCTCTGCCCGTCGCGGTGCTCACGATGGTGGTTCTGGCGCACATGATGCGCATGACACGCGCAGCCATCCTGAACGTGATGCAATCTGCCTATATCGAAACGGCTGAACTGAAGGGCCTGACCACGTTCAAGGTCATCTACCGCCACGCTTTCCCCAACGCCATCGCCCCCATCGTCAACGTGGTGATGATCAATCTCGCCTACCTCGTGGTGGGTGTCGTCGTGGTCGAAGTGGTCTTTGCCTATCCCGGCATGGGCCAATACCTTGTGGACGCGGTGGTCAAACGGGACGTACCGGTCGTGCTGGCCTGCGGCGTCATATTCGCCGCCGTCTACATCATCCTGAACATTGTCGCTGACGTGGTGAGTATTCTCGCCAACCCGCGTTTGAGGCACCCAAAATGAGTTTTTCACCGAGAAAACTCATTTCGTGCGACCAAGCGTCTTTGCAATGCAAAGGCGCGGGGAGGCACCCGGTCGCTATTCTGGGAACATAACATGCTAAAAAACATCCCCCTCTCCGCCGCCATCGGCCTTCTGATCACCGGCACCTACTTCCTCGCAGCCCTCTTCGCGCCGCTCATCGTCCCCTACGGCATGGCCGAAACCGTGGGTGACGTGTGGGAGCCCTCCTCCGCCGCCCACTGGCTTGGTACCGACCAGATCGGACGCGACCTGCTCACGCGCATGATATTCGGCGGCCAAACGACGATCTTCATCGCCACCGCCGCCACGATCCTCAGCTTCACGACCGGCTCGGTCCTGGGCTTCCTCGCTGCTGTTTCGGGCGGATGGGTCGATCAGGTCATGTCCCGCCTCGTCGACCTCTTCATGTCGATCCCGTCCCTGATCCTCGCGCTGGTCATCCTGTCGAGTATCGAGGCCACGGTGCTCACCCTGATCGTCATCATGGGCCTTCTGGACTCCACACGAGTCTACCGCCTCGCCCGCGCGGTGGCCGTAGACATCAGCGTCATGGACTACGTGGAAGCTGCCCGGCTCAGGGGCGAAAAACTCGGCTGGATCATCTTCCGCGAGATCTTACCCAACGCCCTGTCGCCGCTGGTGGCCGAAATGGGCCTGCGCTTCATCTTCATGGTGCTCTTCATCTCCACCCTGTCCTTCCTGGGCATCGGCGTGCAGCCTCCGCTCGCGGACTGGGGCGGCATCGTGAAAGAAAACAAGGAAGGGATCAATTTCGGCATCGGCGCCGCGCTCTACCCGGCGGTGGCCATCGCCACGCTTGCCATCAGCGTGAACCTCATTGCCGACTGGATCCTGAACCGCACCACCTCACTCAAAGGGGGCCGCGGATGACCCAAACCCTTCCTTTCTTCTGGCCCAAAATACCTCGGGGTCCGGGGCAGAGCCCCGGAGATATGCCAACATGACAACACCACTGCTCAAAGTCCGCGGCCTCAAGATCGGCGCCACCGTCTATCCGCCCGGCGAAAAACCCCACGACATCGAAATCGTGCACGGCGTCGACTTCGATGTCGAACCGGGCAAGGTGCTCGGCCTGATCGGAGAGTCAGGCGCAGGCAAATCCACCATCGGCCTCGCCTCCATGGCCTATGGCCGCGGCGGCGTAAAACTCACCGCAGGCTCCGTCGAAGTGAACGGGCGCGACGTGCTGCAAGCACCGCTCAAGGACATCCGCAAGCTGCGCGGGGCCGAGGTGACATATGTCAGCCAGTCGGCCGCCGCCTCGTTCAACCCGGCCAAGCAGATCATGGAACAGGTGATCGAGGCGGCCGTGGGTCAGGGCAAGTTCACAAAAGCCAAGGCACAGGCCCGCGCCGTTGAACTCTTCACCAAGCTGGGCCTGCCCGACCCCGACACCATCGGCAACCGCTACCCGCACCAGGTCTCGGGCGGGCAACTGCAACGCTGCATGACGGCGCTCGCGCTCTGCCCCGAACCCGACCTCGTCGTGTTCGACGAACCCACAACGGCCCTCGACGTCACCACCCAGATCGACGTGCTGAAGGCGATCAAGGACGCGATCCGCGACACCGGAGTGGCCGCCCTCTACATCACACATGACCTCGCGGTCGTAGCGCAAGTCAGCGACCACATCATGGTGCTGCGACACGGTGAAAAGGTCGAATACGGAACAACAGACCAGATCATCAATACACCCCAGGAAGAGTACACAAAGGCGCTCGTCTCCGTCCGCTCTATCGAACACGAGGAAAAGCAACCCACCGAACCGGTCCTGCGGGTGGAAAACATCACCGCCCGCTACAAAGGCACCAATTTCGACGTCCTGCACGATGTCAGCGTCGACATCAGCCCGGGACAAACGCTGGCGGTGGTGGGCGAATCCGGCTCCGGCAAATCCACCCTCGCCCGCGTGATCACCGGCCTCCTGCCCCCCACGGCAGGCAAGATCACCTTTGCCGGCCGCACGCTCAGCCCCGACCTCCCCTCGCGCAGCATCGAAGACCTGCGCGAGTTGCAGATGATCTACCAGATGGCGGATACCGCCATGAACCCGCGCCAGACTGTTGGCACGATCATCGGGCGTCCGCTCGAATTCTATTTCGGCCTCAAGGGCGCCGAGAAACAGAAACGCATACAGGAACTGCTGGACGAGATCGAACTGGGCAAGGGCTTCCAGGATCGCTACCCGGCAGAACTTTCCGGCGGACAGAAACAACGGGTCTGCATCGCCCGCGCCCTCGCGGCGAAACCCAAGCTGATCATCTGTGACGAGGTGACATCGGCACTCGACCCGTTGGTGGCCGACGGCATTCTCAAACTGCTGCTCGACCTGCAAAGGATCGAGGATGTCGCCTACCTCTTCATCACCCACGATCTGGCCACGGTGCGCGCCATCTCGGACAGCATCGCCGTGATGTATCAGGGCAAGGTCCAGCGCTACGGCACCAAGTCCGAGGTGCTCACGCCCCCGTTCGACGATTACACCGATCTGCTGCTCAGCTCTGTGCCGGAAATGAAACTGGGCTGGCTCGAAGACGTGATCGCCAACCGCAAGATGGAAAGTGCAGGCAACTGAAGGACACCCCAAAAGGGATGGTGGGCGGGGCGTCTTTGCCATTGGCAAAGCGCGTCCGATCCGGCCCATCTTTCAATTCTGCAACCTGACCTGCGCAACAACGTCTTGGTGCAGACATATCCCCATGCCTACAGTGCCCCGACACGAAGGGACCGGCCATGACCAAGAAACTCCTGCTCATCATTCTTGACGGCGTACCGCTCAGAAACTTCCGCCGCCTCTTCGGCAATCTCGAAGGCTGGGTGGACAGCGGCGACGCGCAGACGTGGACACACCGCAGCGTCATCCCGTCAATCTCCGCCTCCTGCTATGCGTCGATCCACACCGGGGTCACGCCAGCCGAACATGGCTGCACCGGCAACGGCAACGTGTCCCGCCTGACCCACCCGGACGTGTTCGGGCAGGTCCGCAAGGCAGGCGGCACCACGGGGGCCGTCGCCCATTCCTTCTGGTCGGAATTTTTCAACCGCGCGCCCTTCGATGTCATCCGTGATATCGAATATGACGAACCAGCCAGCGACACGATCAACCACGGTCGCTTTCACACAATGACAGGCTACGGCGCCAACAACCAGATGACACCGTCCGACGTGGACCTCTTCGGCACACTCACCAACCTCTGCACCCGGTTCGACCTGACCTACGGCATGCTGCACACATGTACGCTCGACAGTATGGGGCACCGGTTCTTCCACGATTGTCAGGAAATGGATCAGGCCTGTTTTGTCATGGACGAGATGCTGGCCCCCTTCATCCCGCGCTGGCGCGACATGGGATACGAGGTGATCGTGACCGCCGATCACGGGCAGGATGACCGCGGGCACCATGGCGGGCGTGGCGCATTGCAGCAGGAAACAGCGCTCTACTATTTCGGAGAGGCTAAGGGCCCCGACACAGGCACCGCGATCGACCAGTTGCAACTGGCCCCCACGATCCTGAATCGCCTCGGTGCCAACATCCCCGACACGATGAAGGGCAAAACTTTCCTGAGTTGAATCCAAGCCGTGCAAGTGGTGGCCCGTGGGGTGCCGCTCTATCGCTCTTTCAGCGCACTTTATCGTGGTCATTTGCCTATGACAGGTCCACAGCGCGCCGACGGAAACGTAGCGGCAGCCCGCCGGGACGGGCCGCCACTGGCACGGCGCCTTCGGCTTGATTCCGTGCCTAGGTCCTCAGCTCAGGCCGTCGCCTTGTAATCTGCAAACACCTCGACCAAAGCCGAGGCTTGCTGCATCCCCTGCACCCTGCGCTGCAATTCACCCTGCCCGTCAAACAGCAACAGCGTCACATGCGGTGAATTGAACCGCCGGGCAAAGGCAGCGCCCTCGGGCGTCTTGATATCGGCAACCAGATACACCAATCCGCAATCGTCAAAATCACGCAGCGCCTTGCGTGTTTGTTTTTGCAAAGCCGTGCAAGTGGGACATTGCGGGTCATGGACCTGCACGATCGCCAGGTCGCCTTTGCCCACGCGGGTCAGATCATGCTCAGCCGCATAGCTCCGGAACGAACTCACCCCCCAAAACCCAAAACCCAGAACCACGGCCGAGGCAGCCGCGCCACCGCCCATCACCGACCGGCGTGACAACCCACTTTTCTCCGACTTCGATGGTGCCGCCTTCACACGTTTTTTCGACTTCGGCATCTTGTCCCCTTTTCCGACATCTCTTGGCAGAACGATAGGACAGAACAAACAGACATGCGGTCACGTCTCCGTCAGGTCTGAGCGACCCATGAACGCATCGTTAACGCGGGTCACCAAAGGTTAACTGTACGGCGTTGGTAAAGCGCAGATTAACAGGCGTTCGGGGGCAAAATGCGCAGTTTCCCGGCAAAAATGCGCGGAATGCCTCGAACATCCCAAAATCAATGCAAATACAGGGGTCCAAAGATCGCAAAAGGCGCGGCAAACTTCGCAGTTCCGCGCCTTTCACGTTGTCAAACCGCACCGCACGGTGCGTTAGGATTTACTGGGCTGCCATCGCCTCGGACGCCATGTCCCACGGACGGACAAAGTCACCCAAAACGGTCTGGATCGCCGTCTCGCCCTCGCCATTGGCAGCGACCTGCGCGACCAAACCACGCTTCTTGTCATCCGTCACGGCCACAACCTGCGCCTTCAGCCCCGCCTCGGTCAGCGCCGCGTTGTAGACACGTGTGATCGCTTCTTTGCGCAGATCGGGTTTGAAGATTTTTCCGACAGCGGTCTTTGGCAGCTCGTCCATGATGGTCATGTGTTTGGGCTGTGCTGCCCGCTCGTGCACATGTTCCTTGCAGAACGCCATCAGCTCATCCGGTGTCACCGTCGCACCGTCGACCAGCTCTACATAAGCGCACGGCAGCTCACCCGAATGCTGGTCAGGCTGACCAATCGCACCGGCAAAGGCGACGGCCTCATGACCCAGCAGCGCCTCTTCGATCTCGGCCGGATCGATGTTGTGACCACCACGAATGATCAGGTCCTTGGCGCGGCCCGTGATCCACAAATACCCGTCTTCGTCAAAGCGGCCCAGATCGCCCGTCCGCAGGTATTTCTCGTTGTAATACAAGTCTTTGTTCTTGTCGGCCTCGGTATAGGTGTTGCCCGCCCAGACGCCCGGATTGCTCACACAAATCTCGCCGATCTCGTCCACACCGGCCTCGATCGGACCATCCGGCGTGCCTTTGTAGATCTTGACGTCCGTATAGGGGAACGGGATGCCAACAGAGCCGATTTTCTTTTCGCCGTCGATGGGGTTGCCGGACACAAGGCAGGTTGCCTCGGTCATGCCGTAGCCCTCAACGATCTCCACGCCTGCAGCGCTCTCATAGCGTTTGAACAGCTCTTGAGGCAGCGGGGCCGAACCCGAGAATGTCGATTTCACGGTGCCAATATCCGCATCAATCGGACGCTGCATCATGGCCGCAATGGCCGTGGGCACCGACGCGATAAAGGTGATTTTCCACCGTTCGGTCAGCTTCCAGATATTGTCAAAGACGCCTTCACCCCGGTAGCCTTGCGGTGTGGGGAAGATGCAATGCGCACCGGACGCAACAGCGCCCAACAGCAACACGTGTGCGGCCATAACGTGGAAAAGTGGCAATGGTGCCAGTATGTTATCCTCAGCTGACAGCAGAACGGTCGCACCAACCCATCCGTTGTAGACCATGCCGGAGTACTTATGCTGCGCGACCTTCGGCATGCCGGTTGTGCCGCCGGTGTGGAAGTAGCACGCGACGCGATCTTCCTGCACATCCTCGAACTGCAGCGTTGTCGGATGCTTGGCGCATTCTGCGTTGAAATTCAGGTATGTAACGCCTGACGCCTTTTCCATCTTGGGACGGATCAGTGGGATGATGAAGGATTTGAGGCCGGACACATGGCCCAGCAGATCCACCTCGAACACGGTCTTGACGTTGGGCGCTAGCTTCACCGCTTCGGTAGTCTTCTCTGCCACGTCTGTCTTTGGAAACGCGCGCAAGGTAACCACGGCCTTGGCGTCTGTTTCGCGAAGGATGGCACCGATCTGTTCGGCGTCCAGAAGCGGGTTGATCGGGTTCACAATGCCCGCAGTCGCACCACCCAGAAGCGTGATAACCGTCTCGGTTGCGTTGGGCAGGATGTAGGCAACAACGTCGGTCGGGCCGATGCCATGCTTGCGGAACATGTTGGCGCATTGCGCCGTGCGGCCCTGAAGCTGTGTCCACGTCAGCGTCTCGGCTTTGGACTTGGGGTCCGAAAAGATCTGGTAGCTGATGGCGTTGTGACTGGGGTATTTCTCGGCCGTTCTGCTCAACATACCGAACAGGGTTTTGGCGACATCACGCTCTTCCCAGGGCATCTCGTTCTGAATGGCGTCGCGGTCCGCGATCCCGGCAAATGGCATGGTCATCCTCCCTGTAGCGCCATGTATTTTTTGTTACGGCGCAATAATTCCTCCGCAACAAGATGCGGTGGATTGCCGCAATGTTCAAGCATTGCAAGGAGCTGGGACCTGCCGGGACGCCGCGTCAGATACAGTAACCTAGGGTCACAAAGCGCCCGCGCTATTCTGCGGCGACGCCGTCTGTGAATTGCAGACGTGCCAACCGGGCATAGAGACCATCTTCGGACACCAATTGATGATGAGGACCCTGCGCCACAACACGACCTTGATCCAGAACGACGATGCGGTCTGCTTTTTTGACCGTTGCGAGACGGTGCGCCACGATCAGTGTGGTCCGTCCCTGCGCCAGCGTATCCACCGCCTCTTGAACCGCGCGTTCGCTTTCGGCGTCCAATGCGCTTGTCGCCTCGTCCAGCAGCAAGACCGGGGCATCCCGCAAAATGGCCCGCGCAATGGCAATGCGCTGCTTCTGACCGCCTGAAAGCATGACACCACGCTCGCCCAACGGGCTGTCATATCCCTGCGGCAAGGCCGAGATGAAATCGTGCGCCGCAGCGGCCTGTGCTGCCGCGACAATCTCGGCTTGCATTGCGCCGGGACGTCCGAAGGCGATGTTTTCAGCGGCAGATGCTGCAAAGATGATCGGGTCTTGCGGCACAAGGGCGATGTGTTGACGGAACGCTTCCCGCTCCATCTGCGCCACATCAGTTCCGTCCAGCAAAATGCGTCCTTCCTGCGGATCATAGAAGCGCAGGAGCATCTGGATGATGGTGGTTTTCCCGGCACCTGAAGGACCAACAAAAGCAACGGTTTCGCCGGGTCGAATATCCAATGACACGCCATCCAGCGCGTTGATCGCCGGACGTGCCGGGTAGGCAAAGCGTACGTCATCGAAGGTGATGTGCCCAGACACGGGCTGAGACAGTTGCAAGGGTTGCTCGACATCCTGCACTGCATCTGTGGTCTGCAGCAGTTCCACCAAGCGCTCGGTCGCACCGGCGGCACGCTGCAACTCGCCTATGATCTCGGACAAGGCGGCAACGCCACCCGCAACCATGACCGCATAGATGACGAACTGGATCAGCGCGCCCATGGTCATCGTGTCAGAGCGCACATCATTGGCCCCGATCCAGAGCACGCCAACGATCCCGACAAAGACCAGGAAAATGACAATTGCCGTCATCAAGGCGCGCGTCGCAATCCGCCTGCGGGCAGATCCAAAGCTTTGCTCGGTCACATCTGAAAACATGTCCCGGCTTGCCGCTTCGTGGGTGAATGCCTGCACGGTCTGTACCGCGCTCAACTGCTCGGACGCCCGACCCGAGGACGCGGCGATCCAGTCCTGGTTCTCACGGCTCAGCACCCGCAAACGGCGCCCTAACACAAGGATCGGAACGATGACGGCAGGCACGATCAACAACACAAGCCCGGTCAACTTGGCCGAGGTCAGTAACATCAAGACAAGCCCACCGATAAAGATCAGAAGATTGCGCAGGGCAATTGAAACCGACGATCCGATTACGCTCAATATCAAGGTAGTGTCGGTGGTGATCCGGCTCAACACCTCACCCGTCATGATATTTTCGTAGAAACTGGGCGACATGCCGATGACGCGGTTGAACACCGCTTTGCGGATGTCTGCCACCACGCGCTCTCCCAGGCGCGTCACCAGCATATAGCGCACGGCTGTGCCCACGGCCAAAAGGCCGGCGATTCCGATGGCTGCGAGGAAGTAAAGGTCGAGAATCTCGGACTGTTCAGTGTTGAAATTGTCCACCACGCGACGCACGGCCAAAGGCAGGGCCAATGATACAATCGCCGTGGACACCAGCGCCGCAATGGCGGCCAACATTAGCTTCCAATAGGGCTGAACAAAAGGCCAAAGCGCACGTAAAGCGCTAAGCTGTTTGGACTTTTCGCGCTCTGGCGTGCCTGTCTTGGGGGGCACTGGTGTGGTCGTATGGTCGGCCATGCGGTCTCCGGCAACATATGCAGTGCGCACATGCCCGCACCCGAGCGGTCAGGTCAAGTGGACAGGGCAGCGCATGGGAGGGGGTTGGAGCGGGCGGCGGGAATCGAACCCGCGTCATTAGCTTGGAAGGCTAAGGTCTTACCACTACACAACGCCCGCAGCTCCGGGTGTTGAGATATGCCAAGGGCCGGGGCGGGTCAAGCCGCCCCTGTACCCGTTTTGTCAGTGGTCCAGTTTCACCCATGCCGCATTGCGGGCCGAGGATTTGACGCAGGCCGATACGAACTGCACGCCTTTCAGCCCATCATGTATCGTCGGATACATCACATCCTCCGGCACCGCCTCGCCCGCCTTGACAGCGGCGATGGCAGTAGCAGCCTCGGTATAGATATTGGCGAACCCTTCCAGATAGCCTTCTGGATGCCCGGGCGGGATGCGTGAGACGCGCCCGGCGGCATCCCCTGCCCCAGCCCCATTGCGTGTGATAAGGCGCTTGGGCTCTCCAAACGGCGTGTGCCACAGGTAGTTCGGATCTTCCTGCGCCCATTCGAGGCCACCCTTGTCGCCATAGACCCGAATGCGCAGTGCGTTTTCATTGCCCGGCGCCACTTGGCTGCACCACAGCATCCCCTTGGCTCCGCCATCGAACCGCAACATGACATGACCGTTGTCGTCGACCTGCCGACCGGGCACGAAAGCTTCCAGATCTGCAGCCAGACTGTCGACCTCCAAACCTGTGACAAAGCAAGCAAGGTTGAATGCGTGGGTGCCGATGTCACCCGTAGACCCGCCAGCACCGGACCGTGCCGGATCGGTGCGCCATTCGGCTTGCTTGAAATCCTGCTCGACGGTCAGCCAGTCCTGCGGATACTCGACCTGCACCACACGGATGGTCCCAATGTCCCCATTCGCCACCATCTCGCGCGCCTGACGCACCATGGGATAGCCCGTGTAGTTATGGGTCAGGATGAACAGCGCGTCGCTGTCTTCGGCGGCCTTCACCAGTTTCTTGGCATCCGCCAAAGTCGATGTGAGCGGCTTGTCACAGATCACGTGAATACCGCGCTTCAAAAACTCACGCGCCGCTGCATAGTGCACGTGGTTCGGTGTCACGATACTGACGGCGTCAATTCCGTCCTTCCGCCGCGCCTCACGCTGCGCCATCTGTTTGTAGTCGTCATAGATGCGCGGCAGACCAAGAGCCGCACCGCTGGCCTGAGATTTTTCCGGCGTCGAACTCAGCGCACCGGCCACAAGTTCGAACCGGTCGTCAATCCGACTGGCAATACGGTGTACCCCACCAATAAAGGCGTCGTTGCCGCCACCAACCATGCCCAGCTTGATACAGTCTGCCATCAGTCGATCCCCAGCATCTTGCGGTTGGCCGCCTCGTCTGTGCCCCCATCGGCAAAGTCGTCAAAAGCACGTTCGGTTACGCGGATAATATGATCAGACACGAACTGGGCACCCTCGCGCGCCCCGTCTTCAGGATGCTTCAGACAGCATTCCCATTCCACCACGGCCCAACCATCAAAGTCATTGGCTGCCATCTTGGAAAACACTGCTGCGAAGTCGACCTGCCCGTCACCGAGCGACCGGAATCGACCCGCGCGGTCGACCCAGCTTTGATATCCGGAATACACGCCCTGCCGTCCCGTCGGATTGAACTCGGCATCCTTGACGTGGAACATCCGGATACGATCTTTGTAGATGTCGATATTATCAAGGTAATCAAGGCACTGCAGGACATAGTGGCTCGGGTCGTAGAGCATGTTGCAACGTGCGTGATTGTCCACACGCTCAAGGAACATCTCGAAGGTCACCCCGTCGTGCAGGTCTTCTCCGGGGTGGATTTCATAGCAGATATCGACCCCGTTTTCCTCGGCATGATCAAGGATCGGACGCCAACGGGCTGCAAGCTCGTCAAAGGCGGTCTCGACCAGACCTGCCGGGCGCTGAGGCCATGGATAGATATAAGGCCATGCCAGCGCGCCAGAGAACGTGGCATGTGCACCGATGCCCATATTGGCCGAGGCCGAGATCGCCTGTTTCACCTGATCCACGGCCCATGCCTGCCGTGCCTTGGGATTGCCCCGCACAGATTCAGCAGCAAACCCGTCAAACGCTTCGTCATAAGCCGGGTGAACTGCAACCAGCTGCCCCTGAAGATGGGTGGACAGCTCGGTCACCTCAACCCCGTTTTCGGCGGCCTGCCCCTTGAACGTGTCGCAATAATCCTTGCTCTCGGCCGCGGTAGCCAAGTCGATCAAGCGCCCATCCCAACTGGGAACCTGCACGCCTTTGTAGCCGCAATCGGCGGCCCACTTGGTGATGGCATCCCAAGAATTAAACGGCGCGTCATCGCCTGCAAACTGCGCCAGAAACAGCGCCGGACCTTTGATAGTTTTCATGGTGTCTCCTCCCATCATGCCGATCAGGGGGTCGGCATGTTTTCCTTCAGATAGATATCGATGCGAATGCGTTCTTGCGTGTGATCAATGGGCTGACGGTCTGCCGTGGCTTTCATCAGCCGTATGGCAGATCGCACAAGGTGACCGGTATCCTGCGATATGATGGCATCGAACACGTCATTGTTCAAAGCGATGCGCGAAGTGGGTGTAAGTTCGTGCGCAATGACGGTCAGACCGGGGTGCGGATTATCGCTCAGGTACTGGATCAGGCCGGGATTGCCAGCAGCTGAGGAATATATCCCGCAAAGGTCAGGGTAGGACGCAAAGACGTCTGGCAGCATCTTGCGGATCAGCTCTGGATCATCCCGTCCCTCGATCGAAGCAACAACATCCAACTCCGGGAACTGTTCGGACATGACGGCATCAAAGCCCTTGCGCCGCTCAAGATGATCGCGGGCTAGCCGTGATCCCGTGATGACCAGCACACGCCCGCTTTGTCTGGCAAAGCGCCCCATCAGGTGTGCCGCGGTTCTGCCAGCGGCCACGTTGTCAACGCCGATAAAGTGGTCACGCTCGGAACTGGGCAAATCCGCGACCAGGGCGACGACAACGATCCCGCGGGCGCGGGCGCGCCTGACCGCATCGCGAACCGATGGCGTTTCTGGCCCGAACACCGCCACCCCGTCCGTCCGGTTTGCATCCACATCGTCCAGTGTCTGAACAATGGCTTGCGGGTCGAAGGGGGGGACCCGCACTGTGTCCAGCGTTGTCCTCTGGTGGCGTAGCTTGATGGCCTGTTCGGTCACATGATGATCCAGTGCCACCACAAATTCATTGGCCGTATCCGGCAGGATAAACAGCAGGTTATAGACCCGGCCGCGCGCCAGATTTGCAGCAGCCGTGTCACGAACGTAACCCAACTCGGCAATGGCCTTGTTGACCTTTTCGATAGTCACGGATCGAACGCCAGGCCGTGCATTCAACACTCGATCAACCGTCGCAAGCGACACGCCCGCCACGCGCGCGATGTCATTGACGGTTGGTTTGATACCGGTCTTGGCGTCCTGCTTGTTCAACCGCGCCTACCCTTTCATGGCTTTGGCCAACCCTTCAAAGACCATCGCTACTGCCTCGGCCCCTGGGTCATTGTGCCCCTTCAAATTCTCCGAGGGCACATACGCCGCACGCCCCGCTTTTGCACGGTGAATATGTGCCGTGTTGTCGGCCCCTTTGCGCGCCGCGGTCGCCGACGCATCTATCCCGACTGAAAGTGCCTCCAGCGCCGGAGCAAGCGCGTCGATCATCGTGCGATCACCCACCTGCGCCCCGCCCACGTCACTCACGCGCTTCAGGCCTTCGGCCAACGCCTTCTGCACTGGTGCGCCGCCAGCACAAGCATCCCCTGCCGCATTGAAGTATATGGCAAGGATGACACCAGATGATCCGCCCATCGTCTGGCTCAACTCATTCCCTAGCGCGGGGAAAAGCTGGGTGAGATCCGCCAGAGGCATTGCATCCAGCCGGTCTTTGAGCGCGCGCGCCGCTGTCGCGAGGGTGCTGCCCGTGTCTCCATCACCGGACTTGGCATCTAACTCGTTCAAGGTGCTTTCCGCCGCGATAAGGACGTCAGCGACTTGATCAATCGTATTCCGGGTCTGCACGTTGGCAGAGGGGATGGGTTCGATGGGGGTCAACCCATCCGGCAAAGCGGTCACGGGCACATCCACCAGTGCCTGCATTCCCGGCCATGCCGCCATCGGGACGGGTTCAGCCAGCGCGTCCAAATCCTCTTGCGTTGTGGGCAAAACCGATACGGAGAACCCGTGCATATCAAGCGATGTCATCATCAAGGCCGGGCCAATGACATGGCTGGCAATGTCCGCTTGTGCCAGCCTATGGCACAGCACGGACATCTCGAGGGGTGTGGTCGATCCAAGATTATTGACCAATGCAACACATGGACCATCGGGCGCATGGTCGCGCAGTTTGGTCAGGACCAGATCCATCGCCTCTGCCGCGCCCGAAAAGTCGACCTGTTCCACACCCGGTTCACCATGAATCCCAAGGCCCAGCTCTGCCTTGCCGGTGGGAATGCGGTTTTCCTTGGGCGACCCCGGAACCGTGCAGGTGTCGAGGCTGGTGCCGATGGACGCCACATTCTTTATGATCCGACGCGCAGCAGCCGCCACATCCTCAAGCTGTTTGCCCGCTTCGGCCATGGCACCCGCAATCTTGTGGACAAAGAGCGTGCCCGCAACTCCACGCGGTTGCGGTAGATCGGGCAGCGCAATGTCATCATCGACCACCACCATCTCGACCTTGCGCCCCAGCGCGCGGGCGCGCTCTGCCGCGAGGCCGAAATTCAACCGGTCTCCGGTGTAATTCTTGACGATCAGCAGGCAACCCGCCTCTCCAGTCACGGCAAGAATACCAGCCAGCACAGCCTCGACCGAAGGTGAGGCAAACACCTCTCCACAGACCGCGGCGGTCAACATGCCGGGACCCACAAAGCCCGCATGTGCCGGTTCATGGCCCGAGCCGCCGCCAGAGATCAACGCCACCCGATCACGGCTCCAGTCAGACCGGTAAACCACCTTGATATGCGGATACCCGTCGAGCCTTGTCAAAGCCCCGCCCGAGCAGGCCAGCAGCCCGTCAATGGCTTCCTTGACCAAATCCTCTTTCGCATTGACGAATTGTGTCATGTGCTTGTCCTTTCTCAGGTGATCCGCGCGCCTGCGGCGTCAAAGAAGACGGGGTTTTCCGGTGCAATCTGGATCGTTTCGCCCGCGTTCAACGACGTATGTGGATCCGTCAAAGTGATGACATCATGGTCCGCAACTTTCAGGTGCAACCGTGTCTGGTCCCCCAGGTGTTCCACGCGCACAACCTGAGCATCACGGCCCGATCCATGCCGGATGTTTTCAGGTCGCAATCCAACTTGATGCGCGCCCGCAGGCGCGTCCTCTCCCAACAAACCAACAGGAAGGAGGTTGATGCGGGGCTGGCCTAGACGCGCGGCTACATAGGCCGTGCGCGGGTTTTCGTAGATGTCGCGCGGGGTGCCGAACTGCACCAAACGGCCCTCGTCCAGCACGCCCACATGGGTGGCCATGGTCATCGCCTCGATCTGGTCATGGGTCACGTAAAGGAGCGTCGCTGCCAGTTCTGCATGGATGCGTTTCAACTCGATCCGCAGGTCCGCGCGCAGCTTGGCATCGAGCGAGCTAAGCGGCTCATCCATCAGGTAAACCTGCGGATCGCGCACAAGCGCGCGCCCGATGGACACACGCTGCATTTCGCCCCCCGACAGTTCGGTTGCCTTATTGTCGAGCTTGTGCGGGATGTGCAGCACGTCGGCCACCTCTTGCACCTTGCGCGCAATCTCGTCCTCGGGTGTTTTCAGAATGGGCGAGCGCAACGGAAAGGCCAAATTGTCCCGCACGGACATGTGCGGATAGAGCGAGTATTGCTGGAAAACCATCGCCACGTCGCGTTGCGCCGGCGTCAGATCCGTTACGGAGGCGCCGCCAATGTGAATGTCCCCCGTGTCCGGCTTTTCCAGCCCCGCGATCAGGCGCAGGGTCGTGGTCTTACCCGCCCCTGTTGGCCCAAGCAGCACGACAAACGCGCCATCGGGAATGGTCAGGTCCATGTCAATCACGGCCTTTGTCGACTTAAAAGATTTGGAGACGCCGCTCAGTTGCACCTCAGCCATGGGCGAGCACTCCTTCATTGAGTTCCGACCGCAGCGCGCGGCCGGATGCCTTGTCGAACAACGTCACTGTTCGGCCATTGAAGCCAAGGCCGACCGTTTCGCCGACGCTTGCGGGTTGGTCGGACGCGATACGTGCTTTGATCTCACCATTGGGCGTGTCGAGTGTCACGATTTGAGTGGTGCCAAGGTATTCGGTGGCCAGCACTTTGCTGCGGTAATCGCCGTCTGATGATAGGTGGATATGCTCGGGGCGGACGCCAAAAATCAGATCGCCTTCCGCACCCTCGCGCAGTTGAGGGACAGCCATGGGCTGATTGTTCAGCTGTATCTGCGCCTGTCCGTTACCTACTTTTCCGTTGAAATTCAGGAAGTTCATGGAGGGCGACCCGATAAAGTCAGCGACAAACATCGTGGCGGGCATGTCGTAGATGTCTTGTGGTTTGCCAAACTGTTCGACCACGGCGTTGTTCATCACCACAATCTTGTCGCCCATCTGCATGGCCTCTAGCTGGTCATGGGTGACATAGACGGTGGTGGCGCCCATGCGGTCGTGCAGGGCGCGCAGTTCTTCGGCCATGTGTTCGCGGAATTCAGCGTCAAGTGCACCCAGTGGTTCGTCCATCATGAAGGCTTTGGGCTCGCGTACGATGGCGCGGCCCAGTGCTACGCGTTGGCGGTCGCCGCCCGACAACCCGCCCACGGGTTTCTTGAGAATGTCCTTGATCCCGAGGATTGTCGCGACCTCGTCAACCTTCGCCCGCACCTGCGCGCGCGGCATGCCCTGGCTGACCAGCGGGTAGCTGAGATTCTTGTAGACGTTCATGTGCGGATAGAGCGCGAACATTTGGAAAACGAAGGCGATGTCGCGTTCGGAGGGAGGGCGCTGGCCTATCTCTTCCCCGTCGAGGAAAATTTCGCCGCTGGTGGGCAGTTCGAGACCTGCGATCATACGGAGCGTTGTGGTCTTGCCGCAGCCCGAGGGACCCAGCAGCATGAAGAATTCGCCGTCCTCGATGGTGAAGGAGCTTTCCCGAACCGCGACGAAATCGCCGAATTCCTTGCGAACGTTTTTGATAACAATTTCAGCCATCTGTAGTCTCCTCGCCAATCCGCAAGAGGGTGCCGTCGGGGTCCCATAGCGTGGCTTCGCGCATACCCCACGGCTTGTTTTCGGCGGGCAGAAATTTCGGGAAGGCACCTGCGCGCGGCAGGTCCAGCTTTGCGATTTGATCAGACAACGCATCGACCGATTTGGGACGGATATAGACCCCGTGGTTGCAGGTTTCGGGGGTGTGTTTGGGGTGTGAGAAGAAGTGAAGTTCGACCTTGTCGCGGTTCATCAGAAGGTAGTCGTTGTCCTTGTACCAGGTGTCAAAATCGAGTTGAGCGTAGAAGGCCTGGGTCGCGTCGAAGTCACGCGAGGGCAGGATCGGGCAGGCTTGTTCCCACATGTCATTCACCCTCCGGAAAGTGGCTGACGACGATGAACATAACCGTGCCCACCAGCGTCGTGATGAAGGAATAGGTGAAGGCCCAGAGCACGAAGGGCTGCATCAGCATGAAGACGCCCAGGGCGATGATGATGGTCGCCAGCGCCTCCCACGGGCCGCGGCGCAGGCGCATGAGGCCTGTGAAGAACCCTCTCATGATGTGCCCTCCGATTGGCTGAAAACGGGGGGGTGACATCCGTACAGCATCCGTACACCCCCCGTGCACCCCACCGGCACCCCCCCGGTGCACCAAGATGTTGTGGTCCGACATAGACGGGTCATTTGCGCACCGCTCCGAATGTGATCCCGCGCAGAAGGTGTTTGCGCAGCAGGATGGTGAAGATCATCACGGGCAGCAGGAAGATCGTGGCCCCCGCTGCGACCGCGGGCCAGTCGAGGCCGCCGACGCCGATGATGGTTGGAATGAAGGGCGGGGCTGTCTGGGCCGTGGCAGATGTCAGCAGCACCGCGAAGGCGTATTCGTTCCAGGCAAAGATCAGGCAGAAGATAGCCGTGGAGGCGATGCCCGTGGCCGCTTGGGGCAGCACCACTTTGTAGAACGCTTGGAACCTTGTGTAGCCGTCGATTAGCGCCGCCTCTTCGTACTCGCGGGGGATTTCATCGATGAACCCTTTGAGCAGCCAGACAGCCAGCGAGATGTTCACGGCCGTGTAGAGCAGGATCATGCCCAGATGCGTGTCGCTGAGGCCGAGGTTGCGGTACATCAGGAAGATCGGGATCGCGACGGCGATGGGCGGCATCATCCTGGTACTGAGGATGAAGAACAGGAGGTCGTCGGCTAACGGGATCTTGAACCTTGAGAAAGCGTAGGCCGCGAGAGTGCCGAGGAAGATACTCAGGAAGGTCGAGCCGAAGCCGATGATGACCGAATTCAGGAACCGCTCGCCAAATTTCGAAGGGCCGACGATGACCATGTCGTATTCACGCACGATCTCGTCTGCCCAGTTTTGCGGCGGGTTGGTTTCGAGGAAATCCTGGGTTTGCCGCGTGCGTGTGGTGAAGAGGTTCACGTAGCCTTCAAGCGTGGGCTCGAACACGACCTTGGGGGGGTAGCTGATGGCATCGCTGGGCGATTTGAACCCGGTGAGCATGATCCATGCCAGCGGGATCATCGTGATCAGCGCGTAGAGGATGACCAGCGATCCGGCGAACCATTTGGACCGCGTGCTGGGTTCGGTGACGGAATAGGCGCTCATGATGTGAGGTCCGCGATGGGTGTCGGGGTTGGGAGGGGGGCTGTCTGCCCCCCGGCGCATGCACGCCGCCCCCCGAAAGTTTTTCTTGCAAGATGAAGGATGGATCGGGGCATTCTCAGCGTTCCTTCACTTTGTTGAGGGCTTTGACGTAGATGCTGGCAAGGCCGAACACCGTGACGAAGAGGATGATGGCGTAGGCCGACGCGTATCCGGTGCGCCATTTCTCGAACGCCTCGCGTTTTAGGTTGATTGAGGTGAGTTCGGTTGTCGAACCCGGTCCGCCGCCAGTGAGTTGCACCACCAGATCGAACATCTTGAAGTTCTCGATTCCGCGGAACAGGACGGCGAGCATCAAGAAAGGCAGTACCATGGGGATTGTGATGGTGAAGAACTGGCGGAGTTTTGAGGCGCGATCGACCTCGGCCGCTTCGTAGATGTAGTCGGGTATGGAGCGGAGCCCGGCGAGGCAGATCAGCATCACGAAGGGCGTCCACATCCACGTGTCAACGATGACGATGGACCATGGGGCCAGTTGGACCGAGCCAAGCATTTCGAAGCTTGACGGTTCCTTGCCGGTGAAGAAGGCGATGATGTAGTTGAAGAGCCCGATTTGCGGTTGGTAGAGGAACTTCCAGAAGTTCCCGACCACCGCAGGCGACAGCATCATGGGCAACACAATGATCGTGGTCCAGAGGTCATTGCCCTTGAATTTCTTGTTGATCAACCACGCCAGTGTGAACCCGATCAGCACCTGCAGCGCGATGGTCCAGAACAGGAAATGCGCGGTGGCCTGCATGTTCAGCCAGATGTCGCTGTCCGTCAGGATCCGCTCGTAATTGCGCAGACCGATAAATTCGGGTTCGCGGTTCAGTCGGTTGGCTTTGTAGTTGGTAAAGCTGAGCTGGATCGTCCAGATCAGCGGAAAGATGTTGATTGCCAGCAGCAGGAAGATCGTGGGGGCGACAAATATCCACGCGATGGCGCGGTCGCTCAGGCCTTTGATCTTGCGCGCCACCTTTTGCGGTGTGGCATTTGCGGCGCGATTGGCGATGGTGTCTGTCATCTGGCAAACCTGTCCTGTGGGGTGGGCCCGTGGGCCCACCCATGGAAGTGTCAAAGACTACGGGAAGAGAGAGGGTGGGCTGCATCGCCCACCCGGGGATGGCTTAGAGTTTGCCTTCGTCTTCGAACACTTCGGTCCAATCCTCGATCAGCTTGTCGAGGGCTTCTTGAGCAGTGCCCTGATCGGCGACCACGTAGTCGTGGATGCGCTTCTGCATGGCCAGCAGCAGTTCAGCATAAGCTGGCTCTTGCCAGAAATCCTGTACCGCGCCCATCGCTTCGAGGAAGTCACCGGCAAACGGTGCACTGTCCTTGAAGCCCGGATCGTTCAGGACCGAGTTGTGGGCCGAGTAGCCGCCCAGCTCCCACCATTTGGCCTGCACATCCGGGTTGGCGAACCACTTGATGTACTCAAGCGCTGCGTCCTGCTTGTCCGAGTAGGCCACGACCGAGATACCCTGCCCGCCCAATGTCGAACCGGCTTGGTTCTGCGGTGGGTTCACGAAGAAGTCGATCTTGTCCCCGCCGGTGTTCGGGTCAGCGTAGAGGCCGGGGAAGAACGCGAACCAGTTCATCGCCATGGCGACCTGACCGGATTTGAACGCGTCGAGCGATTCACCCATGTAGGAGTTGGTGTAGCCGGGCGGCGTCGCTGTTTCATAGAACTCTTTATAGAATTCAAGCGCTTCAACTGCTTCGGGAGAGTTGACCGCCCCTTCCATGTCGTAGGCGCCGGGGGTGTTTTCATATTTGAAACCCCATGGATAGAGCGCCGAGGTCACACCCATGGTGATCCCTTCGGAACCGCGTTCGGTGAAGATGGAGGCACCGTATACGGTCTTGCCATCAATCTCGCGGCCCTGGAAGAACTGGGCGATTTCCAGCATTTCCTTTTGGCTTTGCGGCTCACCCAGATCGCGACCTGTCGCTTCTTTGAAGGCGGCCTGGATTTCAGGGTCAGAGAACCAGTCCTTGCGATAGAACCAGCCGTTGGCGTCCCCCATGGCAGGCAGCGCGTAGTAGTTCGGCGTGCCCTTGGGCCATGTGGAATAGGCGTACACGGTCGCAGGCGCGAAGTCGTCCATGCTGATGCTTTCGGCATCGAAGAAGTCGTTCAGCTTGACGTAGTGGCCGTTCTCAGCCCCGCCGCCGATCCACTGACTGTCGCCGATCAGCAGGTCACAGAGTTTGCCGCCGGAGTTTAACTCATTCAACATCCGGTCGGCAAAATTGGGCCACGGGATGAATTCGAAATTCATGCTGTGGCCGGATTGGGCCTCGAATTCCTTGCTCAGTTCTACCAATGCGTTGGCTGGATCCCAGGCGGCCCAGCACAGTGTCAAATCCTCTGCCATGGCCATGGTTGGCACGCTGACAGACGTCATTAGGGCCGCACCCACGGCGGCTGAAGTCATTTTTTTCATATGATCCTCCCTATGGGCCATCGTTGAGCGTTGACCCTGCGGAAACGCTATTTGAGGAACGTACATCATGTCAATGAATTTTTGAGGTGCGTTCATCATTTGAAGTCGTTGACGATATTAAGTATTTGATTTTAAAATAAATATGCCATCAGAACTGGTGCTTACTCCCTCATACGTCCACGGCTTACTTTCAGAATGCGCAGATGGGCGAGTCGCCGCGGTACTCGAAGTGCATACTTGTACAATCAGGAACGGGGGGATGTTTGACCAGTCCGTATCACGAGGTTCTATCCAACTTTGGAGCGCCTTCCTCGTGTTGGTAGAGCAAGAAAGCCCGTTGATATTATTAATTGGGCCAATTCGAAAAACGGATACGTAGCTTCGATCAAGGCTACTCAGGTAAACTTTCGAAACAGCTTGGTCTGATCGAACATGTCTTCCAGGTTTTCAACGCGTTCTTTTGTGGCTTCCCAATTCAGCGACTGTATGGCCGAGATCATGGTTTCCACCAGCAACATGATGGTCGTGGCCGAATCCCATGCCGACGGAACAACAATCCTGTTGCTCAAACATATGTGCGCCAGTTGATGCACCGGCGAGCGCCATTGATCTGTCAGGAGGACAATCTTCGCACCGCGTTTGTCCGCCATTTCAGCAAGCTTGAGCGTGTTGTTCTCGTAGCGACGCACATCGAAAACAACAAAGACATCTCCCTCTTGCACGTTGAGCAAATAGTGCGGCCAGGTGTTCGACGTTGTTTGTACATGTGTCAGATTCGGGCGAATGACCTGCATATGCATGAACAGGTATTCGGCCAGCGTGTGTGTGATGCGCCCCCCGACAATGTAAAGATGCCGGCTCTCGTCGCCAATTAAGCGGCACGCTTGATCAAACGCGTCTGGATCAATCTGGCTCAGGGTCAGGCGGATATTCTCGATCACGGCGTCGGTAAATCGGTTGAGAATATGCTCCGAAGGTGCGGCCTCTGCCCACGTCTCGTGCTTTGCGATCGGGGTTTTGACCTTTGCCTTCAGCTCTTCGCGTAGCCCCGCCTGAAACTCGGGATACCCTTTGTATCCAAGCTTTTGAACCATGCGCGCAACGGTTGGAACAGACACGCCCGCGTTCTGTGCCAGCGCTGTCAGGGTACCAAGGCCCGATGCCGGATAGTTTTGCAATACGGACAGCGCCAGCTGCCGTTCGGCACGGGTCAGGTCATCAAGCTTGCTCTGGATCAGATCCGAGATTGTTTGGGTCGCCTCACCCATGTGCCCTCCTATTGTTCAATAATTTATCAGGGCATCTCTGCTTGTGATAAATTTTTCACAACTGTGTTGACAGATGCGCCTTTTGGCAACCAGTTTGTTCGCAGGGGACCGAATGGCACACAGCAACCAGACCGAAAATGTGGTTCAGATTACGCGGGGCGATGCGGCCTCGTCGATGGTTTTGGTGTGTGAACATGCCAGCCACTTCATCCCGAGCGAGTTTGATGATCTGGGCCTGCCCGAACCCGCAAGGCGCAGCCATGTCGCTTGGGATCCCGGTGCGCGAGGCGTTGCATTGGGCATGTCGCAGTATCTACAGGCTGCACTGGTCGAGGCGAAGGTCTCTAGACTGGTTTATGACTGCAACCGCCCGCCAGAAGCCACCGATGCCATGCCAGCAAGGAGCGAGGCTTTTGCCATTCCCGGCAATGAAGGTCTAACGACGCAGGATCGCGCCCAGCGCGCGCAATCCTATTACTATCCGTTCCACCACGCGTTGGCAGAACAGATACAGGCGCGCACGTCCCCCATCATCATCACGATCCATAGTTTCACACCGGTCTACAACGGCTCCGCCCGCGATGTTGAAGTTGGAATCCTGCACGATGCAGACGCGCGGCTGGCGGACGCCTTCCTGACAACAGCGCCGAACCACACAGGCTTGCAGGTTCAGCGAAACGCGCCGTATGGCCCCGAGCATGGTGTCACCCATACGCTCAAGACACACGCAGTGCCGCACGGTTATTTGAATGTCATGATCGAGATCCGCAACGATCTGATCTCAGGTGAAGCCGCGCAGCTTGGCATGGCAAAAACACTTAGCAGCTGGGCGGTCGACGCCTTTGCCACGCTTGGTGTCAGTTTGGAGCAAACGTCATGCAAGGCTTGATGCGCGGTTACATCAAGGGCGTGGACGCGGTGAATTATCGCATTGGCCGCGTGGCCATGTACGGCATCTTTGCCCTGATGGGTATTTTGCTGTGTTCATCCATCAGCAAGACGTTTTTCCTACCGTCGCTGTGGACGCTGGAAATGGCACAGTTCGTCATGGTCGGCTACTATATCCTGGGCGGGCCGTACTCGCTGCAACTCGGCTCGAATGTCAGGATGGACTTGCTGTACGGAAGCTGGTCGGTCCGACGCAAAGCCTGGTTCGACGCGATCACCGTCCTGCTGCTGATCTTCTATCTTTGCGTCCTACTCTATGGTGCTGTCAGCTCCACCGCCTATTCGTTGGGATACTGGAAAGATGCGCCGTTCTCCTACCTGCTTGGCGTTTTAATCGGCACCGAGGAGGTTGGGCGGCTTGAACAATCCTCCTCGGCCTGGCGTCCCTACATGTGGCCCATTAAGGCCGTTATGATTGTCGGCTTTCTGCTGATGATCCTGCAGTGCCTGTCAGAATTCTTCAAAGACATCCTGCGTCTCAAAGGGGCCGAAATCTGATGCCCTACGAGATGATCGCCACGCTCATGTTCTCCTCCATGATGCTCATGTTGCTGACGGGGCAGCGCGTCTTTGGGGCCATCGGGTTCATCGCAGTTGTGGCGGCGCTGCTTTTGTGGGGCGATCGCGGCGGGTATGACATCGGCTTTGCAGCGGCCATGAAGCTGATGAAGTGGTACCCGCTTCTGACGCTGCCGATGTTCATCTTCATGGGGTATGTGCTGAGCGAGTCCAAGATCGCGGACGACCTCTATCGCATGTTCCATGTCTGGATGGGCGGTCTGCGCGGCGGGCTGGCCATTGGCACCATCGGGTTGATGGTTCTGATCTCGGCCATGAACGGCTTGAGTGTTGCAGGCATGGCCATCGGTGCAACCATCGCCCTGCCCGAGCTTCTGAAACGCGGGTACGACAAGCGGATGGTCACCGGCGTGATCCAGGCCGGGTCATCCCTCGGCATTCTTGTGCCGCCTTCGGTGGTGCTGGTTCTCTACGCAATGATTGCGCGGCAACCGGTCGGACAGCTCTGGCTGGCGGGCATCGTACCGGGGTTGATGATGGCCGCGATGTTCATCGCATACATTGCGATCCGTTGCCGGATGAACCCGGCACTTGGCCCGGTTCTGAATGATGCAGAGCGTGACATGCCCCGCGCCGAGAAACTGAGGCTGCTGCGCGCCGGGCTGCTGCCGTTGTTTATCTTTGCCGTGATGATGGTGCCCTTTGTTAACGGATGGACATCGCTGGTCGAAAGCTCGGCCATCGGCGCTCTGGCCGCCTTTGCAGCGGCAGTCTTAAAAGGGCGCATGACGCGAGAAGTCTTTGAAAATTCGGTCCGCAACACGTTGGGCATCACCTGCATGTTCATGTGGATCATCCTTGCCGCACTGGCGTTTGGCGCGGTCTTTGACGGTCTTGGCGCGGTAAAGGCCATCGAAAGCCTGTTCACCGAGCGGCTGAACCTGAACCCCTGGATGATCCTTATCCTGATGCAGCTCAGCTTCATCCTGATGGGTACATTTCTGGATGATACGGCGATGCTGGTGATTGTTGCGCCGCTTTACGTGCCGTTGGTCGGCGCTCTTGGTTTTGATCTGATCTGGTACGGCATCCTCTACACAATCACGACCCAGATCGCTTACATGACACCGCCATTTGGCTATAACCTGTTCCTGATGCGCGCGATGGCCCCGCCCGAGATTTCCCTGCGCGATATCTATGCTTCTATTACGCCGTTTGTGCTTGTGATGGTCCTCGCCCTTACTCTGGTGATGAGCTTCCCGGACCTCGCCACATGGCTTCCCAATTACGTTTACGGAAAATGAATTCATAAGCCGGGCCAACCGGCATCAACCAACTAGGAGTAAAACTATGACAACAAGACGTAAGTTTATTCAGGGGGCTGCCATTGCAGCACCGGCTGCGACACTGGCCGCCCCGGCGCTGGCGCAAAGTACAATCAAGTGGCGGATGCAGACCTATGCAGGCGCGGCACTGGCCGCCGAGGTCATCGACCCGGCGATCAAGATGTTCAACGACATCGCGGGCGACCGCATGCAGATCGAGTTGTTCTATGCCGACCAGCTGGTGCCCACGGGCGAGCTGTTCCAAGCCATGCAACGGGGCACCATTGATGCGGTGCAGTCGGACGATGACTCGATGGCCTCGCCCACCGAAGTCACCGTGTTCGGCGGATATTTCCCCTTTGGCTCGCGCTATTCGCTTGACGTACCGGTGCTGTTCAACCGCTATGGGCTGAACGACATCTGGGCAGAGGAATACGCTGCCGTCGGTGTCAAACACGTCAGCGCAGGCGCCTGGGATCCCTGCCACTTCGCCACCAAGGATCCGATCCGCAGCCTTGAGGATCTGAAAGGCAAGCGGATCTTTACCTTCCCCACAGCCGGGCGCTTCCTCAGCCAGTTTGGCGTCGTGCCGGTCAACCTGCCTTGGGAGGATATCGAGGTTGCCGTGCAAACCGGCGAACTGGACGGCATCGCATGGTCAGGCATCACCGAAGACTACACGGTGGGCTGGGCGGATGTGACCAACTACTTTCTGACGAACAACATCTCGGGGGCGTGGATCGGCCACTTCTTTGCCAATATGGACCGCTGGAATGAACTGCCGGAAGACCTGCAGAAACTGTTCCAAGTGTGCTGTGAACAGTCCCACTACTACCGCCAGCACTGGTACTGGGGGGGTGAAGCCGATCTGCGCGTGAACGGCACCAAAATGGAGCTAACCACGATCCCGGACGAAGAATGGGCGCAGGTCGAGAATGCAGCGCAGGACTTCTGGGAGGAGATCGCCGCCGAAAGCGAAACGAAGCGCAAGGTGGTCGACATCTTCAAGAAGTACAACGCCGACATGGTCAAAGCCGGACGGCCTTACCGCTACGGTTAAGCAAACTGCATGGGGGCGGGTCGCACCGCCCCCTTCACCAAGATGAAAGAGACGCAAATGCCGGGATTGCTGAGTTTTGATGACCTCAAGTCGAAGGTCAAAGACGGGTCCATCGACACCGTTCTGACTTGTTTTCCGGACATGCAGGGCCGCCTGATGGGCAAGCGGTTCCACGCGGTGAACTTCGTGGAAACGTCATTCAGGGAAACCCATTGCTGCAACTACCTTCTTGCCACGGACCTCGAAATGGCCACCCCAGACGGCTACGCCGCATCGAGCTGGGAAGGTGGGTACGGCGATTACATCATGGCGCCCGACCTTGGCACCATCCGCCTTGTGCCGTGGTTGGACGGCACGGCCATGGTCCTGTGCGACATCCTTGATCACCACACCCACGCCCCGGTGCCGCACGCTCCGCGCCAAGTTTTGAAACGTCAGATCGAGCGGCTGAAAGCCCTTGGCTATGACGCGATGATGGCGACCGAGCTGGAGTTTTTCCTGTTCGAACAGAGTTTCGATGACCTCCGCAAGGGCGGCTTTCGCGAACTGACCCCGATCAGCGGCTACAACGAAGATTACCACATCCTTCAAACCACCAAGGAAGAGGGCGTCATGCGCCCCATCCGCAACCATTTGTTCGCCGCAGGATTGCCCATCGAGAATTCCAAGGGAGAGGCCGAGGCCGGTCAGGAAGAGCTGAACATTCGCTATGCGGACGCGCTGGACTGCGCCGATCACCACACGATTGCCAAGAACGCGATCAAGGAAATCGCGTGGCAAAAGGGTCATGCCGCGACCTTCCTGCCCAAATGGGACCACACCAAGGTGGGCAGCTCTTCCCACGTTCACCAGTCCCTTTGGAAGGACGGCGCCCCGGCATTCTACGACCCCGACGCCGCTTTGGGAAAATCCAAGGTTATGGATCACTACATGGCCGGTCTGATTGCCTACGCGCCGGACTACACCTTCTTTTTGGCCCCGTACATCAATAGCTACAAACGCTTTGCGAAGGGCACTTTCGCACCAACCAAGACGGTATGGTCCGTTGACAACCGCACCGCCGGGTTCCGCCTGTGCGGGGACGGCACCAAGGGTGTCCGCGTGGAATGCCGCATCGGCGGCAGCGATCTGAACCCGTATCTGGCCCAAGCCGCCATGCTTGCAGCGGGCATCAAGGGCATCGAAGATCAGATGACGCTCGCACCGCCAACCACTGGCGACGTGTACGACGCGGCTGACGCACAGGACATTCCGCAGACATTACGCGCTGCGACTGAAACGCTACGCAACTCGGCCTTTCTCAAGGAGGCGTTTGGCGAGGACGTTGTTGCCCACTACACGCGCTGTGCCGAGTGGGAACAGGAAGAATACGACCGCGTGGTGACCGATTGGGAAATCGCCCGTGGCTTTGAAAGGGCCTGACACATGATCCGTTGCATTTCGCCGATTGATGACGCGGTCTATGCCGAGCGCCCCACCCTCTCCGCTGACGCGGCACGCGCCGCCATAACCCGTGCCAAGGTGGCGCAGGCCGACTGGGCAGCGCGCCCATTGGAAGACCGCATTGCCCTTGTGCAAGCCGGGGTCGCGAATGTGGGCAAGATGAACGATCAGATCGTGCCCGAGCTGGCCCACCAGATGGGCCGCCCAATCCGCTACGGCGGCGAGTTTGGCGGCTTTGACGAGCGCGCCAGCTACATGGCCAACATCGCGAAGGACGCCCTCGCAGATATCGAGGTTGAGGACAGCGACAGCTTCCGCCGTGTCATCAAGCGGGTACCGCATGGGGTGGTTCTGGTTGTTGCCCCCTGGAACTATCCTTACATGACCGCGATCAACACGGTGGCCCCAGCATTGATCGCCGGCAACACGGTGATTTTGAAACATGCCAGCCAGACGCCCTTGGTCGGCGAACGCATGGCACAGGCCTTCCACGCTGCAGGCATTCCCGAGGACGTGTTCCAGAACGTCTTTCTCGACCATCAAACGACATCTGACCTCATCGCGGCACGATCTTTCGGCTTCGTGAACTTCACGGGCTCCGTCAGCGGAGGGCAAGCGATCGAACGGGCCGCAGCGGGCACATTCACGGGCATCGGTCTGGAATTGGGTGGTAAGGACCCCGGCTATGTCTGTGACGATGCGGATCTGGATGCCGCCACAGACACGCTCATTGACGGCGCCATGTTCAACTCAGGCCAATGCTGTTGCGGCATTGAACGCATCTATGTCGCCGAACAGCATTTTGACGCCTTTGTCGAAAAGGCCGTGGCGATTGTACGTGGATACAAGCTGGGCAACCCGCTTGATCCCGAGACCACGCTGGGTCCCATGGCGCACAAGCGCTTTGCCGATGAAGTGCGCGCGCAGACGGCCGAAGCGATTGCCGATGGCGCAACGGCCCATATCAACCCCTTTGCCGAGGATGACGGGGGCGCCTACCTGACCCCGCAAATCCTGACCAATGTGACCCACGACATGCGCGTCATGCGCGACGAAAGCTTTGGCCCGGTAGTCGGCATCATGCCGGTCAGGGACGATGCCGAGGCGATCAAACTGATGAATGACAGCAATTTCGGTCTGACTGCATCCATCTGGACCCGCGACACCGCGCGCGCCGAAGCCATCGCAGACCAGATTGAAACCGGAACTGTCTTCATGAACCGGGCCGACTACCTTGACCCCGGGCTGTGCTGGACCGGCTGCAAAGACACCGGACGCGGAGGAGGCTTGTCGATCATCGGTTACCACAACCTCACACGTCCAAAATCCTTCCACCTGAAAAAGGTCTGACGCCATGGCTCTGACTGCAAACTGGTCCTATCCCACTGCAATACGTTTCGGCGCGGGGCGCATAGCCGAGATCGCAGATGCCTGTTGCGCTGCGAACATCAAGAAACCGCTGCTCATCACGGATCGCGGTCTGGCGGATATGGAGATCACGACCAGAACGCTTGATTTGCTCGAGGCTGCGGGCCTTGGGCGCGCCATCTTTGCAGATGTTGATCCAAACCCGAACGAAAAGAATGCCGCTGCCGGCGTTCAGGCCTTCAAGGATGGCGGGCACGACGGCGTGGTTGCCTTTGGCGGTGGCTCTGGCCTTGATCTGGGCAAGCTCGTCGCCTTCCTGGCAGGCCAAACCAGACCACTATGGGATTTTGAGGATATCGGTGATTGGTGGACCCGTGCCGATGCAGATGCGATTGCCCCGATCGTGGCGGTTCCCACCACGGCAGGCACCGGGTCAGAGGTTGGTCGTGCTTCCGTCATCACCAATTCCGAAACCGAAGAGAAGAAGATCATCTTCCACCCGAAATTCCTCCCGACCGTGGTGATTTGCGACCCTGAACTGACGGTTGGAATGCCAAAGTTCATCACGGCGGGCACCGGTCTGGATGCCTTTGCCCATTGTGTCGAGGCGTTCTGCTCGCCTCACTACCATCCGATGTCACAGGGTATGGCGCTGGAAGGTATGCGTCTGGTCAAAGACTACCTGCCCCGCGCCTATGCAGATGGCACTGATCTTGAGGCGCGTGCCCACATGATGTCTGCGGCAGCGATGGGGGCGACGGCGTTCCAGAAGGGATTGGGGGCCATTCATGCACTCTCGCACCCGATCGGCGCCATGTACCACACGCATCACGGCACCACCAATGCCGTGTGCATGCCCGCCGTGTTGCAATTCAACAAGCCCGCAATCTCTGGCGTCATCGGACAGGCCGCGAACTACCTGAACATTAAAGGCGGCTTCGACGGCTTCTGCGCCTTTGTCGATGAATTCAACGCATCGCTTGGAACTCCCAAAACGCTCACCGAAATGGGGATCAACAGCATTGATATTGATCGAGTCGTCACCGCGGCGCTGAGCGACCCCAGCACCGGTGGAAATCCGGTCGAGATGACAGCTGACAACACACGACGGCTATTGTTGGCTTGTATATAGGCAATACGAAAAGCGTTGTTGAAATCCCCGTCTGACGGCCGGACGCGAAGCTCAGGGCTCATGGCCAAAAGATGACGAGTGCAGCAAGAAGATTTGTGGAAACGAAGACCTTTGGACAGCGGTCATAACGGGTTGCCCAGCGCAGCCACTCGTTGAGTTTTCCAAACATGATCTCGACGCGAGAGCGTCATTTGTAACTGGGTTTGTAGTATATCACCGTCTTTTTGCGCCGTTTCCCCGGGATGCAGAGACGTATGCCCTTGTCGCCCCACAGCTTCCGACGCACGCGGATCAGATGCATACGACCAAAACCATCACGCCCATTTCAAATGGTAATTCTCTTTGCCACTCGCAGTATTTGCCCATTTGCGCTCTCTTCCCCTTTTGCCGCATCGAGCACCACTCGACCGTCTGAGGCATGTTCCTGACAGGTCCTGACGCGATGCAAGGATAGGCTCTGACCGAAACCAAGGCAGGAGGTCAGTATGCATATCATTCTCGGTGGAACCGGAAGGGTCGGCTCGGCGACGGCACGCGCTTTGTTGGACGCAGGTCAAAAAGTCACGATTGTCTCGCGCGATAGGGATCATGGCGCCGCATTGAAGGAGGCCGGCGCGCAGATTGCCGAGGTTAACATTCGCAGTGTCGATGCTTTGCGAGACGTTTTTCGAACCGGCACGCGTGCGTTTCTGCTCAACCCGCCAGCCGAGCCTTCAGGCGATACCGATGAAGAAGAACGCGAGAACATGGCCGCCATCATTTCGGCACTCGAGGGCTCAGAGCTTGAAAAAGTCGTGGCGCAATCAACTTACGGTGCTTTTGAAGGCGAGCGCTGCGGCGATCTCACCGTCCTTCACGCGTTTGAGAAAGCGTTGCGGGAGCAGCCGATCCCAGCCGCAATCAACAGGGGTGGATACTACATGAGCAACTGGGCCGGGATGGTCGAGCCCGTGAGAGAGTCCGGCGCGTTGCTCAGTTTTTTCCCAGCCAATCTTTCCATCCCCATGGTTGCGCCTCGCGATCTGGGAAAGGCCGCCGCGCGGCGCCTCTTGTCGGGAACCGAAGACGTGGGCATCACGCATATCGAAGGACCGGAGCGATACACGGCGAACGATGTCGCCGCCGCGTTTGCAAAAGTAATAGGCCGTGATGTTCAGGTTCAGGAAATTCCGCGCGAGGCTCTGGAAGAGACATTCCGCAGCTTCGGGTTTTCGGAAGAGGCGGCGGCTTCTTATGCCTGCATGACCCGCCGGGTGATCGATGGAAAGACGAATACGGCAGATGAGCCGGTGCGCGGTAAGACCACGCTTCAGAACCATATAGCTTCGATATTGGGCTAAAGAGCCGCCATTCGTTGCGACTTGACCAATGGGTGTGATGTGCTGAAACTGGACTGCGGAGGCACAGCAGCATCTTAGCACATCAACATCGCATTGGTGTGATGGACCAGCGGGTCAGTCATAGCAATATTTTACCGACCGCTATTCACGCTCTGCGCCCTGCTCAAGATGCAAGTGGTCGATATCATGGCATCGGGCCTGACTAAGGAACGGACATCCATCTTGACCATGCTTCACCACCCGCCCTTAGGGCTGTCATGCGGGCGAATACGGGGGCATGACGTCGGACGGAGTCGCGCTGCCGAGATGGGCCGCCCCGAAATCAAGTCATTTGCGCACGGTGTTTTTAATAATCGGGGTCTGTCCATGAACCGGCACCGGTGCACCCAAACGAATATCCGGTTGCCAATTTCAAGCCACTCGGGAATCCTGATCGGTACTGTTTCTGGGAGGATACAATGTTTCACAAAGCCATAATCGCTGCCGCCAGCCTGTCTTTGCTGGGCACTGCCGCCATCGCACAAGAGAAGATGCGGGTTTCGTTACAACTTCCACTCACCAGCCACCTCGGTGAAAACCTCATCCTTTTCGAAAAGGAGGTGGAGGAACGCACAGGCGGTGCGATCGACGTAGAAATCTATGACAGCGCCACGCTTTACAAGGACAAGGAAGTGCCTGCTGCTGTTGGCTCTGGCGCGATCGAGGCCGGTGTCGCATCGCTGACCCGCTACGTGGGCGATGCGCCGGTGGTCGATGTGTTCTACATGCCATTTTTGTTCAACACAGAGGAAAAGGTGCGCGCCGCGGTCACCGAAGGCTCACCTGTGCGGAACATCCTGGAAACGGAAATCGCCAAGACCGGGGGCTCTGTCCTTTATTGGCAAGCATATGGCGGGGCGATCTTGCTGTCGCAGGATGAACCGATCCGCACGCCTGCCGACATGCAGGGCAAAAAGGCCCGTGTATTTGGCAAAACACTGGGTGATTTTGTGACGGCTGCAGGCGGAGCACCAACACTGATTTCCGGCTCCGAGCAATACCTTGCTTATCAGCGTGGTACAGTTGATGTCGGTATGACCGGGGTCTCGGGCGTGAAATCCCGCAAACTTTGGGAGGTGATGGACACCATCACCAAGACCAACCACGCCAACATCGAATTCGTGGTTGTGGTCAACAATGACTGGTGGGCCAGTCTTGATGCAGAAACGCAAGGTCATATCCGCGACGCCGCCAACGTGGCGCAAAGCGATGTACGCGACCGTATGAGCCAGATCGAGGCGGATGCCTACGCGGCTGCAGAAGAGAACGGCATGAATATCGTGGAGCTTACCGACGAGGAACTTACCGCATGGCAGGCAGTTTCCCAGCCGGTGATCGACGGCTATCTGGCCGCCACGGGTGAGGCGGGGCAGCAGGTGCTGGACGCGCTTGGTGTGAATTCGGGATCCTGATCCAGATGACACAGCACAGTGTTACAGGCGACCTTTGGGCCGCCTGTTTGTCCGCGACATGAAAGTCATAACGTCGCTGTCACAGGGGGCCTGTGCCCTCGGGGCGATCATGCTTGCGGCCACCGGAATCATGCTGACCTATGAGGTCATCGCACGTTATTTCTTCATCCGCCCGACGATCTGGGCCGCGGAGTTGAGCCAGCTATGCCTGATCTGGGGCTGCTTGCTGGCCATGGCACATTTGCTGACCTTGCGGCGGCACATCACCGTGAATGCGATCACGACCCTCCTGCCGCCCATGGCGCAAAAGGTTTGCGCGTCTGTTGCGCTGGTGATCGTCGTCGTCTTTTCGGCGATTGTCGCCTTCTGGGGCTTCGACATCTTTCTTGAGAGTTTCGTTCGCGGTCGCACAACCGGCTCGCTTTTGAACCTGCCTGTGTGGATTGCAGAGGCATCTGTTCCAATCGGGTTCGGGCTTCTGGCGCTGCAGGGCGTCGTGGAACTGATCAAGTTGCGCGGCTCCGATACCGCGCATCTCGGAGCGACGCACGAATGACCATCCTTCTGATCCTCGCCTGCCTGTTTGCTTTGCTGCTTCTGGGTGTGCCGGTGGCCTTTGCACTGGGTGGCATGGGGCTGGGCATGTTGCTGTTGGGCGGCTTTTCCCCACTGATGGCACCGCAATCCATTCTGTCCACACTGGACGGGTTCATCCTGCTTGCGGTGCCCCTGTTTCTGCTGATGTCAAACCTGCTGTTGAAAGGTGGCGTCGGGCGCGATCTCTTTGCCGCCGTTCAAGCCTGGGTCGGACACTGGCCCGGCGGCCTCGCTGTGGCGACCATCATCAGCTGTGGTCTGTTTGCCGCGATTTCCGGGTCTTCAGTGGCCACGGCTGCCACCATCGGTACGGTGGCGATCCCGGAAATGATCAACCGTGGCTATGAAAAGCGCTTCGTCTACGGGTTGCTGGCCGCAGGCGGCACGCTGGGCATTCTGATCCCGCCCTCGATCCCGATGATCGTTTACGGTTTCGTCACCGAACAATCCGTCCTTGCGCTTTTCCTTGCGGGCATCGGGCCGGGGCTTGTGTTGGTTGTGCTTTTCATCGTGTTTGCGATGCTGCACGCGAAGCTGTCGGGCAACTTTGAAAATGCCCCCAAGGCCAGCATGTCCGAGCGGTTAGAAGCCTCAAAACGTGCTTTGCCCTCAGTATCCTTGGCCGCATTGGTGATCATCGGGCTTTACTCCGGCGCTTTCACCCCGACAGAGGCTGCGGCGGTCGGATCGGCGGCGGCCTTGTGTATCGTGGCCTTCTGGCTGCGCACGCTGACCTGGGCGACGTTGTGGGAAGCCGTGCGCGAGTCCGCCATTACCACGGCGGCAATCCTGCTGATCGTGGCGGGCGCCAAGGTCTTTGGCAAAGCCATCGCGCTTTACCGCATACCCCAGGATATCTCAGCCTTCCTGACGCAAACCATCGACGGGCCGATCATGTTCATCCTTGTGGTGTCCATAGTGCTTCTGCTGATGGGACTGGTGTTCGAGGCGCTATCAATGATCCTCATCATGACACCAGTTCTGTTGCCTGCGGCCCTCGGGATGGGCTTCGATCCGATCTGGTTTGGAATCTATATGGTCATCATGGTGGAATGCGCGCTTATTACACCACCCGTGGGTTTGAACCTCTATGTCATTCAATCGGTGGCCCGAACCAGCCTTTCGAATGTAGCACGGGGCGTCTGGCCATTTCTGGCTTTGATGCTTTTCACCGTCGTGTTGCTGTATGTCCTACCGGACCTCGCCCTCTACATCCCCTTCAAATGGTAACCAACCCGATGACCCCAACCGAAACCCTGCGCCACCTGCTCGCACAGGATACGTGCCATATCATGCCCTGCTGTTTTGACGCGCTGTCCGCCAAGTTGATCGCGCAAGAAGGTTATGCGCTGACGTTCATGTCAGGCTTTGCCGCGTCGGCCAGCCGCATTGGTGCCCCCGACCTGGGCCTCATGAGCTACGCCGAGGTGCTCGATCAGGTGCGCAACATCACGGATGCAACCACCATTCCGCTCATCGGTGACGGGGATACCGGGTACGGCAACGCCATGAACGTGCGCCGCACCGTGGCGGGCTTTGCCAAGGCCGGAGCCGCCGCGATCATGATCGAGGATCAACTGGCACCCAAACGATGCGGACACACACCGGGCAAGGCGGTGGTGTCCCGTGATGAGGCTTTCGACCGTGTGCGCGCAGCGGTGGACGAACGCGACGCGCTGCGCGCTCAAGGCAGTGATATCCTGATCCTTGCTCGGACGGATGCGCGGCATGAACACGGTCTTGGGGAAGCGATTGAGCGCGCTGCCACATTCGCTGAGCTTGGCGCAGATATCCTGTTTGTAGAAGCCCCCCGGTCCGAACAGGAAATGCGCGAGGTTTGTACCTCTTTACCGGGTCCAAAGATGGCCAACATAGTTGAGGGCGGCGAGACTCCTGATCTGCCAAACGCTATCTTGCACGACATCGGATACAGCATTGCGGCCTATCCCCTGTCGCTCATGGCGGCGGCAATGCAAGCAATGGTCACGACCCTGCGTGCCATGCGTGATGACGAGCGCCCGGCCCAGATGGACTTTGCCGACCTGCGCGCACGGATCGGGTTTGATGATTACTATGCCACTTCCGAACGCTACCGGTCTTCACAACGTTAGCTTTTGGAGTCCACGCCCAGCACGGTTTCATGCTTTCGCGAACGGACCTTAGCCGACCTTAAGCATGTCGTAAGAACGCCGCGTCTGCAGCCCGCATTCCGGACACTTGCCACGACTGCGAAATTTCGAACCAGGTGAACGCGCGCAATGCGGACAAACCGGTTTCCAACATGTTTGACTAAATGTTTGCTTCGGCGAGAATCCGTATTGACGTCTGTCAATGGTCGCCAAAGCCTTGTTCTGTGCGCGCAGAATCTGTCTCAGCTCTTTTGGCATCTTGAAGCGAAGGGCTTTGTGTCCATCAAGTAATCGCAATTCTGGCGGTTTTTCCTCATCATCCCGGTCCCACTGCCTTTCCGAATGGCGTGGCATCCATTGAAATGTCACGCCCAGCAATGTCGATACGCCGCTTGGCCCGAATGAACTGATCCTGATGCCGGCGGTGTGTGGGTCATCCCAAAGATGATAGTACGCCTTACCTGACCAGATTAGCTTGTTTGCAATTTCTTCTGTCCATTCTCTAACGGTCTCTTGGACCCCATGTGGACTGTATCGAGTGTCTACGGATTCGAGCAGTCGTTCAGTCAAGTCTCGATTGCTGGTGGCCACATCGAAGAGAGCGCCGCTTCGCCGGTTGGAGTAGTGGAAAATCTAAGAGAAATCTTCGTCAAACATCCTCCGATTAAAACCGGGTTCTTTGCCTTCATTGCGAACGAAAATACGATCCAACAAACCAATCTGCGCCTCTCTGTTGTGGAAGTGGAGGATCGGTCTGGACCTAGAGAATTTCATGCTCGACCTCCTCATCCTCTTGTCCAAGACGGCGAGGTAGACTGGTGATTTCGTGTTCGACATCAATGTCAGACGAGGCAATGTCCGGCATGATGTGCTTTGCGAAAAAGAGATGGGACGCGTCTGCGTGACTGTCTAAGAACGCCCGCACTGTCTTGTTCGGGTGTGGTCGTCCACGGCTTATACCCATGCGACTTCCGAAACCGTCTTGGCGCGCCAATCCTTCAAACGACACTTTCCAGTTAATACGGATCAACCCTCGAGGAGACGCACTCCAACTAAAGCTACGGGTATTTGAGATGAGTAACATCCTCCTAAGGTAGAGCTGCTTGTCTACAGCCCGCCCTATCCACTCATCAAACCGTGTCAGCGCAGCCTTACCCAACTCTTCGTTCTCGAAATAGGCGCGCAATACAGGATGGCAAAAACGACCCCAAAACAGATCACGAAAACCAGACCCGCAGACTCTCGTTATGAAATAGGAAACCTTGGGTGTGGAACAGGTCAGAACCATTCCGCGCTAGCATGCGCGTCTATAGCCGAATGAACGTTTGATCCTCGCTCAGTCGTTTAATTGCTTAGACAAAAGGGGCACGGACGAAGACTGACGGGGCAATCCTATGAACTACCGCACGCTGCCATCCACTGGAAACCTTCACATTTTCAAGCGCCCTTACTCAGCGCTTGATCGACAAACGCTCTGCGAAGCATACTTGGTAAGCTTGAAGCAAAAACAAGCCACACGAAATTATAACATGATACAACCGGCCAACGTTGCAAAGCTTTAGAAAGCACTTGACCAGTCAGTTCAGCCTGAAAGCAAACACTGTTGACGCTGCGTTGCGACGTAAGCTTGTGGAGATCGACGAGTGAACACTGAAGACTCCAATGCACGAGAAATCCCTCTCTCATGGTTCACTCGATCTCTCTGGAAGTACACTCCTCTTTATGTCGAACTGGTCTTTCTTGCGATCTGCCTTCGCCTGATTGGCCTAGTCGAACCGTTTATTTTTCAAGTTATCATTGATCGTATCCTGCCGTTTCAGCGAGAGGCATCGCTTGTTGTAGTCGTGGCAATCTTTGCGGCGGTGAGCTTGTTTCAGATGGGGTTTGAAATCCTTTCCAACCTCTTGGGGGTGCTGACAGCCAACAAGGTGACGCGAGACTTTGGAGCCCGCATTTTCGATCACCTTTTCAAATTGCCGCTCAGCCACTTCCGAAAATGGTCCGTCGGAGAGACTATCGCCCGGGTGAGAGAGACGGAGACGATCCGCAACTTTCTAGTTGGCACAACAACTGGTGTCTTTCTCGACCTCCTTTTTGTCGTCATCTACATCAGTGTTCTGCTGGCATTGTCTGTCCCCTTGACGATGATTGTGCTGATCGCTCTGCCGCTTCAGGCACTTGTTTACTTTGTTTTGGGCCCCTTTTTGCGACAGCGCCTCAGAGTCCAGTTCGATGCTGGCGCGCGCCATCAGACACAGATGGTCGAAAACATCTCTGGGATAGCCGCCGTGAAGGCTCTCAGTGCTGAAGACAAGATGTTAGAGCGTCTCGATCAAACGCTCTATGACAGTCTAAACGCGCGCTACCGGGTAAGCCTGCTCAACATAGTAAGCGACAAGTTGACATTTATTGTTGAACGCAGCGTCACCATCGCGATCATTTATGTCGGCGCGAACCTCGTTTTTGCCGGAGAACTGACACTAGGACAGCTCATTGCGTTTCACCTTCTGGCCGGGAAGGTGACCGATCCAATTGCCAACTTTTCGCAGCTTTGGGAAGGTTGGCAAAACATCAAGGTATCGAGGCAACGCCTGGGTGACATCGTAAGCTCACCGATGGAGCCTTTCGATGCACAACCCCGACTTCTATCCGTAATCGAGCCGCGCCTCACCTTTGAAGAGGTCTCTTTCGGTTACACGAAGGGTACACTCGTTCTGCGCCATTTCTCATTTGTGGCCCAACCAAACACTCTTACGCTTGTGGTCGGGCCGTCGGGCATAGGTAAGTCCACCTTCGGACGGCTGGCAGCAGGGATCGATGTCCCTGCCGAAGGTGTCGTTCGGCTGGGCGGGGAGGACATAACCAAGTTCGAACCACACGATGTGAGATCCAAGATCGCTTATATCCCACAAGAGCCCTACCTGTTCTCTGGCACGCTCAGGGAAAACCTATTGATCAGTGAACAGGATGTCAGTGAAGAGGATCTTCAAACGGCCCTGCGCATTGCGGCGGCCGACACTCTTGTGGCGCGCCTTCCATTGGGGTTGGAGACACAAGTCGGGGAGCGTGGGTCCGCCCTCTCAGGTGGCCAACGCCAAAGGATCGCAATTGCACGCTCTCTCATCAAGAAACCCAAGGTTCTGGTCCTGGACGAACCGACAAATGCACTGGACGATGCAGCACAGCGAAAAGTGGCCAAAGAGCTGGCACGCCTGAAGCCGACAACCACGTTGATTGTCATTACGCATCGACCTGAGATTTTCGAAGATCCAGACCAAATCGTTGATTTCGAGGCCCTCGCATGAAACGCGTTGCCGAGCCGATGAGCATCAAATCGCCGACCCTGCATGGCACAATATTGTTCACGATGGCGGTATTTACCGCGGTCATTGCCATGGCGTTCATATTCAAAGTTGAAGTCGTCGCAAGAGGCCAGGGCAAAGTCGTCCCGCTAAGCCGTGTTCAAGTCCTCCAGCCAGAATTCGACGGAAAGATCGTGGCGATCCATACAGCCAACGGCGCGAGAGTGCAGCGAGATCAGGTGCTGATCGAGTTTGATGCAACCGACGCCGCGGCTGAGGTGAATACGGTGACGGCGGACATGGATCGACTTTTGATCGAACGTGCGCGCATCTCTCATTTGGTGTCCAGTATCGACGCAGGCGTCATTGATCACGCCGACGCCAGCGAAACAGTGATGAGCAATTTCACCTTGCCGGAGTTTAACACCCGTCCTTTTTACAAAGAACAACGCAGGTTACTGGCGGCCGAGATCGACAGCCTACAGGCGCTGATGAACCAAATAACTGCACGGACTGAAGCCAATAGGAAATCGGTTGCGGTCACCCACGCCAACATTGACCGGGTGGAGGCGGCCATGAAGATCCAAAGCGAGCGACTTGAGATCGCCCAGGGGCTGCTGGACAGGGAAATTGCAAGCCGCGCAAGCTTTCTGGACATTCAAGAAGCCTTCACCGCATTAGAGAAAGAGCGCGACGTCTACCTACGGGAGTTGGCCAAAAAACAGACTGACGAAAGCGCCATTCTCGCTGAGCGCCAGAGCATTGTTGCCTCTCAACGCAGCTCCCTTCTAAATCGACGTTCCGAAATCGAAGCGCAGCTTACGACGCTCAGCGAACAGCTGACGACAGCCAATCGGCGTATAGAAGCGGCCAAGTTGCGCGCGCCGAAAACGGGGGTGGTGGACCAACTTGATATTCACACCATCGGAGCAGTGATCCAGTCCGGCGACGATATCTTGCGTGTTGTTCCCGAAGATCAAGTCGTCGAAATCGAAGCGGCTTTTACCAACGTCGACATTGGATTTCTGGAGGTAGGCCAACAGGCCAATATCAAATTGGATGCTTATCCTTCGGCCCGCTTCGGCTTTGTCAAAGGTGAGGTTTCAAATGTCGCTGCAGACTCCACCGAAAGCACAGAAGGCGAGTGGACTTACGCCGTGCGCATCAAACCCGCCCGAAACACTTTGGAAAACGGCAGTGATGCCTTCACGATAAGGCCCGGCATGACCGCGACCGTGGATGTGACGACAGATAGCCGCCGGTTGATAAGCTACTTCTTTGCCCCTATAGTTGAGGCGGCGCAATCTGCCCTTGGTGAAAGGTAAGATGCCGACAAATGATCGAGTTTTTTCAGTCTCTGGGGCTCTTCGGTTACGCAATTCTTGCTTTTTTGGCGGTGTTGATCTGGAACCTAAAGAAATTGATCAAGCTGCGCACACCCCTTGACTCACAACAGCACAAGATCTGGCGCGCCACTGGCGGGACAACAAAGCCCGACCATCTTGAAAACCGCGACTCTACCACTTCTGAACAAAACAAAAATCGCGGTGTAGACAGTGCTGAGAGGTAGTGTTCGACCAATTCTGACGGCAGGTCGCTACACAAACATACGCAGCCTCGCGGTTGCAATTTTCTGCGCCCCGCTTCCACTGCTGGCCGATGGCGTTGTTGATCACGAGACGCAGCACTTCAGTGTCAAGGTTGTTCAAGAGTTGGAAGCGTTTGCCAGCCCTCTCCTGAACGAAACTCTCGATCAGTGCGCGGAAGAAACAGGTCTGCTCAAGTTTCGTACATCCCAGGCCCGAATTCCATTTTTCGTGGCCCGTGACAAGCGCACGTTAGATGCATTGATCGAAGATCACTATGCTGGCCAAATTACTTTGACTGAAGACACCTATGTTGATGACACATTTTGTGGTGACCCCGCGAGTGGCACCCTGTTTGTCACCGGCGAAACAATCAGCCTATGTGTCGGCGATGAAGCGTACTGGTCAAAGCGAATTCAATACAACGAAATCTGTTCTGACATCACGCACGAGATGGTGCATATCGTGCAAAATGATTTGACAGACGGCGGACTCCGCGCCCCCGGACAATCGTTGACGGAGGTTGTTGGACCTGCTTGGCTTTTTGAAGGCGTTGCAGTTCTGTTCAGCCAGATATCCAGCTTCGGCAAGGATCGGCTAGACCGCGTGGTCGAGCTTTCCCGCAATCAAATTCCGCCAAACAGCTTTACACTTGCAGAAATGGAACGCTTCGACAGACGTGCGGAATATGGCCGGCTACACTATCAGAAAGGCTTTATTGCGGCAAAATATCTTCTGGATCGAACTGATGAAGACGCCATCTTTGATTTCTATCGATGCGTGGGGCCTTCTGAAGAGTGGGAAATCTGTTTTGAACAGGCGTTTGATATGTCAGTAGACCGGTTTTACACCACCCAATCATCGCAGTAGCGCCACCCAGACAATGACTGGGTGGCACAATGAGCGTTCAGCGACCGTCCCAATCGCCGCCAGCGTGGCCTGAATAGGCGTCGCCATTTGGGTGTCCCACAGCATTCGCCTCGGGGTGTTCAGCCAGTGCATCAACCTCCGGAACACTATAGGTCGGATGGTTTTCAGCAATATCATTGAGCACGCCTCTGATCGCGCCACCTGCTCCGCGGTATGAGCCAAAGCGGTTGCCTCCGCCTCCGCCGCCACCTCCGCCACCACCACCGCCAAAACTGATCGGAGCGAAGAGTTCATTTGTGCAAACATCATCTTTAGTAAACATAACCTGTTCCTTTAGAATGCAGGCAGCGACCTTTTAGGTTCCACCTGTTGCTGTTTGCCAGGCATGTCGCCCGGCGGCTCACTTGGGTGTTGGTCTGGTCGGCAACCGTCACCCGTTTCACGATCAAAAAGCCGGCCGGCTTCCAATCGCAATCTGACTTAGGCGCTTTCCCTTGTTTAGTAGCGCCAGAAGTAACTTACTGACATCGTTGGACTATCCAGAGCGTAGACCTGATGAAACCATCCTGCAGGCTGGATAAGCAACTCTCCGGGGTGCAGTTCCACAGATGTGCATGTGGCTGCTTTTGCTTCGGGGTACTTGTCAAAGTCGGGCTTGTCGGGTTGAAACCAGCACTTTTGATACGTGTTGTAGGACTTGTACGGGTACAACAACTCGGCTTGATCGGCGGAGTATAGATCAAGGCGTTTACGCCCGATCACTTGAAACAGAAAGCCGGTCAATGGATCGCGGTGTAGCGGCGTTGCCGGAACGTCAGTCGCAACGGCACCAAACCAAAGCTGCGGCGGCACGAAGTCTTCGGTTTCAAAGTACATCGTGCCGAAATTGCCCGCCATCTCATCGGGAAGACGTGACCCTTCGGTATAGCTCTTGAATTCCAGCGATGATCCACCCTTGACCTGACCCTCGCCAGAATTACGCAGTTCTGCAACAAAGCGCTTCATAGTGACGTGGTCGGAGGCAGATCTCATGAAGACAACTGCTTCCCCATATTCTTGTTCGAGACGGTCAAGCGACCAATCATCGCAAGGCGGCGTGGGTTCAAGCCCGGTGATAATGATGGGCAGGCTCTCTTCCATAGCTTCCAGGAGTTGATATTGGCTTGGAGTTTCGAGGCGCTGGATCACAACTCCGCCCCGGTAGCCCTTTTGCTTGTGCTTTCGCGCGACCTTGGCAAAACGTTCCCGGGTCCAGTCGCTTGGTCGCAAGCAGGAAAACGCCAGAAGAAATGCGAGGCTTTGATCGCCTTTGAGTTCAGTGCTGCCTATGACTTCAGGGCTGCGCCAGTCCACGACTTCGAACTCTCTAAAAATCAACTCAAGGGTTGAGAGTGAGAACCTTATTTCAGTATCCGCTTCGTAGTATTCTTGTGGTCGATCGACGCGCAAATCATCGAAAAAGCGCGCACGAAACCCCAAGTGGGGATACCCATCGACAACAACGCGCACTGTGCCGCGGCGCCCTTCCGGATTTTCGAACCCAGCTTGTACCAGTTGGATGAATCCATCAAGTGTCTGGTCAGGCGTTGTGTAACCAGACTTGGGGTAAGCCACGTTCATAACGCGAGGTCCTCTTTCACGCAGCGTGCATTAATACCGGTCCAGCGACAGATGCGCCGTACAGAGCCGTCCATATTTCGTCTAATGCTCGTGGCGGACTTTTCATCTGGAAAGAGGTTGCGCAGCACGTCATGCAACACTTCGCGCACATTGCCGTAAGGTGTGATCCAGTCATTGAAGAACAGTCTCCGACCACAGTTCCACTCCTCGTGCTTCAGCGTTCGGCCCGAGCCATGCACATCGCGTTCGACATCTTCGTTGAGCCACGCCCACGTCACCATCGCGGTCGGGATATAATTCTTGGTTACGTAAAACTTGACCTGGTTTTCCCAAAGCGGAGGAAGAATTTCCGTGCGGAAATAGTGCCCCAGCTGCTGTTGCTTGTGGTAGGGCGACCTTGCGAGCAAATCGAGCGCATAGCCGGTCGATAAATAGTAATCGAGGTTCACCATGCCGTCTGCACCTCTCGCGCGCTGCGAGCATGGCGCGACGTGACTGTCCTATGCTTCTCCAAGTGAGATTTCAGGTGCTTCTGAAGGGCCAAATGATCGCCAAACGGCGCCGCTTGCCGTGTGATCTGGATCGCTTCATCGTCGTCTGGGCACCGGCTCCACGTGGCATATCCGATAGGTATCATTTCTTCCGAAAACGCGATGAACGCAGACCTATCCTGCACGTGCCGAAGCAATGATGCATGGTAGTCACCAATCGGCATCTCTGATTGACCCTGCCAGTAATCAATGTCCAGCTGCGCCATCATTCCCAGCGAACGATAGCCGTTTATGGCAGGATGCTCTTTGTCTGGTTTGGGAACTTCGGGCAGGTAGTTCTCATTTGTATTCAACATGTTCCCTCCACCGACGAGATCGGTCAATTCTAGCAAGGCAGTTTGACCCAAAAAGGTGGACCAAAGCTCTTTTGGCTGCTGATGCCTGAACGCTCGGGCGGCCAGCATGCGCGCCACCGGATAATTCCAACGATAATTGTAGACCGCATTTGGATCCTGCTGCGCTACTGCAAGTTCCACCGCGTCATTACCAAGGTAAATCGCATCATCGTCTCGATGGGCCGTTTGTAAGATGCCCGCAATCGCACTGCCCGGCATGTCTGCATAGACCAGCAAAGCCCGCTCGCTTAAGAATGCAGCAATCTCTCGGTGAATTGGTGGAATGAATTGGCCTGGATTGGCGGCAAGTTGTACCGCATGTCCGAATTCATGTGCTACGGCAAGCAGATCGGCACCGTAACCTGAATACCGGATAGAAACGAACGGCATATCACCAGCACCCCGATGTAGAGTAAAGGGTCGCTGGACTCCATCATCTTCCGTAACGAATTCGACCTGCGTCTTGCGCGCAACGTCTAGAATGAACTCGGCATGATCGGGAAACTGATGAGCCATGGCGTTCGCTGCGAACGACCACGCTTCGTATTCCGATAGACCTACCGAAACAGGGGTAGTAGGCACGCGCGCCTTTAAATTAACGATACGCGTCAGTATGTTAGAGATGCACTGGACTGGAAGAGCATGTGCACCCAACCAAGTGCTAAAATCGCTTGCTTTAACTTCAGCCGCGACTTTCAAAGCTGTATTGTCGGCATAAGAACGCGGTCCAACTCAACACCTTTCCTTCTACACAGGCAATCCTAGCAAAGGCACCGCACGAGGTGTCAACTGTAGGAGACACAGCTGAGTGTCAATTCGCTTAGCGCAGGCTGGTTCTTGCCAGTTTAGTAACGCTGCAAAGCAATTCACGCAGCTCGCACAAAAGATTTCGGTTTTTCGGCTCGAAAAGAGTCCCCCAGACCGTCCAAATTGCCGACAAATGACGCTGCATTATCAGTAAAGGCGACTCGCAGTACTCTTGGACTCACAGGGAATAAAGACAGGATTGGCAAGCGTCCTGGATCTACGCATTCAATCCCAAAGCCAGCCGAACGCAGTGTCGATCAACGGATCATACTTTCGATATGGCCCGGCTCTGGGTGTCCCAAGACAGTCAATAACTGGACGAGATTGCCCCTGCTGCAACACTCGATGGAGGAGATGCGCAACCGTTTCTGAACATGGTGAATTGAGACGAGATGCACCACTTCGAAACTCCTGCAATGGCTGCACCTGCTGCGGTTCGACTTTCTTACAGACCGCGCCTCGAAACTGCCAGACCGCTCAATTATGCGAACGGATAAACTTACGGTAATTGAGAATGGTGACATAAAGGAATGGGCGTGTGTTGTAGTGGCCTGATGGCTGCAGAGAAGTCAAAAGTCTTTTGCTCATCCCCAACCAGAGGCTGCGATGGCGAAGCTCAGAAGACTTTTGGCTACGGCCTACGATAAACTCGTCGATCCATTAGAAGAACGACTGTGGACGCCAATTCTGGATCAAGAAAGGACAAATCGTTTGACAACGAGGAGGAATACCATCCAAGCAAGCCAAGATGCAACGTAAATAGATGATTTATTGAAAGTGGGGTCTAGTCGAACGTCTGTGTTGGAAATCGTCCGAAGACTGTCTATGCAATGCAGCGAAAGTCCGCTTTCCGCCCCATTGGATCGAAACGAACCCTTAAGAAACATGATCCGCTCCAATTTTCATTTTTCGTCGCGATAGTCAAGTTTCGCTTCGCTTCAGTCCGGCGCCACTCGGACCCACTCTCCATCCGCGCGTCGTTGGATCAAGTATGCGCCGTCGGCTTGCAATTGGCGAAGGTGTCTTTCTTGGATTTCGGCAAACCACGGCCTTCCGTCCAACTTTCCGCTGCCAGTCTCTCGCATCATCCGTATCCTCTTAGTGGTCTGCCAGAACCTTGCATTCATCTTGCCCCAAAAATCCCGGGGATGAGACGCGTCAGCGGCGAAGGGGCAGAGCCCCTTTCCAGAGGCTGCGGGTGCACCTGGTCCTGAGCATTTGCACCCAAAGGAATGCAAACGTCAGCTTGACGAGCCAAATTCCATATACCGCTCATAAGAGACGATCACAAAGTCACCGCGCATTTTGTCTCTGACAAAGACGGGTCCGGCTTCCACCAAGGCCAGAATATCGTCAGTGCACGCCTGGAGCAGGACACTGGGAAAAGGACCATCTTCCGAAGATCTGTTCACTCCAACGCGTAGGGTTATCAACTGGCGGGTAAGGTCTTCTGCATCAAGGCCAGCCTTATCGGCTATTGTAGCGCGGATTGATGCCCTGCTTTGCGAGCCGCCGATACTCCAAGGCCCGGTCTCGTGCTTCATTTAGAGTCACAACGTCTGCTCCGCCGAGGCCAAAGTCGGTGCACAGCGGCTTGCCTTCGCGGTTGCGCTGACCTTTGACAGTGACCCTTACGATCCAGCGTCGAGCACCGGACGGATCGACCACAAGGTACAGCCCGCTCCCGTCGCCGTGGCGACCAGGACCGAGGGTCCTCACCAGATTCTTCGTCAGCTTTCCGTTCAGAGCAGCCACAAAATACCACGGTTTCTACCACGTAGTGAATAGAAACGAGTCTAATCGAAGAAAACCAATAGCAACAACGAATGCGGATAAACCAACAAAAACAGCCTCATAAGGGGATAAACAGCATCGAACGCGATTGAATAAAAATGGTGGATGGCGGAGACGAAGGGATTCGAACCCTCGAGACCCTTCCGGGCCTACTCCCTTAGCAGGGGAGCGCCTTCGACCACTCGGCCACGTCTCCGCTGACCTGAATACGTTTCAAGATACTGAATAACAACCACTTTTTTCACGCCAGAATTACAAAATGCTAACTTGCTGTTTTCGTTGAAATTCTGGGCGTTTGCGTCACGTTTTGGCACAAATCTGACACAGCACAGTTCCAGATACGTTCTGTTTTTTTGCACTCGCAAACCCAGCGACGGAGAACGGCTATGACGGCCGGAGCCGTTCGTACGAGTGCTGTGCAGCTATGTATGCGATATGAAACAATACACGAACAAAGGTATCATCGGCATCCACTCAACCTGCCCTTGGTGGGCGAGATGGCAAAGTGTCGAATTGCTACAATTGCGAGCCGTCAAGATACAATCCAGTGACCTTCCGACCAGGTGGCAATTGGTCGTATTGGCACCCTCCTTTGGGCAGCGGCACAATGATCGTTGATGGCAACCCTTACTGCATTGGTTCGGGCCCGGTACCTATCGTAAGTTAGAACAAGCGCCGGTACTGTGCCGAGCAATTGATGCGATTGGTTGGCAAAGACCCGGCTCATCTAGTGTGTCGCGGCCGCGTCTCTTACGCTGAGTCGCTCGAAGAAAGGTAGCTGCCGAAATGGAGCTTCACTTCCCAGATGCGTCGAGTGGTACCGGGGGATCGGTTTGATCCGTAAAGCCCTGGCTGCGCAATGTAGCTACAGATCCTGTGGAGAATAGATCGTGAGGACTCGCCTTGTCTTGCCCAGATCAGCGGGGGCTGCAGAGCGGTTTTTGTATGTCTCGTCCAAGAGCGATATCTCAAAGCAGACTGTTTCGCCTTCTACCTTGAACGCGCCGGTACGATGTGTGCCCTGTAGATCAGTGTCCAGAGTGAAATTGTCGTAGTGTCGGACGGCCTCAAGGCAGGCCAATTGAAATTCGCCTGATCGAGCGGCGATGTCACTTGCCATCTTGAAACGGCCCAGCATTGGTGCGAGCGGCCAAGCCCTTCGGAACAAATCATTCTGGTCCGCGATCAGCTGTCGTTCGACCGGGCAATTGATGTATTCAAGCTGGCGTGTATCCGTCCTCGCAGTTGCTCTCATTGCTCCTCCATACATGGTCGCCCTACGGTTCTGACTCGCTTGGGTTTAGGGTGTTATAACTCCCTAAGGTTTGAGCGCTCTTTCATAAGGCACCGTGCTTTTGGTGTCGTTAGCGCGGCGTCTCAGTTTTGAGGACACACGGTCTCGCTAGCTATCTAAAAATCTTGCTCATCCAAAATTTCCCTTATAGGTGCTTTGTCTGCGAAGAGGACATGATGCAGGCCTTTGTAGACGCCCAGATGTCGGCCGCCGGCGGTGCCAATCATTGTCGTCTCGAGCCGCGGCTCGATCTCGCGTAGTGGTTCTTTCCAACAGGAATGCCAGTAGTACCCGGCCGATCCCCAGGCAGGCTATCACATTACCTCTGGTCAGGATTTGGGCGCATCAGACCAAAACGTGGCACTTCACACTGTCCTGTCGTGGAAAGGATCTAGCGATTTGAAACAAACCAACTGTCAATTTGCGTCGCCGACGGCGACAACCAGCCCTTGTTGAATTCCTTTTGAAGTGCCCTTGAACCATCCACTTGGCCAACATAATCGCTTGGCGCCGCGCCGAACTGATCCCGAAACGCCCGTGTGAAGCTGCTGGTTTCCTGAAAACCATACTTCCGCGCGACCTCGGAAATCACACCGCGGGCGCCCGCCGTCATAGCGAGATCCAACATCGCCCTCTGGAGCCTTTGGCGTTTGACATAGCGGGCGATGCCGCCGACCGGCTCGAATTCGCGATAGACCGTGGCCCGCGACGCACCAAAGGCGCTGCATATCAAGTCGATAGTCAAGTCGCGGTCACACAGGTGGTCGTGAATGAAGGACCGCAGTGCAGCCCCCCTCGCGCGCTCGAAGACTTCGCGCCTGCTAAGCCCTCCGTGACACTTGTCGATAATGCTGCGCACGAGTCCTGTAAAGGACTGGCCCAACGCACGTGCTTCACTAGCGGTGGCGTCGTCGATGATGTCAAACGTCGAGCACAAAGTAGCATTGAGAATGCGTGCGACAGCCGAATTCGATTTAAATACAATGTGCTCTGATGATTTGGACAAGTCGTAGCCGACCATGGCGAACGGAATGTAGGCCGTCACATGGTCCACATGGCTCGTAATGAAGCGACCTTCTCGGCCAAATGGGTAAATGTGCACTTCGCCGGCTCTGAAGGCGACTTCTTCGTTGCCAAGAAGCCCAATTTGGTTCGAGTGCCGAAATGCGCGGACCGCCAAGACCTCGCGATTGAGCCGTCCAAGTTCGAATACGCAAGGGCGCTTGCCATCAGTTCTGAACCGAATATCAGAAAAGGCAACTTCGCCCGTATGCCACCAGTCAAGCGACGCATTGAGGCCGTCCGCTCGTCCGTCAGTCGGCCACAGCGAAAAGGCGGGTTGTTGAATCCAGTTCCAGTAATCCAATCGGTCCTTGGCATCCACGCTAGCCGTTGTTGCCGTGAACTTGACCGGCCGACATTGTTGTCGGATCTCACGTTGCGCGTCGGGCGCAGCATTTTGGGGGACACCGAGGATTGAATTCGACATTGTGGTACGATCCGCAGAGTATTTGATGGCTTCGCATCACCGGATTTGCTTTAGCCCGCACGGTCATCCCAACGACACTTTCGCGGTCCCCATTCTTGCTCAGGGGCCATACTCAGCCACCGTTTTGCCCAGGGGGTTTCGACACTATGGCAAAATTCCCAGCGCGCAGTTGCAGCTCGGTCGGTTGTCGAATGATAGTCCAATCTGTCCATTTTGTCTGCATCAATGTCAGGTCGACCTAACCAGACTCAAATGACACCTCGGACCCGACCAATCAGCTTAAGCTGAAGTTCTCACAGGACCGTCAACCAGAGAGGCCGGCTGGTCATGGGGAAGTCTACCCCGTCCACTCACCCCTTTATCTGGGAACGCTCTGCGAAGCGCTAGAAAGAATTAACGGCCTGCGCCGCCCGCGTCTCACGGGCAAATTCGTTGCACTGTGGAAATCTGGCGCGCCAGAGATCGAGCTCCCGATGACACTGATCGGAGTTGTGCCCGTGAACTTGCGAAACGCCCGATTGAATTGCCGTCTGTCATGAAAACCGAATTTCTCGGCAACACTTCGAACGTTACCACGTCGAGCAGGTGATCGGCACAGTTCGGCCATGGCAAGTTGCGTCCTGCGTCTTGCAATGTATGCCTTCACACCATCCGCTTCGTCGAATAAGCGATATAGCGACGCGCGCGACACTCCAAACCGTTCGCAAAGCAGGCTAGGGTCCAACGACGGGTTATTGATGTTCATCTCGATGTAACGCTGGATCGCTGCGCGCCGCATTTCGGATGCAGCTGCGGCATTAAGATCAGCAACGTCACGCAACACAGGTTCGAGAAAAGCGCAGATTCCGTCCGCCAACATGCCGCCATCCTCGAGCATGCATTCATCCAAGGTCTCCCTTAACCTAAGCAACATCGAGAGCAGCACTGCCCCAACAGGTGTCGCTATTGGGAAAATGCGGCTCGGCAGCAGCTCACCGGGGAACAGGCCAAGCCTGCTGTTGGGTACGTAGAGAATGATGATTTCACTGTCGGTATGGCAGCGTCGGAGCATCTGATCGCGATGACTGCTGACGTGCACGGCATCTGGAGTCTGACGTCGCAAAGCGTCGCCAGCGAAATAGTCCTGTGTGCCACACCTAAGGAAAGAAATAGAAATCAAGGCTTCTTCATCGGGTGGAGGCGGTCGCAGACATGTCATCGGTGCGGCAAGGGAATGAACCAGAGTGCAGTCGCTTATCCACCAAACATTCGTATTCAGAAAAAAGTCATTCCGACCAGGATCGAACTTGAACGATAGATAGTTTCGCCAGAAGTCGACCACAGCATCCAAACGGTCCTCCACCGCAAACGTGGCAGTGTCGAATTCCGTATGGGGCAGCATCGTCATAGGGGCAAAAATACTCCGCTCGTGACGCAATGCCAACTACGGTTTGCCGGCATTCATCCGAGTGACAAGTTATCAGCGCCCACGTCTCGGGCGTCACACTAGAAAATTACCATCTGATTCAGATAGTTATCTCTTCCGATCTTGCCTGAACAATCCCTGCTTATGACTGAGACCAGGCGGGGGAAAACAAGACAAGTGAAGCGAAGCAGCCCAGGGCGAGAGCGGAAATTGCGCTCAAGCGCCTACTCAGTCCCCTTGGGCACGCTGGATGGGTGTTGGAGTCCAGGACGCTCAATTGGAGGTCAAACTTGCCTCGACATCGAAAAGCTTCCAGTTTAATTTCTCATTTTGACCAATTACGGACAAGGCCGATAATCGTCCTTTGTACGGCGCGGTCTAGCTGAAATTGATTGGCATCTGACAGGGCATTCCGGCTTCGCGCCTGCGGACAAGTACGAGAGCGGATACCTGTTGCCACCGATACGATGGTCGTTGTCAATCCAAGCGGCTGAGAAACAAGGAGCCAACCTACCGATGAAGAGAACCGGTAAGAGAGGTGGCGCACGCGCATCAAACCCTATTGATAAAATCGAACCGTTTCAGCGATGCCATACGCCCAAGCACGATGATCCCGAGGCTGGCAACGGCAATTGCAAGAGAGAGGCTCTGATGGAGCCTTTTGTCTGAGAAAGGAGTTAACACCTATGCTAAACGAAACTGATCGGCGATTGTTACGGATTGCCTATGAGGAGGCACTGTGTGGTTTCAAGGAAGGAGGCTGCCCTATTGGATCTGTCCTTGCGCACGGGAACCATCTCGTAAGCCGTGGGCGCAATCAGCGCGTCCAGAAAGGGGACCCGATCGCGCACGGAGAGATGGATGCACTGCGGAAAGCAGGGCGGCAGAAAACCTATCGGCACATGACCCTGTATACGTCGCTTAGCCCATGCATGATGTGCTCCGGTACGATCATCCAGTTCGGGATCCCTCGAGTAGTCATTGGCGAGAACAAGAACTTCGGTGGCAATGAGAGCTTTCTTCGCTCGAAAGGTGTTGAGGTCGTTATTGCAGACGATCCGGATTGCATCGCGCTGATGGAACGCTTCATCTTCGAAAAACCCGCGCTTTGGAACGAAGATATTGCCGTTCACGAGGAGTAGGCAGGCTGTGGGGCGAGACCTATTGCGGCGTTTCGATCAACAATGCTCCTCGATGCATCCTCTGCTCGCGGGCCAAGTCCGCGCACCCAAACTCCGTCGAAGACTGATCAGAAGCCTCCGGCACGAGATCAACCTTGAGTGCAGAGGGACGGGATGAATAAAAATTCATTTTGAATTTTTTTATTGCAATAGCATGAGAGTGCTCACACTATTGGCGAGACCTTTGATCCTGTTCGGGACAGAGTTCGGCAGATACCCGGCGCAATTGTGCAGAGTGCCAGAGCTGCGGCTCCATCACATCCATTCGCTTTTGCGCAAACCGCGAATAGGGAACCACATGTATAGATATTTCTTTATCGTTTTTCTTGCTCTATTGCCGCTCGCTGCGGGCGCCGGACCCAGTTTGGAGCGCGGTGAATACCTGGTACGAGGTCCTGCGGCCTGTGGAAATTGCCATACGCCACAAGGGACCGACGGGCCGGACATGTCAAAAGAACTTGCTGGCTTCCTTGTAGTAAAATCTGATGCGTTCGAAGCGTGGGCAGGAAACATCACACCCGGCAGCCGGATTGCAAATTGGACAGATGAAGAGCTGGCGCGCGCAATTCGCGAAGGCATTCGACCTGACGGCAGCGTCATCGGGCCACCAATGCCGGTCGCTATCTATCGCGGGCTTTCGGACGATGATCTGATGTCCATTGTGATGTTTCTACGGACGGTTCCAGCGAGTAACATCGAAACACCGCCTTCCGTTTACAACATCCCGCTCCCGCAGAACTATGGCCCAGCCATCGTCAGCGTTCCTTCCATCCCAGAGGGCGTCACAGTCGAGTACGGAGAGTACCTCGCCGGCCCCGTTGCCCATTGTGTTGACTGTCACACAACACTTGGAGCCGAGGGCCCTATGCTGGACACTCACCTTGGGGCAGGTGGACATGAGTTTCATGGGCCTTGGGGAACATCCCGCGCGCCCAACCTCACTCCCCACAATGACGGCGTGTCCAACTACACAGATGATGAGCTCAAAGTCATGATAACCTTGGGCCAGCGTCCCGACGGTAGCAGGATGCTGCCACCGATGGGTTACAAATACTTCGCACGAATCTCCCCGGATGACCTGGATGCAATCATCCTATACCTGAGGCAATTGCCACCACTTCCCGACCCCGACTAGGTGATCGCCCCAAGCTGAAATGGCCCCGGGCGTGAAAAGGGAGCGGCCCCCTCCGCCTTGCATGCAAGACTGAAGCAGTTGGCTGAGGATGATCTGCGCCGCGCGATAGCCCGTTCGACAACACGACATGCTCACGTCTGCGATGGGTTTGAGCCGGGTTGGACACAGCGCAGAAGTGCGCTCGGTCTTGCCTTCACGTTCAGCCAATACTGGAGAGCCTTAAGACAATTTACGCCTTGGCACACGCCGCCCCAGGCCACTCAAACTCACGAACCTCGGACAGCAACCAAAAACACAAGACCGTCATTCCTTTGACTAATCTACTTAGATCTCAGCGGCGCTCGGACCCAATCTGTAGCGCTTCGCTTTGTAGTTAGGTGCCGTTTCAAGATACCCTTTTTCGATAAGCGCTCTCACTGTCCGACTGAGAGTTGGTTGGCTCATGTGCCGTGTGATCGCGTGTGCACGTATGTCGGCAGCTTCGGCCACGGACGATGTTTTCTCATCACAAAGCAGCCTGACCACATACAGAACATCCAACTCATTGGCGCTGAGTGTCTCAAGGCCAAGGTCCTGTTCCATAGTGGCAAGCAGTTCACGGAGACGCGCAACCGTTGTTATTTTACTGCTATCGTTCATAAAATGTCTTAGACCTTGCCCCGAACCTCAACACACTATTCTGATCGCATAGTAGAAAAGTAGTCTGGGTAATTTGATTGTCAGCAACCTACGCATCAGGCTGCAACAACCTGCTTATTCTTTGGACAGCTAAGTCTTACAAGTCGGTCTTGGCGGCTGGCCATCGCAAGTTCTGTCCCCTTGTCGTCCTAATAATATTCCTTACCACCGCCGGTGTCTCAATTTTTGATGCATTTACTCTCAAAAAGCATGGCGGTCAGTGTGTCAATCGCTACATTTCTGACTGAAAAAAGTCAATCTGATCAAATGCTGACCTCGCGTCAAATTCATTTGTCCTGTAAGCCCAACTTCTGTCTACGGCAAGGAAACAGCTACATCAACGCGTATCGGCGTCTTGACGCCGGCGGCGAAGCTATTTGATACTGTTCGAGGATAGACAAGGTTTCGCACGCGGGAGAGTTAAGCCCTGCCGTCCGCTAAGTGCTATCTTGGGGGTAGATTCAGCGGACGGCAGGAACTCACCCCTTCGCATTGGATTTGCATTCGGCCAGTCAAAGAGGGGCTAGGCTGGACCGTTGCCTTTTTTGCGAAGAGGGCTGAATGGAGCCACGAACTTTTCAACGAAGTTGTTGCTTGCAGCAGATACTCCGGCATCAATGGCACGCTCCGTGAGTGGTGATTTCAGCGTTGCATCACAGATAGCCGCTCGTTCCGCCGTTAGATCGTGGCCCCGCACCTCGCTCGAAATTAGAATAAGATGTACCGCAGGAGCGCAGTTCCTCAGCCTTAGGCAAAGATCCACTGTATCTTCGAGATCGCCCATCGCGTCAGAGTCCACGAAGCACAAGCTTGTCTCATCAAGCAAACTTTGGATGACATTCCAGTTTGCCTCTCCCGGTGACAGCGTAACAAGAGCTTCGCGGTTTTGATTTGCCCAGCTTGAGATGTCCGGAAAGTTTTCAAGGCCTGGCCCACCGAAGTAGGCAACGGCTGTGTCAGCCATCCACAATGATCTTTGGCTCGCGTGCCGCTTGGGATCAAACAACTTGTCGGACAAAGACACGCCTGGCGAAGGTTTGGCAAATGTCTCTTCGGCGTCGTTGTCGGACCTGTCACCGATTGAAGCATCACAAAGGTTGGCACCAAGGCGTTTGGCCAATTTTTCATCATAATGAATTTTTTTTGAAGCAATGGCGCGCCGTCGGGGTCCATCATGACCGTTGCCGCCGACCATGCACAAACTTCCGCGGTCCGTCGACGCGCGTCTGTCACCGGAAAGGTTCTGACGAGAGGCAACTGAAGAGTCGTCAACCGCTCCCGCTCTGTATGCGATCAGCAGAGACGTGGCCAACGCGCCGACTGTCCCAAACGCCATGTACAGAGGAAAGGCAATCCAAAAGGGCTTGGAATAGACGAATACGCCGATAAACAGCCACAAGACCATCGCCGTGAACCCGACAACGACACCAATGAAACAGATCGCGACAAATGCTCCGTCTGCTGGGGGTTCATCATGCTCGACCATCGCGTCACGTCCTAAATCCGGTTTTCGCCGTCAAGACGATTTATCGACTGGACGACAGCGTATTGCATTACTCTGACAATCCTTCAAAAAAAGTCAATATGATTATTTTAAAATCCACACCCGTTTGTGCAGTCGACGAACCAGAGCCTAACAACCGCAGATGTGGCGCCAGTCACGCACGATTGAAACAATTCTGGACAGCGGCGTCGCGTTTGTCATGACAACGGATGGCGCCTAGTCGCGAAAAGCTCGATCTTTGACGCGCACGACAGGCTGAAAGATATAGTCCAGGACTGACTTCTGACCCGAAACCAACTCGACTTCTGCCACCATGCCAGGAACAATCGGCAGCGGTTGATCGGCTGCGTCTTTCAATTGGTTTTTCGTCGATACATCCACGACGAATACACTCTCGTCGCGTTCAGGATGTATTGAAGGCCCTGCGCTAATCCTATCCACTTGCCCCTCAAGTGCTCCGTATCTCGAGAAATCGTAAGCCGTGATCTTTACGTTCACGCGCTGCCCGACGTGCAAGAAGGCGATATCAGATGGCTGCACGTATGCCTGAACCAACAGACTGTCTTCGATCGGGACAATTTCGAGAAGTTCTGCGCCTGCGGCCACGATGCCACCGTGCGGGGAAACGAACACCTGGTTGATTATTCCCGGTATAGGCGACCGGATCTCGGTTTCACGCAATCTCTGTTCGAGGATGGCAAACATCGGATTGAGACCAGCCAGTTCGCTCGTTGTGCGGTTCAGGTCTTCCAAGGCTTCCGACTGGTACCGCACGTCCATGGCAGCGATCCTCTGATCAATCTCCTCGATCCGCGCCCTTTCTTGCACCACTTGTGACGAAGCTTGAGCGAGCCGCCCCTCCCACTCACTCATTTGAATCTGAAGCTGCAAAAGCGATGTTTGTGGCTCAAGACCGCTTTCAACCAATGGCTCAATGGTGCGAAGTTGCTGATTGACCAAACGCATTGTGTTCCGCGCTGAAAAAAGAAGATTTTCCGCTTCCTCCAAGGCCTCCAGTTGCAGTAACCGCTGGACACCGAGCACGTCGATCTCTGCGGCGAGTTCAATCTGTCTGGCATTGTAGAGGGCGCGTTCCGAGGCAATCAATTCTGGTGCGTATCGCTCAAGCTCTTCGGGGAAAACCAGGTCGCGTCGTTCAACTTCACTCCGCAATCGAACAAGGCGCGCTCTGAGTGCAAAGGCCTGTTGACGCTCTTGATCCAAGTGTCCCGCAAACTGAGTTTGGTCCATCTTCATGAGCAGAACATTGGTTTCGACCAAATCGCCCTCGCGCACCAGAACAGCGTTCACCGCGCCGCCGTCCGGTGCCTGAACAACCTGGAGAGTGCTGCTTGGAACTACCCGACCGTCTGTTCGCGTGACATCGTCGATTTCCGTTCTTGCCGCCCAGAAAAAGGCGAAGACGAAGAAAAGCAGGATGGAAAACAAAAGTACGGAACCGCGAAAACTGCGATTGTACCGCCTCTGTTTCATAAGGGTTATGAACGTGTCGTCACCCCGCATTTGACAACACAACAGGTCCATTCCTCAAGCGCATTTTCTGGCGCAACAAAGCTTCCTTCGGGCCATCAAAGACTATATGCCCGTTTTCAAGAACAAGCACGCGGTCGACCGCTTCCAACATGGCGGTTCGGTGTGTCACCAGGACCAGCGTGCAATCTGCTGCAGTATCGGCAAGGCGAGAGATAAAAGTGGCCTCAGACTGAACGTCCATGGCGCTTGTCGGCTCATCCAAGAACAGGATTGGCTTGCGTCCCACAAGCGCGCGCGCCAATGCGATGGACTGACGCTGCCCGCCAGAAAGCTTATCCCCACGTTCGGAAATCCGCAGGTCGAAACCAAGCGGATGACGCGATACAAAGTCGCTCACTCCAGCTTGTCTTGCTGCTTCGAGTATCGCGTCATCGCTGGCACGAATGGCCCCGACGGCGATGTTTTCCCTGACTGTACCACTGAACAGCCAGATGTCTTGCAAGAGTGATCCAATACCGTTTCGGAGGTCGTGCGGCGCGATATGTGTAACATCCGTGTCATCAATCAGAACCTGACCTTCATCCGCTGAATAAAGACCGGTGATCAGTCGTCCAATTGTGCTCTTGCCGGACCCCACCTTACCCATGATGGCAATCTTCTCACCGGCTTCGATCTGAAACGACAACTTGTTCAGGCTGGGTATTTTTTCCTCCGGATAGCGAAACAAGACGTCGCGAAACTCGATCTTGCCTGCAAGACGCGGACGAGAAAGCCAGTTCCGCGCGGGATGGTTTTCGGTGGGTTGCTGCATCAGCTCATTTATGGAGCGGAAGGATGCCTTGGCTTGACTGAAACGCGACATGATTTGAGCGAGCTGGGCGAGCGGTGCAAGCGTGCGACCTGTCAGGATTACGCACGCTATGAGCGCACCCATGCTCACTTCACCGGCGGTGATAAGAAAGACGCCATAAAACACGATCAAGACTTGCGCTGCTTGCTGAGCGAACGCCGTTGCGTTCAACGCAAACTGGGACACAGCACGGGATTTGGAAGAGTAACCAGACTGATGGGTCAGTGCTCGATCCCATCGCTGTCGCATAACTGCCGCCGCACCTACCGTTTTGATTGTCTCCAAACCGGACACAGTTTCAACCAAAACCGATTGTTTTGTTTGGTTCTCCGAATGGCTCCGATCCGCCATTCGGCTCATGACGGGTTGCACGGCAACCCCGATGACCAAGACAAGCGGCACAGCAATCGCCGGAACCAGCGCAAGCGGTCCACCGACCAGACTGATGACGAAAATGAACAGGGCGATGAAGGGTAAGTCTATGACGCCAACAAGTGTGGCGGATGTCGTGAATTCGCGCAGCGTTTCGAATTCACGCATCGCATTGGCTATCGCCCCGGTCGATCCACGCTTGGCGCGCATCTGCATGTCCAAAAGTTGCTCGAAGATCAGGCGACCGATCACGAGATCCGCCTTTTGCCCCGCACGATCGATAAAGCCCGCGCGCAGAGACTTTATGGAGAAGTCAAAGAGTAACGCAACACCGATACCGACCGTGAGCGCTATGAGCGAGTCAAACGCCTCATTTGGCAAAACTCGGTCGTAGACGACCATAATGAAGATGGACGTGGCTAACCCAAGCACGTTTGAGATAGCCGCTGCCATTAGCACTTGAGTATAAGCCCATTTGTTATCAAAAATGGTTGACCAAAACCAATGAAACGCTCGGTCGCTAACGCTTTCGATGTTGTTGACGCCATTGCGTCGCCTAAGAAACAGGACGTTGTTCCCATAAGCGGATGCAAGACGCTCACGTGTGACAAGGCCCGCTTCTCTATCCGAAATTGTCGGGTCCAATACGACAAAGTCATCCTTGCGAAGGTCTGTTACCAGAACCGCTCGGCCGGACTGGCCGAACAGGACTGCCGGGAACAGATCCTTGTCCAAGCGTTCTGGCGCCAACTCGCCAAGGCCTGCGACAAACCCCAATCGTTCTGCCAAATCGACTATGTCTTCCAACGTAAATTCGGGATTCAAACCGGCACGATACGCGTGAACTGACGCTGGCGACAAGGATTGGCCAAACTCCCGAGCCGCTGCCACAAGGCAGTTCACCAGCGAATCTGCGTCCAGAAGCGTTGTGGCTTTCTTCTTGGATTGCGGCTCTGACACTGGCATGATTTTGACTTCGCTAGCTTATTGATCAATGGACAGTGGTGGCCCGACGGTCAGATCATTTCCGTTCAGAACTGCCGAATACGGATCGTAGTCGATCCCAAACACAGGGGCCAAATCGCCGGTGAGTGTCAGTATCTCAAGTTCGATTTCCACCTGCCGAGCCCGCGCGGTCACTTCGTTGGACAAGGCCTGGCTAAGATCTCGCTGTGCATCGAGGATTTCAACTATGCTGCGACGACCGATTGCGAATTGCTCTCGAACAACGTCGAGGTTTTCCCTGTTTGAACGGGCGGCGGTAGCTGAAGCATCAACTTCTACCCGTGCCGCTTCGCGGTTTGCCAGCGCGGTTTCAAGCGATTGACCAAGTTGAAGTTCCGCTTCTTCGACGACAGCCCGTGCCGAAGAAATGCCACTCTGCGCTTCACGTTCTCGCGCACTCTGCTGCCCGCCTGTCGAAAAATCATGCTCGACCGAAAACCCGATAGAAACATCATGGTCTGGCCCCCCTCCCAAGATGCCGTCCCGGGAACCCGTCAAATCCACAAAAACCTCTGGGTAGCGTTGCGACACAACCACGTCCCGTTGACTGATTGCGCGCGACAACTGCAATCGAACCATCGTGAGCTGGCTGCTTTGCGGAACTTTTTTTCGCGCGGCATCAGCACTTAAGTGGGGCAACGTCGGCGGGAAGGCAATTGTCGCTGGCGCGGGCCCAATCAACACCGTGAAGTTCGCCACGGCTTGCCCGACTGCAGCCTGCGTCCGGGCCAACCTGACGTTGGCGTCGGCCAAACGGCTGCGGGCTGGCAGCACGTCGCTTGGAGCAACAACACCACCGGACGCACGCGCCTGGGTGCGATCAAGGAACTCTTGATGGGCACTGACGTCCTCTTTCGCCAAGCGCTCTAGCTGTGTCTGTTGCCACAGGTTCAACCACGCTAACACCATTTGCTGTGAAAGGCTGGACAGCAGGCCATCCAACGCAAAACTTTGCCGAAGCTGATTGATACGCGCCTGAGCGATCTGTCTTTTTGTTGTCGCCCCGTCAAAGACAAGCTGCCGCGCAGTCAGAGATACACCTGCGACAGCTTCGTCATCGCCGCCAACCAAAGTTTGCCCTGCATCAAGCTCTGAAATCAGTTGTGGACGCAAATTTCCAACGACCGCATCCATCTGCGCGACGGCTGACTGTATTCCGGCCTGCTGGCCGGAAAGTGAGGGAAAGCTCAGTACCGCATCACGGATCGTCTGGCGGAACGCGCTGTTTTGAAACGACACACTCATCGGAACATCCGCCGCCGGCCTGGACACCCCGGACGCAGGTTCGACACCAATAGCCGCTACGATTTGGTCCGCTGCGGCCAAACCTTGATCGTAAGTCGACTGGCACGCGGCAAGTAAAACGATCAAAGGCAACATCAGTCTGGAGATCGTCATCATTTCAGCTCTCCAACTCCAGCGCATCGCCAAGCGCAGAGAGAAACCCGCTGACATCTTTCGGAGCGGTGATATGTCCACGGCCCGTGGCCGCGCGGTTGGCTTCGGCAGCGTGTAATCGGTTCACCTGCGCCAGCGAAATGGCGTGCGCTTGAAGCAACCCATGCAACGATACATCTTTCGAAATTAACTCCTGTATTTCTTTGTTTTTATGTACCTTTTTGAAGTCCACAATGAAAAGCTGGTTGCGGTCATCTCGTGTAAGAGTTTGATGTTCGTAGGGTTTCAGAAGCCCCATTCGTGCGACCTTCATCACCAGCCGCTGCGTCTTTTCTGTTTCTTCCTCAAGCTGCTTCAAGAAACGAAAAACCTGTCTGATCGGGGGCGTCAGGTTTCCGGTTTCGGTCAGAAACGGCAGATTTTCGGACGCGCCATTGGAGTGCTTCAAAATGGCGTCGTTTCGGACCGATATTATCGCCGCATAGCCGCGCCCCATCAGATAGAAGGGATCGCTGCGCATTCGGGCCGGAACATAGGTACCTTTCCAAACGCCATCCGGTGAGACAAAGGCATTGCCCGTCCCTGACAGCGAGAACAGTGCATACGGCATGTATTCATCGCCGGTGCGCCGGAAAAGAAATGGAGCAAAACTCGCAACCAATCCTGCTTCCGCCGCGACAATCGCTTTGCCCAGATCATCTTTTGAAAAACTGTAATCCGTAAACCTTTGCCAACACATGCCTTGCAGATGAGCATCAACGGGCATTAACTTTTCAAATGGCATCAATATGCGTCCTTCAAACCGGGCCAAGCACACATGTGCTTGGCCCTTGCCGCAGTTCGATTAGGTGTTGGCCGCTACTGAACTGAAGTCGAAAAGGTTATCAGCTGTCAGGTCTTGGGTTGCGACGTTTTCCAGGTAGGCCAAATCCACGACCCGATCGGCATCGGGTGCGCTTTCGTCAAGATCGACGCCGAACACGAGCGTATCGTTACCGTTCGAAACCGCCATAACAACCAAACCGTCGTCGCCGCCCTCCAAAGCGTCTGCAGCCGTCAGTAGTTCGGACAATTCATCGGCTTGAAGACCCGAACTTGCGATCTCTTCGTAGGATGATGTGATTGCCAACTCGGTCGTGAATATGACGAAACCGGTATCGGCCTCAAGGGCAGCGCCTTCTGCAAGGGTTTCCACGCCCTGACCGCGCGGACCGCTTTCGATTCCGTCTTCGTACCGGAATGCCAGTATGTCGCTTCCTTCGGCTGAGCCCGCTGTGAAATTCAAGATTTGATTGTAACCGTCGCTCGCCCCATCCAAAGTCAAAAGAACGAAGTCCGAACCACCGGCCGACAGATCGATTACGGTTTCAGATGGGTTGTCGACGATGACATCGGCCCCATCCGTTCCAACAACAACTGCTAGATCCTCTTTGGTATCGGTTTCGACGGTTTGGACAATTGTCGCATCCTGAAGCTCGCCTGGGATTGCGACGGGGTCTTCCCGCGCGAAGTATACCAGCACCTGATCTGTTCCGGTCACATAGTCGTTGTTGCTGAGCGTGACGTTAGAGTTGTCGTGATCACCGCTGATCCCAATGGCTTCTTCATTGCCGTCAAACGTCGAGTTTGTAATGTTCAGTGCCGCCGGGTCATCCGTGCCAATACCCGCTGTGTTCCCGGCAATGTACGCACCATCGATGTTCAGTGTTGCGCCTGGGTTCAGATAGGACCCCGATTGCAAATTGGTCAGTGAGCCACCGCTGACGTTAATGATTGGGTCAGCTCCAGACTGGTTGATGATACCGCGCGACGTTGAACTGCCCCCACCATCAATATCCACGTTCGTGACATTGAGCGTAAGATCAGTGCCATTGAGGTAGATACCGTAGTTCGTGCCAGCCACATCGATGTCCAGTCCGGTGACACTGACAACACTTTCGGATGCGCCGGTTTCAGCACGCAAGCCACCTTCCAGAACCGCGCCATCCTCGGCAAAGATGGTGATCGAGCCGTCGATTACGACGCTTTGGTTCTCGGTGTAGGTTCCGCTACCAACGACGACATAGGCACCATCCCCTGCGGCAGCAATCGCTTCGGAAAAGTCTGTAAAGGGCTGGATTCCCAGAACACCATCATCTGCGTCCACGACTGTATCGCCGTTCAGGACATAGATTTCGCCATCGGCCACGGTGAAATCGCTGCGTGGGATGCCGTTGGCAACATCCCAAACCTGCGTCGCAAGGAGGTCGTCGGTATCGGTCAGGGTGCCGCTGTAGATGGGGCGGTCACCAAACTGCAGACCGGCCGCGTCACGGTTGTCTTCTTCGAGAGCGTCCGAGTTGATCCGGCTCTCAACCACCGAGTCCTTGATGTTGCCGAGAAGATTGTCGTGCAGCGATTGCTGGCGTTCAGCGTAGTTCGGTTCGCCTGATACCTTGGTTTGGACGACATCCAGGATCGGCGCGCCGCCGTCCATGAGGTACTGCGCATACAGATTGCCAAGCTCGATGTTTGCCGCATTGATTTCAGGCGTACCGCCCGGCAGCACATCGTAATATGCGTTGTCTCCATAGCTCCACAGCAGCTTGAACGTGTCTTCGATACTGCCCGCATCAAGCACGTTGAACAGGCCAACTGGTCCGTTGGAGCCGTTCACCGAAATCCCCGAGAGGTCGATTTCGGGCACAAGAGACTGGTTATCAAGGCTGAGATCAGCATAGTCCACATCGACAATAATAGATGCGTCTTCTGCGACATCGATAGCCAGGGCGTTGGCCTGCGCAGCGTTCACCGTCAGTTCGAACTGCGAGACTTCGGTCGCGTCAATCTGCGTGGCAATTCCTGACAGATCGACGCTCGCGTCAAAGGCCCCCACCAACTTGACCGTACCTTCGCCGGTTATGACCAGGCCATCCGCCTGAGCCATGGTCAGAGCAAACTCGACACCCGAAGTCACCTCATAGCTGTCCAGCGTGAAATTGATCTCCACACCGAAAACGGAAAGATCTGTGTCGGAGCCAATAACATCGGTGTCAAACGTCACGGCACCGTCAACGACATCAATCGCCTCATCTGCTGCCTGTTCGATGTCTTCCTGCGTGATCGCTTCAGATACCGTTCCGTCTTCGACCTCGTCGGCAATCTGGCCAACCACCACCTGTTGCACATCCGCAATTTCATCAATGTCACTGTCGTCGATTGCATTGTTGGCGTTTGCGAGCGTTCCAGCAACGGCCGCCAGGTCGCTGTTGCCTGGCTCGCCATCCAGCGCATCCGTCATAACATCTTCAATGATTGCTTCATCATTGAGCGGCTCTTCGTCGTCCTCCGCGTCGACAATTGCCTGGGCAAGAGCTTCGACAACAGATGCTTCGTCCGCGCCGTTCGCAACGCCTACTGAGACGATGTTTGCGACCTTGGCACCGGCGGCAAATAACTCTTGGTTTTCATCGGCTACTGGGTCTGCGTTCAGAAGATCTGTATCTTCGGGCAGGCCGAGCGCGGCATTGACGGTTGCGATCGCGCTTTCAATCGAAGTCTCACCGGTATCATCTGCCTCGATGATCTCTTGAACAAGCGTGGTCACCGGAGAAACCACCGTTGAACCCGCAGGCGCTTTCAGTGTTCCTTCAAAGATCAACCCAGTCGAAACGTCTGTCCCGCCCACCGCGACAATTGGAATGCTCGTATCGCCACCGAGAGAGAAGTTGCCCTGTTGATCGGTGGTTGTCGACGTCTCACCATCATCGAAGACGCCATTGCCGTTTGCATCTCTGAACACGGTTGCGCCCGAGATGTAACCATCAAGAACGACGCCCGTCGTGGTCGCTGCCGCAGCCGCGGCACCACCACCTCCGCCCAGGCCCCCTGCGACACCAACTGCGCCTACCACGCCGGCCAAGGCGCCGGGTCCGGCTGCCGCTGCTCCGCCCACTGCAGCTTCGGCACCGGGCAGAACACTGGCATCGATGACATACTGACCGTCCGCAGACACTGTGTAAGATTCCTCTGGAACGACCACAGTGGATCCATCTTCAAACGTGACGAGTAATGTGCCGTCCGGTTGAACGGCTGTCGATACAATGCCATCGCCAGCCTCACTTTGCGCCATCGCCGCGCTGGCAAATACGGGCAGGATCAGCAAGCTCCAGATGCCACCGTTGCGGGCGCGCCGACGTTGTTCTCTTGCCCATTTCTTCAAGAACCGGACTCGCGCGGTTTTTTGGGTTGGTATTTCCACTTCGCGCGCATTCGCGCAGGTCGACGCTACTCCAAGCGTATCTATGTCGGTCGAAACGACAATCGCTCCCAACTGATGCTCGCCCAAGGTAGCGGCACATGCCATGATCGAGCGCTGCTCGGTTGGGATGTTCAATGATTTTCCACGATGCGGCTTGTTCATGAGGGCCCCTGTCTCATCTACTTAAAATTATCATTTTGATATTTTAAGAAGATAAATTCGTCAACTTTTTTATCAGTTTGATAATTTTTAACTCATTTGCATAGCATTGTGTTAAGTGGCACTCAGCGATCACCCCACAAACCACTCATGTCGACTTTTTTGACCTTTGGTGTAGTCGTCAGACAAGCCTTGTGCTCGATTGTGCAGCTTTCACGCGTTACGCTGAACGGCTCCGTCGCTTGCAAACGACAACCAATGATCCGCCAACGTCTGTCCAGAAGGGCGGACTGGCACCAACCGAACAGTGTTGTAGCGGACGAAAGCCCGCTTAGATTTCCCGGCGCACGCCAGCAGTACGCAGACGGCGCTCTTTGAACCTGACCGCAAACACCAGAGCGACCAGAACAAATGCAGATCCTGCAATGTCTCCCAGAACAAACAACGCGAGAAAAAGTCCGGCCTCCTGCAGCGAAAGGTTTTGCGCATACAGAATCAGAAACACAGCCGCCAGCATCACTGATGACAGCACCACAATCACAATCAGAAAGCGCCACGTATGCAATGAGCGACACTTCGAAGGATCGAGACCAATACGCGCCAGGCAACTCCGCACAACAGGTGCCGAAATCAAGTAAGCTGCCAGTTTCATGAACTGCATCTGATCGAATGGCTGCCCGACGATGGCGTACTGCAACAGTGCTGTCGGCATGATGTATAGCACGGCCCACCACCCGTACATCCAAGCAGCCAGCGCCTTTATCACCGTCGGCAAGAAAAGGAGCGCAGGAACCAGGAACAGTTTCTCACCTAGCCAACCTCCCAAGAGTGCTGATTGCAGTGGAACGACAACAAACCAGGTTAAGAAAACAGCGACTCCATGAAGGACGGTGAATTCGCACGTCCGTCGATAGTGGTCAGCACAATTGGTCCAGCCCATTCGGGTCCAGCCCATTCCGTTACCCATAATTTTTCCCCAACTAGTCTAAAAAATTCATAATGATATTTTTTAACGGAGAGTTGTTGGCACTGCAAGGCTATGCACATGGCGGAGAAAGTGAAGACTCTCCACTCGCAGTTTTCGCCAGTATCCACGACTTGATGGTGTTTCAAGCCCTGCAAGCAACGCCATAATTCTCATTCTACAGAGTTAATTAACTAGTACGCGGACTTGTTTCGACGCTGAAAAGGTTCCGGCTCAACCAACCCTACGTAAGTTCGCGGACCGCATGAAGGGCACCGGGCACATCGTTACATCATTCATCAAACAATCTGACTACACTTGTACAAAACAGTCGATTCGACCACTTTAAGACACCGCGCATTACACGCCGTTGAAACCAAAGAGGGTCACTCGTTATGCAATGCAGGGCCGTCACCGAACAACGCAGCAACCAGAAACCAGAAACCAGAAACCAGAAACCAGAAACCAGCTGTGATAGATGGACCTGTTGGGCGCAGGTCATCAAGCGATGCGCCAATTGCGATTATTCGGGCCAAACCCCATTTTTTATGGTCGGTTATCTTGCGCGACACGACCACACAGCGTGCTGCCCCGGCCCGGTTGTAAACGCACAGATCCAGCATCCGGAAAATGTGATGCTGCCTTGATCCTCCATTTTTGCAAACGTACCTACGGACCACGTCATTGGAGGAGGATCACTAGGGTCAGGACTCATAGCCAGTAAATGACGAGTGCGGCGAGAGCGATCGCGGATAGGAAGACCTTCGGGCATCTGTCATATCGGGTCGTCACGCGCCGCCAATCCTTGAGCCTGCCGAACATGATCTCAATCCGGTTGCGGCGTTTGTAGCGGCGCTTGTCGTATTTCACCCCTTTCTTGCGCTGCTTTCGACCAGGGATGCAGGCGCGTATCTCCTTATCTTTCAAAGCTTCTCTGAACCAATCAACGTCATAACCGCGATCGCCAAGCAGCCATTCCACCTTTGGCAGGCTGCTCACCAAATCGCGGGCACGGATGTAATCGCTAACCTGTCCGGCGGTTACAAACAGGTTCAGCGGACGGCCTTTGCTATCGCAGACCACATGCAGCTTGGTGTTCATGCCGCCCTTGGTGGCGCCCAATCAGACGCCCACGCCCCCCTCTTTGACGCCCATACTGGTCGCTGCGCGGTGCGCCTTCAGGTAGGTTGGGTCGATCATCACAGTCTTCCCTTCGCCGTGATCTGCGGCCAAACCTACCATTATCCGGGCAAAGATGCCCTTATCGCTTCACCGCTTCCAAAGATTGTACAGCGTCTTATACGGCCCGTATGCCGCAGGGGCATCGCGCCACCGTAAGCCATTGCGATTGATGAAGATCAATACCACTCAAGACAGGCCGATCATCAACGCGAGGCTTGCCGTGGGACTTGGGAAAGAAGGGCTCAAGACGCGCCACTTGCGCATCCGTCAGCCAAAAAAGATCAGACATGGTCACCGCTCTTTTTTTCGAACCGTGACTCACGCCACCTCGTGGAAATCAACGGGTCCTGACCCTAGATCTTGTAGGCGTGGTCGTTAAGCAAGTAGTTAGACAGCCAATTGGTGGGCGAGTGGAAAACCGACTACAGGCCGCATCAAACTATGCAGCAAATCTAGTCAGACTAATGGCTCGACAGCCGTTAAAGAATGTACCGGCGCAATTAATTCCAGCGGTAGGTGGTAGGGTTGCGACCGTCGAACTCGGGCAGATTCCCGGGACTTTACTTCTGACAGAAGTCGGCATCTTTTTTCATACATCAATCAAGATCTGCTGCGGGAAGAACGGCGAATGGCGAAAATCGAAGGGTACTGGCACGAGAATGCCCCAACGTTCGAACCTCAGCCGGTCATTACAGCTGAAACGTTTCTCGATTTGTTCAGTCCTCAGCTAGATCCACTGATTAATAGACCAGACAAGTGACACAAATCTGGCACTAGACATTACCAAACCCACGACCACGCAGTTGAAAGTTAATGGAAATTAGTGAGTATCTAAGCCCCCTAGCAGGGGAGCGCCTTCGACCACTCGGCCACGTCTCCGCTGACCCGCCTATCCTCCCACTCCAGCCAGAGCAAGCAGAAAGCAGAGCGTCCAACACGGAGCAGCGCTGATGCAATTTGATGCAGTTTGATTGGCGCTTCAGGCCGCGAAACATAGAATCCTTGCACAAGCAAGAAATTCAACCTTGGATTGAAATTGCACCATCTGGTGCAACACTTCAACCCGGGAAAAGATTATGTCTAAACATACAGCGATCTCTTGGTTTTTTAACGAGCGCCCCAACGATGTATTTACGACAGAAACCCTCACCCTACGGGAACATACTTTGACTGACCTGTTGGAAGGTCAGTTCAGAGTGAAGACCCACTACCTGTCCCTCGACGCCACGAACCGTGTGTGGGTGTCGGACTGGGATATCTACATGGATCCCGTACGCATCGGCGATCCGATGCGCGGCTTCGTCGTCGGAAAGGTCATAGAAAGCAGAAACGCCAAATTTCCAGTTGGAAGTTTTGCTTCTGGCATGGGCTCGTGGTCAAACCAGGTGGTTGGCGATGAGACAAGTTTTACGCCTTTCCCAGCGCAAGAAAATCTGGGGCAGGCCTTCGCCGTCACGAGCATCGCGGGTCCCACGGCACATGTCGGCCTGCACCACATCGGTGAGTTGCAAGACAACGAGACAGTTGTTGTCAGTGGAGCGGCAGGAGCCGTGGGGTTGATGGTCTGCCAAATGGCAAAGAGGAAGGGGGTCGGGTGATTGGCATTGCCGGTTCCGATGATAAATGCCGGATGCTCACAGAAGACTTCGGGATCGACGCGGCGATCAACTACAAAACCCAGGATGTGACGGAGGCCCTTGGCGAGGCTTGTTCAGACGGCATCGACCTGTGCTTCGAGAATGTCGGCGGTGACATTCTTGACGCTTCGCTCACGCATATGCGCGACTTCGGGCGTGTCGTGATTTGCGGACTGATCTCAAGTTACACGGAAAAGGACCCGGTGCCCGGTCCCTACATGTTCCGCAACATTATCATGCGACGGTTGAGCATCCGCGGCTTCGTGATCCTCGATTACATGGATCTCATGCCGAAAGTGCAGGCCGATCTGGGCGCATGGGTAAAGGCGGGTGAGCTGAGACTGCCGCTTCATGTGGTGGATGGGCTGGAGAACGCGGTGGACGCCGTCAATCTGCTCTATACCGGCGGTAACACCGGTAAGGTGCTTGTGCGCATGGTATAAAACGCTTGGCCGGGTGTGCTGCAGATCACCGCGCTGCTCGGCCTTTCACGAATGCAGGAAATGCAGGACATCCCCGTCTTTCACCTGATATCCCTTGCCTTCGGCGCGCATCTTCCCAGCGTCCTTGGCCGCCTGCTCTCCTCCTAAGGTGACAAAATCGTCATAGGCAATGGTTTCTGCACGAATGAAACCTTTCTCGAAATCGCCGTGAATGACACCAGCCGCCTTGGGCGCAGACGTCCCAGCCTTGATCGTCCAGGCTCGTGCTTCTTTGGGGCCGACAGTAAAGTATGTTTCGAGATGTAGCAGGTCGTAGCCTGCGCGGATCAACCGATCGAGCCCCGCTTCGGACAGTCCCATTTCCTCAAGGAACATCTGTGCTTCGTCATCCTCAAGCTGGCTGATTTCTTCCTCGATCTGGGCCGAAATCACGACATGGCTGTTACCCTGCGCCGCCGCCATATCAGCCACTTTGGCAGAATGGGCATTGCCCTCGGCCGCTTCTGCCTCTCCGACGTTGCAGACATATAGAACAGGCTTGCTGGTGAGCAGTTGCAGCATGGCCCACGCCTTGGCGTCTTCGTCATCCACCTCGACCACGCGGGCCGGTTGACCATCTTCCAGGGCACCAAGCGCTGTTTTCATCAAACGCTCCTGTTGGACTGCTTCCTTGTCGCCACCGCGCACTTTGCGCACGATGTTTTGCAACCGCTTTTCCAGGCTCTCGATATCGGCAAGCATCAACTCCGTCTCGATGGTCTCGGCATCGGCAACTGGATCGACACGCCCCTCAACATGGGTGACATCTCCATCCTCGAAACAGCGCAATACGTGCGCGATCGCATCAACCTCGCGGATGTTGGCCAGAAACTGGTTGCCCAGCCCCTCGCCCTTCGATGCGCCTTTGACCAGGCCAGCGATGTCTACAAAAGTCATCCGGGTCGGTATGATCTGCTTGGATGCCGCGATTGCCGCCAGCTTGTCCAAGCGGGCGTCAGGAACGGCAACTTCGCCTACATTTGGCTCGATCGTGCAGAAAGGAAAATTTGCCGCCTGCGCGGCCGCCGTCTTGGTCAACGCATTAAAAAGTGTCGACTTGCCCACGTTCGGCAAACCCACAATTCCCATCTTGAAACCCATTTCATCGTCCTTTCAGCCGTTGCGCTGCTTCTAGCAGGACAGTGAACAGGTGCAAGGCGGTGACAGGTTCAGACAAAGTGATCGCGTTTTCTTGAAAGAAATTGAATTGATGCAGCCGCATTGGCCATGGTGGTTCGGGCCGCCGATAGATATTAGCTGCGGCGGAAATTTGGAATTAGGAAGAACAACATGAACCGTATTTATGTTGCCATCATTTCACTGCTGCTCAGCATCACTGCCGCATCTGCACAGGAATTGACCTTTGCGCTTGGGACATCAGACTTTGGCGAAGGCGGACGGGACGGTGCGGCCTTTGATCTTGAGTATCGCCACACACCATTTGTGCAAAAGCGCATTCTGTCCGTCGCTTGGGGCGCAAGCCTTAGCCTCACTGGCGAAGGTGATGCGTTCATAGGCGGTGGTGTCTGGTCACGCTGGCAGTGGAACAGTGGCTGGTTCATCGATAACAGCATCATGCCCGGCCTCTACGAAGAAGGCACGTTTCAGAATTTCCTTGGGTCCACGTTTCAAATCCGATCTCTTCTCGGGGTCGGATACCAGTTCGAAAACGGGCACGCGATCTCTGCGGTAATTTCACACAAATCAAATGCCGACCTGGCAGATGTCAATCCGGGCATGAATGCATATTCCATCCGATATCATTTCAAATTCTGACAGTGCTTGCCTTTCCTGCATCGCTTTGGCAGGTGAGACAGGACGGACAGGAGACTGAGATGACAACCCGGATCGACGCCAAATTCGCGGCCCTGGCAGCCGAAGGACGCAAGGCTTTTGTGTCGTACATCATGGCGGGTGACCCCGACTACGATACATCCCTCGAGGTCGTCCGGGGATTGCCGGCAGCGGGCGTGGACATCATTGAGCTTGGCCTGCCTTTCACGGACCCGATGGCGGATGGACCAACCATTCAGCTTGCCGGGCAGCGCGCGCTCGAAGCCGGTATGACGCTTGACCGCACACTCGACCTGGCGCGCAGCTTTCGGGAAACAGATGACACGACGCCCATCGTTCTCATGGGCTACTACAATCCGATCTACTCCTGTGGCGTCGACGCCTTTCTGACAAAGGCAAAGGACGCAGGAATCGACGGCCTGATCGTCGTTGACCTCCCGCCCGAAGAAGACAGCGAATTGTGCATCCCGGCGCAAGACGCGGGCCTGAACTTTATCCGGCTGGCCACGCCCACAACCGATGACAAGCGCCTGCCACGCGTGCTGCAAAACACATCCGGCTTTGTCTACTACGTATCAATCACCGGCATCACAGGTGCCGCCGAAGCCGAGGCAGGCGATGTAGGTCCCGAAGTGGCACGGATCAAATCCGCCACCGACCTGCCCGTGATTGTCGGTTTTGGCATCAACACACCCGAAAAGTCCAAGGCCATCGCGTCGGTGGCAGATGGCGCAGTTGTGGGATCGGCCATCGTCGGCCGGATCGCAGCCGGTGACAGCGTCGACGCGGTGCTGGCCTTTGTCAAAACGCTGGCGGATGGTGCACACGCCGCCTGACCCACTCAAGAGACGGACTTCCCGCCTCGCGGGAAATTTCTGAAATCATTGAGTTTTTTTACAAATGTGACACAGTTGTACGAGTACCTGAACAGTGGTTAACGATGTCGAACGACTTACGATCCCCATCTGAAGTTTCAGAGCATCTGCTTGCGCGCACCGGGACTGCATTGATGTCGGGAGATTTTGAAAGCTTTGCCCAGTGCTTCTCTTTTCCCTACGATCTGGAAACGCTTGAAGGGCAGCGCCAGATACACACCCGTGCAGATCTGAAGACCACATTCGACGCGGTACACGCTCACCTGGTCAAACAGCAGGTGACCATAATGGCCCGCCATTGCGTGTCAGCAAGCTTCCGAAGCGATAACGAAGTTGCAGCGACACATGAAACCCGGCTGCTCAGTCGGGATATTCTGGTGCAGCAACCTTATCCTGCATTCTCGCTCCTGAAACGGGGCGCGGATGGAGAGTGGCGGATCACCTGCACGTCCTATGTCATCGTCGATTCGGCAGAATTGAACTGCGCATTACAGGCCGGCTAGGTGGCGGTTGCCCCTCGGCACATCTCAACATGTGATATGGCCGCTGCGACTGCCTCTTCAATCGACATATCAGAGGTATCAATGACGCGCGCACCCACTGCAGGCTTCATCGGGGCCGCATCTCGCTCGCTGTCCCGCGCATCCCGAATACGCACATCTTCCAGCACCTGCTCCAGGGTGCGGTCATCGCCCTTTCCGGACAATTCCTTCCATCGGCGCTCCGCCCGCACCTCGGCGCTCGCGGTGACGAACAGCTGCGCTTCTGCATCCGGGTAAATCACCGTACAGATGTCCCGCCCATCCAGAACCGCACCACCGGGACGGCGGGCAAAATCCCGTTGAAAGTCCAGTAGGGCGGCGCGCACCTCTGGTATGACAGCAACACGGCTGGCCGCCTGCGCCACCTCAGCCGTACGCAACCGACCATCCTCAAGCGCCTCAGGCAACAATGCCCGCGCCGCCTCAATCGGGTCCGCCCCGTCCAGCGCCAACGCCCCAACCGCCCGGTACAACAACCCGGTGTCCAGATGCGCAAATCCGAAATGCGCGGCAATCGCGCGGCTGATTGTCCCCTTACCTGCCGCCGCAGGCCCATCGATCGCAACGGTGAAAGGCGCGGAACTCATGGATCAATCGCGACGCAACTGCGCGCCAAGCCCACCCATCAGCGGCTCGAAAATCGGAAAGGACGTGGCAATCGGCCCACCATCATCCACCGACATCGGCTTCTGCGTGGCCATCCCCATGACAAGGAACGACATGGCGATGCGGTGATCCAGATGGCTGGCACAGGTGGCCCCACCGGGCACATTACCATGACCCAGCCCTGTCACCGTCCACCAATCCGGCCCATCCTCAACAGTCACACCTGCGGCACGCAAACCGGTCGCCATCGCGTCGATCCGGTCACTTTCCTTGACGCGCAGTTCCTTCACCCCGGGCATGTGCGTTTGACCTTTGGCAAAGGATGCCACAACCGACAGCACAGGATATTCATCAATCATGCTGGCCGCACGCTCCGCAGGCACCTCAATGCCCACCAGATCAGGCGAAAACCGCACGCGCAGATCGGCGACAGGCTCCCCGCCCTCTTCCCGCTCATTCTCATAGACCAGATCCGCACCCATCTCGCGCAGCGTGGTGAACAGCCCGGCCCGGGTCGGGTTCAAGCCAATATTCGGCACCAAAACATCCGATCCGGGCACAATCAGCGCCGCACAGACCGGAAACGCGGCCGAGGACGGATCACGCGGCACATCAATATGCAGCGGCTTCAGCTCCGGCTGCCCTTTCAAGGTGATGACACGGCCGGCATCTGTCACCTCGGTCGAAATCTCGGCCCCGAACCCCGCCAGCATCCGCTCGGTATGATCGCGGGTGGCCTCGGCCTCGATCACCACCGTCTGCCCGGGCGCATTCAACCCCGCCAGCAGCACGGCGGACTTCACCTGCGCCGACGGCACTGGCACGGTGTACTCCACAGGCACCGGGTCCGCGGCCCCCACCAAGGTCATGGGCAAACGCCCCCCCGACCGGCCAACAGCCTCACAGCCAAACAGCGCAAGCGGATCGGTCACACGCGCCATCGGGCGACCGTTCAAGCTGGCATCGCCGGTAAACGTCACGCAAATGGGGGATGTCGCCATCGCCCCCATGATCAGGCGCACCCCGGTGCCGGAATTGCCGCAATCAATGACCTGATCAGGCTCGGCAAAGCCCCCCACACCAACACCATGCACAGACCACGACCCGCCGCCATGGTTGATCACCTCGGCGCCAAAGGCCTGCATGGCCCGGCCCGTGTCCAGCACATCCTGCCCTTCCAGCAACCCGGTGATCGTGGTCTCCCCCACGGCCATGGCCCCCAGGATCAGGGACCGGTGCGAAATGGACTTGTCGCCCGGCACATCAGCAGTCCCCGACAGGGGTCCACAGGCAGAAGAGGTCATGGGGATCGGATCACCGTGGCTGGACATGTTTGCGCTCGCATCAATTCTTTCTGCGCAGACCTACCCCGCCCGCACAAGCCCGTCCAGACCGCGCACGCGCCTGTCTCTTCTTCTGGCTGAAAATACCTCGGGGGAGCGCGGAACGCGCAGGGGGCAGAGCCCCCAATATCTCCCTAAAAAACCCGCCGAAAGGTCAGATAATGCGGCACCCGCCCCTCACGCAGCGCCTTCTGCTCATAGCGCGTGCTGATCCAGTCGTCCCACGGTGCCCGCCAATCGGCAGGACGCTCGGCCAGCCATTCAAAACCGGCCTTGGGCACCTCTTCCAACGTCTGGCGCACATAGTCCGGGATATCGGTCGCCACACGAAAGACCGCCCCGGGCTTCAACAGGCGGGCCAAGGGGTCCAGATGCTCCGGCGTCACGAAACGGCGGCGGTGATGGCGCGCCTTGGGCCACGGATCGGGATAAAGCAGAAAGGCCCGGTCAATCGACGCCTCGGGCAGCACATCCATCAAGTCCCGCGCATCTCCGGGATGCACCGCCAGATTGTCCACCCCGGCCCGCCGGATCTTGCCCAGCAGCATCGCGACACCGTTGATGTACGGCTCCGCGCCAATGATGCCCACATCCGGGTTCTGAGCGGCCTGATGCACAAGATGTTCGCCACCGCCAAAGCCAACCTCAAGCCAGACGGGCTTCCCCCCAAACAGCGCATCCAGATCAAGCGGATCACGCGCCGGATTGTCCTCCCAGGACACGGGCCCCGGGGACAAGGCGGCAAGGTCCTCATCCAGATAACGTTTCTGACTGTCCTTCAGGGCCTTGCCCTTAAGACGTCCATAGAAGTTGCGGTGCGGGCGTTCTGTCATGGGCGCGCATGTATCGCGCCACCCGCGCCGGGGCAATGGCGTAAGGCGCAGGTGTCCTGCGCCACCCCGGCATCAATCGCGTGCGGCGTCCAAATATGCACGCAGATCGCTCAGGACCGGTCGGATCTCGACCAACCGCGCCACGTCAAACTCTTGGGCGAGCTTCGCAAAGTCAGGCCCGAGGGCAGCAATCACCTCGGCCCGCAGATCGCGGCCCGCCTGCGTCAGCCAAACGCGCTTTGATCGCCCATCCTCGGGATTGGGCCGCGTTTCCACCAACCCATGCGCCTCCAGCCCCTTCAAAGTGTGGGTCATAGATGTCTTGGGCACTTGAAAGGCGCGCGCCATCTCCATCGGCGTGCGCCCATCCGACACACGGGTCAGGTGGTTCAACACGGAAAAATGCGGGGCAATCAGCCCATGCGGAAGCCGCGCCTCCAAAATGGCGCGGCTCAACTGTTCAATGATGCCGATCTCGTTGAACACTTCGAAAAAGACCGACGGGTCAGTGTCATGCATGCACGATCTTGCTTTCCAAATCCCAACGCGGGCTGTGCGGCACAGCCGCGCCATAGCCCAATCGCCCCAACATTTGCACGGTTTCGCCCCCCTGCGCCAGCATCCCATGCGCTTCGTCGTAAAGGGCAGCCATCTCCGGGAATTCCTGCAACGCCTGGCTCATCGGCTGCATGCCCAACCCGGCGGCTGTGGTGGCAAGGTTCAGGCGCAGCCAATCGCGCCCGGCCGTGATCTGATCGGCGCGGCTGTTGCCCGCCGTCGTCAGCCAGACATAGGCCATGCCAGTCATCGCCGTGGCCTTCACCATCTCAAGCCCCTGCCTGTAGGATAAACCGTCCCGGTCCATCGCCGCCTCGCGACTGAACAGACCAGCCAGACGCAGGGCCTCGAATTGCGGCCCGGAAAAGTCGATGCCATCGGGGTTCGCATTCACCTCGCGATACCCGATCCGGAACAGGTCCACGCTTTCCTTGTAAGTGCGCGGCGTCTCGAACTCGATGTCAAAGGCGCGGGCGGTCAGCAGGCGCAGGGCCGCAACGCGGTCCGGATCATTGCTGGTCTCAACGCCCGACCCCCGGATGACGGGCGCCATGATGCTCTGCAACACCGCCTGCGCCACGGGCCGCTCCGTGTCATATGGCTCTTTCAACGATCGCCGGTCCATCACATGCGCAAACAAAGGCGACGGCTCTGCCGCGCCAGGCGTGAGCCGCGCCACGGCCACCCGGCGATTGTCCAGCGCGGTCGTGTCCTCTCCATCCGGAAACACATCCAGATCCACCCCAATCCCATCCTGCGCCGCGGCCAGCAGCATCAGCTCCAGGAAACAGCCCAGGCCCACCACAATCTGACGGCTGAACGGGTCGGTATGGGGCAACAGGCGATCCGTATCGACACGCAGCGTCACCTCGCCTTCGGTGCGCAGATCAACCTGCCACGGCTGCCGGTTGTGCGGGTTCGGGGCGAGGATGGCATAGGACAACGCCCGCATCCGGGGCTCGGCATAGGTGCCTGCAAGCGACCACGGTTTCAGGGCGGTCTGCGGCGTGCGGGTCACAGCAAACGCCCCGGCACCAGAGGCGGCGAGGATCGATCCACCCCCAATCAGGGCAAGCGTTTTGCGACGGGATAAGGACATCAGAGTCTCCATTAGTGCGATTTCGAACTACATAGCTGATATAATGCGATATCGCACAAAACAAGTGCCATTTCGTACTATAACCCGAAGGCCACATCATCTCTTGTCTGGAATTCACCAAATTGGTAAGCAAACCTAACCAATACCGAAGGTTCGCCATGCCAGTCATCACCAATATCGAAGATCTCAAGCGCCTCTACGAACGCCGCGTGCCCCGGATGTTCTATGACTATTGCGAATCTGGCAGCTGGACCGAGCAAACATTCCGCGACAATTCCTCCGACTTTGATGACATCCGCCTGCGCCAGCGCGTGGCGGTCGACATGTCCGGGCGCAGCACCGCTTCCCAGATGATCGGGCAGGACGTCGCGATGCCCGTGGCCCTCGCCCCCGTAGGCCTCACCGGCATGCAGCACGCCGACGGAGAGATGAAGGCGGCGCGGGCGGCGGAAAAATTCGGCGTTCCCTTCACCCTGTCGACGATGTCCATCAACTCGATCGAGGATGTGGCAGGCTTCACCAACGCCCCCTTCTGGTTCCAGCTTTATACGATGAAGGATCAGGACTATGTCAGCCGCCTGATCCAGCGGGCCAAGGATGCAAACTGTTCGGCCCTCGTCATCACGCTCGATCTGCAGATCCTTGGACAGCGGCACAAGGATCTGAAAAACGGCCTCTCCGCCCCGCCCAAGCTGACGGCCAGGACACTCGCGAACCTCGCCACCAAATGGGCCTGGGGCATCGAGATGCTGTCGGCCAAACGGCGCGAGTTCGGCAACATCGTGGGCCACGTGGACGGGATCAGCGATGCCTCATCCCTGGGCGCGTGGACGGCAGAGCAGTTCGACCCGACCCTCGATTGGGACAAGGTCGCCAAGCTGAAAGAGCAATGGGGCGGCAAGGTGATCCTCAAGGGCATTCTGGATGCGGATGACGCGAAAATGGCGCTCAAGGTCGGTGCCGATGCCATCATCGTGTCAAACCACGGCGGGCGGCAGCTTGATGGTGCGCTGTCCTCTATCCGCGCCCTGCCCCCGATCCTCGACGCCGTGGGCGATCAGATCGAAGTGCATCTCGACAGCGGGATCCGCTCCGGTCAGGACGTGCTCAAGGCGTTGGCGATGGGTGCAAAAGGCACCTATATCGGCCGCGCCTTTGTCTATGGGCTGGGCGCCATGGGACAGGCTGGCGTGACGGAAGCACTGAACGTGATTCATCGCGAGCTGGACACGACAATGGCCCTGTGTGGCGAGACGAACGTGGCCAATCTCGGGCGGCACAACCTGCTGGTGCCCGAAGATTTCGAAGGGCGCTGGCAGTAAGGGGTTTCGCCGCAGCGCGCAGCGGCGACCGGCTGGGGCTCTGCCCCAGACCCCGAGGTATTTTCAGCCAGAAGAAGACATGGACGTGGTGCGCGTCGTCAGCATCCGGTTCCATGCAGGCAACAGGATGGCCGCGACCGCAAACATGATGCCCGCGATGACATAGAAGGATACGCGCAAGCCAAACCCTTCGGCCACGAAGCCCATGATGACCGGGCCCAGGAAGAACGCCGCATATCCCAGTGCCGCTGCCTGGCTGATCGCCGCCAGACGATATTTTGGACGCACGGCCTGCCCCACAAGGCCAAGCGCCAGTGGGCCGACAACCGAAACCCCCAAGCCCCCCAGCAGGAAGCCAAGGTAGGCCGTGCTCAAACCCGGAGCCATGCCCGCCAGTGCAAGCCCGAAGCCTGCGATGCAGGACGCCAGCATCATGACGCGCAGTGGCGGCCAACCGGCCCCGAACACATGCCCGCCAAGGCGGCCAACAGCCATGCCAATCGCCAGCAAGGCAGGGCCCATCGCGCCCTCTGCCGGGCCACCGCCCAGCGTGCGTTCGACATGCAGCGCGGACCAGCCTTCGGATGCCGCTTCGCCCAGGAAGGCTGCCAGAACCACAAGTCCACCGACCCACACAAGGGCACGGGGCATGCCCGTCGCGTCCTGTGCGTCTTCCTCGGCCTGCGCGCGCACGGGCAGCACCATCCACGGGAACAGGACGGCGACGGCCAAGCCCATCGCAGCAAAAACCGCGACGGGACCAAACCCGCCCTCACGCGCAATCCCAACCCCGATCGCGGCCACCGCATAGGCAACCGAGAACAAGCCGTGGTTCAGATTCATCAGACTGCGGCCCGTATCCGCCTCGGCCTCACTGACCTCGGCATTGGCCAACACATCCGCAATGCCGGAGCCCCCGGCCGCAAAGAAAAGCGCGATGCCAATGACAATGGGCGTATGCGCAGCACCGGCCAACACGAACCCCGCCACCATGCAGGCCGCCCCCACGATCATCGCCCACCGCCCGAACAGACGATAGAACAACGGCGCCAGCCACATCGCCATCAGTGCACCGGTCGACCCGATCAGGATCAGCGTGCCCCAGGCCCCGTCGCCCACGCCCACCTGCGCCTTGATCACAGGCATCTGCGCCGAAAACGCGGCCCAGCCAAAGCCAACGACAACAAAGCCCGCCAAAGCGCGCCGAGACGCAAAGAGATCGCTCAATATCCGCATGACCAAGCGGTGACACGGGCCGCTGCCATGGTCCAGCCCCAGACTGCGCATTTTGCATCTTTTCAAGCGGCGGGAACCGGTCTAAGACGCAGCCTTCACGCGGGGTGACAGCCTTGGAGGCACCCTGCCCTAACTTTGGAGAAATACTATGGCTGGAGAGATTCCTGATCTCGAAGCCCTGGAACGTACGGGGACAGGCAAGGGCGCCGCTCGTCAGGCCCGCCGCGACGGCATGGTTCCAGGGATTGTTTTTGGTGGTGACAACGATCCGCTGCCAATCAATCTGCCCTTCAACAAGCTGCTGAAAATGTTGAAAGCCGGTCGCTTCAAGTCGACCCTGTTCAACATGAAGGTCGACGGCCACGACGACGTGCGCGTCATCTGCCGCGACGTGCAGCGGGACGTGGTCAAGGACCTGCCGACGCACGTGGACTTCATGCGCCTGCGCCGCACCACCAAGATCAACCTGTTCATCGGTGTTGATGTGGAAGGTGAAGACGTCTCGCCCGGCCTGAAAAAAGGCGGCGTGCTGTCGCTGGTCCGCCCCGAGGTGGAACTGGTCGTGACAGCCGGCGATATCCCTGAAAGCATCAGCATCGACGTCAGCGAAGCCGAAGTCGGCGACAGCATCACCATCTCGTCGGTGACACTGCCCGCAGGCGCCAAGCCGACCATCGACCGTGACTTTGTGATCGCGACGATCACCGCGCCGTCCGGCCTGCGGTCTTCCGAGAACGAAGAAGGTGCTGAGGACGAAGCCGAAGAGGCCACCACCGAAGAGGGTGGTGAAGAATAAAGCGTCCTGCCACGGACCAATAGTACGAGGGCCGCTCCTGATCGGGGCGGCCCTTTTGTTTTGAGGTCAGGCCACCGATCCTTAACAAAACGTACCCCCCTCGGCGCAAAGGTTAATGCATACCAATGCGTTAACGGCCATGGGACGGGCAATGTGCGCAGTTTGGTGGTGAAACTGTGCAGTTTGCGGAAAACCGGCCGAAACCCGGGGATTTCAGACCGGCCGAATATCGCGGTTTCAGCCTGAAACTGTGCAGTTTCATCCGCCACACCGCGTAAACCCCCATCGCACGGTGCGTTTAGACTTGGCTGGACCACCCATGCCCCCTTCCCTATGCTGCGCTGCAACATCAAGCGAGGACCACAATGAAACTCATCGTCGGACTGGGAAACCCAGGCGCGAAATATGCCCGGAACCGACACAATATCGGGTTCATGGTTCTGGACCGGATTGCCACGGATCATGGCTTCCCGGCGTGGAAATCCAAGCATCAGGGCGTCGTGTCCGAAGGCCGATTCGGGTCCGACCGCGCGGTCCTTCTGAAGCCCGAAACCTACATGAACAAGTCGGGTCACAGTGTGGGGGCCGCGATGCGGTTCTACAAGTTAGATGCAGAGGATGTCATTGTTTTACATGACGAAATCGATCTTGCCCCCGGCAAGGTACGCTGGAAAGTGGGCGGTGGTCACGCCGGTCACAACGGGCTGCGATCCCTGCATGCACATATCGGTGCCGATTATGCTCGCGTCCGTCTGGGGGTCGGCCACCCGGGCCATAAGGATGCCGTGCCCGGCTATGTGCTGCGTGACTTTCCCAAGGCTGATGAGGCATGGCTTGATGACGTGATCCGCGGATGTTCAGACGGCGCGCCGCATCTGGCGACCGGGGATGGGCCAAAGTTCATGAATGCCGTTGCCCTGCGCACCGCCCCACCACGGTCGGGGTCAGGCAGGGAAAAGCCTGAAAAACCAAAGACTTCGGAAGATATTCAAACCAAGGAGGCAGACACACGATCCGCTCTTCAGAAACTGATGGACCGTTTTTCATGACGTTGACCCAAGCCTTCCTCGATCAATCCGAAACCTGCACCCGTATGGGCTCCCCCCTCATGGGACGTGTGTTGAAAATCCTCGCAAATCGATGGGACGCAACCAGCGCATTGGGTCAGAAAATGGAGGAATATCAGGGGGATATTGGCCCGGCCGGCCATTCCCTGCCTCTACGGATCGGAGGCGGTCTGCACGCACTCGTGCTGCAGGCCAAGGACCCCGCCCTCGTGGCCGTCTATCCTCCGAATATAGCAGATGATGCAACCCTTGAGACAGCCGTCGTTAATGCCCTGAAAACAAGCGAGGATTTCTTCCTCGACTGGACACTGAACGCACCCCAGACAAATGAAGTCCGGCGCAGCGCTGCGCTGATTGCCATGGCCCGCGTAGCGACGTCCTATTTTGATCGACCAATCGTTCTGTCCGAGCTGGGCGCAAGCGGTGGCTTGAACCTGATGTGGGATCATTTCGCGCTCCAAGCAAACGGTGACCGCTTCGGCCCGCGAGATGCTGTGCTGACACTGGAACCAGAGTGGTCAGGCCCCACACCACCAACCAGTCACCCACACATCGTCGATAGGTCAGGCGTGGACCTCAATCCGTTGAATCTCAATGATGAAAATGACACGTTGCGTCTGCTGTCCTACCTCTGGGCAGACCAGCCACACCGGGTGGAACTGACACGCGGCGCCATGTCGGTCCTGTCAGCACAGGTGGACAAGGGGGACGCCATTGACTGGCTCGAAACCCGCCTCGCTTCCGCGCCCGAAGGGCATATGCACATGATCCAACACACGGTTGCCTGGCAGTATTTTCCCAAAGAAAAACAGGATCAAGGCATAGCATTGATCGAAGCGGCGGGCGCAAATGCAACGCCGGAAACACCCCTTGCCTGGATGCAAATGGAGACCGATGGTGACACCACTGGCGCGATTGGCGCGGCTCTGACCTTGCGGCTCTGGCCCGGTGACGTCACCTTGAACCTCGGTCGTGCCGACTTTCACGGTCGCTGGATCAACTGGACAGGCTGACGCCGGGGCACAATTGCCTGACGATGCGGCCCTGTGAATAAATGCGCGGGGTGGAGGATAAAGATGCGAATTGTTTTAAAATGGATAGTCCGTGCAATCATTGCGTTGATTATTGCAGTTGCGTTGGTTGGTTTTTGGAAGCGAGAGGAGATCATGCGATTGCTCGCAGTCAACTCGTTATTCAACGAAGATCGGATCGTGTCGAATTTCTCCAACATGGATGGGGCATTTCTCCACAGAGAAATCTCCAACGGCTCGGGACCAGTCAGCCCGTTGCCCTTGGGCATAGCCATGGATATGCCCACCACCTACGAAACCTGGGTCACCGACAGGACAGTCACCTCGACGCTGGTGCTTAAAGACGGTCAAATCGTGCACGAGGCGTACTACCAAGGCACGAAACCCGATGACCGGCGGATCAGCTGGTCCGTCGCAAAAAGCTATCTCTCAGCCCTGTTCGGCATTCTGGTTGATGAAGGTGCCATTACATCACTGGATGCCCCGGTCACAGACTACGCGCCCATGCTCAAAGGTGGAGCCTATGATGGCGCCACGATCCGTAATGTCCTGCAAATGACGAGCGGCGTCACATTTGACGAGGACTACCTGGATTATGACAGCGATATCAACCGGATGGGCCGTGTTCTCGCCTTAGGCGGCAAGATGGATGACTTCGCAGCCGGGTTGACCGAAACCTTCGTCCAGCCGGGCGAGACGTGGCAATACACGTCAATCGACACCCATATTGTTGGAATGGTTGCGCGCGGCGCCACGGGGCGCGATATCCCCGATCTGATGGCGGAAAAGCTGATTGAGCCGCTCGGGCTTGAACACTCCCCCCTCTACCTGACAGACGGCGTCGGTGTCGCCTTTGTGCTTGGCGGTCTGAATATCACCACGCGGGACTACGCCCGTTTTGGGCAGATGATCCTGCAGAACGGCATGTGGCAAGGCCAACAGATCGTGCCCGCAGACTGGATAGCTGCCTCGACCCACGCCAGCGCGCCGACAGAACCGGGTCGCATCGGTTACGGGTATCAATGGTGGATTCCAGCTGGCGCAACCGAGGGTCAGTTCATGGGGCGTGGTATCTACGGGCAATACCTCTATATCGATCAGCAGGCGGGTGTCGTAATCGTCACGACTGCGGCTGATCGCCAATTTCGCGAAGCGGGCGTGAATGGTGCCAACATCGACATGTTCCGCGAGATCGTGATCGCAACGGAGTGAGAGATGGAACCGGATGAAAGCGTCAACGTGCTGGGCACTGCACTGCAAGCCTGCGGCATGGACCCTGTCACCGGCTTCTTCCGGGATGGGCATTGCAATACCTGCGCCGCAGACCAAGGCAGTCACACAGTATGTGCGGTGATGACGGCCGAATTCCTCGCGTATTCAAAATATGTTGGCAATGACCTGAGCACACCGCGCCCTGAATTCCGTTTTGCAGGGCTAAAGCCCGGCGACAGCTGGTGCTTGTGTGCCTCCCGCTTTCTACAGGCCCACGACGAAGGCTGCGCACCAAAAGTGTCGCTCGCAGCGACACACCAACGCGCGCTCGACATCGTGCCATTGGATGTTCTGCAGCAACACGCAGCCTGAATAGCATGACCGCTACCTTTTCTGCATAAAATCAATATCTTTCCGGAAGTCCGGGCAACCTTACCAAAGGAACGCAACGTCATCGCCAAGTTGACGTTTGGTCCGCCTGCCCCTTCGATTGACGTAAAAAACCTGCCTCTCGCACGCTGCAACTACACGCATTGGTAGCGTGCCCAGGGAGGAAAACATGGGACTATTTGACTATCGCGGTCAGGATGGCCGCACACTTGTGCAAGACGCAATGGCACTGATCGACTACTCGTATCACGGTCTGTTCGCGGGGGAGCGTGAACGGTATATCGAAGATGGGTATAATCCGTTCAGTGTCGCTGGCACCGGCATTGAGGTGTTGTTCGGCGCCGACAGTGGCGCCCGCAATGACCTTGCCGTTTCGAATGTGACAACCGCTGGATGGACAGTATTGACGGCGGCAGATTTGAGTTTGCCAAACAGCCGCACCGATGCGTTCCACACCTTTTCGGGCGTGACTCCTCAATTCAAGAATGCTCAGGCCGATGTGCTCGGAAAATACGATGCCGCAGGGAATCTGGCGGAAATCGGATTTGTCATTCGCGGCACATCGGGCCCGATTGACAGTCTCATCGGCGACACTGCGGGCGACGTAGTCGACTATCTCGAGTTTCTAAGCGCTAATCCAAATTACACGCAAGAAGCGTTCTCAGACGTGCTAACGGCGATCCATGATCTTGCGCAGACCAATGGACTGGATGCGAATGATATCCTGGTGACAGGTCATTCGCTTGGTGGCGGAGCGGCCGTGAACTTGGCCGAGACCAGCGACAGCTTTCTCGACGGCTTCTTTGTCGATGCCAACTACATCGGCGCCGCCGCACACTACGTGGTTGAAAATGGCGCAGCCATCCTATCAAACGGGGCCGAGGTTTTCACGTTCGACTTCGAAAACGACCCGATTGGCGGAGCCATTGTCGACGGCATCCCGCAGCTTTTGGGCAATTCCAACGACTACGCGTTCAGCACGAACAACGTCGTATTGTTCAACGACCTCTATGATACGCCGGTTTTCTCGGCAGGGGCGTCGCCTGTTAACCTTCTGGCGTGGACAGCTCATCTCGATCACGCCTATCTCAATGCGTTCAATACCATTCTGCGGTCCGAGTTCTATGACGAGCTTGACCGTGACAGCGTGATCGTGATCGCAGATCTGTCGGACCAACGCCGTGACACCACTTGGGTCGAGGACATCAACCTGTTCTTCACCTCGACCGGTCACCACGGCGGCGACGCCTATGTTCTCGGCTCACTTTTTGACGACCGTTTGCGCGGACAGGAAGGCGACGATGCGCTGGAAGGGTTCGCTGGCGATGACTGGCTTAAAGGCGGGCGTGGCAACGACCGTTTGCAGGGCGGCACCGGAAACGACAAACTGGAAGGCGGACGCGGAAATGACGTTCTTACAGATGGAGACGGTCAAGATACGTTGAATGGTGGCTCGGGCGCGGACGTATTTGTACTCAGTTACGACGGGGACACAGACCGCATCGAGTCGTTCGAACAGGGACAAGACCTGATCGATGTGTCAGATTGGGGTGCGACCTCATTCAGTCAACTCGACATACGGCAAACCGGGTGGGACAACGTGACAATGCGTTTCGGGTCCGAAACGCTGATTGTGGATGATGCAAGCAACCGGTTCTGGTTCGACCTGGACGAAAACGACTTTGTTTTGGCCTAAACCATCATGGTTTGAGGGGCTCCGTGCCCCTCAAACCCCTGCGTGGATTCACTCGACGTTGCGCCCTTCGGGTCCGGACATGTCAAAACCCAAATGACGCGCGACGGTGAAGATATCCTTGTCCCCGCGCCCACACATGTTCATGCAGATGATGTGATCGGATGGTAGCTTAGGCGCGATCTTCATCACGTGCGCCAAGGCATGGCTGGGTTCAAGTGCAGGAATGATCCCTTCGGTCGTGCAGCACAGCTGGAACGCTTCCAGCGCCTCAACATCGGTGATCGACACGTACTCTGCCCGCCCGATGTCATGTAGCCAAGCGTGTTCGGGCCCGATACCGGGATAGTCAAGGCCAGCCGAGATCGAGAAGCCTTCGAGGATCTGTCCATCGTCGTCTTGCAGCAGATAGGTACGGTTGCCATGCAAGACGCCGGGGCGTCCGCCGGTCAGCGACGCACAATGCTCCATCTTGGCATTCACGCCCTTGCCGCCCGCTTCGACGCCGATGATCCCAACCTCTTTCTCATCGAGGAACGGGAAGAACAGACCCATTGCGTTTGATCCGCCGCCGATGGCTGCGATGAGCGTGTCAGGGAAGCGCCCCTCGGCCTCAACCATCTGTTCACGCACTTCCTTGCCGATGATGCTTTGGAAATCACGGACCATGGCCGGATACGGATGCGGACCTGCCACGGTGCCGATGCAGTAGAACGTATCACGTACGTTGGTCACCCAGTCGCGCAGGGCGTCATTCATCGCGTCCTTGAGCGTGCCGCGGCCCGACGTCACCGGGATCACTTCCGCGCCCAGCAACTTCATGCGAAACACGTTGGGGGCCTGACGTTCAACGTCGTGCGCGCCCATGTAAACAACGCATTTCAGACCGAACTTCGCACAGACGGTGGCCGTGGCAACACCGTGCTGCCCTGCCCCGGTTTCGGCGATGATCCGGGTCTTGCCCATACGGCGGGCCAGGATGATCTGGCCCAGCACGTTGTTGATTTTGTGCGCGCCGGTGTGGTTCAGCTCGTCCCGTTTCATATAGATCTTGGCACCGCCTAGATGTTCGGTCAGGCGTTCGGAAAAATACAGAGGGCTGGGACGACCCACATAGTGCTTCCACAAATGGTCCATCTCAGCCCAGAAACTATCGTCAGTCTTGGCCTTTTCATATTCCTCTTCCAAGGACAGGATCAGCGGCATCAGCGTCTCAGACACGAACCGTCCGCCAAAATCGCCAAAGCGCCCGTTTTCATCCGGGCCGGTCATGAAGGAGTTGAAAAGATCGTTGGCCATCGCGCACCTCACTTGCAGAGCTTTTGACCTAGCGGGGTTAGTGGGCCGGGTAAAGGGTCAGCTGACGGCCTTTGCGACCGCCATAAAGTCGCGGATCAGGCCCGCATCCTTCTGACCGGGCGCCGTTTCCACGGCAGAGCTTAGATCAATCTGCCGCGCACCCGTCGCAGCCACTGCTTGCGCAACGTTTTCCTGGGTCAATCCACCGGCCAACATCCACGGCACGGGCCAGCGCCGACCGGCAATCAGGCTCCAGTCAAATGTCTGCCCATTCCCACCGGGTCGATCAGCTCCCTCGGGGGCTTTGGTGTCGACCAGTATCTGGTCCGCCACCCGGCCATATAAGTCCAGAGCCTCAATATCCGAAGCATCCGCCACCCCTACTGCCTTCATGACAGGCAGACCGTAGCGTTTCTTAATCTCTGACACACGTTCGGGCGTTTCATGGCCATGCAATTGCAGCATGTCCAGCGGCACAGTCGCGGTCAACTCGTCCAGGAACGTGTCATCAGGATCGACAACAAGTGCAACCTTCGCAACGCCTGGCGGGACAGCCAGTGCAAGCGTTCGAGCCGTTTCCAGTGTTACGTTGCGGGGAGACTTCGGGAAGAAGACAAGGCCAATGTACTTGGCCCCCGCGTCCACCGCTGTAGACACGTGCTCAGGGCGGCTCAGGCCGCAAATTTTGACAGACACGCCGGGCATATTGAGTGCTTAGCTGGCTTCGTCCAAAAGCGCCAGCACCTCGTCCTTGCCTTCGTGCTTCTCGGATTTAAGGCGCTTGACCTCACGGTCCAGCCGCCGCACTTCGCGTGCGTTGCGGGAATTCTCAGCGCGGACGGTGTGTTCGCGCATCCACTCCCACACGAAACCAACCAACAAGCCCGCAACTATCCCGCCAAAGATCACGACAAACAACGGCAGTTCAACAGTTGGAGCGACTGCAAAGAGACCCGCAATCTCAGTCGGAAGTAACTTGAGCGTCACCATACCGCGATTGGCCAGCGCAACGGCAATCAAAGCCACGGCAAAAATGGCAATGCAGGCATAGCGAATGTAGCGCATCAAGCTTTCCCGTTCAGACGATCACGCAGTAACTTGCCCGTCTTGAAGAAGGGTACGTGCTTTTCTTCGACTTCCACGGTTTCGCCGGTGCGGGGGTTCCGACCAGTACGCGCATCCCGCTTCTTGACGGAAAAAGCACCAAAGCCGCGCAACTCGACGCGATCCCCGCGCGACATCGCGTTTGTCACTTCGTCAAATATGGTGTTCACGATCCGCTCCACGTCTCTCTGATACAGGTGTGGATTTTCATCTGCGATCTTCTGGATCAACTCTGACCGGATCATCTTTAATTCCTCCCGAGGGACTCGGTTTTTTGTCTTTATGCGTCCGGTAACTATAGGAACAAACGGGCCTTTCGGGAATAGCCCCATTTTGGGCGAAGTCAGTTTTTTTGATGTCTGAACAGGACCATGGCACGAAAATCAGCATTGATCCGCTGCCATGTCCAGCGATGCAGCATTGTGCACAGCCAAACCGATACGTGATTCGATACCATGTTCCGGACAGCAAAAGGGGCCCCGCAGGGCCCCTCGCGAACTTGTCAGTTGGACAAAGTCTTATTCGTCGCCCTTCAGGGCTGCGCCAAGGATGTCACCCAGCGATGCGCCGCTGTCGGACGAACCATACTGTTCCACGGCTTCTTTCTCTTCGGCAATTTCACGTGCCTTGATCGAGACGCCCAGACGGCGCGTCTTGCTGTCGATGTTGGTGATGCGGACATCAACCTTGTCACCGACCGAGAACCGCTCGGGGCGCTGTTCGGCGCGGTCACGCGACAGGTCGGAGCGGCGGATGAAGGATTTCATGCCTTCGTATTCCACTTCGACACCGCCATCTTCGATAGCTGTCACTTCCACGGTCACGATCGAGCCGCGCTTCACGCCGCCCACGGCTTCGGCAAACTTGTCGCCGCCGACCGCTTTGATCGAAAGCGAGATGCGCTCTTTCTCGACATCCACCTCGGACACAACCGCGTGGACCATGTCGCCCTTGCGGTAATCCTGAATGGCTTCCTCGCCACGCTGGTCCCATGACAGGTCGCTTAGGTGAACCATGCCGTCGATGTCGCCTTCGAGGCCAACGAACAGACCGAATTCGGTGATGTTCTTGACTTCGCCTTCGACCTCGGTGCCCTCGGGGTGCGTTTCTGCAAACACTTCCCATGGGTTGCGCATGGTCTGTTTCAGGCCCAGGGACACGCGGCGCTTGGAACCGTCGATTTCCAGAACCATGACTTCGACTTCTTGCGAGGTCGAAACGATCTTGCCGGGGTGCACGTTCTTCTTGGTCCAGGACATTTCGGACACGTGAACGAGGCCCTCGACACCGGGCTCCAGCTCGACGAACGCACCGTAGTCGGTGATGTTGGTCACGCGGCCAGTGTGTGTCGATTCCAGCGGGTATTTGGCGGCGACCAGATCCCATGGATCTTCTTGCAGTTGCTTCATGCCCAAGGAAATACGGTGGGTTTCCTTGTTGATCTTGATGACCTGCACCTTGATCGTCTCACCGATCGTGAGGATCTCGGACGGGTGGTTCACCCGGCGCCATGCCATGTCTGTGACGTGCAGCAGACCGTCAACACCGCCCAGATCAACGAACGCACCGTATTCAGTGATGTTCTTGACCACACCATCGACGTTCTGACCTTCGGTCAAGTTGCCGATGACTTCAGCACGCTGCTCGGCACGCGATTCTTCGAGGATCGCGCGACGCGACACAACGATGTTGCCACGACGACGGTCCATTTTCAGGATCTGGAACGGCTGCTTCAGTCCCATTAGCGGGCCTGCGTCACGCACGGGGCGGACGTCAACCTGAGAGCCTGGCAAGAAGGCCACGGCACCGCCGAGGTCGACAGTGAAGCCACCCTTGACGCGGCCAAAGATAGCCCCTTCGACGCGGGCGTCGTCGGCATATGCTTTTTCCAGGCGATCCCAGGCTTCTTCGCGGCGGGCCATCTCGCGCGAGATGACAGCTTCGCCGCGGGCATTCTCGGCGGCGCGCAGGTACACTTCGACCTCGTCGCCGACAGCGATTTCGGGCGCTTCACCGGGATTCGCGAATTCTTTGAGCTCGACGCGGCCTTCCATCTTGTAGCCTACGTCGATGATGGCTTGGCCTGCCTCGATGGCGAGAACCTTGCCTTTGACAACAGAACCCTCTTCGGGCGTGTCCATTTCGAAGCTTTCTTGCAGGAGGGCTTCGAATTCCTCCATCAATTTATCAGCCATGTGGCGTCGTTTTCCTAACTATGTTCAGTTTTACGGGCCGCGCGGTTGTCTCCGCCGGTCTTGTCAAGTTGAGCTATTGGCCAACACGTCGCGTTGGGACAAACGAGTTAAGGGCCACCGATGAACCGGGGCCCTGCATTTCCTCGTGACTCGTCACGCCGCGTCAACGAGCGCGGTATAGATCAGCTCGGTCAAAGTGACAAGACGCATCGCGGTCAAACCACTCGAACGCTCAGCACCGTAACCTCCGCCACGATGCAACTTTGTCGGTAAGTCGCGGGTTTGTCGGTAAGTCGCGGGGTCGGTAAGTCACGGGGCGACCGAAATTAGCATGCGCTTAAGACACAAGACCGAATTGACAACCCGAGACCAAAGTCATAATGACTACCACTGGGGGTAGCACGCAACTCTAACCCCAAAAAAACAGGGGAAAATTCACGGCCCCTCCCGAACAACAATTCTCACTTGGACTATCCTGGGGAAGAAGATGGACTATTACGAATCGGGATTTGAACCGGATAATAACGACTTTTCAAGCAATTACAGCTACGATGCCGTTTCCAAGAACGGGTCGACTACTGCAAGACTGGATGTACGCCCTCGAAGTAACGTGGTGCCTTTCCCGCTTATTACCCAGCGAAATGATCAGCCCGAGAACAATACCGCCAGCGGACCAAATGATGCATTCGCCCCGCATACGGGTGACGATCTGTGGGCACGGGACGTTTTTCTGATTTGTCCAAGCGGCTCCAACGCAACGTCTATGCTGACTGAGTTGTCTGACAGCATGCAGTCCCTCACGATCCTGAACCAGTTTCGATCAGCACTACAATTGGCTGCGCGCTGTGACGGATCCGAAACCCTGCTCGCTGTTGATCTGGATATGATCCCGGACCTCGATGGTACAATCGCCGATCTCGCCAAGCTTCGGCATGCCAACAGCACACTGGCAATTCTGATCATGTCACGTTCCTTCGTTGAAACGGATTTGCACCCGCATCACTCCTACATCGCGGATGCAAGTCTGCGCCTGCCAGCTTCGAAATATGAGACGTCGGTTGCCCTGCATTTTGCAGTGACAAACGCGTTTTTCCGAACGTGCTACGATGATGGGGCATAGAGAACTGGAAAACTTACTGAATAGCGGCAGGAGACGCGGTTTCCTGCCGATTTGTTGTTGTCGAAATGACTATGCGTTGATTACAACGTCTGGATGCGATGGTGTGGCGTTAAAGGTGTAAAGTGGATACAAAAATACTAGGGCAGATCGCACAACTGCGCTCACTGCTCGAAGAGATGGAGAAGGATTTCGGAATGCATGAGTTGTCGCGCAATGAGCGTGACATCGTCTTAGCGTTCTGTGCATGTATCAAAGAGAATAAAGCTGGCGACGAGATGTGTTCGACGGATGTGGTTCGAGCCAACCCGATCGTGAAAGAGATTTCGCAGCCAACTTTTCACAGAACTCTCAAACAGTTGATCAAACGGGGATTGATCGAGCGGTGCGAGGGGTTTCCAATGGGTCTTTATCGGCTCTCTGATCGCGCGTCAGGCCAGTTTTAGAGGGCTGGCCGCCCAAACAGCAAAGCAAAGTGCTTGTCAAACCCCGTAAATCAACCCATTCGCCTTACGAACGATTTCGTTGTGAAAACCGCTTTGCACAGCGGCGCTCTTGTGATCGCGTATGTCGTGACTTGGGAACTGATCATGCCCGGGCAGAAGCTTTTCATGACGATGCTGCCCACTCTGGCAACGCTGTTCTACCTGCCCTTCGGAATAAAAGTCATATCAGCCTTTTTTGAAGGATGGCGCTCAATCATCTACATGACGCCCGGCATTGCAATTGGCAACATGTACTGGGTGAACATGCCTTTTGACGCACTCACCACTTACGCGGCATGGGCTGCCAGCTATGGAACAGCACCCGCCATATTCGCCATGCTCGACTGGACCATTCGTAACGATCGCCGAAACGTAACAGCCGGGCAGGCATGGCGCACGATGATTGTGGGCGGGGCCGCCTCGTCCGTTATCATCTCGGTCCTGGTGCACGTCATTAGGCACCGGAACATTCCGCAGGATGACTTTATCGTAAGCATGCTCAAATACATGATCGGCGACATGCTTGGGCTGTTGGCCATCCTTGCGTTGCTCATGTGCGTCTTCCGCTACATGCGAAAAGCGCGGCACTAGAAGACGTAAATTTCAAATCTCTTCACCAAGTTCCTGAAGCTCTTTCAGAAGCTCTTGATAAATTCCGTTGCTATCGCCACCTCCGAACACGGTGGCGCCTCCGGAATAGGTTTGACCATATGTTCGCGCCACATTGATCGTTTGAACAAATGCCGATAACAGCTGATCTTTCTCCAGGGGGCTAAGCGGATGGATGAACACCCCCCAAAGCCGCCCTTGCGCTACGGCATAGCGCGCATCAAGCGCACTGTCGAAATTGGCCTGCATCAGACGCATCAAGTCTTCCGCGCTCAGTCCGTCAGCAGACCGAATAGGCACCATGGCGCGCATCCGGTCTGCGGCCGGATCTGCAATCACAATGACTGGTATATCGTCGATGGTGAACTGAATGGCGTTGCCGGCAGGCTGCGCTTCCGGATCAATGGCGCGAATGATCTCTGCCATGCGCAGCATCGTCATTGGCGGTTCCACTGGTGCGCTGGGAAGTGCATCGGAATCCGGAAGCACTTCGGCCTCGGATCCGGTCTGCGGCGTTGTTTGCGCGTGCACCGCACCAAAGATAGCCATTCCACCTAGTATGGCCGCCATGCAAGTCGTGCGAAAAAGTCCCATAAGCCAATGCCTTCTATCTGCGAACAGGTAAAAGCTAGGTCAGGTCGGGCTCAAATACCAACCACCGTTTGGTGATAGATTGAAACAGACGCAGCTGAAAGCCGCGCCTGCTATGTCTTAGACAGCCGCCTTCAGAGCGTCGGTCAAGTCGGTTCGCTCCCAGCTAAAACCACCATCAGCATCTGGCGCGCGGCCAAAGTGGCCATACGCTGCGGTGCGCTCGTAGATAGGCTTGTTCAGAGACAGATGTTCGCGAATACCACGCGGGGTCAGATCCATGGCCTGTGCCACGGCAGCTTCGATTGCGGCATCTGCAACCTCGCCCGTACCGAACGTGTCACAATAGATCGACAGCGGTTTCGACACACCGATGGCGTAACTCAGCTGAATGGTGCATTTGTCGGCCAGTCCCGCAGCAACCACGTTTTTAGCCAGATAACGGGCGGCATATGCGGCCGAGCGGTCCACCTTGGTCGGGTCCTTGCCCGAGAATGCGCCACCGCCATGCGGAGCGGCCCCGCCATATGTATCCACAATGATTTTGCGACCAGTCAAACCGGCATCACCATCCGGACCACCAATGACAAACTTACCAGTCGGATTCACGTGCCATTCGGTTGCATCCGTCAACCAGCCATCAGGCAGCACCTCTTCGATGTAAGGAGCTACGGTGGCACGGATATCTTCACTGCTCAGAGTTTCGTCCAAGTGTTGTGTCGACAGGACCAACGAGCCGATCCCAACGGGCTTGCCATCGCGGTAGATCACCGACAGCTGCGACTTGGCATCTGGCCCCAACACGGGCTCCGTACCGTTTTTGCGGACCTCGGCCAATCTGCGCAGGATCGCATGCGCATACTGGATCGGTGCAGGCATCAGATCAGGTGTTTCATTCGTGGCATAACCGAACATGATCCCCTGATCGCCTGCACCTTCGTCCTTGTCCGCAGCAGCGTCTACACCTTGTGCGATATGTGCAGATTGTTCATGCAGCAGGTTGGTAACCTCACAAGTGGCGTGATGAAACTTGTCCTGCTCGTAGCCAATGTCCTTGATGCAGGCGCGGGCAATTTCATCAATCTTGCCCATGTAGTCATGAAGTTTATCCTGATCGCTCAGGCCAACCTCACCGCCAATGACCACCCGATTGGTTGTGGCAAATGTCTCGCACGCGACACGGGCTTCGGGTTCTTCTGCAAGAAATGCATCCAGCACTGCATCTGAAATTCGATCGCAAACCTTATCTGGGTGGCCCTCGGAAACGGACTCCGAGGTAAAAATGTAATTCTGACGGGACATAAGCGCTCCATTGGGTTAATCCGCGTCACGTCAGGAAGCCGTTGTGACGGGGTCGGACGGATTTACGCCCGAAGTGCTGGCGCGTCAATGGGGGGCGTGCGACGCGTTCGGGCGCGATGCAACACTGATACAATCAGACTGAACAAGACCAACAGAATCCAAGGCCAATCACCCGTCATACTGTACAGTGTTGGGGCAGCTGGCGCCGGTAGTTTGGCATCAAGATAGCCCGCCTCGTTGAGAGCAAGTGAAGCGGTGATGCGCCCCTTCGGATCGATCACTGCAGAGATGCCGGTATTGGCCGCTCGGATCAGCGGCAGCCCCTGCTCGATAGCCCGCATCTGTGCTTGTGCAAGATGCTGCTGTGGCCCCGACCGCATTCCAAACCAAGCATCATTGGTCAGTTGCATAAGAAACGTCGGGCGTTCAGACGTTCCACCGACATCATGTGCAAAAACGGCCTCATAACAGATAAGCGGCAAGGCCGATCCGAGAGGACCCATATCCATTATCTGAGGTCCCGGCCCACGCCCGTAGCCACTGTCCGCCCTTTCAGCCAGTGCACGAATACCCAAGCCTCGAAACAGCCCTGGCAAAGGCATGTATTCTCCAAAGGGTACTAGATGGTGCTTGTCGTACGTCTGCGTGACCTGCGCCGCTGCATCCAGCATCACAAGGCTGTTGAAATATGCGTCCTCGCTGCGGCGTTGAATACCCAGAACAACCGGTGCGCCCCGCGCAGCATCGGCGATAACATCAAAGGCAGGTTGTGCATTTTCAACAAGGTAAGGAAGGGCCGTCTCGGGCCAGACAATTAGATCAGGAACCGACCCAGCAGCGGTGTAGTCGATCTGACGGTTGATGAAGACAGGAATGCGTTTGGGATCCCACTTTTCGTCCTGTGGCGCATTAGGTTGAACCAAACGCACCGTATGCTCTGTCAGTGGCGCCCGGTCTCCCGCGGGTGCCAAAAGGACAGGCACCAAAACGGTCATCAACAGAACCGCTTGCAACCAGACACGCTGAACCGCGAATATCAATGCCATCGACGCGAGCAACGCAAGCATCATCCCATGGGGCCCACCAAATGCGAGAGCTTGTCCGGCGAGGCTTCCCACAAGAGCCTGCGGTGGCGTAGCCCAAGGGAATCCCGTCAATAGATAAGCCCGCAAGATTTCCGCCGCGGCCCAACTGAACACCAGAATCCAAAGCGGCCCCCGGCACCACTTCGCGAGCGCAAGTGCCGCAGACCAGAAAATCCCAAGCAGGATCGATAACAGAACAAGGGCAAAAGGCGCCATCCAACCCGTATTGGCTGCGTCGACTTGAAATGGTTCAGTAATCCAGTTGAGCGTCGCAGCAAAGTAACCGACACCGACAGCAAGGCCCAAAAGGGCTGAATGGCGCGTGCTGCGCGCCACCTGCAGCAGCAGAAACATGGCCATAACCGGAACGGTTATCGCAGGGGCGAAACCAAGAGGCGCGTGGGACAATGCCCCGAAACCGCCCGCCGCTAGGGCCAGCAGAACCTGCGCCCAGATCGGCCATGCCGATACATGGACGCGGGATCGGTTCATTCGGCAGGCTCCGGGCCCTTCAGGCGCACACGCATCCGTTTAATGCGACGCGGATCGGCATCAATCACCTCAAACTGCGGACCGTCAGGGTGCAACACCACCTCTCCACGCGCAGGCACGCGCCCCGCCAACATGAAGACCAAGCCGCCAAGCGTATCGATATCTTCTTCATCCACATCGTCATGCGTCGTCAGGGATATCCCAATCTCGGACTCGAATTCCTTCAGTGGTGTCTTGGCAAGCGCAAGGTAGCATCCGGACTTTTCGCGCGTGAACAAAGCGCCTTCATCGACGTCATGTTCGTCCTCGATTTCGCCAACTACCTGCTCGATCAGGTCCTCGATCGTGACCAATCCGTCAACACCGCCATATTCATCAATGACAAGCGCCATGTGTCGCCGTTCGGTCTGCATCTTTGTCAGCAGAACACCAATTGTCATCGACGGCGGAACAAACAGCAGCGGGCGCAACCTTGCACGCAGATCATAGTTGGCTGCACCGCCATTGAAGCCGTGTTGCAGCGCCACGTCTTTCAGGTGGGCAAAACCGACGGGCGTGTCCAGCGTCCCCTCGAACACCGGCAACCGGGTGTAACCGCTTTCTTTGAACACCTGCACCAGTTCGTCCAGCGAGACGGTATCCGGCACAGCGGTGATGTCAGCCTTGGGCACGGCAACATCCTCGACCCGCAAGCGGCGCAGGTTGATCATGCCATGAGACTGTGGCCGGGGGCTTGGGACCTCGGACATATTGGGGGTGTTGTCCGATGGGCTGAGCGCGCCAATCACGCGCGCCAGAAATCCACCACCTTGGGAAGGTTCAGTCTTGTCAGTATCTGACTGCGCGCGTTGCGCCGCGTCAGACGATCCGTCGATGTCGCCCATTGGCTCCTATCCAGTTCGTTTGGGCCACGTGGCCCTGAATGCGACCTAATATGGGTCAGGCACCCCCAGTTTGCCAAGTATTTCGACCTCAAGTGCTTCCATCCGCGTGGCATCATGGTCACGGATATGGTCATAACCAAGCAAATGTAACACTCCGTGAACAAGTAAATGGGTCACATGAGCGGCCAAGGGCTTGCTTTGCTCGGCGGCCTCCCGCGCGCATGTGTCATAGGCGATGGCGATATCGCCAAGGCTGATTGAACCGCTCGGATCGGGTTGAGGTGGTACAGGTACCGCCCCATCCACTTCAGGCGACAAGTCCTCTTCCGGCCAGCTCAGAACATTGGTCGGCGTCGCCTTGCCACGAAAATCATCGTTCAAAACGGAAATGCGCGCATCATCGCAGGCCAGCACCGATAGCTCAGCCCGCGCCAAGCCCAGCGCTGACAAGGTTTCTATAATCGCAGTGTCAGCTAACGCCTCAAGACCGACATCCCGCCAGCGGCTATCTTCCATCAGGATGTCGATACGGTATGGCAACTGTCAGCACCTGGGGCCAGCCCCCGGTCCACCCGGAGTTTGTTAAGCAAGACAAAAGCGTATCAAGACGCTTCTGCATCGGCCTCGTACGCTTCAATGATCGCGGCCACAAGCGGGTGGCGCACGACATCCTTTGACGTGAAGTAGTTGAAGCTGATGTTCGGAATGGTTCTGAGCAACCGTTCAGCATCGGCCAAGCCGGAGGAAACGCCGCGCGGCAAGTCGATCTGAGTGCGGTCGCCGGTGATAACCATGCGCGACCCTTCGCCCAGGCGGGTTAGAAACATCTTCATCTGCATAGTCGTGGCGTTCTGTGCCTCGTCCAGCACCACGAAAGCGCGGGACAGGGTCCGCCCGCGCATAAAGGCAAGCGGCGCAATCTCGATTGTCTTTTCCTCTTTCAGCTTGGCAAGCTGCTTGCCGGGCAGAAAGTCGTTCAGCGCATCATAAAGGGGCTGCATGTAGGGGTCGACTTTTTCTTCCTGCGTGCCCGGCAGAAACCCCAGCCTCTCGCCCGCCTCCACTGCGGGGCGGCACAAAATGATCCGGTCCACGTGGCCCGATATGAACATCGACACGCCGACCGCGACAGCCAGATACGTCTTGCCAGTGCCGGCAGGACCAATGCCAAACGCCATTTCATTCTCGAACAGTGCCTGAACATAGGCCTTTTGCGCATCGGTGCGCGGTTCGACCAGTTTCTTTCGCGTCTTGATTTCGATGCGGGTGCCAACGGGCATTTCCAATTGATCGCCTTGCCGGGTGCCTGTGCCTTCTTCGGATTGGCCCATGCGCAACTCACGATCCACATCGGCAGGTTCGACATCCTTGCCTGTCTCCAGCCTCAGATAAAGCGCATTCAAAACATCAGCAGCCCGCTTCTGTGCGCCCTCTTCGCCCAGCACAGCCAACACGTTTCCCCGTCTCACGATCTGCACCTCAAGGGCGGACTCGATGGCCGTCAAATGGCTGTCATAAGGACCGCACAGGTCAATCAGCAAACGGTTCTCGGGAAATTCCAGGACCATTTCCTGGGACGGTTGGTCTAGGGTCAAATGTCACTCCTTGAGTCTGTGTTTCACCCAGCGTTGCAAGTTCAGCTTGGGTGCGCAACGGGATGTTGGCCCTTTTCACACATTTGAAACAAAAAAGGCCGGAGCGCTAGGTTCGCTCCGGCCTAGAAATGTGTGTCACTGTCGGTCAATTGGGGTCGTTGATTTTCGATCCGCCTTTGAAATCGCCAACAGTTTGAGTTGGCGGCGCAACCCCGGAACAAACAGGCTTCCCATATTTATCAAGCCGTGCCGACAGGTATCCCTCGATCCCATCATCGATGATCCAGTGGTCACAGCCATTCGGGTCCACCCAGATGCCCGCCTGAAGTTGGCTTAGGCTCTTTCGATCTGTCCCGCGGTCGATTGTCTTGTCTGGTGACAGGCCGTCTCCCAAACCATCGGAGCAAGCTGCAATAGACAGACAGACAATGGAAAGCGTGACGAGTTTCAGTTTTGTCATGATGCGTCCCCTATTGAATGCAAATGATTTCGACGCGGCGGTTTGCAGCCATGCCTTTTGCAGTGTTGTTGGGCTGCGCTGGCAGACGTTCACCGTAACCACGCACATCCGCAATGCGCGCGCCCGACTGCTGTGCAACGGCCGCAACCGCATTCGCACGGTTGAGTGACAGACGCAGGTTGTACGCATCACTGGCCCGACTGTCTGTGTGACCTGTGATGATAAACGCTTGTGCAGTGGAACCCTGGAAGAATTGAGCAAGGCGCTCGCGCCCCGCTTTGTGGATGCGGAAGCTGTCGGTCTTGAAGAACTGATCGGTGTTCATGACGCCACATAGATTGCCACGGCGGCAGACCGGTATGCCCTTACGGGTGACGTGGGGCGTCATATAGCCTTCCGCTCCGTCATCCATGACCCAGTGTTCGCACCCATCGGGATCGACCCAGATACCCGGAATGTATTGGCCTTTGTCACGCCCTTCCTGCGACCGTGTTTGACCAAAAGCCTGTGCAGACACATCGGCGGCCATCAGTGATGTCAGCGCCACAGCGGTGGCAGCCACTGTGGTTATAAGCTTATCAACTGTTTTCGAAAAGATTTTCGCCACAGTCCTGTCCCTTTATGTTGATCCCCCGCAAAGATCCCCAACATGCTTGAAACAAGCTGACCCTCGCTACTCTGAGCAAAAGCGTAGGCAATTATTAACAATCTGTGAACCCGCTTTTCACCACATATTGTGCCATAATTGGGCCGGCTTACAATTGAACCGAGCAATTTGTGCACAAATTTTTAGCAGTAACCCGGATCAGTCGATCACCCCCGCAAGAGAGTTCACTCCGGCTTCAACGATTCTCACGGGTGCAATGTCGCCCGCTTTCACGTTGGCATTTGCGACATGGACAGCATGTAGATAATCGCTTTTGCCGCCCATTTGTCCCGGCAGGCGACCAGGCTTTTCAAACAGCACATTCACAGTCCGACCCACCATACCCTCCTGTATGGATCGCTGTTGGCGCGTGATCAGGGCTTGCAGCCTTTGCAACCGGTCGTCCGCCTCTGCTGGCTCCACCTGCGATCGTTCTGCGGCGGGTGTGCCGGGGCGGGTCGAGTATTTGAAGCTATAAGCGTAGCCATAGTTCACCGCTTCCACCAGATCGAGCGTCGCTTGAAAATCAGCCTCAGTTTCTTCGGGGAAGCCAACAATGAAATCACCAGACATCAAGATGTCAGGCCGCGCTGCACGGATGCGTTCGATCAGCCGCAGATAGCTGTCGGCGGTGTGGCTGCGGTTCATGCGCTTCAGGATGCGGTCGCTGCCCGATTGCACAGGCAGGTGTAGGTAGGGCATCAGCTTCGCGCAGGTGCCATGCGCTTCGATCAGGTCATCCGTCATGTCGTTGGGGTGGCTGGTCGTAAAGCGGATACGCTCAAGCCCGTCCACCCTGTCCAGGTCCCAGATCAGCTTGGCCAGCGTATAGTCGGACCCATCTGGACCAACCCCATGGTAAGCGTTCACGTTCTGACCCAGCAACGTGATCTCGCGTACACCGCGTTCCACGAGATTGCGCGCCTCGGTCAGGATGCGATCCACTGGACGGCTCACCTCGGCTCCGCGCGTATACGGCACCACGCAGAAGGCGCAAAACTTGTCACACCCTTCCTGCACGGTCAGGAACGCGGTCGGGCCTCGTGGAGCCTTTGGGCGGCTCTTGAGCTTCTCGAACTTGTCCTCTTCAGGGAAATCCGTATCAAGCGCTTTTTCCCCGGCTTGGGTCTTTGCTTCCATCTCGGGCAGACGGTGATAGCTTTGAGGGCCGACAACGAGGTCAACAAGCGGTTGGCGGCGCATGATTTCCTGGCCTTCGGCCTGGGCGACACAGCCTGCCACACCGATCTTGAGGTCCGGTTTCTCAGCCTTCAAGCCCTTGAACCGACCAAGCTCGGAATAGACCTTTTCCGCTGCCTTCTCGCGGATGTGGCAGGTGTTCAGCAGGATCATGTCTGCGTCATCGGGTGTCTGCGTCTCGACGTAACCCTGCCTGCCCAGCGCCTCGGCCATCCGTTCGCTGTCATAGACATTCATCTGGCAACCATAGGTCTTGATAAAGAGCTTTTTCGGCGTCGTCATGGGCTTCGATCCCGGATCATGCGGATGGAATGCGGGCTTTACCAGCCTGTCAGACATCTTGCAATGCGGCGCGGATTAACCGAAATTTGACCTCAACCGCGCCAAAAAGAAGCCAACCGGGGCATACAATGCAATTCGACAGTCTAAGCAACTTCATTCGTGACAAGGACGCCGTTCCACAAAAGGGACCGATAGCGGTTGTTGTGGTTGAGGACGACATTGAGGTGGACACGACCCTGCGCCACCATCAGCAAGCCGGTTTCAAGCAGGTCATCGCGTTCATGCCGAAACGGTTCAAACTTGCCCGGGACCTATCAGAGACGCTGATACGGATAGATTTTGACACCTCGGCGCCGGATGCGCTTGAGACGGCCGTGAACGGCGTGATTGTTGCGGTGCCCGCGGGGACATGGATGTACTACTGCTATAATGCAGAATTCCTGTTCCACCCGTTTTGCGAAACCAGGTCCGTCGGGGAAATGCTGACCTTTCATACCGAAGAACGCCGCGATGCGATGTTGACCTATGTGGTGGATCTGTATGCAGATGACCTTTGGTCTTGCCCCAACGCGGTGTCACTAGATCGTGCACATCTGGATCGATCCGGGTATTACGCGCTCGCCCGTCCCGATGAAAAAGGGCATCCGAAGGAACGGCAACTGAACTTCTACGGTGGTTTGCGTTGGAGATTTGAAGAACACGTACCCGAAGTACGGCGCAAGATCGATCGTATTTCCCTTTTTAAAGCCAAACCCGGCCTAAAACTGCGGAACGATCACACGTTCAACGACGAGGAATACAACACCTATGCCTGCGAATGGCACCACAACCTGACCGCAGCGATCTGTTCGTTCCGAACTGCAAAGGCGTTGAAACTGAACCCTGGAAGCACCTATGACATCGAGACATTCAAATGGCACAACTCTGCCCCGTTCGAATGGCATTCGCGGCAGTTGCTGGACCTTGGATTAATGGAACCGGGGCAATGGTTCTAACGGCTGGAACGTTACGCGCGATCGACCCTTCGATTTAGTTAAGCACCGCGACCAGGCAGCCAGTGCGGCTAGCGCTCTTCGGATTTGCTTTGAAGGGGGCTAATGCTTTTGGCGTTGCTCCGGCGCAGGGTGAGCAGTGCTGTCACTACAACCAAAAAACCAAAACCTTACTATGCGCAGCTTCGCGTAGGCGGCCCGAGTGCTCTTGTGCCCGGGACCCATGCAGCCGAAGGTGCACAAATGGATTCCGGTATCGAGTTTTCATTCCGCAAGCTTACACCCGCCGCGCAGCGGCATATTCGTGTGTTTCAGGTTCACCAATTCCTGGACCGGTTCGCAATGGGTCTCACCGTATCCGTGGTCGCCTTGGCATTGATCGACCGAGGAATGGATCTGTTCCAGATTTCGCTGCTGTTTGGCGCCTATTCAGTCACAACGTTGACCATGGAGTTGCCGTTTGGAGGGTTGGCAGACGGCGTTGGACGCAAGCCAGTCTTTCTCGCGGCTGTGGGCGCAAGCCTGATTTCCCTTGCGCTGTTCCTGTCATCAAGCAACTTCTACGTTCTCGCACTGTCCTTTGCTTTCATCGGTTTCGGACGTGCGCTGCGCTCGGGCACATTGGATGCCTGGTTTGTCGAAAACTTCCGGACCAAGGCACAAAACGTGGACGTGCAGCCAGCGCTTGCAAAGGCGCAATGGGCCAACGGGATGGGATTGGCGTTTGGCGCGATTGCAGGGGGGTGGCTGCCAGACGCCTTTGGCGAGGTAGCGACGCCGCTTGGCTTCAGCGCCTATGACGTCGCTTACGCGGCAAGTTTTGTAATGATGACGGCGGTACTGATCTACACGATTGTTGCCATCACGGAAGAACCACGACCGCTGCATCCAAGGGCGCTTGTTCAAGGATTTGCAAACGTTCCGGTTGTTGTCCGGGACGCCGGTCTGCTCGCCTTGAGGCACCCCACCCTTTCACTGCTTCTGGCGGCCTTGGCGCTTTTGCTTATGGCGACGAACCCGGTCGAAGTGCTTTGGCCTACCCATGTAAAACCAATGCTGGAAGAGGGTTACGCCAACACCGTGATTGGCCTGTTGACCGCAGCCTGTTTTTTCTCGATCGCCATTGGTGCATCGCTGTCGCCGCATATCAACCGAGTATTCAGACGTCAGAACGCGATGACACTTACGGCTGCTGTGGGATGCCTTGCTGTGTTGCAGATTGCGTTGGCTCTGCAGGGTGGTGTAGTGGGCTTTGTCATTGTCCTGATCATTTACTTCGTGATCCTCGGGGTTGGGGAAACACCTGCCAGCAGCATTCTGCATTCCAGTGTGGAGAACCATCAACGGTCTACCATGCTGTCATTACGTTCGCTGGTGCAACAATTGGGGGCAACCTTTGGTCTGATCCTTGTCGGCGCAATTGCCGAAGGATATTCGACCCCGATTGGCTGGATGGTCGGAGCGCTATTTACTCTTGGTGCCGTGCTTCTGACAGGGCTTTTGGCCACAAGACTGAAGCACCGCCTATAAAAGCAAATGACGTGACAGGATTGCGTTTTCCAGCGTTGGAGCCTGTGGCGCCCTTGGGCGCTGTAGGGAAATCAATCCTTGCGGCGCAAGCGGATCACAACATCCACCGAAGCAATCTCGGCCCCTTCAGGCGCATCGGGCAGCTGTGCGATCACCAACTGATCAGATGGTGCATCGGTCAGTTTCGCATCGTCTTCCCAGAAGAAATGGGGGTGATCATGCGTGTTTGTGTCGAAGTAGCTTTTCGAGCCGTCAACCGTCACCTCTTGCATCAGTCCAGCATCACAGAACGCACGCAGGGTGTTGTAAACGGTGGCAAGCGATACAGCCTCGCCTTGGTCCTTGGCCGCCTCAAACAGGCTTTCCGCCGTGACGTGGCGGTGTTGACCATCGCCGATCAACAGCGCCGCAAGCGTTACGCGTTGCCGTGTCGGGCGTAGCCCGGCCCCTGCAAGCCATCCGCTTCCTACCTTGTGCTGTGTTTCGGTCATCTGGTCCTCTTACCCTTGCCTTACATATAAAGGGCCATCGTTCTGCAATTCAATCGCAAAAGGGTTTATGGCATTATGCCACACGCCCGAAAAACCCCATCTGCTCTTGCTTTGAAAAGGATCTGCCCGGTGTGTCATAATGCGACAGCACCGCAACAATTCGGGATGTCCCAGAACCAACAGTAGAGACGCGATGCGCCGTGTTGACACCCAAAAACACGTTCAGCGTGCCAGCATCCTGGGTCAGTTGGGTCGGTGTGATCCGCCCAGCCAAAAGTGCGGCGATGCCCGCGTGATTGGGGTCGTCATCGCTGCGCAAGTCCTTGGCATATTCAAAAAGCCCGCCTTTCGTGGCCTCTTGCAACAGCAGTGTCGTGGTGAAGATCGAGCGATCAAAATGCCAGTTCAGTGCCTCGCCTGAGCGGTATTCCAGCACGTTCAGTCCTGCCAGCGCATCGTCCATCGTGTAGAGTTGCGACTTGTCCATCACGGCCGCCAGAAAGACCGCAAAGGCTGGCCATTGGTAGATTTCGTCCAACGCTGTGCCCCGCATCTGGTCGTGACAGAGCGTGTGGTTGGCCGTCTCAACCTTGGTCAGCGCCGGATCGTCGTCGGCAAGCCCGTCAACCGCATCCTGGAAGTAGATGTTGTGCAAGCGGCTGTGATGAAAGCTCTCTACCTGCATTCGCGGGTGCACGTGGTCGAGGACCGAAGCGAGTGCTGCGGGCTGCATGAAACCGGGCAGATTGAACAGGCCCTCGCGCACAAGACCATCCTTGGCATGGGCCACCAGTGCGTCCCATTCCGGCGAATGCGGGCGATGCAGCGGGTAGCGGTCGAGATCGATAATGTCTTTCATCGTTTGACTCTGCCCCACATTCCAAGACCAGACAAGTCGCCGCTCTTGCGCCCTTTGCCCAGCCGGTGCTAGACGAACTGGACCCAATAACGGGACCAGACCTGAGACAAACAAGAGGCCCGAATGGCAGACTATCCCACCAGCTTCGACAAGGACGAATTGTTGAAATGCGCACGCGGAGAGCTGTTCGGCCCCGGCAATGCGCAACTGCCAGAGCCGCCCATGTTGATGATGGACCGGATCACGGATGTATCCGCCGATGGTGGCGCACATGGCAAGGGCCATATCGTGGCGGAGTTCGATATTGCGCCTGACCTGTGGTTCTTTGACTGCCATTTTCCCGGCAACCCGATCATGCCCGGGTGCCTTGGCCTTGATGGTTTGTGGCAGCTGACCGGCTTCAATCTGGGTTGGCGCGGCTGGACAGGCCGCGGTTATGCGTTGGGTGTGGGCGAAGTGAGGCTCAGAGGGATGGTGCGCCCTGACCGCAAGATGCTGACCTACAAGATCGACTTTACCAAGGCCATACAGACCCGTCGGCTGACCATGGGCGTCGCGGATGGCATTGTGGAAGCCGACGGCGACGTCATCTACGAGGTCAAAGACATGAGGGTTGCGTTGAGCGAAAGTTGATCGCGCCATGCCAGCATCCCGACTGATGACGGAACGGCTGGCACTTGATCCCCTGACCCTTGATGACAGTGGGTTTGTGAAGCGATTGGTTCAGAACCCGCGTGTTCGCGCCTATCTTGGCGGTGTTGTCCCAGCAGACCAGCTTGTCGGCATTGTTAGAAAATATCTCGAATTGCGGCGTGACGGACATGTCTGGCTTGCCAAATTCGGCAGAAACATCGCTGTTGGATCGGTCTTTGTCACCCCGCATCATGACGGGGCGGCGCCAGAATTGTCCTTCCAGTTCGATCCCCGCTACTGGGGCAAGGGCTAGCATATGAAGCTTGTCAACGCGTGCTGAACCGCTGGGCAGACGATGAGCGCCTACGACCTATCATGGCAGAAACTCAGGAACGCAACGCACCAGCCCGGCGTCTTTTGCGACGCCTTGGCTTTCAAGAAGTCACGCGACTGCACAGATTTGGTGCCAATCAAGTCGTTTTTTCACACTATCCGAACACGGGCGGCAATTGACTTGCGAAGCAAGGCGGTTGCACCCACCTGCCCCCCCGTCCTACATACCCCCTGACTAGAACGAAGGAGTGCGCACATGCGACGCGTCGTGGTGACGGGACTTGGAATTGTCTCATCCATCGGAAACAACACCGATGAGGTGCTGGCGTCGCTCAAGGCGGGCCGTTCGGGAATCGAAGCCAGCCCAGAGATGGCGGAACATGGCTTTCGCAGCCAGATCGCTGGTACGCTCAAGCTGGAAGTCAAGGAACATGTAGACAAGCGCGCCCTGCGGTTCATGGGCCCTGGCGCGGCATATGCCCATATCGCGATGACTCAGGCCATTGCGGATGCCGGTTTGCAAGAAAGCGATGTTGTAAACCCGCGCACCGGGTTGGTGGCAGGTTCGGGTGGGCCATCCACCTCGGCCATGTTGACGGCACATCAAACCGTACTGAAGACAGGTGCCACCAAACGCATCGGCCCCTTTGCCGTGCCCAAATGCATGTCCTCAACCATCAGCGCGAACCTTGCGACCGGCTTCAGGATCAAGGGGATCAACTATTCCATCACCAGCGCATGCTCGACTTCGCTGCACTGCATCGGCAATGCGGCCGAACAAATCATGTTGGGAAAGCAGGACGTGATGTTTGCCGGTGGCGCTGAAGAACTGGACTGGACACTGTCCTGTCTGTTCGACGCGATGGGCGCGATGTCATCCAAATACAACGACACCCCTGCACGGGCGAGCCGTGCTTTTGACGCGGATCGCGACGGGTTCGTCATTTCCGGCGGTGGTGGCATGGTTGTGCTGGAAGAGCTGGAGCACGCCCGCGCACGTGGTGCGAAAATCTATGCCGAGGTGACAGGGTATGCTGCAACGTCTGACGGCCATGACATGGTGGCCCCCTCGGGCGAAGGTGGTGAGCGGGCGATGCGCGCTGCGTTGGAGACACTGCCGCAAGACCGGTCCGTCAGCTACATCAACGCCCACGGCACCTCGACCCCTGTCGGTGATGTGGGTGAGATCGAAGCCGTACGCCGCGTCTTTGGCGAGGGCACCACGCCGCCCGTCAGCTCAACCAAGTCGATGACCGGCCACGCGCAGGGTGCTGCGGGCGCGCTCGAGGCCATATTCAGCTTGTTGATGCTCGACAACGATTTCATCACGCCGTCCATCAATGTCGAAACACTGGATCCCGGGCTGAACGCGTCCGAGATCGCGACCGAGATGCGCGCGGATGCGGGTCTTGATTCGGTGATGACCAACTCGTTTGGCTTCGGCGGTACCAACGGATCGATGATCCTTTCAAAGTTTCACGGGTAAGAATTCACTATGACAGGATTGCTTGACGGAAAACGCGGCCTTGTGATGGGCGTCGCAAACGACCGGTCCATTGCTTGGGGCATTGCCAAGGCGATGCATGAGGCTGGGGCAGAGCTGGCATTCAGCTATCAAGGCGAGGCATTTGGTAAAAGGCTTGCCCCATTGGCCGAGAGTGTCGGGTCGGATTTCATGGTCGACGTCGATGTCACAAACGACACGTCCCTAGATGCTGCATTTGAAGCATTGGGAGCCCGCTGGCCAACAATCGATTTCCTGGTCCATGCGGTTGCCTACTCTGACAAATCCGAGCTGACTGGCCGGTTCCTGAATACAAGCCGTGCGAATTTTAAGCATTCGATGGACATCTCGGCCTATTCCTTCATCGAGGTTGCGCGCCGTGCACATCCAATGATGATTGAGAATGGCGGCACGTTGCTGACCTTGACCTACCAAGGATCGAACCGGGTCGTGCCTAACTATAACGTGATGGGTGTGGCCAAGGCCGCGCTTGAATCCGCGACACGGTACCTGGCCAACGATCTGGGCCCCGAGGGCATCCGTGTGAACGCCATTTCGCCCGGTCCGATGAAGACCTTGGCAGGTTCGGCCATTGCCGGAGCGCGTAAGACCTACAAACACACGGATCAGAACGCTCCGATGCGTTCGAACGCCACGCTTGAGGCCGTGGGCGGCACCGCAGTGTATTTGTGTTCAGACGCCGGGGCCTGCACAACGGGCGAAATCATTCGTGTCGATGGCGGCTTCCATGTGCTGGGTATGCCACAGCCGGATCACCTGTGAGCGGTTGGAACTACATCCACGATAGTTTGCGGCCCAGAAACTGTTGAAGCCGCGCGTCGGACTGGGCATAAAGCTCACGAAGGCGCCCTTTCTGCGCCGATGGCAACGTGCCCCTTGGATGCGCGTTTTCCCTAAGCACAGGGTCAATCAGCAGGCCCGGCACCCCAAGAAAGTTTGTCACGGTATCGACCACTGATTGCGGGTTTTCACACAGGTCAAGGAAATCCAACACCAGAAATCGATCCACCGGAAAGGCTTGGACCCATGCTTCCAATTGATCGATGTAGTAACCCCGCCGCACATAGCTGAACCAATTCAGTTGCGGACTGTGCACCAGTTCCCGATATTTGACCCCCTCGTAGGCATCGCGCGTGCGTTCCATTTCTAATGATAACGCGACATCGAAGCTCTCTTTCTCCCGTCCTGTACGCAGCATGTGATGGTAGTGTGACACACACCTTTCCACCGGGTCACGCAGGATGACAATGAATTTCGCATCTGGCAGCGCGGCCTTTACGCGGTGCTGCGTGTCAGGCTCGAACAGGTAGGCAGGTGTTGTTTCGAAGCACATCCTGTCACCGGCATCGCTGAATTGATCTGCGTACCAGGAGAGGCCCTTGAGGAAGTTCTGATTGAAGAAGTGCACTTCTTTTCGTTGTGGTGCAAAAACGTCTGGGTGCGAAGCGAGATGTGCGTGCAGAGTAGATGTGCCGCATTTCATCGCGCCAATCGTCAGAAAGGCTGGCAAAGTCCGTCCCGGCAACTGAGTTCGGCAGCTTTCGATTTCCTGCTCTATCTGCAAGTGATCACGCATGGCGCCTCCTCTGCCATTGCAGTGCTTAGTGCAAATGACCGGGCGCGGCGAGTAGATTGAATGGGGTCTACCCGAGGATTCACATAGGCTGTCTGGGACCTATTAGGTCTCATTTAACCGATTTACCCCACAATTTGCCGCAAAATCGCCCATTTGAATTGCGAGGTTGTTCACCATGGCAAAAGATCGTCACGACCCCGCGCGTCAAGCGCGCATATTGAACCGCAGGGCAGCACGCACCCGGCGATCCAAATGGTTGGGGCGATTGTTGTTTTCGCTGACTGGAATGGGACTTCTCTTGGCGTTGCGGTTAAATCCCGGCATCGTAGAAGAGGTTGTGGCGATGGCCCACGATGTCCCAAAGCGGTCGCAACCCGCAAATTTTGAATCGCCAGAACCCGTAAACGTACGTCAAATGCCACGGGACGTGGTGCCGGTGCGCCGCGCGGGCACATTGCCACAAACCAAAACGGCCAGCGACGACACGCAACAGCAGGCGGACGCCATTGCAAACACCTTGCGCGGTCTAAACCCGGGCGGTTAACAGGATGGTGGGGGGCGTCGTTGCGCGAAAGGGGCAACGCACGTTAGCCAGCGCCTATAGACACCACTTCGAAATCAAAGGTCAGGTCCTTACCAGCCAGCGGGTGGTTGGCGTCCAGCGTAACCTCCTCTTCACCCACTTCGACCACTGTCACAGGCATCGGTTGGCCTTGGGGCGTCTGCATCTGCAGTTGGAGGCCGATCTCAAGTGGGATTTCATCGGGGATTGCATCACGCGGCACGCCCTGTCGCAGCGCCGGGTTGATCGGACCATAAGCTTGGTCACAAGGGATGTTGACCTTTTTCTTGTCGCCTTCGGTCATACCCGGCAGGGCCACATCAAGCCCCGGGATGATCTGACCTGACCCGACAACGAACTCAAGCGGGTCGCGACCATCCGAGCTGTCAAAGACGGTGCCATCCAGCAAAGTCCCGGTGTAGTGGATGCGCACGGTGTCGCCGTCCTTGATCGCGGTCATGATCCATCTCCCAACATGTCTGTCCATTTTACAGATGGCACACACTGCCTGCCCATGGCAGTAGGGTAAACCCCACCTCGCCCCTTTTCGTTCGCGTGCCTCCGTGCCAGTCTGCGCCCAAAGGAGTGCCACCAATGCCTATCACGACTTGTATTTTTGACGCCTACGGCACGCTTTTTGATGTGGCGGCAGCCGCACGCATTGCCGCAGCGGAGCCAGCCTTTCCGCAGCTGGCCGACACATGGCCTGCGGTGGCCGAGCACTGGCGGCAGAAGCAATTGCAATACACATGGCTCCGCGCCATCACTGATGCGCATACCGATTTCTGGCAGGTCACGCATGACGGGCTTGATTGGGCGCTGGAGCGCAACGGACTTGCAGGCGACGCAGCCCTACGCGAGCGTTTGCTGGCGCTGTACTGGGAATTGCAAGCCTATCCTGAAGTGCCAGCGATGCTGCATGCGTTAAAGGATGCCATGATGAACACGGCTATCTTGTCCAACGGATCGCCGGATATGCTGAACGGGGCTGTTCAATCGGCTGGGATTGGCGATGTGCTGGATGATTGCCTGTCTGTGGAAAGCGTCGGCATCTTCAAACCCGACAGTCGAGTATATGACCTTGTCGGCCAACGTTTTGGATGTGCTGCGAACGAAGTGCTTTTTGTATCGTCGAACGGATGGGATGCTGCCGGAGCGTCCGGCTATGGGTTCACCACGGTTTGGGTGAACCGCGCAGGTGAGCCTGTGGACCGTTTACCGTGGGCGCCGCAGCACATGTTGAATGACCTGACTGGCATCCCGCAGCTGGCCCGCGCATGAGCACGTTTCAAACGTCGGATGGCCTGTCACTGTATTTCGAGGATCATGGCGAAGGGCTGCCGCTGCTGTGCCTGCCCGGCTTGACCCGCACCACGCAAGATTTCCAGTACATCGCACCACATCTTCCGCCCTGCCGCCTGATCAAGATGGACTATCGCGGGCGCGGGCAATCGCAGTGGGATGACAAGTGGCAGAACTATACCTTGCCGGTCGAGGTGCGAGATGTGATGGAATTGATGGATCATCTGTCGTTGTCAGGGGTCTCCATCCTTGGCACCTCACGCGGCGGATTGAATGCCATGGGATTAGCGGCAAGTGCGCCGGATCGCCTGCTGGGTGCTGCCTTGAACGACGTTGGACCGGAATTCGACCCATTGGGGCTGTCCGGCATCATGGCGTATCTGGGGCGCCGCCCGGCCGCCCGCACTTTGACCGAGGCGGCGACAGCTTTGCCCCATGTCCTGAAGGGCTTCGAAGGCGTATCGGCAGAGCGTTGGGTGCAGGAAGCAAACACGCATTTTGTCGAAACGAAAGACGGCCTCGACATCACCTACGATCCGCGTCTGCGTGATGCGGTCGAGGCAGGTGGCGAGATGCCGGACCTGTGGCCCTTCTTTGATGCATTGGCGGGCAAGCCGCTGGCCCTGATCCGCGGTGCAGGATCTGACTTGTTGAGCGCGCAGACAGCGCAGAAAATGCAGGATCGTCGCCCCGACATAATCCTTGCCGAGGTCCCGGGGCGCGGTCATGTCCCGTTTCTGGATGAGCCCGAAGCCTTGGCGGCAATACGGACATGGATGGAGAAGCTGCTTTGAATATTGAAATGATCCGCGCGGCGGCAGCGCGGCTGGAAGGGCACGCGCGCAAGACCCCTCTCCTGAGTTCCCCATTTATTGACGAGATCGCGGACCGCCGTGTCTGGATCAAGCCAGAGTGCCTGCAACATACCGGCAGCTTCAAGTTCCGTGGGGCGTGGTCGGCCCTGTCAGCCTTGGACGAGGCCACGCGGGCCGCAGGTGTCATCGCCTTTTCCAGTGGCAATCATGCGCAAGGCGTGGCGCTTGCGGCGCAGATGCATGGCGTGCCGTCTGTCTTCGTCATGCCTAGCGATGCGCCTGCTCTTAAGATCGCGAATACCAAGGCGCTTGGCGCTGAGGTGGTGTTATATGAGCGTGGGTCAGGCGATCGCGACACGATCGGTTCACAACTAGCCCAGGAGCGCGGCCTGACCCTGATCAAACCTTTCGATGAACCGCAGGTAATTGCGGGCCAGGGCACGACCGGGCTAGAGATCGCGGAACAGGCGGCGGCTGTCGGGGTGACGACTGCTGACGTGATTGTCTGCTGTGGCGGTGGTGGTTTAACCAGCGGCATTGCCCTTGCGCTTGAGGCTGAGGCGCCGGGCTTGCGTGTGCGCCCAGCGGAACCTGAAGGGTTCGACGATGTGGCTCGTTCGCTGCGCTCAGGCGGGATCGAGCGGAACAACGCGGTATCGGGCAACATATGTGACGCCATCATCACCCCACAGCCCGGCGACCTGACTTTTCCGATCATGAAGCGTTTGTGCGGCCCCGGCCTTGTCGTCGGCGAGGACGAGGCTTTGCACGCTGTCGCGCAGGCTTTTTTGCGGTTGAAAGTCGTCGCTGAACCCGGCGGGGCCGTGGCCCTTGCTGCCGCCTTGTGTCGGCAGGACCAGATAGACGGGGACGACGTGATCGTCACAATCTCTGGCGGGAACGTGGACCCTGACATTTTCAAACGCGCATTGGACACGCTTGCATGACCGAATTCACCATCGCCAGTTTCAACGTCAAGAACCTGATCGGACCGGATCAGGAATACTACCAGTTTCAGCAATACACGCCCGAAGAATACGCTTGGAAAGTCGATTGGTTGTCCGAGCAGGTGCAGACGATGGATGCCGACATCGTGGGATTTCAAGAGATTTTTGAGGAGCGCGCGCTGCGTGAGGTAATTGATGCCGCGGACATTGAAGGCATGGCCGACAATGCCCAGCATATCCCCGGCCCCAACAAACGCTATCGGCGCAAGGCAATCTTTCGCAAGCTGGCCTATCGCCCTTATACCAACGCAGCGCTGGCTGTGGCCCCGAATGTGAACGACGGCGGACCGGGGCAGCGCCGTCCAGGTGTCGCGATCCTGTCGCGGTTCGGTTTTGAAGGTCAACCAGAGATCATTCAGGATCTGCCTGAACCCTTGGACATCGACTTTGGCCCGATGGGACCGGATGGCGGCGGCAGCTTTCGCCTGACCCGGCTGAGCCGCCCGATCCTTAAGGTGCGCATCCCTGTCGGCAATCATATCATCACCGTTTTCAACTGCCATCTGAAGTCGAAACTGGGTGAGTTTGTTCCGCCCGAAGGTTCCGACTTTCCCCCCGAAGTGGATTTGACCAGTTATGATCCGGTGGGTCGCGCCTTGGGGGGGCTGCGCGCATCCCTGCGCCGGATGGCAGAGGCGTGGGTGCTGCGCCGTGCCATTGTCGAAGAATTACGGGCCGGACACCCGGTGATGGCCATGGGCGATTTCAACGATGGTGAGCATGCCGTCAGTTCGGAAATCATCAGCGGCGAGCATCCTTTCAAGAACTACGCATGGATGCTGCGGCACGATGCCGAAACCCCGCGCGACCGGTATTCAGAGGAAGAAGACGCGCAAATACGCGAGGATATTGAGACGGTGCGCCTGCATTCGGCGGAAAAACAGTTCATCCGCAAGTCGTCCCGCGACATGGTGTATACGGCAGCGTTTGGCGGCGTATACGAGAGCATCGACCAGATCTACATGTCCCGCCATTTTCTACCTGACGCAAAGGGAAGCATCGGGCAGATGGACTATTTCAGCGTGTTGAACGATCATCTGACCGATGGCAGCCATGCCGAGGCGCCGTACAACAAGCTGGCCTCGGATCACGGGCAGATCATCGCGCATATGCGGTTGAAGGATTAATACCATGCACATGGCGGATTTGGGCGACGTACGCCTGCATTACCGCATCGACGGACCGGACGATGGCGCGCCGATTGTTTTCGTGAACTCGCTGGGAACAGACATGCGGTTGTGGGACCCCATTTTGCCTTTGTTGCCCGATGGCCTGCGCGTCCTGCGGTTCGACAAGCGGGGACATGGCCTGTCGACCTGCCCGCCTGCGCCCTACGCCATGGGTCAGCTTGTCGGTGACTGCGAACGGTTGATGGATTTGCATGGCTTCAAGGACGTAATGTTCGTGGGCCTCTCTATCGGGGGCATGATTGCCCAAGGGCTGGCCGTGAAACGGCTGGACCTGATGCGCGCCATGGTTCTGTCGAACACCGGGGCCAAGATCGGCACCAAAGAGATGTGGGCGGACCGCATTCAGGATGTGATGACCGGCGGGATCGAGGCGCTCGCCGATGCGGTCATGGATCGCTGGTTTTCAAAGGAATTTCATCGGGACACGGACCTGGAGCTGTGGCGCAACATGCTGGTCCGGCAGGAGGATGCAGGGTACGCAGGATGCTCGGCTGCGATCTCGGGCACGGATTTCTATGCGACGACGGCCACGCTGCGCTTGCCCACATTGGGCATAGCCGGGTCAGAAGACGGCTCGACCCCGCCCGACCTGGTGCGCGAAACCGTCGATCTGATCCCCGGCAGTCAGTTCCACCTGTTCCGCAAGGCAGGCCATTTGCCGTGCGTCGAGCGACCCGAAGAATTCGCCCGCGTGCTGACAGACTTCATGCGTGCGACGGGGCACATCTGATACATGGCGGCATCGGTCTTTTCGTCAGCCCTGTATGGGAAATTGTTCCCAACGGGTGAGGTTGGGCGGTTGTGGTCCGACAGCGCCGAAGTGCGGGCAATGCTGCTGGTAGAGGGCGCATTGGCCAAAGTTCAGGGTGCACAGGGCGTCATCCCGGAGTTGAGTGCGGCCTTTATCCATCGCTCGTCTTTGGAGGTCCAAATTGATCCTGCGGGCCTTGCTGACGCGACGGGACAGAACGGGGTCAGCGTCCCTGCCCTCGTGGCCGAATTCCGCAAGGCCATGGAAGCGCCGGAACATGCCCAATACGCTCATTGGGGGGCGACCAGTCAGGATATTATCGACACTGCGTTGATGTTGCGCCTGCGCCAGACGCTGAGCACGCAGCAAGATGCATTTGGCGACCTGCTTAGAGGGATGGCGCTTCAGGCGGAGATGCATGCCGAGACACCGATGGTCGCCCGAACCTATGGGCAGCATGCGACGCCCACCAGCTGGGGCGCGGTGCTGGCGCAATGGGGGCAACCCTTGACCGATGCCATGCAGGAACTGCCGGCCTTGCGGGATGGCTCTTTGTGGGTGTCGCTCAGCGGAGCAGCAGGGACTGCATCCGCATTGGGTCCAAAGTCGAATGAGACACGGGCAGAGCTGGCCGATACGCTGAAGCTGCACGATCCCGGCCGCAGTTGGCATACTGACCGTGGGCCGGTCTTGCGTATTGCGGATTGGATGGCACGGATCGTGGCAACCCTTTCCTCCATGGGGCAGACTGCTGTCGCGCTTGCAGCCACGGAGTCTCAGGAGATTGCACTGGATGCGGCGGGATCATCCTCGACCATGCCACAGAAGCAAAACCCGGTTGGGCCATCAACGCTGGTGGCTCTCGGCCATCAGATGACGGGTTTGCGGGCATCGTTGCAGGCAGCCGCAGCACACCAGCACCAGCGTGACGGCGCGGCTTGGTTCACAGAATGGATGGTGATGCCGCAGATTGCATTGTGCTGGGCAGCGTCAATTAACGTCGCGCACGCGCTTGTAAAAAACTGGAACCCCAATACAGCAGCCATGGCATCCAAGTTTGACGGCCTTGGCGGTGTTCATGCCGAAGCGCTGAGTTTTACCTTGGCACAGCAGATGGCCCGGCCTGACGCGCAGGCAGCAACCAAGGCTTTGATTGCCGACGCCGTCGCATCAAAGCAGTCATTGGAGAGCGTCGCACGCATCGCATATCCCGATTTACCCGACAGCATTTTTGACCCATCCACCCAACTGGGCACGGCCCCCGCAGACGCACGCGCCTTTGCCAATCGGATGAAAACCCTGTGAAACTGCCCGTCATTTTTATCCTGCTGACGGTCATGATCGACGCGATGGGCATCGGCCTGATCGTGCCGGTCATGCCGGACCTCATCCAAGAGGTGCAGGGGATGGGGCTGGGCACCGCAGCCCTGTGGGGCGGAGTGCTGTCGACCATCTTTGCCGCCATGCAGTTCCTCTTTGGTCCACTTCTGGGCGCGTTGTCTGACCGTTACGGACGCCGCCCAATTCTACTTGTGTCACTGGTTGTGCTGGCGCTCGATTATTTGGTCATGGCCGTCGCGGGCACCATTTGGTTGTTGTTTTTAGGTCGGATTGTCGGAGGCATCACCGCTGCCACCCAATCCACGGCTAACGCCTATATGGCCGACATCTCGAAACCCGAACAGAAGGCTGCCAATTTCGGATTGATCGGAGCCGCCTTTGGCATTGGCTTTGTGCTGGGCCCCGCAATGGGTGGATTTCTGGCTGAATATGGTACCCGTGCACCATTCTACGCGGCGGCGGGCCTCGCCGCTGCAAATGCGGTGTTCGGCTATATCGTTCTGAAAGAAACCGTTGATGACCGTATTCGGCGCCCGTTCGCCTGGTCGCGCGCAAATCCTTTTGGGCTGTTCAAACACTTGGGTAAACTACCCGGTCTTGGACCACTCTTGCTGGTGTTCTTCATCTACCAGATCGCGTTCATCGTCTATCCGGCGATCTGGGCCTACTACACGGCAGAACGTTTCGACTGGTCGCCTGGTATGGTCGGCCTATCACTCAGCCTGTTTGGCATCTCGATGGCCGTGGTGCAGGGCGGATTGATCCGCCCCATGCTGCGCGTTTTCGGTGAGCGCGGCGCGGTCGTCTACGGCCACATTGCAGATGTCGCCGTGTTCCTGCTTATCGGGTTTGTCAGCTCCGGGACATGGCTGCTGATCCTGACCCCGTTGGCCGCCCTGCCTGCAGTCATTACGCCAGCCTTGCAAAGCATCATGTCGCAGGCCGTGGGCGACGATGAGCAGGGTGAATTGCAAGGCGCGCTTGTCTCGATTGCGGCTCTCGCAATGATAGTATCACCACTGCTGATGACTTCAGTCTTCTATACTTTCACAACGCCGGAGACGGGCGTGTACCTGCCGGGCGCGCCGTTCCTATTGGCTGCTGTTTTGATGGCGGTGGCGCTGATGGTTTTTGTTCGGAAAGCGGGAACAACCGCCTCACACAACGTCAGTGGTTCAACTGCGCCCTAGATCGGTCGTTTTCCGACTTGCCTGCGAAACGCCGCTGCGTCACCGTCTCCGGAAAGGGAGACAAAGGGACGACATGCAAAAAATCAAAGCCGCTGTGTGCCACGCGTTTGGCGCCCCGCTTGTAGTCGAAGATATCCTGATACGTGCCCCCGAGATGGGCGAGGTCGAGGTTACGCTCGACGCGGTCGCAATCTGCCATTCCGACATTTCCTATGCCGATGGCGCGTGGGGCGGCAGTCTGCCTGCCGTTTATGGACACGAGGCGGCCGGTGTGGTCAGCGCGGTTGGTCCCGGTGTGACGGGCCTGTCAGAGGGGGACAGTGTGATTGTCACGCTGATCCGAGCTTGTGGAACGTGTCCGTCTTGTGCAAGCGGCAAACCAACGGTGTGTGAAACACCGTATGATGGCGACAAGGGGCCAATTCGCACCACCGATGATGGCAAGCTGCATCAGGCAATGGCCTGCGGCGCATTCGCCGAGAAGGTCGTCGTGGATCAGAAGCAGCTCGTGAAAATTTCCGCCGACATATCGAAAGAGGCGGCGAGCCTGATCGCGTGCGGGGTCATCACCGGTGTCGGTGCCGTTGTGAACGCCGCCGGCCTGCGCGCGGGGCAGGATGTGGTTGTCATTGGTGCGGGCGGCGTCGGTCTGAATGCCATTCAGGGTGCCCGCATCGCGGGGGCCCGCCGCATCGTCGCGGTCGACATGACCGAAGAAAAGCTGGACGACGCCAGGGCGTTTGGTGCGACCCACGGCATTTTGGCAACGGGCAAATCGCCATGGCGCGCCAGCTACAAGGCCCTTGGTGGCAAGGGGGCCGAGGCGGTGATCGTCACCGTGGGCGCTATCCCCGCCTATGAGCAGGCACCCAAGTATCTGGGCCGTGGTGGCAAGGTTGTCATGGTGGGTATGCCGCACTCGGGCGACACCGCCACGTACGAGCCCGTCATTCTGGCCGCGATCGGACAAGGCATGGTTGGGTCCAAGATGGGCGATGTCGTCATCCAACGCGACATCCCCTGGATGGTGGATCTGTATAAACAGGGCCGACTACAGCTCGACAGCCTGATATCCGGCCGGTGGTCGCTGGATCAGATCAATGAAGCGATTGCAGATACCAAGTCCGGAACGGCGCGGCGCAACGTGATCCTTTTTGACAGGTCATAAGGGGCCAGCCCCCTCGGGCTTTGGCCACCCAGGTCTTTGCCCATTCATAACAAAGATGCCATTCACCTCCGGGATTTTTTGGAACAAAGCAGAGGGACCGTAGAATGAAGCTCAAGGACCTCGATATCATCGTTACGGCGCCCCCAGCCCCCGGTTGGGGCGGCAGGTACTGGATCCTCGTGAAGGTCACAACAGATGACGGGATCGTCGGCTGGGGTGAATGCTATGCCTCGTCCGTTGGGCCAGAGGCGATGCGGGCTGTCATTGAGGATGTATTTGACAGGCATATGCGCGGGGAAAGCCCCGAGAACATCGAACTGATGTTTCGCCGCGCCTATTCCTCGGGCTTTACCCAGCGCCCTGACCTGACCGTAATTGGGGCATTCTCGGGCCTTGAGATCGCATGCTGGGATATCTTGGGAAAATCGCGCGGGCGGCCTGTGTGGGCGCTGTTGGGTGGTCGGATGAATGATCGCATCCGTGCATACACCTACCTGTATCCCCTACCCCATCATGGGTTGGATGCATTTTGGACGTCACCTGAAATGGCGGCAGAGTCGGCGCAGGCTTGCGTGGATCGTGGCTACACAGCGGTGAAGTTTGACCCCGCTGGCCCGTATACCATGCGCGGTGGGCATATGCCGGGGATGCGGGATATCTCGCAATCCGTGGCGTTCTGCAAAGCTATTCGCGAGGCCGTGGGCGACCGGGCCGATCTGTTGTTTGGGACTCACGGCCAGTTCACCACCGCCGGGGCCATTCGGCTTGGACAGGCGCTCGAGCCTTTCAGCCCGCTGTGGTTCGAGGAGCCGATCCCGCCGGATGCCGTTAAAGAGATGGCCAAGGTCGCCCGCGCCGTGCGTATCCCGGTTGCCACGGGCGAGCGACTGACCACAAAGGCGGAGTTTGCACCTGTTCTGCGCAGCGGTGCCGCCACCATCCTGCAACCGGCCCTGGGCCGCGCCGGTGGGATCTGGGAAATGAAGAAAGTCGCAGCCATGGCCGAGGTCTACAACGCACAAATGGCACCGCATCTTTATGCTGGGCCAGTGGAATGGGCCGCGAATATCCATCTGGCGGCGTCAATCCCGAACCTGCTGATGTGCGAGACAATCGAAACGCCGTTCCATGACCAATTGATCAAGGGGACCATCCGCATCGAGGGGGGGGTCATCACCCCCCCTGAAACCCCCGGTCTGGGCATCGACGTTGACGAGGATCTGGCCCGCGCGCACCCGTATACTGGCGATGGGTTGCACCTTCAGATGCAGGATGCGCCTTGTGACTATGAAACAGGCAATAATTTCGAGGGGGGTGCGCCCGCGCCGCGCGATTAGCGATAAAGACGCACGCCTGACACGGCGATGTTTGCCTGCATCTCGCGCCCTATGGCGAGGATTCCGATACGGCGGAGGCGCACCGGGTCAAAACTGGCGTCGGTGCGGTGCGCTGTAAAAGCAGTGAATGGGAGACGGATCGTTGTCCAAGTATCGGGGGCGGTGAATTCGGTTCGAAACGATTGCCACGGCCGCGTAAGTGCATCGGTCCGCAAGCGCAAGTCGTAGGTTTCGCCATTGCCAAGCACATCCAGAGCGATGCCCTTAAAAGCACTTGTATCTAACGCCGCGTCCCCGGCAAGGTCGAAGGCGATCTGAACGAAGCCGCCATTGTTGTCCAGCGAGACGATCCCGGTCAGGCGTGTCGCGTCCCGGCCTTGCACGACCTCTCGGGTCGCCTGTCCCGACGACACACCACCCATAACCGTGTCGGCCACGTACTCCCATTGCGGGTCCAGATCGAGGGTTTGTGCCTGTGTCATCATCGCCCAACATAGCAGGACAATGGGTGCCGCCCAGCGGATCATGTGCGTGCAGCCTCAAATGCAGTCCAGACGGCTTCAAACTCCTCAAAGCTGATGCGGTTGCCTTTAACCGCATCGAAAACGATGGTCTCGGAGCGCACAAGCGTGGCGATGGCCTCGGCCAGCTTGGGCGCCACATCCTCGGGTATGACAACCGCACCATGCCTGTCGGCATGCACAAGATCACCCGGTCGGATGTCGAGACCATGGATTTGCACCGGCTGATCGTAGTCGACAACGTGAACAAATCCGTGGCTTGGTCCCACTGACCCCGCCACGACCGGATAGCCATCCGCCAGATCGCCAAGGTCCCGCATCACACCGTCAGTCAATGTGCCGGACAAGCCAAAGGAATTGTGGATGTTCGTGTTCACCTCACCCCAGTAGGCGCCAATGGCGTTTGGCACGTCGAGGTCCTGTACGACGCAAACAGAGGGACGGTCCCTTCGGACATGTACTTGTAGTATGCTATGCGCCGCGCCTGGATTACATCGGACGCTTCGGTTGGCGGGGTAAGCGCGCGAATGCGCGCGGTGCGAGCGTAGCCGACCATGACGCCGTCAGGGTCGGAGGCCAGCATTATGCCACGCGTGAACGCGTTGAAACCACGCTTGCCTTGCGCCACCTCGATGGCATTGCACACAGTAGGTGTGTCGACCGATTTCAGCAGCTCATGCAACGCGTCATCCATGACTTACCCGTTCGCAAGTGCTGCGCCTTCGGACAGCGCGGTCAGTTTGGCAAAGGCAATTTCCGGATCAACCGATCCGAAGCCCGCAAACGTGCCAAAACCGCAATCGCTGCCTGCAATAACCCGGTCGAGCCCAACAATGCCGGTGAACCGTTCGATGCGCTGGCGCACCACTTCAGGGTGCTCAACAAAGTTGGTGGTGGTGTCCACGACACCCGGAACCAGCACCTTGTCGTCCGGAATTTCCGATTTGCGATCACGGAACACGGTCCATTCGTGTGCATGGCGGGGGTTCGACGTCTCAAAAAGCATATAGCGCGCCTTGGTCGCCATCAGTGTCGAGAAGACTGTGTCCATGGCAATGTCACAGGTGTGCGGCCCCTCGTAGTTGCCCCAGCAGATATGTACCCGGACCTTCTCGGCAGGAACATCGGCTAGCGCATGGTTCAGCGCCTCAACATGCGCATCGGCGATCTTGAGGAACTCCCCATCGCTCAGCTCGTTGAACAGCATGTGCCTTGACAGAGCGAGGTCCGGACAATCCAGTTGCAGATCCAGACCTGCCCCAACGATGGTTTCGTATTCGGTCTTCATCGCATCCGCGAGGGCGGCGAGATAAGCGTCACGGGTTGGATAGAAATCATTCTGTAGAAAAAGCGAGATCACACCGGGCGATGCTGCATTCATGAACCCGCGCTCAACCCCATGTTTGGACATCGCAGCCTTGAGGTTGAAAATATCCTTTTCCAGCTCGCCCTGTCCCTTGCTCTTCACCTCACCCGTGCACATAGGGCGGGCGTATTTCGGCGTACCGCCATCATCCGCCAAGCGCTTGAGAAAACTGGGAAACTGTTTGAGATCAGCGGGTGCATTCCGCGGGCTGTCCCCGGAAAACCCAGTGTAGCGATCCTTGACATAGGTGGCATAGCTGATTTTGGACGTCTCGCCATCGCTGACGATATCCACGCCCGCAGCCACCTGCTTGGCGACGGTGTCATCCACCGCTTCTGCCATGGCCGCATCGAATGCCGCCTGGTCAAACGCCTCCCCCCGCTCGCGGGCAAAGATGAAGTCGACAACCTTCTGCGTACGGGGAAGTGATCCCACGTGGGTGGTGGTAACAGGCATGGTACTCTCCTTCAAATCTTGCGGGCCATCAGAACGGAATGGCGGTTGGTCTCGGGGTCTTCGGCCAAAAAACCGGTCAAACGCAAACTATTTGCCTCAAGGCATGTGGCATATTCAGCAGGAGACAGTGACGCGTGATAGACGGGCTCACCGCCAACGGCGCCGTGCGCCTCGCCCGCGTCAGGGCCGACGGTGAGCATCAGAATGCCACCCGGTTCAAGGTGGCCAGCGATCCGTCCAATGCAACCGCGCTGCGCATCTGCGGTCAGGTGGAAGAAACTGTTCCACCCGATAATGCCGTCAAAGGTTTCGCCGAGATCAAGGAGGCGCATATCGGCCTGCCGCCAATCCCCGTCGGGCCAGCGGCGGCGTGCGATGTCGAGCATCGGCTCAGAGAAGTCGACGCCTGTAACGTGGAACCCCTCGGCCTTGAACCAGCGTGCTATGGGCTCGCCAGTGCCACAGCCCAGATCGAGTACCCGCGCGCCCGACGCCAGCCCGGCGGCAAAGCGCGCAAGCCAGCGCGCCTCGAACAACGCGCGGGATCGTTGGGCATCGTAGACAGCGGCCTGCCGGTCATAGACGCCGCGTATATCATCAGGACCCGCTGTCATCCTGTCCACGTGGGGCCAGCGGGATCGTTCGTGCCGACGATATGATACAGCGATGTTTCCCCCGTCATCGATGGCACCACGCTGTGCGGCAGGTTCTCTGGCACACTCATCGTGTCGCCCGGAGCAAACGTGGTGGCACCACCCTCCCACGTGATGCGCCAATGTCCCCGCATCGGCATCAAAACAGAGGGTTTGTCATGGCTGTGCATGGCGTCACTTGCGCTGCTGCGGGTAATCAGGTCCACTTCGAACCCCGGTTTGTCGCGGATGATACCCGTCTCACCAATCACCTTGCAGGGCGCATCCTTGGCCAGACACACCATGTCCCAATAGCGACGCACGCCCATTCCTACGACCTGCATGGGGGACATTTCGGGGTATTCCTTAAGTTCCTCCTCGGTCAGCAAAGGCATGGGGTTCACCCCGTCGGGCAGGCTCTCGCCCTTCTTTGTGTCGTAGAGGCTGCCATTCTCACCCAGTACCAGTCCGTGATCCGCAGCGTCCTCAATCACCTGCGGGGCCCAGATCACACCGCCACCAGCATCATCCCCGCCAAGGATCGCCATTATCATCCCGTAGTCGGTGCCGATGTTTTCAAACCCGCGGAAGATGCCCGTGGGAATATTGATTATGTCACCCTCTTCCAAAACCACTTCGCCCGCGGTTCCCCAGCGTCCCCAGAAGAACCGCCAACGGCCCGACAAGACAAAAAATACCTCGGCCGTGCGGTGGCTGTGCAGGGAGTTGCGGCATTTCGGCGGCTGTCCTGCTGCCCCGATGTTGAACCCATGCGGGATTGAGATGTGGACATGCTGATCCGGGCTCTCCGACACGCCGCCGCCGATGATGGTGAAGTTTTCCTTTTGGTCCGAACCCGGCGTGTGCGCGTCAATGAACGCAGTTTTGCACGGCATCAGGTCGCCATAGCGCACGATGCGCGGCTCCATCTCGGCGGGGGTCATGTAGGGGTCCTTTCATGTGGGAGAGTTGCATCGGGCAACGGATCACCCGGTGTGGTTTTGGTGATGTCGGCGTGAACCCAGACCATACGGTCAACGAACCAGACCTTGGGCAAGATGGTCGCGACCAAACCGAGCGCCGTTGCCCACGGGTTCAAAAAGATCAGGCCGTAAATGAGTGGCAACACCCCCAAAGCGGACAGCATTGTCAGCACATTGGCCATACGCGTGTGATGGGCCGGAACCTCGTATTGGTCACGGGCCAGAAAGATGCGTTCGCCCAAAGTGCCCCGCGACGCCCACGACCCGAAATCGACAGGTGGCGGAAAGGCGCGCGGATTGATCCATGTCCAAGCCATCGCGAGCAAGATCAGCGGTATGCACCACCAGCCGATCCACTGGCGGGCATAGATGGCCAGAACAATCAGCGGCAGGCATGAAAACCGTGTCCAGACGCTCAACGGATTTGCGTGACGCCGCCAATCAGCGTCCTGCATTCCCATCAGGCGTTCGGTGGCACGGTACAGATCCGTCATCCTTGCCCTTTCAGCTTCGCGTTCTCGACTTCCAACTCAGCAATTCGCGCGGTTAACTTGTCCATCTCCGGTCCAACCAGTTGCGCAATTTCAGACGCATCGAAACGCGGTGTAATGAACTGGGGGCAGTTCCAGTCAAAGGCTTCAAGCCGGATGGTCACCAGACGCTCAACACGACCCTGCCCGTCCACCGCCAGTTGCTCCGCAAGGTCGGGATTGTCTTGTGCTTGTGCAAACGTCGCGCGCCCTTGCAGCTTCATCCGCGCCTTGCGAGGGTAGTCCATCAGGAACATTGAAACACGATCGTCGCCAGCCAGATTGCCCTCGCTGATATGCTGTTTGTTCCCGCGATAGTCCGCAAAAGCGAGCGTGTGATCATCAAGCACCTTCAGAAACCCAGCAGGCCCACCCCGATGCTGGATGTAGGGCCATCCGGTTTCAGAGACCGTCGCCATGTAGAATGAGGTGCGCGAGGCAACGAACGCAACCTCATCCGCTGACAGGCCATGCGTGCGCGCGCCGTAGCTGCGCGCATACATTTCGGCCGAGCCATCTGCCTCTTGCAGCGCCTTCACGGCATCAGTGAACATCAGATGATCGTAGCGATCCATGGGTCACCCCGTCTGCAGCAGGATCTGTTTCCAGATCGCCGTTTCATCAAACAACGCATATTCGCGGCGCAAACCCCATGGCCCGAACTCGGCATGAGAAATGCCCAGCACATAGACTTCAGCCCCTGTGGGCGTACCGAAATAGCCCCAACCGTCATGCTTGCCATGCAACGCCCAGCGGATGGCAGCGCGCGGCGGCATCATATCGTCATCTCGCCCAATCTGATGGTCGATGGTGAATGTGGCGTCGGGAAAGGACGCACGCAGGCCCATCCAGAACCGATCCACCGGACCGGTGCCATGACCTGTCACTCCGCCGGGATACTCGGATTGTACGGCACGATCATACTCAGAGGGAATTGCCGCCATATCCGCACCCATGATCCGTGTCAGGATGTCGGCGTATTTCGCACCCCACTCGTTGTCATTGCCCCGCCCCTTGTAGGGTCCGGACCGGTCCGTCACAGGTGTCAACGGACGCACCGCATTCTCCATCCCGCCCTCGCGCTCGATCAGATCTGCGGTATAGGCTTTGGCCTCCCACCCTATCTGGTTCACAATAGCGGTCTGGTCGCGGATCAACCATTCGTCGTTGATCTGGTCGTTGATGGCATGGCAATCGGCGATGATGCGATACTGCAGGGTCTTTCCCGACGCTTTACCATAGACACCATCCGCCATGTGGGTCGCGGTCGAGAAGATGCGGTGCGAGGACAGCATGCCCTCCTCCGGCGTTCCGCTCCAAATCACGTCCTCACCCAGCAGCGTCCGGTCGGGAAACTCGGCCAGGGTCGCCATGGTGGCCCCAATCACCTTCTCATTGCCGATCACAACGGACCCGGGCGACCGCACAACGATGTCAGGGCTGTAGTAGTGATGCAGGGTCGCAATGCCGCGATCTTCCCAGATCTCCTTGGTGATGCCGATGATGTAGTCGGGGAAATCCTTCCACCGGTCCGAAAAACCCTTCATGAGGTCCATCCTTTGGGTATACAAGCCGACCCGCGCAAGACCAGCGGTCCGTCCAGCGCGACGCGGCGGGGTTTGGTGTCGGGATCGGCAAGCCGGTCCATCAGAATATCGACCGTGGCTTCGGCCATCTGCCCGGCAGGTTGGCGCACGGTGGTCAGGTCATAGCTCGGCCACGCCGCAAGGGTGACGTCGTCATAGCCCACGACGGAAACATCCCGCGGAACGCTCAGCCCCAATTCGAACCGCAAAACATCCATGACCGCAAAGGCCATGTGATCATTGGCGCAAAAGACAGCATCGGGACGGTCCGGCTCTGCAAACATCTCGCGTGCAACATCCTTTGCCTGTTCGAAATTGAAGTCACTCACCCCACGGGCAAAGAGCGTCTGACCGGCGGCTTGAAGCCCCGCGACAAACCCAGCCTCGCGGTCGCGCTGGGTCGAAGCGCCCTCCCACCCCGCAACATGGGCGATACGCGTGTGCCCACCCGCCACCAACAACTCGGCCAGCTTGCGCCCACCATGGTAGTTGTCAGAGGTCACGGCAGATAGCCGATCATCATCCTGCGCCCGATTAAACAGAACGATGGGAATGCCTGCCGCCTCGCACCGCTGCGTGAGATCGTTGGACATGCCCACGCTGGCGGCAATGATGCCGTCCACCTGATAGTCGAGCAATTCAGCCATAACCTCGTCCGCCTCCTCCCCACTGTTGGAGGAGAGGAAAACAAGAACGTGATAGCCCTGCTCCTGCAGTTTGCGGCTGAGCCGTTCGATGGCTTCGGGATAGAAATGGTTTTCCAGATAGGCAACGACGAGACCAATGATGCGGCTGCGCCCGGTGATCAGGCTGCGGGCCAGCACATTGGGCCGATAGCCCAGATCATCCGCCACTTGCCGCACCTTGTCGGCAGTGCGCTTGGACACTGAGGCACCGGGGGTGAAGACACGACTAACAGCCGAGCGGGACACGCCCGCCCGTTCGGCGACATCAAGTGCTGTCACCTTGTCTGGCATCAGTCTCCCCGCTCACAGAGTTTGTCATGAATGTACTTGCATCCGCTCAAGCCAAGCTCGCCAAATCCCGACGCGCCGGGAAATGGCGTGATTGACCATGCGCCATCGCGGTAATGTGTCCCAACTTCCTTGATTGCATTGATCGGATTCATCTGAAATAGCCGCTTTCGAAGGGCAAATACCACGTCGGATGACATGGTCGCCCAAGCCTCTTCAGCGCGTTTTTGCATACGCTTTTCAAGATCATTTGCGGGCTGCTTCATTGGGTCCCGCATCAGTCCGCCGTCCACCCGCCGTCGATCAGCATCGAGGTGCCGGTGACCATGGCCGACGCATCCGAGGCCAGAAATAGCACGGCCCCCATGATATCCTCGACCTCTGCCACGCGGGGCAGCTTGATCTTGTCCATGATCCACGCATAGCGCTCGGGGTCTTGGAACGACTTCTCGGTGAATGCTGTGCGCACGAAGGTCGGGCAGACAGTGTTGATGCGGATGCCCGCTTTGCCCCATTCGATGGACATGGCTTTGACCATCCCCTCGACCCCATGTTTCGTAGCGCAGTACACAGCACGATCGATCCCCCCCACATGGCCCATTTGGGAGGAGATGTGGATGATCGATCCGGGCTTGCCTGCCTTTGTGAGCGCCCGCGCAGCCGCCGTGGACAAAAAATAGGCCCCCTTGAAGTTGATACCAACCACTGCGTCGAAGTCATCCGGGTTCGTCTCCATGGACGGGCCATGGCGCGCCAGCCCCGCAGAGTTCAGAACGATATCATATGGTTCGTCAAAAGCTGCGTTGACCGCATCGATATCAGACTGATCAAGTGGCATGGCTTCAGCACTCCAACCCTGATCGGTCATGGCAGACACCACATCGGCCAAAGCAGCCGCGCGGCGCGCAGCACAGACCACGTGTGCGCCCGCCTCGGCCAGTGCCACAGCGCAGCCAAGGCCAATGCCGGACGACGCGCCTGTCACAAGCGCGCGCTTGCCGGACAGATCAAAGGATGGGGTACGGGGCAGTTCGGTCAAAACGACAGCCTCCCTTTCAATTCAGAATAATCCACCATCACATGCGTCCGATACGCAGGCCGCGCGGTCAAGGCGTCGTAGTAGTCTTGCGCGCCCGCAGGCACCTGCCGGTCAAGATCCAGCGTGAAGTAACGATAGAGAACATGGCCAGCCCAGATATCAGCAAGACCGTGAGCGGACCCGGAAATCCAATCGCGCATACGTCGTTCCGCCATCGCCATGGAAAGATAAGTTTCGAATTGGCGCAGGGCCGCTTCAACGGCCACCATGTCCCGCTTCGCCTCGGGCGTCCGGTAGAACGTCCAGAACAGCGGAACAGTGAACGACCGACAAAGCGTGTTCTTCGCCCATTCCGCCCACATATCGTCGCGCGGCGAGGTCTTTAGGCCAGTTGCACCATCTTTGGAAACAAGATACCGCAGGATTGCGGCGCTCTCGAACATCACGGTGTCGCCATCTTCCAGCACTGGTACCAGCCCCATCGGATTCATCCGTCGAAAGGCAGGCGTGTCGGTTCCACCAAACCGCCCCCCTACGTCCTTGCGCTCAACGACAAGGCCCAATTCAGCCGCACCCCACATCACCGCCTGCACATTGGATGACGTCGCGCGCCCATGAACGATCAGGGTCATGTCGCCCGCCCTGTTTCAGGATCGAAGCCCACGCGCGCTTTGTTGAATTCGCGCATCCGGGCCAGAACATCGACACCGATCTGATCATACATGTGCAACAGATCGACCATGACCCAGTTCTCTCGGATCAATCCCTTTTCGAGGCGCCAGAAGTCCAGACTGCGCATTTCGATCCGCTTGTTCACGGGCGGGATGCCCAACCATCCATCATGGGTGATGGTTTGATACATGTCCGGCCAGCCCGTTACCGCCGCAAAAGGCCCATCACCGAAGAAGTGGTAGGCGATCTCGTCAACGTATTTCCCGCGATCCGGCATGCCATTCAGGAAAGGAATCTGATGCCAGTCGCGGAACCCCGAGATGCCGCGCCCCGACCCGATACCGCTTGGCCCATACCACATCATCTTGGGGTGCCAGAACCGCTCCATCTCCATCACTTCAGGCCCACCCTGGCTTGGGTGTTTCTTGAGATGATCCAACATGTCGATGATGTGCTGGCAGGATGCGTCACTGGTCACATCATCACGTGGTCCTTGAACAAGACCGTCGCAAGAGGCGGGCCCCGGCACATGCCATTCACGACCCAACGATGGCACCATCGGCCAGGCGTTCGCCTGCATCATCACCTCTGGAATGTCCCAAAGGGCCTGCATCTCGACGATCTTGTCATTCTCGAAACGGTAGAATTCGTGAAACCGCATGTGGACGATATGGCCCGTCGGCGGGATATCGAGCCACGGGGCCGCGAATGTGCCGGTGTAGTAACCACCGCAGCCGACCCAATCCGCACCGTCCGGTGTTGGCCCGGCAATCACGATGGTGTCCCGCCGCTCAAGGTCAGGCCATGCCGTGGCCAACGCACCACAAGCCCGGTCCACATGCGCATCCACACCCGTCACACTTTCGAACGGAAAAGCGATGCGGAACACAGCTTCAGGCGCGCATAGGGTATGCAACTGCGCCCGCACAGCGCCCAGGTCAAAGTCGTACAAAGCCTGTCGGAGAGGTGCGATCAGGGCCTTGTGCCGCGAGTGAGGATCCATCTTATCCCTGTCCAGAATTGTTGCTAGGCCTGTGCCTACTCTGCCGCATCACGTGTCGGTGCGCCCTCGCCGTACGGTACGTTGATGCCGCCATAGCGACGAACCCGCAGATTGCACTGTTCGGCATGTCCCACGAACCCTTCGAGCATGCAAAGCCGTGAACCGTAAGCCCCGATCTCTGCCGCGGCCTCGTCCGTGGTGACCTTCTGGTAGCTGTGCGTCTTGAGATACTTTCCAACCCACAGACCACCGGTGTAACGACCAGCCTTTTTCGTTGGCAACGTGTGATTGGTGCCAATCACCTTGTCGCCATTAGCCACATTGGTGCGAGGGCCAAGGAACAGCGCGCCATAGCAGGTCATGTGTTCGAGGAACCAGTCGTCGCGATCTGTCATCACTTGCACGTGCTCGGATGCTGCGTCGTCGGCCACTTCCAACATCTCATCATAGGTATCGCACAGGATGATCTCACCGTAGTCCTCCCAGCTTTTGCGTGCCGTATCGGCTGTGGGCAAGATACCGAGGATACGCTCGATTTCAGCAGCCGTTTCATCCGCCAACTTGCGCGAATTGGTGAGCAGAACAGCAGGCGAGTTGTAACCGTGTTCCGCCTGCCCCAGCAGGTCCGTGGCACACATCTCTGCATCCACAGTCTCGTCGGCTATCACCATCGTCTCGGTCGGACCCGCGAACAGGTCGATACCCACCCGGCCAAAAAGCTGCCGCTTAGCCTCGGCGACAAAGGCGTTGCCCGGGCCAACCAGCATATGCACCGGGTCAAGGGTCTCGGTCCCGATGGCCATGGCACCAACGGCCTGAATACCGCCCATCACATAGATTTCGTGGGCTCCGCCCAAGTGCATCGCGGCAATCACGGCGGGGTTTGGTTTGCCCTGCCACGGTGGGGTACAAGCGATGATGCGCGGCACACCGGCGACGGACGCCGTAGCCACTGACATATGAGCGGACGCCACCATGGGGAACTTGCCCCCTGGCACATAGCAGCCCACTGATTGAACAGGGATGTTCTTGTGGCCCAAGATCACGCCCGGCATCGTCTCGACCTCGATATCCAGCATCGAATCCCGCTGTGCTTGCGCAAAGTCGCGGACCTGTTGCTGCGCGAACTTGATGTCCTCCATCTCGCGCGGGGTCAGTTCTGCCATCAGCGCGTCGATCTCGGATTGCGTCAGGCGAAAACTGCCGGGGCTGTAGCTGTCAAACTTCTCCGACAGATCCCGCACCGCCGCATCCCCGCGCGCCTCGATATCGGCCAGCGTCGCCTCCACGATGGCCCGTGTCTTGGCGTCGTCTTCAGCCCGCTCCGCCTCGGGCTTGCCGCGTCTCAAATATTCGATTGTCATCTCGTCACCTCATACATCCGGGCGCGGCGGGATCTTGTCGCCGCGATCGAAGGCTTCCCAGCCTTCACCATCAAATACATCCCACCCCAGTTGGGCGAGGACGTGGGGAAAATCGACCATCACGTAGTTGTCGGTAATGCGACCCTCTTCGACCTTCCAGAAATCCATGTACCGGATCTCGATCCGCTTGCCGGTGGGCGCAATCCCCATGAATTCTCCGGCATGGGTGGCTTCCTGTCGGCCAAAGGCCGCAGCCCACTCCCCCATGTACAGCCGCGCCTCATCCACACAGACCTTATCGGCAAAGGCCGCTTGAAAGGGGCGTTGCCAATTGTCCTGGAACTCTTGCAGGCCGGTCTTGGCGCCGCAGCCAGTATTGCCCATCCAGCGGAAGGACTGGGCAAAGAACTGGCCAATATCGTCAATGCGGTGGTCGTTCAGACCATCTACCATACCCTCAATGACCGCGCGCGTTTCGTCGGTCTTGGTCATGTCTGTATCGCGGGTCAGTACCGCTTGTTCCGGTCGGGAACCTTTCATCAGTGTTGTTTCCTTTGTGATAGGGCCGAACCGGGGCTCTGCCCCGAACCCCGTCGTATTTTCAGTCAGAAGAAATCATCACCCCTTCACCGCGCCCGCAGTCAGGCCCGACACGATCTGGCGCTGGAACACCATGACCAGCAGGAACAAGGGCGCTGTGATGGACACGGCGGCGGCGACCGCTTCGACCTGGTCGGTCGTGGTCGTCTCACGGTTGAAGTAGCCCGCGATGGCCGGAACCATGGTTTGGTTCTGCGCATCAAGCAGCAGCGCCGTCACCAGGAAATCGTTATAGCCCAACAGGAAGCTGAACAGCCCCGTGGTGATAACTCCTGGCCACATGACCGGCATAATCACTCGACGAAACGCCTGGAAGTGAGAGCAGCCGTCCACTCGCGCTGCTTCGTCCAGCTCACTCGGGATGTTCTGGAAGAACGACCGAAGCATCCAGATGGTGAAGGGCTGATTGATGGACACCAGCACCGCGATGACCGCCCAAGGCTGGCCATACAGCGTTGGGCTCAGATCTCCGAAAATCGGTCTCAGTATCTCAGCCGAGTTGATAAACCAGGGCAAGTAACCCGCCACCAGCACCGAGTGGGGCAGCGCACGGAAGACAAGCGCGAGGATCAGCAGCCAGAAAGCAAGGTTCGATCCCGATCGTGCCAGCCCGTACCCTGCAAGGGTGCCCACGGTCAGCGAGATTGTGACAACACCGGCCGTCACAATCATGGAGTTCATGAAGTTGCGGTAGAACTGGTTTTCAGCCCAAACCGCCACATAGTGTTCGGTCGTAAGGCCCAAGATCGGTGTGCCCAGCGGCCCGGCAATGCTGTTGAGCGCACCGAAGACGGCAGGCAACACACCAAAGAAGATCAGAACGAACAGGATGCCGTAGACAGCCGAACCGACAAGCCAACCAAGCACGATGAAACCGGGGGGCGAGAATTGCGTGACCATCTTGGGCAGGCGCGTAAAGGCCCAGCGCACCACGAAGAACAGGAAGGTAAGGCCAAGCGCGATATCAATGAAACTCAACCCATTGCCGCTGTCCCGTGTAACCGGTCCGGTAATCACATCCCACGCACTCGCAGCAAAGGCGTCGCGCGGGGACTTCACGCTCATGACGGCGATCCACGCGATTGGGAAAGCAGCCAGCACGCACCAGAAAGCGAGGAACGCACCAGACCCAATCTTGAGCGAAAGCGGCTGTGCAGTAGCTTTCGAGGCCATCAGTGCGCCCCTCCCTTGTGGTCGCGCCATGTGCGGCGCAGCGGCAGGATCAGCAGGAACACGATCCCGATCATCGTGAGCATGGCGCTGGCTGCCGCACGGCTGATCGCCCGGTTGCCCGCATCGTCAGGTGTGAGGAAATCGAAGGTCAGCCATTGCAGCGACGTCACGTAGGCCTCGCTACGGAAGCCGATGATTTCATCGAACGCACGGTAGCAATCCATCAGGTGGATCAGCGCGATGAAGATAATAAGCGGCATCAGGTGCGGCACGATCACGTAGCGCAGCCGCTCGAACCTGTTGGCCCCGTCAATGATCGCACTTTCCAGCGTATCCATGTTCACTGTCTGCAGGCCCGCATAGAAAATCACGAAGGCAAACGGGGCCACGTGCCAGACCCTGTAGAAATATATGAGCAACTCAATGGTCCATGCCTGGGCAAACATGGCGATGTCGCGGTCCAGCCAACGCTCGAGCATTGCTGTCAGAATGCCATCCCCGACAAACAGCCAATAGATCGACAGCGCGCCGATCACCGGCGTGATAATGAACGGCAGAAGCGACACAAAGATCACCGGCCCGCGCAGCACCTTGGCCGCGTTGTTGACCGCCAACGCGATCATCAAACCAACCCCCACCACTAGCGGCAGTGTGACCAGCGTGTACATCAACGTGAAGCGCAGCGCCTTCCAGAAGTCGATCTGAAGGATGTCACCCCAGTTCCCGGAGCCGATGGCGGCCCAGAATTTGTCCATCTGCAAGACGTTTTTGTAGCTCTGCAAACCCACCCATGCCGTTGTCGTCTGCGTCCTGCCCGTTTCCCCATCGATCACGGGAACCGTCTTGATTTCCGTCGTGCAGGTCTGGGTCAAAAAGCCAGGGGTACAGGTTTCAACCTCAATCTGCTGCATGACAGGTTGGGTGATCTGGAATGACTGGATGAAGACCGAAACCAGAGGCGCCGCGATGAAAAGCAGCATCATGAACACCGATGGTGCCACGAACCAGAAGAAGGTTTTGAACTTCATGCTGCTGTCCTTTCCACCATGCGCAAGGCAACATCGCCCTGGCATTCGATCACCACGTTCACCGCACTCGAGTTTGTATCCGGTCGTTCGGCAAGACGCGCGATACCCGCGCATCCAGCAGAGCCGCCGCTCACATCGATATGGTTGAACTCAATGGCCATCTGTTCCCATCAAAGAAGTGGCTGGCCGAGGATGCACCTCGGCCAGCCAAAACTGCTTACTGCAACACGCCAGCCTCTTTGGCCGAGGTGGTGTAGGCTTCTTCCACAGCGGCAAGCGTCGCCGCCGCATCACGGTCACCCGTCAGGAACGCGGGCAACTCGTTGCCCAGTGCCGTGTGCAGCAGACCCATTTGAGTGGTCGACGGATAGGCCGGCGGCGCGGGATTGGCCGTTGCCGTAGCAATAGCACCCTCGGCCAATGGACCGGGCTGGTATCCGTTCACAAGCCAGATGGCGGCCTCGTTTGCGCCCTGCACCATCTCGGTGTCCAGCCCTTCCATCGCCAGACGGAAGGCCGCGTCCGCCTCCTCGTCCGTGATGTTGGCGGCGATCACAATACCGTCCCACCACAGGGTCGTGGCAGGCGCGCCGCCGCCCATCGCCATGGGTGCCGCAGCCATTGATACTTTGCCGACAACCTGACTTTCATTCTCGTCATCCATCGCACCGGCCCGCGATGCCCACAGGTTCGCCATGGCGATCTTGCCCTGCTGGAACTGCTGCTGAACGTAAGTGGAGTCACTGACCAGAACCTCTGGATCGGTGTAGTCCAGTGTCTTCTTCATGGCTTCCAGCGCCTTCATCCCAGCGTCCGAATCCACCGCAGCTGTGTTGTCGTCGTTAAAGAACGCCCCGCCAAAGCCCGGATACATGTTCACGAATTCCTGGGCGAGGTTCCAGCCGGACTTCATGGTCGCGCCAATGGCGTGATCGACAACGCCCGCTTCCTTGATCTTATCGGCGGCAGCGAACACTTCGTCCCACGTGGTAGGGGTGTCGATGCCCAGATCCGCCAGAATGTCGCTGCGATACATCAGGTGCTGCGTGTTCACCATCATCGCCACGGCCATGATCTTGCCATCCACGCGGATCAACTGATTGGGGGACAGGTTCTGACCATACTTCGCCACCAGATCGTCCAGCGGCCGAATGGTGCCCGCGTTCAAGAGCGGCGTGATCGTGCCGTTTGACACACCGCCGATTTGATACAGCGACGGGTTCGCTTCAAATGCGGCGGGCTGCTTGGTGCGGAATTCCTGATCCAGCTCGGCCTGGAAGTTGCCGCACTCGGCCATGGCATCGGTCACGGCCTTCCACGCTTCGAACCCGGCGGTCAGCGACTTGAGCGGCACCTCGTTTTCATAGGAACACGCGGCGAAGGCCGTGGTGCCCAGAAGCGAGACAGCGCCCGCCAGTGCCAGTTTCTTCAAATACATTTACAGACTCCCTGTTGTGTTTGACGCCAGTGCATCTTGCAAGGCTGCACTGGCCGGATTGGTCCGCCCGGGTGCCCCCGGACAAACAAGTTCCTCAGGCAAGACGTTCGCCGGAAGAAGTATCAAATGCGTGGCAGATGCCCGCAGGAACCGAGAAGGACACCGCGTTGCCAATCTCGGCTCGGAACTCTTTGTGCGCCTTGATCGACACAAGCTGTCCGCCCGCGCGGACGGTCAGCATGGTGGCATCGCCAAGCAATTCGATCGTGTAGATGGGCGCGGTGATCTGACCGTCACTTTCGGCCAGCGCCGCGTCCTCGGCCCGAAAGCCAAGTGTGGTCGGACCATCGGGCGCGGTCAGACCGCTGATCGTGACATTGTCACCCGTAAACGTGCCCCCACTGATCGTACCGTCCATCAGGTTCATGGCGGGCGACCCGATGAAGCTGGCCACAAAGGTGTTTGCGGGCCGATCGTAAATCTCGGTCGGCGTGCCAACCTGTTGGACCTTGCCCTGCTTCATCACGACGACACGGTCGGCCAGCGTCATCGCCTCGATCTGGTCGTGGGTCACGTAGACGGTTGTGACCTTCAGTTCGTGGCTCAGGTTCTTGATCTGGGCACGGGTCGACACGCGCAGCTTGGCATCGAGGTTCGACAGCGGTTCGTCCATGAGGAACACGTTGGGCTCGCGCACGATGGCGCGGGCAAGTGCCACACGCTGACGCTGACCGCCCGACAACTCGGCGGGCTTGCGGTGCAGAAATTCGTCCAGCTCAACCATGGCAGAGGCGCGGCGCACCTTTTCGTCGTGCGAGGCCGGATCGACCTTGCGCACCTTCAGTGGGAAGCGGATGTTTTCATAGACGTTGAGGTGCGGATAAAGACCATAGGATTGGAACACCATCGCCACGTCCCGATCCTTCGGGTCCAGATCGTTGACACGCTTGCCATCGATCATGATGTCGCCTTCGGTGGCATCTTCAAGCCCTGCAATCATCCGCATCGTCGTCGTCTTGCCGCAGCCTGATGGTCCGAGCAGAACCAGAAATTCCTCATCTGCGATGGTCAGGTCAAAGTTATCGACCCCCACGAAAGTGCCCCACCGCTTATTGATGTTACGCAGCTGGATTTCTGCCATAAGACCCCCCGGGCAAAAGGTTGTTGTTTTAGGCTAGACACCGGGCTGGGGACTTGGCAACAGTTTTTTGCACACGTGTGCAAAACCGTCTGAGATCCAAACATATGACTGTTCCATTGGGCACTTCGATTAGCTAACCGCTTGACTTATAGGCAAGCGGAAATGCTGCAATGCAGCGCACCCAACGGAGATGCTTTGCAAAGCAAAAAGTCTTCTTTTTCAGAGTTTTTGACAGCAGCTTTGCCGGGGCACGGGAGGGTACTCACGCCCGATCCCTGCTGCACCGCAGCGGATACGAGGGATGCGATGAAACTTTCACCATCGGCCTCAGATCACGCGCTGTACACCCACCGCGTACCGACATTTATGGAGCTTCACCATGCCGAGTTCACGCCTCAATTCGGCGAATCGAACAAGGTTTCAATGAGTGACGGAATATCGTGGGATTATCTGCAAACGGGCTGTTGGATTCCACGCAATCCTTACGAAATGCGCGGCGATCAGCGTGACTTCACTCACAACAGCGGACCATCGTGACGCTCGGTCGCGTTTCAGCCAGTAATGAGAACACCTGACCTCAGCAGCACGACACGCTGCGTCCACGGGGTCAATGCACGCATCATGCTCTTATGCACAGTTGGGCGTGCACCCTGGCCTCAACTTGTCCGGCGTCAAGCGCCACCCCAGTCAAAAATGGAAACCGTCCGTATGCAGACCAACGGCAAAACCCCCAACCCGTACACAGTGAACTACATTGGGACGTATCTCCGGAACTACGCGATTTTCGGCTCTCTGGCGGCGATCGGTGCGCAAATGATGCGCGCCGCCGTCAAAGATGCAGCCCCCCTGTCAGCAATCGATTTGGGCCGCTTGGTTGGCTTGTCCGAAGGCATCATGATTTGGGGCGTTGGGCTTTTGACGTTTTTGACCGGACTTGGGCTGTGCTTTTGGAATGCAGGCAGCACAATTATGGACATCCTGAACTTCCACAATGTTCCGCCAAACGCCAAGGATATGCGGCTGATGAAAGCTGCCGGTGTATTCATATTCATTGTCTTCGGCATTGCTGTCCCGTTTTATGCGGGCGTTGCAATCTTTGGCTTCTATCTGCGGACACTCTAGGCAAGCGAAATCAGATTACAGCAAGGCACAGGACCGGGCAGCAACCCGGACCCTGGTCCTGTTTGGAAGCGTCTTCCGGGCGTCGTCAGAAAAATGCCTGCAAACCTGTCTGCGCGCGCCCAAGGATCAGGGCGTGGACGTCATGGGTGCCCTCATAGGTGTTCACTGTCTCAAGGTTCACCATGTGGCGCATCACCTGGAACTCCCCGGAAATCCCGTTCCCGCCATGCATGTCTCGGGCCGCGCGCGCAATTTCCAGCGCCTTGCCGCAGTTGTTGCGTTTCACGATCGAGATCATCTCGGGCGCAGCCTGCGCCGCATCCATCAAACGCCCCACCTGCAACGAGGCCTGCAAACCCAACGTGATCTCGGTCTGCATATCAGCCAGCTTTTTCTGGAACAGTTGCGTTTGCGCCAACGGCTTACCGAACTGTTTGCGATCCAGCCCATATTGACGCGCGGCGTGCCAGCAGAACTCGGCCGCGCCCATTGCACCCCACGAGATGCCATAGCGCGCGCGGTTCAAACAACCAAACGGCCCTTTGAGCCCCTGAACATCGGGAAGCAGCGCGTCCTCACCCACCTCCACATTCTCCATCACGATCTCACCGGTGATTGAGGCGCGCAAGGAAAGCTTGTTTTCGATTTTGGGGGCGGACAGGCCCGCCATGCCTTTCTCAAGGACAAAGCCACGGATCTTGCCGTCGTGTTCTTCGGACTTGGCCCAAACCACAAACACATCGGCAATCGGCGCATTCGAAATCCACATCTTGGACCCGTTCAACACATAGCCGCCTTCGGTTTTCTTGGCCGTGGTCTTCATACCGGCCGGGTCACTGCCTGCGTCAGGTTCCGTCAGGCCAAAACACCCAATCCACTCGCCCGACGCCAGTTTAGGCAGGTATTTCTTGCGCTGTTCTTCTGATCCGTACGCATAGATCGGATAGATGACGAGCGAGGATTGTACCGACATCATGGACCGATACCCGCTGTCGACCCGCTCGACCTCGCGCGCGACCAGACCGTACGAGACATACGAGCCGCCAAGCCCGCCATACTCTTCGGGCAGTGTCACCCCCAAAAGACCCATGTCCCCCATCTCGCGGAAGATACCCGCATCCGTCGTCTCATCGGCAAAAGCACTGACCACACGGGGCGCCAGTTTTTCCTGGGCGTAGGCGTGGGCAGAGGCCTGGATCATGCGTTCGTCTTCGCTCAACTGATCGGACAGGCGCAGCGGATCGGACCAGTCAAAGGACCCGAGGTCCGGCGCATCCTTGGCCTTCAGGATCTTTGTCTCGACGTTCATAGGGTCCTCCATCCATCTGCGTGTGCCGGATCGGCATGTCTTTCAATCGGTATGTAGTGCGGCAAGACTGGCAACGCCATGCGTCATTGGCACTTGGGGCCAGACCAATTCGGGTGACATGCCCCAGGCTGGACGCAAGCCTGCCCCAATTCGGCCTCATTCTCCACTCATAGACAACAGATACGATTCTGTCTTCCGGGTGGGGCCGAAGCAAAAGGAGTGCTGGCATGAAGCGCGCGATGCAAATTGGGGCCGTTCTGGCCACGCTGACGGCTGCGACCGCGGTCTCTGCAGCTGAACACGAGGTTCTGATCCTACCGGACGCTTATTTCCCGTCGGTTGTGTATCTTGACGAGGGCGACACGGTGAAATTCACCAACCTCACCGGCTCGGAACACAACATCATCTCGAAACATGAGAGCTGGGCACTTGGTCCGATCGCGGATCAGGGATCCATGACCATGGTCGTTGAACAGGGCGTACAAACCACGTTCTACGACGCCAATGCCATTTCAGAGGAGGATGGATCCTTCCTCGTCGAGGGCAATCTGAGTTTTGCAGACGCACCACTCGACTAAGTGCCAATTGGGTTGATGAGGTCCGGACCAGACGCTCGGTTCGAATTGACCGCTGCATCAACCCGATGCCACTTCAGAGCATCATGAGGGGTGGCACGCATCAGCGTGGCGGCCCCTTTGCCCTTTTCGCCTAACCAAAGTGCGACATCCTCAGGCTCCAGAACCACGGGCATACGGTGGTGGATGGTCGACATGGGTGCGTTGGCAGCAGTAGTCACAATGGCTGCCGTACGAATTCGATCACCGTTGGGATCCTTTGGCGCCCACTCCTGCCAAACTGCTGCAAATACGAGCGGCGCACCATCGCTGCGGGTGATGTACCAAGGCAAGCGCGTATCACCCTCCCGGGTCCATTCATAGAAGCCAGAGGCCGGGATCACGGCGCGCCGTTCCCGACAAGCGGCCCGGAAAGCGGGTTTTTCGGCAATGGTTTCGGCCCGCGCATTGATCAGCAGCGGACCTTCGGTGGGTGTCTTGTACCAATGCGGGATGAACCCCCACCGCATTGGGGTCAGCCATCGCTGCCCACGCTGGTGGGTAACGGTGTGTACGGCGTCGGTCGGGCAGACATTGAAGTTGGGTATGTCGGGCATGTCATTCGCAGCAACCGCAGCAAACATCTCGGACATGTCTTCAGGGGCCAGCGATATAGAAAAACGTCCACACATGCAGATGACGCTATCTCGTATATCCCAAAACCGTAAGGCGGATCTTGATCCGCCAGCGCGGCGGAGGACACCTGCGCCTTACGATTGGGTACAAAAAAAATAAGGCGGAGCATCAACTCCGCCTTACTCTTGATCCTGTAAGGCGCAGGTGTCCTGCGCCCTTTCAGATTACTTGGCCGTGATCCGACCATCGGTGTAGGGCGTGAACGGCCCTTGCGCGGCCAGATACTCAGCTGTCACGTCTGCGAGATCCGGGCCGAAATCATAGGCATTTTCCGCATCCACGAACATCGCATATCCGTCGCCGCCATTGCGCACGTAGTTGTTGCTGACCACGCCATAGAGTTTGTCCATGTCGATGGGCGCGTCGCCGACCATGACATCACTAACCCGCTCACCAGCGGGCTTTGCCACGTCAAAGGCATAGCTCATTCCCGCAACCTGCGGGAAACGTCCGGCGCCATCCTCAATCTGGCCTACTCCGTTCTCAAGAGCAGCCACGATAGCAGCACCAGACACCTGGAAGGTCGACAGCGTGTTCTGGAACGGCAGCACGGTCAGCACCTCACCCATGGTCACTTCGCCCGCGTCAATGGATGCGCGAATGCCTCCACCGTTCTGGATCGCAATCTCGATCCCCTGATCCTTCACCCGATCCAGCATCGCATCTGCAATGAGCGAGCCCATGGGGCATTCCATCGCGCGGCACGTGTCGCGACCGCCTTCGATGGCTTCAGCGGCTTCGGCCACGACCCGCGTTTTCATCTCTTCGATGGGCGCGCCCATCTCTGCGATCCGTGCAAGGAAATCAGTGTTGGGCTCAACGGAAGCGTCCAGCAGCATCGGATCACCCGAGGCTGCAGTCACGTTGCCGTCGTCATCAAAAGTCACCGTCAGATGACCCAGGTACTTGGTGTAGGCATAGGCCTGCGCCACTGCTGCATCGTCCACCATGGTGGGATAGGCCGGTGTTTCTGCATCGTCATTGGACATCAGCGTATGGCTGTGACCGCCGATCACCACGTCGATGCCATCGACCGCCTCGGCAATCGCGAGGTCTTTGTTCAGGCCCACGTGATTGAGTGCGATGATAATGTCGACCCCTTCGCCTTGCAGGGTGGCGACGTCTGCTTGCAGCGCCTCGATTTCGTCCTGGAAAACGACGTTGGGGCCGGGCGAGGATGTCTCGACCGTGTCAGTGGCCAGCGCGGAGATCACGCCGATCTTCTTGCCGCCGACTTCGAGCACCACATGATTTTCGACCTTGCCGCTCAGCGTTTCTTCGGCAGACAGATCAAGGTTGCCGGAGATGACGGGGAAGCTGACCTTCTCGATGAAATCGGCTAGGCCCTGCGGGCCATCGTCGAACTCGTGGTTGCCCACGGCCATGGCATCATAGCCCATCTGCTCCATGAACTCGGCCTCGGCCGCGCCCTTGTAGGTGGTGTAGAAGAGCGAGCCCTGAAACGGATCGCCTGCGTCCAGTACGACGACGTTCTGGTTGTCGAGCGATGCCTTCTTGGCGTCGATGGCCGTCTTGACCCGCGCCACACCCCCAAAGCATTCGCCTTCGGCTTCGCCCTCGGCATTGCAGGTCGAATCGAAACGGTTGATCGATTCAATGCGGCTGTGCATGTCATTGGTGTGCAAAATATGCAGCGTATATTCGGCGGATGCCATGCCCGCGCTCAGCGCCAGCGCAGCAGTGCCCATCAGAAATCGGGTCATCTGGTGTCTCCCTCATTGGTTATGTCCATATCGTGACAACAATCTGCACCACGAGTCAAAGCGGTTCCTTAGGGAAAGCGCGCAACAAATCCATGACAGCGCGCACTTGACCACTGCGTAAGCAAGCTGCATCACGCACCCATGCTGATTTACAAGATTTTCCGCGCCCCCGAATGGGCGCATCTGCGCGAAAACGGCAGCACTCCCGGCGCGCCGATTGATGTGCAGGACGGCTATGTCCATTTCTCGACCGCCACACAGGCCGCCGAAACCGCCGCCAAGCATTTCGCAGGCGAAGACAACCTGTTCCTGATCGCGGTCGATACGGACGCTCTGGGTGACGACCTGAAATGGGAAGTGTCCCGCGGCGGGGCCGAGTTCCCGCACCTGTATCGCGAGATGCGGCTGGCAGATGTCCACTGGGCCCAACCCTTGCCACTGGAAAACGGAATTCACCAGTTCCCGCCGGGCGCAGGGTTCGACACATGACCCATATCGATCCCACAGCAGAACAGTTTCAGGCCTTCAAGGACCTGCCGCGCGACACACCGATCGAGATGCTCAACCTCGTCCGTTTCAACGATCTCGCCAACTACCCCGGCGACCACGAATTGGCGCGCGACGGGCTAACGGGCGCGCAGGCCTATGCACTTTATGGCAAGCACTCGGCCCCGGTTCTGGGCAAGGTCGGTGGCCGGATTGCATGGCGCGGGGGATTCGAAACCACGTTGATCGGTCCGGCAGACGAGGCGTGGGACGCCGTGTTCATCGCCCGCTACCCGACTGCAGGTGCCTTCCTCGCCATGGTCACAGATCCTGAATACAGGCGCGCTGTGGTGCACCGACAGGCAGCCGTCAAAACCTCGCGCCTGATCCGGTGCAAACCAGCAGACAAGGGCGCGTCGTTCGGATGAAACAAGCACTGGAACGCATCGGAACCCAAGCCCTGCGCCGGCTGGATCCGGAAACGGCGCACGGATTGGCCCTCAAGGCGCTGCACACACCGCTTGCGCCGCTCCCAGGCCCGATCACAAGCGACCGTCTGCGCACATCGCTGGCCGGTATGGATCTGCCCAACCCCGTGGGCCTTGCTGCGGGCTTCGACAAGAACGCCACGGCCATCGCCCCCCTCAGCCGGGCCGGTTTCGGCTGGATCGAGGTCGGCGCCGCCACCCCACTGCCCCAACCCGGCAACCCCAAACCGCGGCTTTTCCGGCTGACCGAAGATGCAGCGGCCATCAACCGTTTCGGATTTAACAATGACGGGATGGAGGCGATTGCCGCCCGCCTGGCGAAACGCCCCAAAGGTGTGCCCGTGGGCCTGAACCTTGGCGCCAACAAGGACAGCGCCAACCGGGCCGAAGACTTTGCCAAGGTGCTGCAACACTGCGCATCGCACATCGACTTCGCCACGGTCAATGTCTCCAGCCCCAACACGGAAAAACTGCGGGACCTGCAAGGACCAATGGCATTGGCTGCACTGCTTGACGGCGTCATGCAGGTGCGCGGTGACATCCCCGTTTTCCTGAAAATTGCACCAGATCTGACCGATCAAGACCTCGCCGACATCGCCAAAGTGGCAGAGGACGCCCGGGTGGCCGCGATCATTGCAACGAATACCACACTGGACCGCACCGGCCTGCGCAGCGCGCATGCTCAGGAAAAGGGTGGCCTGTCCGGCGCTCCACTGTTCGAAAAATCCACTCGCGTCCTCGCCCAACTGCACAACCTGACCAAGGTTCCTCTGATAGGGGTCGGTGGCGTGGCCTCCGCCGAACAAGCCTACGCCAAGATCAAGGCCGGTGCGTCAGCGGTGCAGCTCTACACAGGCCTCGTTTATGGCGGTCTCAGCCTCGCAGCTCGCATCGCGGAAGGGGTGGACGCCCAACTGCAACAAGACAGCTTCCAATCCGTGGCGGAAGCGGTCGGCACGGAAACAAAGAACTGGCTCTAAGCTTCTTCTGACTGAAAATACTACGGGGTCTGGGGCAGCGCCCCAGTCCTTCACCCGGCCGCCCGCTCCAACGCCGGATAGCGCAATCCCAGCGTCACTCCCCGCGCGACAAATGAAATAAGAATCGCAGCCCACAGCCCGTGATTGCCCATAAGCGGCAGCAGGATCAGCACAGCCAACCAATACAGAACAAAAGAGATCGCCATCATGTTGCGCATGTCCCTCCCCCGGCCGGCGCCAATGAATATGCCATCGAACATCCACGCGGCACAGCCGACCAACGGGGCGGCAACCATCCACCACAGGTACTCCCGCGCCACCACCTGCACCTCAACGTCCTTGGCCATCACGTCAATGAGCCACGGACCGACAAACAGAAACGCGCCTGCGGTGACGCAGCAAATCGCCATGCCCCACATAGATGTCATCAGCGCGGACCGGCGCACGCGCATAGGATCGCGACGGCCGTAGGCGCGTGCGATCAGGGTTTCAGCGGCAAAGGCAAAGCCGTCCATGGCATAGGCGGTGATGTACATGAACTGGATCAACACCTCGTTCGCGGCCAGCGTCACATCACCGAACCGCGCGCCCAGAAACACGAAGCTGGAAAAGATGATCATCAGCATCAGCGAGCGCAGCAGAATATCCGTGTTCAGAAGCGCCATCTTGATCAGTTGCGCCCGCCGCAGCACGCGCGGCCAGTCACGCCACGCGGGGCGATCAAACGCTGCCCGACAGAACCACAGCCCCAAGCCCGCGCCAAGCACCTCGGCGACGACGGTGGCAATGGCCACGCCGCTCACCCCCCAGCCAAAGCCCAGCACAAAGACGAAGTTCAGGATGATGTTCACCCCGTTCATCACCAACTGCACCCAGAACACGCCGCCCGTCCGCTCCATCGCCACCAGCCAGCCGGTCAGCGCGTAGACAGCGATGGCCGCCGGGGCGGTCCAGATGCGGATGAACAGGTAATCGCGGGCCAGGCTCTCGACCTCGGCGCTGGCAGGCGACAGCTGGAAAGCCAGCCAGACGATCGGGAATTGCAGCAGGATCAGACCCGCGCCGCCCATGGCAGCTACCAGCAAGGCACGGGTCAACCAGGCTGATACCTCATCATCATCCCCTGCGCCTGCCGCTTGCCCGGCAAGGCTGACGGTGCCCATGCGCAGGAACCCGAAAATCCAGTAGACGGTGCTGAGGATAATGGCACCCATAGCCACGGCGCCAATAGGCGCGGCCTCTCCCATTTGCCCCACGACACCGACATCCACAGCCCCCAGGATCGGTACGGTGGCGTTGGACAACACAATGGGCAGCGCAATCCTGAGCACCCGCTTGTGGGTCAGCGGCGCTGGTGGTTCGGTGGTGGCTGCCGCCTCCATCTAGCGCCGTTGCGGCATGACAAAATGCCCGGTGGCCTGCGCAAACAGCCGGTCTCGATTGTCCTGCCAGCCTTCCACATGGACCGAGGCATAGCGCCGCCCCGACCGGTTGATGCGCGCACGGGCGTAGGCGTCACGCGGCAAGCCTGAGCGCAGATAGTCGACCGAAAAATCGACCGTCTTGGGCAAACGGGGCAACTTGGGTGCGGTACTCGGATCAAAGTCCAGCGCACCGCTTTCGATGTCTTCCCATAAGTAGGACCAGGACAAGGTGATCACCGCCGTCGCTTCAAGGAACGCAGCCGTCACCCCGCCATGCAGCGCGGGCAACAGCGGGTTGCCGATCAGCTTTTCATCAAAGGGCAGCACGCCGGTCAACTCGTCCCCGCGCCGATCAAAGGTCAGTCCAAGATACTGAATATAGGGCACACCGCTGACCAGCGCCGATAGCGCAGCATCGCGGCGCTGCTTGACAACCTGCACGGGCTCGGGCCGCTTCATCGCTTGCCCTCCACCGTGAAAGCGCCTGCGGCCGTGGCCACAGGATTGTCGCTGTCATCATCACAGGCGGTGGCCCGCACGAAAGCCACCGATCGCGTGACATGGTAACAGGTTGCGCGGGCGGTGATGGCCTGGCCGGGCGTGGCCGCCCGCATATAGTCGATGCGCAGATCAAGCGTGGCCGTCCCGCCAAGGTTTTCCGGGTGACTCATCACCGCGGCCCCGCAACAGGTGTCCATTAATGCGGATACAGCGCCGCCGCTGATCACGCCCGTCTCAGGATCGCCGATCAACCGGTCATCATAGGGCATGGTGATTACCGCAACACCATTCTCCATCTCAGTCAGCTTCATCCCCAAATCTCGGGAATGTGGAATGGCTTCAATGAATTGTCGGGCAAGCTTGAGTTTGTCTGGATCGGACATATGGCCTCGTCACACGGTCGTGGATGCAAGTTATGGGTCTTGTGCGCAGATTGGGCAAGGCACCTGTTGCGTGCCGCGCGCACGCGCCTTAGGCTTGAAGTCCAGGGATGGAGACAAAGGAAGTCATGGCAGACGACCGCTTGAGCTTTAAAGAGATGTGCGCGGAATTTGATGTGACGCCGCGCACGCTGCGCTACTACGAATACATCGAATTGCTGCAACCGGACCGCGAAGGCAGATCGCGCTTTTACGGCCCCCGGGAAAGCGCGCGCATGAAACTAATCCTGCGCGGACGCAAGTTTGGCTTCCAACTGGAAGACATTCGGCAGTGGCTACTCATCTACGAACATGAAGGCACCGAGGCCCAAATGCGTGCCTGGATCGAACTTGCCGACGGGCAGCTCAAAGAACTGGACGAGCAGCGTAAACAACTGGACGAAGCGCGGGACGAATTACAGGGCCTGCGCGACAGCGTTGCCGGGGAACTCAAGGGTTAAACCGACCGCAGCGCACATCGCCGCACCCGGTCATCATTTCAAAGCACCCTAGATGACGGACAGGGTCGCGCATTTCGCCAGATGATTGACCTGCTGGCTGGTGCTTCCCTGGACCAGCGACCCAATGCTGCCCAAACCACGCCGTCCCGTGACGATCAGATCGGCACCCACATCCTGTGCGCATGCCGTGATTTTCTGGGCTGGATCGCCCTGATCCGTACGTGCTTCGACGATCTCGTTGCCGCATTCGTTCGCGATTGCGGTGGCGCCCTCCACAATCTTGCTTGCCGCTTCCTCCACCTCTTCGAGGCTCGGCATCGTGGTGACGGCGTGGTATCCCGCTACGGCCCCCAGCGCAAAAGCAACCGTTTGTGGCTGTGGGGTGTGCACCAGATAGAGCGCACTGTCATACTTGCCGGCTAAATCGCAGGCAATGCGCACCGCATTGTCCGATGTGCTTGATCCATCAACCCCAACTACAATTCTCTTGAACATGTCATGCACTCCCTTTGACTGCATGCGCAGCCTAGCGAGGCGATGAGTACGCCACCTTGATATGCATCAACGTGGAAAAATCCGTCGTGCCGCCAGTTGACGTGGCAAAAAATCACGTCAACCTCCTTCGTGACGCAACGTACAGCTTACGTCAACGTCATCTGCCGGTTGCATCGAATCCATGTCTCCACCATGTGATGGGCGCAACAGGATATGCGAGTGATCCGATGAGTGAGAAAACCATGACCATCCGCGAAATGTGCGACGCGTTTGCCGTCACACCGCGGACCCTGCGCTTCTACGAAGCCAAGGAACTGCTGTTCCCGATCCGCGAGGGCCAAAAGCGCCTGTTCACCAAACGCGACCGGGCCCGTCTGAAGCTGATCCTGCGCGGCAAGCGCTTTGGTTTCAGCCTTGAGGAAATCCGCCAGCTTCTGGACCTCTACGACATGGGTGACCAGCAGCAGACGCAACTGGCGCGCACCTATGACATCGCCCGTGACCGACTGGCCGACATGGAGCGCCAACGCGATGAGTTGACCGAGGCCATAGATGACCTTCGGAACCAATTGAAGTGGGGCGAAAAGATGATCGCCTCGATGAATACCACGAAGAAGGCCGCTGAATAAGCGCCGCCGCACTAGGGAGAGACTTATGCCAAGCTACACGCCCCCCACCAAGGACATGCAATTCATCCTGCACGACGTACTGAACGTCACAGGCGCCGACATCCCTGGCTACGATGAACTGGAGGCCGACTTTACCTCCGCCATCCTCGACGAAGCTGGCAAACTGACCTCCGAGGTCCTCGCCCCGCTGAACGTCGTGGGCGACAAGGAAGGCTGCCGTTTGGAAAACGGCGTGGTCTACACCCCCACCGGGTTCAAGGACGCGTTCGAGCAGGTCAAAGAAGGCGGCTGGCCCGGTCTGGACATGCCCGAGGAATTCGGCGGCCAGAACATGCCCTACGTCATCGGCACCGCAGTGGGCGAGATGTTCTCGTCCGCCAACATGGCCTTCACCATGTATCAGGGTCTGACGCACGGCGCGGCCTCGGCCATCCTGGCGCACGGCAGCCAAGCCCAAAAGGAAACCTATCTGCCCAAGATGGTGTCCTGCGAATGGACCGGCACCATGAACCTGACCGAACCGCATTGCGGCACGGACCTGGGCCTGATGCGCACCAAGGCTGAACCGCAAGACGACGGCAGCTACAAAATCTCCGGCCAGAAGATCTTTATCTCCGCCGGTGAGCACGACATGGCCGACAACATCATCCACTTGGTTTTGGCGAAGATCGTCGGTGGTCCCGAAGGGATCAAGGGCGTGTCGCTCTTTATCGTGCCCAAGTTCCTCGTGAACGAAGACGGCTCGCTGGGTGCCCGCAACGGTGTCGCCGTTGGCAACATCGAAGAGAAGATGGGCATTCACGGCAACTCCACCTGCGTGATGAACTATGACGGGGCCGTAGGCTACCTGATTGGCGAAGAGCACAAGGGCATGCGCGCCATGTTCACCATGATGAACGAAGCGCGTCTGGGTGTGGGCATGCAAGGCCTGTCCCAGGCCGAGGTCGCCTATCAGAACGCCGTTGAGTACGCCAACGACCGTCTGCAAGGGCGCGACGTGACGGGTGCCAAGGCCCCTGAAAAGCCCGCCGATCCGCTGATCGTGCACCCTGACATCCGCCGCTCGCTGATGGACCAGAAGTCGTTCGCAGAAGGCGCGCGCGCGTTCATCCTGTGGGGCGCGACCATGATCGACGCCGCCCACCGGGCTGGTGACAAGGACGCCGACGGCCTCGTGTCGCTGCTGACCCCGATCATCAAAGGGTTCCTGACGGATGTTGGCTACGACAACACCATCAAGGCCCAGCAGGTCTATGGCGGTCACGGCTACATCGAGGAATGGGGCATGTCGCAATACACCCGCGACGCCCGTATCGCGATGATCTACGAAGGGGCTAATGGCGTGCAGGCGCTGGACCTCGTGGGCCGCAAGCTGGCGCAAGACGGTGGCAAGCACGTGATGGCGTTCTTTGACCTGGTCAAAAGCTTCATCAAGGACAATTCAGGCCAGGACGAAGCGTTCGACAAGGAATTCCTGGAACCGCTGAAAGCCGCCTCCAAGGACCTGCAGGCCGCGGGCATGTACTTCATGCAGAACGGCATGACGAACCCGAACAACGCGCTGTCCGGGTCCTACGACTTCATGCACATGTTCGGACATGTGTGCCTCGGCCTGATGTGGGCCAAGATGGGCAAAGCGTCGCGCGCGGCACTGGCGGGTGGCACGTCCGACCCGGAGTTCCACGAGACCAAACTGGCAACGGGCCGCTACTACATGGCGCGCCAACTGCCCGCCACGGCGCTGCACCTGACACGCATCCAGACCGGTGCCGACACTGTGATGGCACTGGAAGCGGCAAACTTCTAAAGTTAGGGCGGGGTAACACCCCGCCCTATCGCTTTTCGGAGACCGCATGCCCAAACGCTTTCGCCTCACCCGCCGCTTTCCCGTCGCTATGACCGAGGATGGCTATCGCCGCCTCAAGCGGTTTGCCGCCGAAGCGGGGCTGGACGAGGGCGAAGCCCTGTCGTTCCTGTTCGAGAATTTCGATAGCGTGATGCACGAAGAAAACCTGACAGCCCGCCTGCGGCTGTTCAATTCCGAACTTGAGGCGCGCAAGCGCTAGACCTGTCTCCTGGGGAGGAAACAAGTGAAAGATATGGCTGCCGGTCCGTCTACGTGGATGACCGAGGAACACCAGATGATCGCCGACATGACGGCGCAATTCATCACCAACGAATGGGCGCCCCATTTCGACCGCTGGCGCAAACAGGGCGAGATGGACCGCGAGACTTGGGCCCAAGCGGGCGAGCTGGGTCTGCTCTGCCCCTCGATCCCCGAAGAATACGGCGGCGCAGGCGGCGATTTCGGCCACGAAGCCGCGATCCTCGTCGAAGCTGCGCGGGCGAACCTCGCAAGCTGGGGGCACGGCATCCATTCCGGCATCGTCGCGCACTACGTGCTGTCCTACGGCACCGAAGACCAGAAGCAGCGCTGGCTGCCCAAACTTGTCACGGGCAAGTTGGTTGGCGCGCTGGCGATGACAGAACCCTCGACCGGCTCGGACGTTCAAGCGATCAAGACCCGCGCAATCAAGGATGGCAATGCCTACAAGCTGAACGGCTCCAAAACCTTCATCACCAACGGCCAGCACGCCAACCTGATCATCGTCGCCGCCAAAACAGACCCGACCCAAGGTTCCAAGGGCGTCTCGCTCGTGGTGCTGGAAACAGACGGGGCGGAAGGTTTCCAACGCGGACGCAATCTCGACAAGATCGGCATGCACGCCTCCGACACATCGGAACTGTTCTTCGACAACATCGAAATCGCCCCAGAAAACATCCTTGGCGGCACCGAAGGCCAGGGCTTCTACCAACTGATGCAGCAACTGCCGCAGGAGCGCATGGTCATCGCCTGCGCCGCTGTGGGGGCAATGGAAGGCGCGGTGGAGCGCACGCTTCAATACTGCAAGGAACGCGAAGCCTTCGGCGGCAACCTCCTGCAATTCCAGAACACCCGCTTCAAACTGGCAGAGGCCAAGACCAAAACCATGGTCAGCCGGTCTTTCTTTGACGAGTGCATGGCCGACCACATCCGCGGCAAACTGACGGTCGATAAGGCCGCAATGTGCAAGTACTGGACCACAGACACACAGGCCTGGGTGTTGGACGAATGCCTGCAACTGCACGGCGGCTACGGGTTCACCAACGATTACGACATCGGCGGCATGTGGACAGACGCCCGGGTGCAGCGCATCTACGGCGGCACCAATGAGATCATGAAAGAGCTGATTGCGAGGGCGTTTTGATGCGCCTGGCCGAACAGCCTTTGGCAGATCGGCCCTCCGGGGGCGGTTTACTTGGCGAAATGAAGATTGGATCCACCCTGCTTGTCCCGGGCGGTGTCCACCGAGGCCGGGAAAGCAGGGCTTCACTTCGCACATGGCTCAGCTCCGCAGCCTGCCATGCCCTCTCACCATCGGGGCACTAACCTTAATGTGGCGTAAACGGGATCACCTTCATTTCGCCAGATAAACCGCACGGGGGTCCGGGGGGTGTGAAACCCACCGGTCCTGCCCACTCAAATCTCAAGACCGGAAAGGCCTGCGCCAATGACCCTGAAACTGCACTGCTTCGGCGAAAGCGGGAACTCTTACAAAGCGGCTCTTGCCCTGCAACTCTCCGGTCTCGACTGGGAACCGATCTTCGTGGACTTCTTTGGGGGTGCTGCGCGCACCGATGAATACCGTGCGCTCAACCCGATGGGTGAGGCTCCATTGCTGATTAACGGCGACCAGAAGATCAGCCAGTCCGGGGTCATCCAGCAATACATCAGCGACAAGACCGGCAAATTCGGGGGCGACGGCGATGACAAATACGAAGTGCTGCGCTGGGTCCTGTGGGACAATCACAAGCTCAGCTCCATGTGCGGCGTCACCCGCTTCCTTATGAACTTTCTTCCCGAAGGCAAACGCCCCCAAGAGGTGATTGCCTTCAACCAGGGGCGCCTCAAGGGCGCGTATACTGTGCTTAATACACATCTCGAAGGGCGCGATTGGATTGTGGGCAACGGCATCACCAATGCCGACCTCAGCTGCTGCGGCTACCTCTATTACCCTGAACCGTTTGGCTTTGATCGCACGGACTGGCCTCATATCGACCGCTGGCTCGACAACATATCGAACACGCCCGGATGGAAGGCCCCTTACGATCTTATGCCCGGCTCTCCTGCCGACCGGGCGTAAGTTTACCCGAAGCGTCGCAACGTCACCCTTGATTAGACCAACCGGTCTATCCCACCTACAGATCAAAGAACACGCCACTGGCAGAAGGACGAATACGATGACCGAAGCCTATATCTACGACGCGATCCGCACCCCGCGCGGTAAGGGCCGCAAAGACGGTGCCTTGCACGAAGTGACCTCGCTGCGCCTGTCGACCCTGACTCTGAACGCGCTGAAAGAGCGCAACAACATTGACGGCCACGTGGTCGAGGATGTGATCTGGGGCAACGTCACCCAAGTGATGGAACAGGGCGGCAACCTCGCTCGGACGGCCGTTCTCGCCTCCGACCTTGATGAGGCCATCCCCGGCATCGCCATTAACCGCTTCTGCGCCTCCGGTCTTGAGGCCGTCAACATCGCCGCCAACCAGGTACGTGGTGGGGCCGGTGACGGCTACATCGCTGGTGGTGTGGAAATGATGGGCCGCGTTGCCATGGGATCTGACGGGGCGGCCATCGCGGCCGACCCGTCGATTGCGATGGAGAGCTACTTTGCCCCCCAAGGCATCGGCGCGGATCTGATCGCCACCGAATATGGCTTTTCCCGCGATGACGTCGACCAGTACTCGGTCGAAAGCCAGCGCCGGGCCAAGGCCGCGTGGGACGACAAGCGGTTCGCCAAATCCATCATCCCGGTCATGGACCAGAACGGCCTGCCGATCCTGGATCACGACGAATACATGCGCCCGCAGACCGACATGCAGTCGCTGGGCAGCCTCAACGCCGCTTTTGAGGCCATGGGCAAGGTCATGCCCGGCTTCGACAAGGTCGCACTGATGAAATATCCCCACCTTGAACGCATCAATCACGTGCACCACGCAGGCAACTCGTCGGGCATCGTTGACGGCGCCGCAGCCCTGCTGATCGGCAACGAGGAACTGGGCGAGAAGCTGGGCCTCAAGCCCCGCGCGCGCATCAAGTCCACCGCAAAGATCGGCACTGACCCCACCATCAACCTGACCGGCCCCGTGCCCGTCACCGAAAAGATCCTGCGCGACAACGGCATGAACATCGGTGACATTGACCTGTTCGAAGTGAACGAAGCCTTCGCCGCCGTCGTCCTACGCTTCCTGCAGGCATTCGACGTCGACCACGGCAAGGTGAACGTCAACGGCGGCGCCATCGCCATGGGCCACCCGCTGGGCGCCACCGGTGCCATGATCCTCGGCACGCTGCTGGACGAGATGGAGCGGACCGACAAGGAAACCGGTCTTGCCACACTCTGCGTCGCCTCCGGTATGGGTGCCGCCACAATCATCGAACGCGTGTAAGGGGAGAAGAGAACAATGGCTGACTTTACACTGACCAAAGACGCCGACGGCATCGCCACCATCACATGGGATGTCGAGGGCAAGACCATGAACGTCATGTCCCTCGAAGGGCTGGCGCAACTCAACGACCACATTGATGACGTGCTGGCCGATGACGCGGTCAAGGGCGTGGTGATCACCTCCGGCAAGGACACCTTCGCCGGTGGCATGGACCTGAACCTGCTCGCCAAGATGAAGGAAGAGGCCGGCGACAACCCCGCCAAGGGCCTGTTCGAAGGCACGATGAAAATGCACGGCCTTCTGCGCAAGATCGAACGTGCGGGCATGGACCCCAAGACCAACAAGGGCGGCAAACCGATTGCCGCCGCCCTGCCCGGCACAGCCGCTGGCATCGGCCTGGAACTGCCGCTGGCCACGCACCGCACCTTCATCGCCGACAACCCCAAGGCCAAGGTGGGTCTGCCCGAAATCCTCGTCGGGATATTCCCCGGCGCGGGTGGCACAACCCGTCTGGCGCGCAAGCTGGGCGCGATGGACGCCTCGCCCTTCCTGCTGGAAGGCAAGATGGTCTCTCCCGCCAAAGCCAAGGGCAAGCTGGTCGATGAGGTCGTCGCCGACCCCGTTGCCGCAGCCCGCGAATGGGTGCTGAACGCGACCGATGCGGACCTTGTGAAGCCTTGGGACCAGAAGGGCTACAAAATGCCCGGTGGTGCCCCCTATCACCCCGCTGGCTTCATGACCTTCGTGGGTGCAGCCGCCATGGTGAACGGCAAGACACAAGGCGTCTACCCAGCCGCCAAGGCGCTGCTGAGTGCCGTCTATGAAGGCGCGCTCGTGCCCTTCGACACGGCGCTAAAGATCGAAGCACGCTGGTTCACCAATGTGCTCCTGAACCCCTCCTCCGGTGCCATGATCCGCTCGCTCTTCCTCAACAAGGAAGCGCTGGAAAAGGGCGCTGTGCGGCCCCAAGGCATTGAAGACCAGCGGGTCAAGAAACTTGGCGTTCTGGGTGCGGGCCTGATGGGCGCAGGCATTGCCCTCGTGTCCGCTCAGGCGGGCATGGAAGTGGTGCTGATCGACCGCGATCAGGAAAGCGCGGACCGGGGCAAGAACTACTCCGAGAAGTACGTCGAGGGCGGCATCAAACGCGGCAAGACCACGCAGGAAAAGGGCGAGGCGCTTTTGTCCCGCATCACCGCCACCCCCGATCTTGACCAACTCAAAGGCTGCGACCTGATCATCGAAGCCGTGTTCGAAGACCCCAAGGTCAAGGCCGAGATCACGCAAAAGGTCGAGGCGATCATCCCCGACGACTGCATCTTTGCCTCCAACACCTCGACCCTGCCGATCTCCGAACTGGCAAAAGCGTCGAAGAACCAGGAGCAGTTCATCGGTATCCACTTCTTCTCGCCCGTCGAGAAAATGTTGCTGGTCGAGATCATCAAAGGCGCCAACACCGGCGACCGGGCCGTGGCCAAGGCGCTCGACTACGTGCGCCAGATCCGCAAAACACCCATCGTGGTCAACGATGCGCGCTTCTTCTACGCCAACCGCTGCATCATCCCTTACATCAATGAAGGGACGCGGATGGTCACCGAAGGGGTCGAACCTGCGCTGATCGAAAACGCGGCCAAGATGGTTGGCATGCCGCTGGGTCCGCTGCAATTGACGGACGAGACGGCCATTGATCTGGGTGCCAAGATCGCCCGCGCGACCAAGGCCGCCATGGGCGCCGACTATCCCGACAGCCCCTCCGACGACCTGATCTTCTGGCTCGAAGAGTTGGGCCGCATGGGCCGCAAGGCGAACGCGGGCTTCTACGACTACGATGAGAAGGGCAAACGCCAGGGCATCTGGCGCGGTGTGCACGACAAGTACCCGCTGATGGACGAGCAGCCCGACCTGGGTGAAGTCCAGCACCGCCTGCTCTTCTCCCAAGTCCTCGAAGCCGTCCGCGCATTGGAAGAAGGCGTCCTGATGGACATCCGCGAGGGTGACGTGGGCGCGATCCTCGGCTGGGGCTTTGCCCCATGGTCCGGCGGTCCGCTGTCCTGGCTCGACATCATCGGCGCGCCTTACGCTGCCGAACGCTGCGACCAGCTGGAAGCCAAGTATGGCGAGCGCTTCAAGTGCCCCGCCCTGCTGCGCGAGATGGCCGAGAAGAACCAAAGCTTCTATGGCCGCTTCGGCCCCAAGGAAGCCGCGGCAGCCTGATCGGCGTCCAATGCAAGATACTCAAGGGGCTGCGTTCTGCGCGGCCCCTTTTGCATTGAAGCGGCCCGTTTCGAACGCCATCAGCTTAACTGCAAACGGTACAACAGCGCGTCCTCAGACGCCCCGTTCTCCCTGATGGCATCCGGCAAGACACCGAACTGCACGTATCCGTGCCGTTTATAAAACGCGATAGCGCGGGTGTTCGCGGGTGCAACGCTCAGTTCGATCTGCTCTACCTCACCCTCTTTCGCTTCGTCCAGAACACCCTGCATCATGGCCTGCGCGGCCCCAGTCCCCTGGAAATCGGGTGTGACATAGAACGGCCCCAACTCCGCTCGGTGCCGCGTCCGCGCCTGTCGTTGCGGGCGATAACCGCAAAACCCGATCAAAGCATCGTCGTCGAACACGCCACGCAGCCCACCATATGCAAGAACCTTGCTGGCCGTCTCGACAGTCATCACCCGGCTCTCCTCCTCGGTCATCAGAAAACCGCTTGGTGCAACAGTGGCCCCTTCCTGACGCAGAATAAGCCACGCTCGCGCGTCTTCGATCCCCAGCTTACGATATGAAAACAATGGTTTACGCTCCGGTTTACGCTGTGTGTCGCGACCATAGGATCTGTTTGGTCGCAGCGCACCGCGCCGCCTTGCAAAACGCCTGAACCAGCGAACATCGGCCTTCCTTGGCAAGCAATGGCAGCACCGCCTGTTTTCGCCTGTGGACGCGGTTGGCCCCATGGGCATACTGCAAACGCGTCAAGGGGGAGGCATGCACATGGACCAGATCACGGCCGGTTGCGTCTGCGGTGCCGTGCGCCTTGTGGCCACGGGACAGCCCGACCGGGTGGGCATCTGCCATTGCCTAGACTGCCGCAAGCACCACGGCGCCCTGTTCTTCGCCGCCGCCATCTTTCCACGTGAAGCTGTTGAAATCACGGGGGAAACACGGGACCATGCGGGAAGGCACACCTGCGCCACCTGTGGATCCTCCGTCTTTGCCACCAGCGATGGTGAGGTTGAGATCCACCTGGGTTCACTTGACGAACCCGGGAAATTCACCCCAACCTACGAATTATGGACCATCCGTCGGGAGCCCTGGCTGCCCGCCTTCCCCGGCATGACCCAATACGCCCGTGGGCGCGACACCCCGACATCGGAGGAGACATGATCGACCCGACACTGCTCATCGCCTTCATCACTACAACCCTGCTGTTCGTTGCGGCACCTGGCCCCTCCGTCGCCTTTGCCACGGCGCAGGGGCTGAAACACGGGCGTCGCGGTCTGTTCATCACTGTCGCCGGGGATGGTCTGGGCACCATCGTTCACATCGCGGTTGCGGCCAGTTCACTGGCCACGCTGCTCGCCTTGTCTGACGTCATCCTACCGCCCCTGCAAATCGCGGGAGGAGTCTTTATCGTCTGGATGGGCCTACAATCCTTTGCAGCCATACGCAATGGCGCCACGTTCCGGGCAACGGCGGCCAACAAGGTGACGTTCTGGGCGGGCTTCTTTGCCTGCGTCTCGAACCCGAAAGCGATTGTGTTTTTTGTGGCGCTGTTTCCGGCATTCATCTCGGCCGATCACAGCGTTTTGGTGCAAACCCTGATCTACGGGGTGATCTTTCTGGTGCTCGATGCCCTGTCGATCATCGGGTACGCCTTGCTGACAATGCACACGGTGAACCGCGCAACCTCACGCTGGCTCAATCCACATATGCTGACCGGGACCGGGCTGACGGGCGTGGGCCTGACAATGATCGTCAAAGGCTACCGGGCCCTGCCCGGCACCTGAGCCCCCCGGATCAGGCCACAATCCCGTAGCGTGCGTCTTCGACCTTCATGCATTCAACAAGGAAAGCCGCATCGCGGGCCGGGATCACATCGTAGCCCGGCACCGCGGCGCACAGTTCATCAAGGTGCATCATGTGCCGGGGGCAATGAACGAGAGCACCCCCTTCGGCATACACAACCTGTTCCCCGGCAAAAACCAGAGTGATGATTTCGATTTGCGTCCGCGGCGCCATGCGCCGGACACCCCGATACCCTTCCAGCGACTTGGCCGACAGAACCGCAAACGGATCGCCAAAGGCATCACAAGCCGCGTCGCTTTCCACCAGCACACCCTGATCAGGCAACAGCTCAAGATCAGCGCTGTTGCCAAGTGTCCCCGCGGGGACAAGGACCGAATGATAGGCGGAAGGCACCGACGCATCTGCGGTCCAAAAAATGTCGCGCCGCACCTCGACCAGGGGCTGCAAACCTGCGTCGAATGTCAGAACCAGATCGCCCGCGGCCAAAGCATCCACCGCCCGCCACCCCATCGACGTTGCCACCCGCGTGCCTGCCAACAGCCCCCGCGTTGTCATGACCCCACCATCCCAAGCTGCCGTCGATTCCGGCATCCGGCGTGGCGCTTGTGTCTTTGCCCATCCAAACATCTTTTCCATCCCCATGGTGCGGCGCTGGCAGCGCGCCGGTTTTGTTCTGATGTCGCCAATTGCAGTGATTCCCAAGGCCAAGACGGGCCGCAATCTGGGCGGGAATGAGGCACTGTCGCCCCAAACGGCTCCAGTGACCCCGCCACTGCCCCGTTGTTTACAAACTAAGGACAGTTTTCAGCGCATGCGGGTAAATGGGGTGTCATTCGAAGGAATAACCGAATCTTTCGACATCCTCAGCACAGGCTTCTGTAACGGCTTCACGTGCATCGTCCGAGTAGTAACCTCGGTAATCTGCAGCCCTGTCCGACGCGTTGACGCGTGGGGGCAATTGCAGGCGAAACCCCAAGTGATCCCAAAGCGGTTCAGCATCCGCGTCAAAATGCTCAAGCCGTATGTAAAGATCGCAACGCTCCCGCCCAGCAGCATCAGTCATGTAGCGACGCGCCGGGTTTGCCTGCATCGACGACCGCGTATGGGACGCACAGGCAAAATCGCAAAACTCCATCTGACCGGCCAGCGCGACGGCAGGATGGTCAAAGCTCTGCTCCCGCAACCAATGATAATAGCTGACCATCCGGTCCCAGGGATTGCGCACCAGGGTAAAGGCAAAAAGACCGTCAAGGCTGGGCACCAACCCCTCGATATCCGACAGCGTCGAGTGCTTCCACAACCGGCCACGCGTCTTGATGTTCTTTACCTTGTGCCGCCGCTTCAATGCTTTGGGCGTGTCGCCCAGCATGATGTCGTCCTTCATCGCCCGCGCCTCAAGCGCTTGGGCCATGGCCGTGCCCCCGGTCTTGGGGGCGTGGACAAAGATGTATTTGCGGCCAGTGCTCAGGATCATGACGCAAGCTTAGCCGCCCTTTCCCGGCTGCGCACTGCGATGATGAACCCGGCCGCCACGATCAATGCAATTCCGGCACCTTGCAGCCAAGTGACGGGCTGACCCAGCAATATCCAGCCAAAGAAAGGCCCGAAGATCATGATCGAGTATTCGAAGACTGCCACATGGCTGGCCTCGCCGATCTGGTAGGCGCGATTCAACAGGCCAACGCCCAGCACGGACCCAAACACCTGCACCAGCAGATAGGGCCACGCCGCGTCAATGGGCCAGACCCAACCGCGTGTCAGAAAGGCCATGCCCCCTGCGCCGACCGGAGGATCAAGAACGCTGATGAGCGCAAGCACGACCGTCCCGAGTGCGCCCTGCGCGACAAAGATACCGAACAGCAAAGTCAGCGTGCTTTCTCCATCGCACAGCGCCCGCGTCGCGACGACGCCCGAGGCGTAGAGGATCCCGCCCACCACTGGCAGCGCTGCGACCCACCCCAGGGTGCCCCCGGATGGGCCAAGGACAACGAGGATGCCCGCAAAGCCAACAGCCACGGCAATGATCCGCCATGGACCTATCCGCTGCCTGAGAACGAAGGCCGTCAGCAGCAGCACGAAGATGGGCGAGGTGAAAAGCCCGGCAAGCGCCATTGCGATGGGCATGAAGGCAAGTGCGCCGAAATAGCAGAACATGCCGGTTGCGATAAGCATGGACCGAAACGCCACGGCGCCGACCCTGCGGGTACGCAAGGTCCCAAAGCCCAAGGCTGACAGGGCAAGCACGATGGGGGCGGCGAGCAGCAACCGCATGACCAGGAACTGCCACACCGAAATCGTCTGGGCGATCACGGCGACATAGATGTCGATGGCACCGATCACGCACATTGCCCCCACCATGTTCAGCGCAGCGGCTGTCGGGTGGTGGCTCTGATATGTCGTCATGGGACTTTCCATTGCTTGCGCCCCTCGCCATAACGACGCAACATCGCTGCGCAAGACGATACGGGGAGGACCGATATGGGTTGGATGGCAGATGAAACAGGCCTCGGCAAGACGGCTGCGAACTATGTGCCCCTGACACCGCTGTCGCATCTGCGGCGGGCGGCATCGGTCTTTGCCGATCGGGTGGCGGTGATCTACGGATCGCACCGCGTGACCTACGCGCAGTACTACGAGAGATGCACACGCCTCGCGTCCGCGTTGGCCGCCAAGGGCGTGGCCCCGGGCGATGTCGTGGCGACCCTGATCCCCAACCTGCCCGCCCACGCAGAAGCACATTTCGGCGTGCCTGCCTGTGGCGCCGTTCTGAACACTATCAACACCCGTCTCGACGTGGATACGGTCGCCTATATCTTTGATCATGGCGGCGCGAAGGTCGTGCTGGTGGATTCCCAGTTCCTGGAGCTGGCGGAGGCTGCATCACAGCAGATGGACGGCTCGGCGCCTGTTCTAATCGAATGCCCGGACCCCCATGCCGGGTTCCCCGCATCGGGACGGCATCAGACCTATGAGGATCTGCTTGCAGCAGGCGATCCTGCCTTTGAGTGGATCATGCCAGAGGATGAATGGGAGAGCCTTGCGCTCAACTATACCTCGGGCACAACCGGACGGCCCAAGGGTGTCGTCTATCATCACCGGGGGGCATACCTGATGACCATGGGCACGGTCGTGTCATGGCGCATGGTTCTGCATCCCGTGTTCATGGCCATCGTGCCCCTGTTTCACTGCAACGGCTGGAACCACACATGGATGATGCCAATGCTGGGTGGCACCTTGGTGTGCTGCCGCGACGTGACGGCCACGGCCATCTACAATGCGATCCACTACGAAGGCGTGACCCATTTCGGTGGTGCGCCAATCGTCCTGAACATGATTGTAAACGCGCTGGACGAGGATCGGCGAACCTTTGATCACGTGGTCGAGGTCTTTACCGCTGGTGCGCCCCCGGCCCCCGCAACCCTGGCCAAGATCGAGGCTTTGGGGTTCAACGTGACGCAGGTCTACGGGCTGACTGAAACCTATGGCCACGTGACCGAATGCCTGTGGCAAAGCGATTGGGACGGGGCCGAGGACACCGCTGCGATCAAGGCGCGGCAGGGCGTGGCCTTTCCCATGATGGAGCACATCACTGTCATGGACGCCGATATGGCTCAGGTGCCGCTGGATGGGGCCGCGCAGGGCGAGATCATGATCCGCGGCAACTCGGTCATGAAAGGGTATCTGAAGAACCCGGATGCGACGGCGAAGGCGTTCGAAGGCGGGTATTTCCATTCGGGCGACATCGCGATCCAACATCCTGATGGCTACATCCAGATCGCGGATCGCGCCAAGGACATCATCATCTCCGGGGGTGAGAACATCAGTTCCGTCGAAGTGGAGGGTGTGCTGATGGGGCATCCGGATGTGAACCTTGCCGCTGTGGTGGCGAAACCGGATGACAAATGGGGCGAGGTGCCCTGTGCCTTTGTGGAGTTGAAGCCCGGCACCAACCCGAGCGAGGCGGATTTGATCGCGTTTTCGCGTGAAACCTTGGCCGGGTTCAAAGCCCCGAAGAAGGTGGTGTTTCAGGAGTTGCCAAAGACCTCGACCGGGAAGATCCAGAAGTTTGAATTGCGGAAATCCGCAGCCGCTTTGTGATCCTCGTTTTCGTCGTATCTGGTGCCATTTGAACCAAAAAAGGCTGTCCCCCTGGGGTTTGTCCCCGCGGGGACAACCTGTTCTGAGCCTTTGCGTGATTTTCATGGCTTTCTGATTTGTGCCTGTTTTCAAGAGCCTGCCCCACCGAGCGGTCGTTTTAGTCAAATTTAACCAAAAAATTTCAAACTGACGGCCGAGAGGCCGCAGTTTTTCCAAATGCCCTGCCCCTCTTGGTGGTTTGACCTCGTGCGCCCATGTAGGATGAACGCTTAGGGGGACTTGCCATGAGCCTTGACGACCTGCCCAAACCCAGTGGCTACTGCATTGACGTAGAGCCGCTGACGCGCCCGGTGCGCATCTGGCACGACGATGTGCTGTTGGTTGAAACCACGCGCGCCCGTGCGATGTATGAGACACGGCTGCCAACCGCGATTTACGTGCCGCGCGAGGATATTCTGGTCGATCTTGGCCCCCAGACCGGCCTTCAGACTTTCTGCCCGTTCAAGGGCACGGCGAGCTATCACGATGTTCTGCTGGATGGTGAAACCATCGAAAACGGTGTCTGGTCCTATGTGTCGGCCTTGCCCGAGAGCAAGGCCATTCAAGGCTATGTCGGCTTCATGCCCAATGCTGCCACGCGCGTCGAATTGAGCGAAAACCAGTTGCAGACCGAGCGCGATGGCAACATCACCGGGCCGCTGGTCGACTGGCTGATGCGCGAGGCGGGTACGCTGCCCGACCCGGAGGCTTTTACACGCGCCCTGGCCACCAAGATGCGTGAGAACGGGATCGCCGTATCACGCCTTGCCGTTCTGATCTGGTCGCTGCATCCAATGATTGCGGGCAAGAACTATATCTGGCGCGCAGATACGGATGACGTGCAGACCTTTGCCCCATCCTATGACATTCACAGCTATCCGGGCTTTTTGAATAGCCCGTTGCAGCATGTGTCCAAGGGTCTGGGCGGGGTGCGGCAGCGCTTGGGAGATACGGACGAGGCATCGCGCTTTCCGATCATGGACGAGCTGCGGGCCGAGGGGGCGACCGATTACGTGGCCATGCCCCTGCCCTTTTCCGATGGGCGCACGAATGTGCTGACCCTGACCACGAACCACCCCGACGGTTTCACGACCGAGAACCTGGGGCTGGTGTTTGAATGTGCGACCGTCATCAGCCGGTACTACGAAGTGTTCATGCAGCGCGAGAATGCGCAGGCGCTGCTGGAGACTTACGTGGGCAAGCGGTCCGGCGCGCGGGTGCTGGGCGGAGAGATCCGGCGCGGCGATGGGGACGAGATTGATGCGGCGATCATGTTCTGTGACCTGCGCGGGTCAACCCGATTGGAGCAGGAGCTGCCGCGGGATGAGTATATTGCACTTCTGAACGCGTTTTTGGACATCACGTCGACCATCGTGGACGCGCATGGCGGCGAGGTTCTGAAATTCATTGGCGACGCTGTGCTGGCAGTCTTCCCCGCGGGTGAGGATGCGGCGACGGCCTGCGCCTCGGCCCTTGAGGCGGCGCGGGAGGTGGTTGCCAAGGTGGCAGAAGACGAAGTGACGGCGCAAACGTCTTGCGCCATCGGGATCGCCTTTGGTCGCGTCACCTACGGCAATATCGGGTCAAGCACGCGGTTGGATTTCACCGTGATCGGCCTTGCCGCCAATGTGGCAGCACGCCTGTGCGATGCGGGCAAGCGCCAGGGCCACGCGATCATGGTCACGGACGAGGTGGCGGCGGGCCAGACCGGATTGTCCGATCTGGGCCCATTGGAGTTGCGCGGTGTCAGCGCAGCGGTTCACGCGTTTGGCGATATGTCGTAAGGCGGAGGTGTCCTCCGCCCCGCCCGTCACCCCTTGGCGTAGCCGATGGTTTGCAGCGCGTCCTTGATCTCGTCCAGAATGGCGGGATCGTCGATGGTGGCAGGCATCTTGAAGTCCTGATTGTCCGCGATCTTGACCACTGTACCGCGCAGGATTTTCCCGGAGCGGGTTTTGGGCAAGCGATCCACGACCACCGCCTGTTTGAAGGCGGCCACTGGACCGATCTGGTCGCGCACCCGCTTCACGCATTCGCTGACGATCTCGTCATGCGCCCGGTTCACGCCGTTGGTCAGGCACAACAGACCGACAGGTGACTGCCCCTTGAGTTGGTCCGAGACGCCCACGACCGCGCACTCGGCCACATCCGGGTGGCCGGCCAGCACCTCTTCCATAGCACCAGTGGACAGGCGGTGGCCTGCGACGTTGATGACATCATCGGTGCGCGCCATGATGTAGAGGTAGCCATCATCATCCATCATCCCCGCGTCACCCGTTTCGTAGTAACCGGGGAACGTGTGGAGGTAGGACTTGATGAACCGATCCTCTGCATTCCAGAGGGTCGGCAGAGTGCCTGGGGGCAGCGGCAGCTTGACCGCGATGGCGCCAAGTTCGCCGGGCGCGACGGGGTGCCCCGCATCATCCAGAATCTGTACATCGTAACCAGGCATGGCGACGGTGGGTGAACCCACCTTGACCGGCAATGCTTCGAGCCCAGCGGGATTGCCCGCGATGGTGTAGCCGGTTTCGGTTTGCCACCAGTGATCGTAGACCGGAACGTCCAGCAGGTCCTTGGCCCATTCGATGGTGTCCGGGTCAGCCCGTTCACCTGCGAGGTAGAGCGCGCGCAGGCAGCTGAGGTCGTATTTTGCGCGATATTCGCCTTTGGGATCCTCGCGCTTCACGGCCCGAATGGCGGTGGGGGCGGTGAAGAAGGATTTGACGTCATGTTCTTCGATCACGCGCCAGAAGGTGCCCGCATCGGGGGTGCCGATGGGCTTGCCCTCGAACACGATGGTGGTGTTGCCGTGGATCAGCGGGGCGTAGCAGATATAAGAGTGACCGACGACCCAGCCCACATCGGAGGCGGCCCAGAACACCTCGCCCGGGTTCATCTGGTAGATGTTTTTCATCGTCCAGTTCAGCGCAACGAGGTGGCCTGCCGTGGCCCGCACGACGCCCTTGGGCGCGCCGGTGGTGCCGGACGTGTAGAGGATATAGGCGGGATGGGTCCCGGCAACGGGTGTGCAGGGTGCGGGGTCTACCCCCTCTTGCACCGCATGCCAGTCGACATCGCGGGGGCCAAGGTCGCAAGGGCTTTGTTCGCGTTGCAGGATCACGCAGAAGTCGGGCGTATGGTCCGCCTCTTCGATCGCGCCGTCGAGCAGCGGTTTGTATTCCACGACCCGCCCCGGTTCGAGGCCACAAGAGGCGGCGATGATCGCCTTGGGGGTGCAATCGTCAATGCGCACGGCCAATTCGTGGGCAGCAAAGCCACCGAACACAACCGAATGGACCGCCCCGATCCGTGCACATGCCAGCATGGCCACCAGCGCCTCGGCCACCATGGGCATGTAGATGATCACGCGATCACCGGCCGTGACGCCCTTGGCAGCTAGCGCACCGGCGAGCGACGCGACCTGCGTCTGCAGCTCGGCATAGGTTGTCTTGGATTTGGCCCCGGTGATCGGGCTGTCATAGATGATGGCCACCTGATCGCCACGCCCGGCTTCGACATGCCGGTCGACGGCGTTCCAGCAGGTGTTCACTTGCGCGTCTGCAAACCAGTCATAGAGGTGTTCGCCACGCTGGCTCAGTGCCTTGGTCGGGGCCTTGACCCAGTCGATGGATTGCGCCGCCTGCATCCACCACCCCTCGGGGTCCGCTTTCCAACTGTCATACTCCGCCCGATAGCCCATGGCCCATACTCCTCCGTCATAGTCTCCAGCAGGGTTACGCGGCGACAACTGTCGGGGGCAAGGGCTGAGAGCGCCAACTGTGGCAGAATATCACGTGGATACGTGCAAATATCAGTCGTTGCTGTCCAGACGCTCGTAAGAAATGGCCGCGCGGCAATCGAGATCGTCGGTCGCAGAACAGCTGACACGTCGGGGGCCGTCGTAAATGACACGCTTGGTGAAGGTGCGACCGTTCGCGGAATAGTCGCGCGTCACAGCGCGGAGCGTGTCGCCACGGTAGTCGAACGTGCCCTCGCGTTCGGCGGTGATCTCGGTGCAGGCAGCGGTGGTCAGAAGCATCAGGGCAGATAGTGCAAGTCGCATCAAGCAATCCTCTTTAGCAAAGGGTGGCATTCGAACAGGCGTCGTCAGTCGCGTACCCGATTGACCGTGTCGAACAGCGCGGCGCGACAGTCCAGCCTGTCATCGGTGATGCAGGTCACGCGTTCAGCGCCCGAGATGATTGTCGTCCGAGAATAGGTGCTGCCATCGTCGTTCTGATAGACCCGCGTCACCGATGGGTATGTGCGCCCGAACTCGGTATATGTGCCGCGGGTTTCGCTGACCACCTCAGCGCAGCCCGCAGCTGCCAATAGAGCCAGCACAAGAATTGCACGCATGATGATCACCCCGGTCTGTCCACTCGGATACAGATAGGGTGCAAGACGCCAAAATACACCTGCGGGTTGTGCCGATTTTTCAGGCTGGGTTGGCTATTCTTTAGCCGTAATGCGCCACCGGCGTGCCAGCCACGGCTGACATGTTCAACAATCCACGCGCCGTGATGGACGGCGACACGATATGGGCACGGTTGCCCATGCCCATCAGGATCGGGCCAACCTCCAACCCGCCCCCTTTCATCTTGAGAATGTTGCGGACACCCGAAGCAGCGTCGGCGTGGGCGAAGATCAGCACGTTGGCGGCCCCTTCCAACCGGCTGCCCGGGAACAGACGCTGGCGCAGCTCGGGATCAAGCGCCGTGTCGATGTTCATTTCGCCCTCATAGCAGAAGTCGTGGTTCTGTGCGTCGAGCATCCGGATCGCTTCGCGCAGGCGCCAGCCGGAGCCGTCGCCCTGGTTGCCGAACTGGCTTTGCGAGCAGAAGGCGATTTTCGGTTCGATGCCGAAGCGGCGCACGTGGCGCGCGGCACCGATGGCGATTTCTGCGATCTCGTCTGGATTGGGATGCAGATGCACCTGCGTATCCGCCACGAAAAGCGGCCCGTCTTCGAGGATCATCATGCTGAGCGCCCCCACGGGGTGATACGAGTCGCGGCCAAGCACGTGCTGCACGTAATTGAGATGCCAGCGGAATTCGCCGAACGTGCCGCAGATCATGCTATCGGCTTCCTCACGGTGGACCATGACCGCACCGATGGCAGTTGAATTGGTGCGCATGATGGCCCGGGCGAGATCGGGCGTGACGCCGCGACGGCACATGAGCTCGTGATAAGTGCCCCAATAGTCGCGGTAGCGCGGGTCATTCTCGGGGTTCACGAGGTCGACCGTATCGCCGATCTTGATCGTGAGGCCTGCGCGGGCAATCCGTGCCTCGATCACCTCTGGCCGCCCGATCAGAATTGGGCGTTCTGTCGTTTCCTCAACCATCGCCTGGGCGGCCCGCAGCACGCGTTCTTCTTCGCCTTCTGCGAACACGATGCGGCGCGAGGTAACGCGGGCCGCTTCGAACACGGGGCGCATGAGAAGGGCGGATTTGAAAACAGACCCGTCAAGCGAGGTCTTGTAGGCATCGAGGTCCTCGATGGGTCTGGTGGCAACGCCCGTCTCCATCGCCGCTTTGGCAACGGCGGAACTGACGATGCCCACAAGGCGCGGGTCGAAGGGTTTGGGGATCAGGTAATCTACGCCGAAGTTGAGTTGTTCGCCTTGATAGGCTGCGGCTGCCTCGGCGCTGGTGGTGGCGCGTGCGAGTGCGGCGATACCGTCGATGCAGGCCAGCTGCATCTCGTCATTGATCGTGGTGGCCCCCACGTCGAGTGCGCCGCGGAAGATGAAGGGGAAGCACAGGACGTTGTTCACCTGGTTGGGAAAGTCGCTGCGGCCCGTGGCGATGATCGCGTCGGGGGCAACACTGCGGGCATCTTCGGGCAGGATTTCGGGGGTTGGGTTGGCCAGCGCGAAAATGATGGGCTGCTTTGCCATTTTCTGAACGTGTTCGGGTTTCAAGACGCCGGGGCCGGAGAGGCCAAGGAACAGGTCCGCGTCGTCGATCACGTCATCGAGCGTACACTTGTCGGTCTTTTGGGCAAAGGCGGCTTTGGCCGGGTTCATGTCTTCGGTCCGGCCTTCGTAGACGAGGCCGTGGATGTCGCAGAGCCAGATGTTTTTGCGTTTCACGCCCATTTTCAGGAGCATGTTGAGGCAGGCAATACCCGCAGCACCGCCGCCTGTGCTGACGATCTTGATGTCTTCGAAGTTTTTGCTGGCTACGTGCAGTGCGTTCTTGGCGGCCGCGCCCACAACGATGGCAGTGCCGTGCTGGTCGTCGTGGAATACCGGAATATTCATGCGCTCGCGGCACAGTTTTTCAACGACAAAGCATTCGGGCGCCTTGATATCTTCGAGGTTGATGGCGCCGAAGGTGGGTTCGAGCGCGCAGACAATGTCGGCGAGCTTTTCGGGGTCGCTTTCATTCACCTCGATATCGAAGCAGTCGATGGAGGCGAATTTCTTGAAGAGGACCGCCTTGCCCTCCATCACCGGTTTCGAGGCCAGAGCACCGATATTGCCGAGGCCCAGCACTGCTGAACCATTCGACACCACGGCCACGAGGTTGCCGCGTGCCGTGAAGCGAGCGGCGTTGGCGGCGTCTTCCTTGATCTCGAGGCAGGCTTCGGCGACGCCGGGTGAATATGCGCGCGCGAGGTCGCGACCGTTTGCCATTGGTTTGGTCGCGCGGATTTCGAGTTTTCCGGGTTTGGGGAATTCGTGGTAGGCAAGTGCCGCGTCGCGCAGGTTCGGTGTATCGGACATGGAATCCCCTTGGGTGTTCGGATTTGGTTTAGCGTTAAACTATTTTTCGCAACACGCCAATTGACGTTTGGTCACATTTGTCGATCGTGACCCAAATGAGCGCTGCGCGCACGACTTTTTTCAGGGGGCTCTGCCCCCATTGCATTCGCAATTCCCCCGAAGTTTATTTGGCAAAGTGAAGAGGATTGAAATGGCTGAGATACGCGCCGAGATACGGTTGCCGACGCAGGAATTGCGGGATGACATTCCGTTTTTCACCAAAGTGTTGGGCATGCGGATGGACATGATCTATCCCGCTGATGATCCTTCGGTGGCCGTGTTTTCCGGTCATGGGCTGCGGGTGCGGATTGAAGCGGGTGCACATGAGCCGCCGGGAACGCTGCGCATTCTGACCGATGACCCGGATGGGTTTGCAGACGGTCAGCGCATTCTGACAGCCCCCAATGGCACACGTGTCGAGATTGATGAGCTGAACCCGCCTTTAGTCATGCCCGAGACCGCGCACAGCTTTGTCGTGCGGCGCCTGACCGATCAGGCCCCCTGGATCATCGGGCGGGCCGGTATGCACTATCGCGATCTGATCCCGGACCGTCTGGGTGGGTCGATCATTGCAAGCCACATCCGCATTCCCGATGGCGGGCCGGTGCCGGACATGGTGCACTATCATACCGTCGGGTTTCAGTTGATCTATTGTTATCGGGGATGGGTGGACCTTGTGTACGAGGATCAGGGGGAGCCGTTTCGCTTAGCAGAGGGATGCTGTGTGATTCAGCCGCCCGAGATCCGACACCGTGTACTGTATGCGAGCGACAATATCGAGGTGATCGAGATCGGTGTGCCTGCAGAGCATGTCACGACCATTGATCACGAGATGGAGCTTCCGAATGGTACAGCGAACCTGGATCGGCGGTTCCAGGGACAGTCCTTTGTGCACCACAAGGTCGAGGAGGCAGCGTGGGGGCCGTTCCGCCTGCCGGGATTTGAGGCCCGCGAGACTGGTATTGCAGCGGGCACCGTTGGTGTTGCTGGCGTTCAGGTGGCGCGGAAGGGACATGGCAACACTGTTTGGGCCAAACATGACAGCGACATTCTGTTCAACTTTGTGCTGGAAGGGGCGATGACCCTTGAGGGCGAAGGGCGCGACCCGCATATGCTGATGGCGGGGGATGCCTTTGTTATCCCACCGGATATGGCGACGCGTTATGCCAACGTCTCCGATGATATCGAGTTGCTTGAGGTGTCGTTGCCCGGCGCGTTCCGGACACGCCCTGACTAAGGTGTCACGCATGGGGATGACAGGTTGTGTCTCGTGATCCTTGCCCATCTGAAAGCGGTAGCCAACGCTGAAACGCTTGGTTAGTGTCGGGGCTCCGAAACGAGGATACATATGGACGAGTTGAAGCAGGCGGCGTTGGCCGTGCGAGAAAACGCACATGCGCCGTATTCGAATTTCAAGGTGGGTGCAGCCCTGCGTGCGGCCGATGGCACTGTGTTTGTGGGCTGCAATGTCGAGAATGTCGCCTATCCCGAGGGGACCTGCGCCGAGGCTGGGGCCATTGCGGCCATGGTGGCAGCCGGTCAGGGCAAGATCACCGAAGCCTATGTTGTCGCGGGCAGCGCGATGCCTGTCACACCCTGCGGCGGGTGCCGTCAGAAGCTGGCAGAATTCGGTTCGGGCGATGTGCGCGTGACCATGGCCACCACCGGAGGCGTGGAACAGGTGATGACGTTGGCCGAATTGCTGCCTGGCGCCTTTGTTGCCGCCCATATGGATGGCGATGCATGAGTGACGCACGATCCATCATTGCCAAACTTCGCCAACGTCAAACCCCATCGCGTGAGGAACTGAGCTGGTTTGCGCAAGGGCTGGCCGATGGCACAGTTACCGATGCGCAGGCCGGGGCCTTTGCCATGGCTGTTTGTCTGAATGGCCTGGGCGATGTGGGCCGGGTCGCGTTGACCATGGCGATGCGCGACAGTGGGCAGGTACTGGACTGGGATCTGGAGGGTCCCGTCCTCGACAAGCATTCGACCGGTGGGGTGGGCGATTGCGTGAGCCTTGTGCTGGCCCCTGCCCTTGCGGCCTGTGGGGCCCACGTTCCGATGATCTCGGGGCGCGGGTTGGGTCACACAGGCGGTACTTTGGACAAATTGGACGCCATCCCGGGCGTATCCACCGAGCTGAGCGAGCAGCGGTTGCGGGACGTGTTGACCAAGGCAGGTTGCGCCATCGTTGGTGCAACGGCCAAGGTCGCCCCTGCAGACAAACGTCTGTACGCGGTGCGCGATGTGACCGCCACGGTCGAGAGCATGGACCTGATCACCGCTTCCATTCTGTCAAAGAAACTGGCCGCAGGCCTTGATGGGCTTGTGCTGGACGTCAAGGTCGGGTCCGGCGCCTTTATGAAAGATGCGGAAGCTGCGCGCGCCCTTGCCGATGCGCTGGTGAAGACGGCCAATGCCGCCGGGTGCAAGACAACGGCGCTGATCACGGACATGTCGCAGCCCCTTGCCCCGGCCCTTGGCAACGCCCTTGAGGTGGCAGAGGCCATGCGCACCCTGGCCGGCCCGGCACAGGGGCCGTTGGTCGAGATTTCAGCCGCGTTGGGTGGTGTACTTCTGGCCAATGGCGGCTTGGCCGACGACGTGCAGGCGGGCGCAGATGCCATTGTTGCAGCTATTTCAGATGGGCGTGCGGCGGAACGGTTTGGGACCATGATCGCCGCAATGGGCGGACCGCTACAGTTTGTCGAGAACTGGTCGAGGTTCCTGCCGGAAGCGACCGTCATTCGTGAAATCAACGCGCGGGCCCCGGGACATGTCTGCGCCATTGATGGCGAGGCGCTGGGTTTGGCCGTTGTCGATCTGGGCGGTGGGCGCAAGGCCGAAGGGGACGTGATCAACCCGGCCGTTGGCCTGTCTGACGTGGCCCGGTTGGGCAGCAAACTGTCCAAGGGGCAACCTTTGTGCGTCATCCATGCGGCGCGTCCGGCGGATGCGGATCGGGCCGAGGCTGCGGTGCGCAGGGCCATCACTATCGGCAGGCAAGCGCCGGATGTGCCGGACCTGATTGCGGAGCGGATCGGCTGATGCCACGCGCATTCCTCATCGTCATGGATTCCGTTGGGATTGGTGGTGCACCCGACGCGGCTGCGTATTTCAACGGGGATGTGCCGGATGCCGGCGCCAATACCGTTGGTCATATTGCCGAGGCCTGTGCCGCTGGCCGCGCAGAGGATGGCCGCAGCGGAGCGTTGGATGTGCCGCATCTGCGGGCGCTTGGGTTGTTTGAGGCCATGGCCCTTGCCAATGATCAAGATGGCACTGCGGGGCCTTGGGGTGCTGCGACAGAGGTGTCGCAGGGCAAGGATACTCCATCAGGCCATTGGGAATTGGCAGGCGTGCCAGTCCCTTGGGAGTGGCACTACTTTCCTGACACACGCCCGGCCTTTCCGGACGAGGTGGTTGAGGCCGTTTGTGCTGCGGCCGGTGTTGACGGGATACTGGGCAATTGCCACGCGTCAGGCACCGCCATCATTGCCGAGCATGGTGCCGAACATATCCGATCTGGCAAACCCATCTGCTACACCTCTGCCGACAGCGTGTTCCAGATTGCCGCACATGAAGAGCATTTCGGGTTGGATCGGCTTTTGGACCTGTGCCAAGCCGTGGCGCCCGTACTGCATAAGATGCGCGTAGGCCGCGTGATTGCCCGCCCCTTTGTCGGTGTGGAGGGCGCATTTGAGCGAACGGTCAATCGTCGGGATTATGCCATCACACCGCCCGCCCCCATTCTGACGAATTGGGTGCAGGATGCGGGGCACCGGGTCTACGGCGTTGGGAAAGTTGGCGATATCTTTTCGATGCAGGGCTTTGACGAGGTGCGCAAGGGCGCGGATGCCAACCTGATGGGTCATTTGGCTGATCTGGTTGCCTCGGCTGAGGATGGCAGCCTGATTTTTGCGAACTTTGTCGAGTTCGACAGCCTGTATGGGCATCGCCGGGATGTTTCCGGGTATGCCCGTCATCTGGAGTGGTTTGATGCCGAGATTGGTCGTCTTCTGCCGCAATTGCACGCCGATGACCTGATGGTTCTGACCGCCGATCATGGGAATGACCCCACTTGGGTGGGCACCGACCACACGCGCGAGCGGGTGCCTGTTCTGGTTCATGGTGGGGATGGCGCGCCGCTGGGGTTGATTGGCTTTCAGGATGTTGCGCATTTGGTGGCGCAGCACTTGGGCGTTTCACCAAAATGAGCGCCTGACGGCCCGCGCGATTTTCATGGCGCTGACGCGCGTTGGGGCGCTGCCCCAAACCCCGTGGTATTTCAGGTCAGAAGAAACTGGGGATTGTCGTTGCACGTTCGACACGGCAGAAGAGGGCATCATCAAGGAGCTGCCGCAATGTCCGAACATCTGACCGTTGTTGATCACCCGCTTGTCCAGCACAAGCTGACCATCATGCGTGACAAGGGCACGCCGACGGCCGTGTTTCGGCAGCTTTTGCGGGAGATTTCGCAACTTCTTGCTTATGAGGTGACGCGCGGGTTGCCGATGACCACCAAGCGTATCGAGACCCCGATGCAGGCGATGGATGCACCGACGCTGGATGGCAAGAAGCTGGCCCTGATTTCGATCCTGCGGGCGGGCAATGGGTTGCTGGACGGGGTGCTGGAATTGATCCCATCGGCCCGGGTCGGGTTTGTGGGTCTTTACCGGGATGAAGAGACGCTGAAACCCGTCGAATACTATTTCAAGGTGCCGGAATCATTGGAAGATCGTCTGGTCATTGCGGTTGATCCGATGCTGGCCACGGGCAATTCATCCGCCGCGGCCATCGACAAGTTGAAAGAGGCCGGGGCGACCAATATCCGCTTTCTGTGCCTGTTGGCTGCCCCCGAAGGCATCGCACGCATGAAGGAAGCGCATCCGGACGTGCCCATCGTGACGGCTGCCGTCGATGATCAGTTGAACGACGTGGGATACATCGTTCCGGGACTTGGCGATGCAGGCGATCGCATGTTTGGCACCAAATAGCAGGTATCGCCGCTTTACTCACGCCGGGTGTTGAGGCATCGTATTTCCCATATCTTGTGGGGGATATGATGAAAGTAACTAGAATTGCAGCTTGGGCTGTTATCGCGGCGTCGTTGTCTATCGGGTTTGGCCACGCCCAATCCTTACGAAACGCGCAAGCTCCGGCCGAGTTTCCACCCGCGTCCTTTAAAGGGACACAATATGTCGATAGCCAGGGCTGTGTCTTTGTCCGTGCAGGCATTGATGGCAATGTAACTTGGGTCCCTCGGGTCAATCGACAGCGTCAGTTGATTTGCGGGCAAACACCCAGCCTGTCGTCCGCGGCTGCCGCTGCGGCGCGTGTCACACCGAACCAATCGGCGGGGGCAACGCCGGAGCAGATTACAATCGCGCCTTCTGCCTCGGGCGCGGCAACTGCAGTACAGTCAACACCGGCACCGCGCCCGACTGTGCGGACGACACAAGCCGCGCCAGCAGCGCCCGCGCAACCAACCCGGCGGGTTATCGTGCGTCGGTCCGTACCTGCAGCAACGGCGCCTCAACAAGCTGCTACACCTACCGCAGCCCCCACCCGCGCGCAGGTGCCTGCGGCACAGAGGACCGTCCCGTCTGTCGCACAAGCCAGAGTGGCGCCGACCACGACTGTCCGTCGGGTACCGGTCGCATCCATCAACAATTCCGCGCGACCGAAAGCGGTTGATCCCGAAACACGTGTTGTTCCACTCCACGTGTATGACAACCGGATTGCGCAACGTCCCGCACCGATACCTGAGGGGTACCAACCGGTTTGGGAGGATGACCGTCTGAACCGGAGACGTGCGGAGCAGTCGTTGAATGGCATTGCGCAAACCCGACTTGCCTGGACACGTACTGTGCCACGGCGCCTGATCGACCGCCGTACAGGTCGTGATGTCACGGCGACCGTTCCACTCGTGTACCCATATGTCGATATCGCAACGCAAGAGCGTGACCTTGGTACTGTGACCCTGATCAAGCGCGACGGGCAGCTCATGAAACGGGTGCAGCGCAAGGCGCGCAAAAAAGCGCGGCAACCTGTCGTTTCAACGCGGTCCGCTGAAGAGCCCGTCGTGAAAACTGCCGCGCGTGCGGTCCCCAAGGCGTCGATGCAAGTTTTCAAAAGCCGGTATGTTCAAGTGGGAACTTATGGTGTGCCGGCCAATGCAAAGGCCGCGGCACAACGCATTGCACGATCTGGTCTGCCTGCACGCATTGGCAAGCTCAAGCGCGGCGGCAAATCATATCAGGTTGTCCTGGCCGGACCGTTCGGGTCGTCTGCTGACCTGTCAAACGGGCTGACGCGCAGCCGGGCGTTGGGTTTTTCTGACGCCTTTGTCAGGAAGTAGTGGTCAGCTTTCACAGATCGCCTGCAGTTGAAGCCAATCCCGGTCCTGCATAATGGGGACCGGGTCTTGACCTGACATCGGGTCAGCTTCGATCAGCCGCAAGGTCGCCTCGCCCGAAATGTCGCGCGCCCGCGCGTAAGGCGTGCTGCGAACCTCTGCTGCTGCAAAGGCTGGCAAAAGGGTTTCGGCTGGCATTTCAACAACGGCTTTGGCCAACTGGTCCTCCGCAAACGCTTCGAGCGCGCTGGATGGAAGCGATCCAGTTGTCAACAAGGTGCCCGTGGCGCGCGGACCGGCATGTTCCAGCAAGGCGCGCAGAGGTGGTGTTTCGGCGCTGCGTGTCTGTTCAACAAGGATGTACCCCGCCGCGACATCCGGTTCTTCGTAGTCTTCAACCAGCGTCCGGTTCACCAACACTGTACCACCGGGCAAGGCCAGTGCCTCTCGGACACCCGCTGGCAATACGACGACACGTGCCACCCCGGTGCGCCCTGCAAGCGCAACAAGACCGGGGCGTGCCTCGATACTTTTGCAGGGTTGACCGGACACGCGTTCGATCCGGGCCAGTAAGGCCGCACCGATCTCGGCCTCTTTGACCGGGGGGACCACACGCATGGCGTGGTCCACCAATGCGCCGGGCAACCAGAAAATCGCAAGTGCTGCCACGGCAGACACGGACACGGCAGCGCCCACCCAGCGCAGTCGGCCCTGCTTGGGCCGGGCTCGCGCAACGGCACGGCGCAGCGTATCAATGGCATCGATCATCGCCGCTTCGTCCGCGCCCAGTTCGAGAACTTCATCCGGGTCTCCATCGGGATGAAACGCCGCGCCACCCTTGTCGGGAGCTGGCCCCTTCTCAACGGCGGCCAGTGACCAGTGCGTTATGGCGCGGTCATTCAGGTCGGAGATGATCAAAGTTGCATCCCCGATGGACACAATAACTTCGCGCCGCTGCGCATTCGCCGCGTCGCGCCACAGGCCCGTTGCTTCGAGCCGATCATATTTGCTGAGTGCTGTCATACCTGTACTTTGGCGGGCGGGTTCATTGCCTCTGTCTTTGGCTGTCAGGATAGCAGAGCCACACCCAAGCGCCAAGCGATCACAAAAGCGTCGAAACCAAAAGCGTGATTTGACCGGGTTGAACACAAGTGTCAACCTGACGTTACAGTTGAACAGGAAAGGCCGTATCATGCGATCACTCATTCTGAGCGCGCTTGCTGCGATGAGCCTACCGCTGGCGGGACACGCTGCGGAAGGCACACGTATTCAGGTGACAGGAGAGATTATTGACACCTGGTGTTACTACTCGGGTGTTATGGGCAGTCCAGATGCGGTCGTTGGATCGGCGCATCACACTTGCGCCTTGTGGTGCAGTGCCGGCGGTATCCCCGTTGGCCTGCTTGCCGAAGACGGCACCGTCTACATGGTGCTCAAGGTGGGTGAGGATGACCAGACGGCCGGTGGAGACACGACCCTCAAACTGGCGGCACATACGGTCGAGGCCGACGGCATGCTCTATAAGCGTGACGGCCTGAATTACCTTGTTGTGTCTGATGTGGTGTCCGACCTCGATATCACCAACCAGAACCACGACGACTATGGCAACGTGCCCCCCTTCTCGATCCCGGATCCGAACAAATGAAGAAACTGATTGCTCTTCTGGCCATGATGGCCAGCCCGCTCGTTGCACAAGACTTCTCTGAAGGGTCCGAAGCGCGCAGTTGGAACCTCTATGCTGAAGTGCCAGCCAAGTTCGAGGCCACGGTCGTTGACCTGTTGTGCACCTTCACGGGCGATTGCCCGGCCGACTGTGGTGCTGGCAAGCGCCAGCTGGGTCTGTTGCGCACCGCCGATGACACGCTGATCCTGCCGATGAAGAACAGCCAGCCGGCCTTTACCGGCGCGGCGGTCGAGTTGCAGCCCTTCTGCAACCAGACCATCACCGTCGATGGGCTGATGATTGATGATCCCGAGCTTGGGGCCAACAATGTCTATCTGGTGCAAACCATTGTGCCGCCGGGTGGTGGTGACAAGATCAAGGCGAACAAGTGGACCAAGAACTGGGCCGCCAAACATCCCGAAGCCAAAGGGAAAGGTCCGTGGTTCCGGCGTGATCCCGGCGTAAAGGCGATTATCGCTGAGGAAGGGTATCTTGGTCTGGGACTTGAGGTCGACGAGACCTGGATTGCGGAGAACTTCTGAGGTGATGCGCTCGGTTTTGATGGCCATGGCGCTTGTGGCGGGGATGCCCGCCGCAAGCCAAAGCCCGTTTCCAGTGGATATTGGTGGGCCTTACGCGCTGCTCGATCAGAACGGCCAGACACGCACGCAGGCTGATCCGGATGGCAAGCACCAGTTGTTGTTCTTTGGTTATGCCAATTGCCTGAACATCTGTTCTGCTGCCCTACCATTGATGGCGCAGGTGGTGGACGAGCTGGCTGCCGACGGGATCGATGTGACCCCGGTGATGATCACGGTCGCGCCGGATCAGGATCAGGTCGATACGATGGGCGCGCCGCTGGCGGAGATTCATCCGGATTTCATCGGGTTGACTGGTGAAGAGGATGCCTTGCAGGTGGCCTACGATGCCTTCAAGGTCGAGATCGAGCCACTGTTCCAGGACCCGGAATACGGCTGGATCTACTCCCATGGCAGTTTCGTGCACCTTCTGGATGGCGAAGGTGAGCTGTTGACCCTGTTGCCGCCCATTCTGGACGTGGCGCAGGCCACGAAGATCGCCAGAGGCTACATCACGCCACAGGGCTAATCAGTTGAACTGTTCGGAAATCAGCCGCTCTTCGAGCCCGTGACCGGGGTCGAAGAGGATGCGGTGCACGACGGATGGCTCCGACTGGATTTCCACGACGGCAATGTCGCGGAAAGACCGCGAGTCCGCTTCGGCCATGACCGGACGTTTGTCACCCTCCAACACGTCAATTCTGACATTGGCTGTTTTGGGCAGCAATGCACCCCGCCAGCGGCGCGGGCGGAACGCAGCAACGGCAGTCAGTGCCAGCACGTCCGATCCGATGGGCAGGACAGGCCCGTGTGCAGAATAATTGTAGGCCGTTGAGCCTGCAGGCGTGGACACCAGCGCACCGTCACACACCAGTTCGTCCATGCGCAAACGGCCATCCACGGTGATCCGCAACTTCGCGGCCTGTGGGCCTGCCCGCAGCAACGACACCTCGTTGATGGCAAGCGCATGATGGCTTTTGCCCCCGGTATCCAATGCCGTCATGGACAGCGGGTTCAATTCCGCCTCCTCGGCCGCTTCTAGGCGTGCTTCCAAATCGGCCTCGCCATATTCGTTCATCAGAAAGCCGATTGTGCCGCGGTTCATGCCGTAAACGGGCACGTTCAAATGCTGTGAGGCATGCAGGGTCTGCAACATGAACCCATCGCCGCCCAGCGCAACAATCACGTCCGCGGCTTCGGCGGGCACATCGCCATAGCGCCCGATCAATGTCGCCCGCGCTGTTTGCGCAACCGGCGCGCGGCTGGCCGCAAAGGCGATCTTGAGAGGCATTGGAGTTTCCTATGGCATTCGTTCTGTGCCGAAAGAACCATATCTTTTCGCCCCTTACCAGCGCCCAGCGCGCTTTGTCGCTGGTGATGCACGATTGGTCGGGATACATCCTTTGCTCAAAGGCCCGGTTTCCGATAGGAAACGGCAAATCAAATCGACTCAGTCCACACGAGGAGAGTTCCCATGAATGCGCCCCACCGCACCGATGGTTTTTTCACCCAGAACCTTGCCGATCGTGATCCCGAGCTGTTCGGCTCAATCCGTGACGAGCTGGGTCGCCAGCGGGACGAGATCGAGCTGATCGCGTCAGAGAACATCGTCTCCGCCGCTGTGCTTGAGGCACAGGGTTCGGTGATGACCAACAAATACGCCGAGGGCTATCCGGGACGCCGCTACTATGGTGGGTGCCAGTTTGTCGACGTGGCCGAAAACCTGGCCATCGAGCGTGCTTGTAAGCTGTTTGATTGTGGATTTGCGAATGTGCAGCCGAACTCGGGCTCTCAGGCGAACCAGGGTGTGTTTCAAGCGCTGCTGCAGCCAGGCGATACAATCCTTGGTATGTCGCTTGATGCTGGCGGCCACCTGACCCACGGTGCGCGCCCTAACCAGTCGGGCAAATGGTTCAATGCTGTGCAATACGGCGTACGCCGCGACACGCTGGACATCGATTATGATCAGATCGAAGCGCTGGCGCTTGAGCACAAGCCGCAAATGATCATTGCCGGTGGCTCGGCCATTCCGCGCGTGATTGACTTTGCCCGCATTCGCGAGATTGCAGACAAGGTCGGCGCCTATGTGCTGGCCGATGTGGCCCACTTTGCCGGTCTGATCGCCGCGGGCGAATACCCCTCGCCCTTCCCGCATGTGCATGTGGCGACGACCACCACGCACAAGACCCTGCGCGGCCCGCGCGGAGGCATGATCCTGACCAATGACGAGGCGCTGGCCAAGAAGTTCAATTCGGCCATCTTCCCCGGCATTCAGGGTGGCCCGCTGATGCACGTCATCGCCGCCAAGGCCGTTGCCTTTGGCGAGGCGCTGGACCCGTCCTTCAAAACCTACCAGCAGCAGGTGATTAAGAACGCGCAAGCGCTGGCTGATCAACTGCACAAGGGCGGTCTGGACACTGTCACCCACGGCACCGACACCCACGTGATGCTGGTGGACTTGCGCCCCAAGGGCGTCAAAGGCAACGCGACGGAGAAGGCCTTGGGCCGGGCGCATATCACCTGCAACAAGAACGGCGTGCCCTTCGATGATGAAAAGCCGACAATCACGTCTGGTATCCGCCTCGGGTCCCCCGCAGGCACCACGCGCGGGTTTGGCGAAACCGAGTTCCGTCAGATCGGTAACTGGATCATCGAGGTTGTTGATGGGCTGGCTGCAAACGGCGAGGATGGTAACGCGGCTGTTGAGGCCAAGGTGAAAGCAGAAGTGGCCGCGCTGTGCGCCCGCTTCCCGCTCTATCCGAACCTATAAATCACAAAGCCCCCTGCTTCGCGCGGGGGGCTTTCAAAACACGCTGTGCTCTCCGCGCTCGACAGTGGTTTCGCCGTTGATGACGGCGGCATAGTAGTCAAACAGTGTATCCTGACCGGTTGAAGGCGTCGCCGCGCGGTCGTAGCGGCCTGTTTCGGGGTCAAGAACAAGCATGGACTCCGTCGCGTAGTACAGCCCTATCCGGGCAAACTCGGCCTTTGCAGACAGCGATGGCACCACGCGGCTTGCCGCGCCCAGTGCCCCCGCAATGCCGCGCATCATGCCAACCGGGACATGTTTGAACCTGGGCCTGCGCCCCAACAACGAGAACAGGTGTTCCCCCTGCGAGCGCGGGGTCAGAGCAGCTCCGGGCCCACCGACGGGTAGGATACGGTTTCGTAGCCCCGGATCGGCGAGGCATGATACAAGGTATTCCCCTAGGTCCCGGTCACTGATTGGCGTACATGCCGTCAGTTCACCGTCCCCGAACAACAGGTACGGCTTGCCCCTCTGCACCCGCGCGATCTGGCCGGAGAGTGACTTGAAATAGGCCGTCGGACGCACAATCGAATAGGTCAGACCCGAGGCAACCAGCGCCTGTTCCGCCGCAAGCTTGGCATGTTGAAAGGCAAGGCGTGGTTTCTGCACACAAATCGCCGACAATAGCACAAAATGCGCAACCCCTGTCGCCTTCGCCGCCTCGATTGCGCCGACCATGGCATGATGATCGATGGCCATGGCGTCCTTGGGTGCGCCGTTGCGAGATGCTAGGCACGAAATCACCGCATCGAATGAGGCATTGGCGAATACGGTGCTGCGCAAGCCGTCGGAATCCGTGATATCTGCCTCAACAATCTCTGCGCCGTGCAGATTGATCTGCAGGTCCGTTGTACCAGAACCTGGTCGCACAACGCAGGTCACGTTATACCCGTTGCGCAGCAGTGCCACTGTGGTCGCGCGACCGATTGTACCGGTCGCCCCCAAAACGACTATGCGATGGTGTTGCTTGGTCAAATCCTGATTGTAATTCAAAGCCATGGCGGACAAAGCCTTGTCACACCCTGCTGCAAACATCCAGCATCGACTAAAGCCGACCGGTCCACCACATCCAGACAATCACTGCTGTGAACACCAGCAGGATGTTGAAGGCGACAGCGGCTGCGATCCCCAGCCACATCCCCTTGCGACGGTCGGCCCGGTCTATCCCACTCAAAAAGCCGACAATCCGGTCTTCGGCCAAAGACAGCGCTGCGCCATCTACCTGCCGCATCAGGCGGGGGTGCGCTCCGAACGATTGTGCCGCGACGATCTTGTGCGCCTCGGCGTGCAGGCGTTTGGGCAATCGACGACCGGTGCGGCGCAGGGCAACCTCCAGCGACTTGGCGCGCACGCCAAATGCTGCGGCCAGTGCGCCCTGAACGCGGGCTGCGCGGGCCCGAATGCTGTCCTGCGTTTCCATACCGTTTTCTAACCTCGTGTTCCCGAGCGCTCAATCCCTCTGGTGGCGCCTGCCCAACACAGCTAAGTCTACCCGTATGCTTAACTATTCTGAACACGGCAACATCGATAGCCCCCCTGTCCTGATCGCGCACGGTCTGTATGGATCGGGCCGCAATTGGGGTGTGATTGCAAAGCGCCTATCTGACACGCGGCGCGTCATAACGGTGGACATGCGCAACCACGGGCAGAGCTTCTGGTCGGACGATCATGGCTATGCCGATATGGCGGGCGATCTGGCACAGGTAATTGACACATTGGGTGGGCCGATGGATGTCGTTGGGCATTCCATGGGGGGCAAAGCCGCCATGATGCTGGCGCTGAACCGCCCAGACACTGTGCGAAGGCTCGTGGTCGGCGATATTGCGCCGGTGGGCTATGGCCACAGCCAGATGCAATACATCGACGCAATGCGAGCTGTTGATCTGACGAAAGTCATTCGACGATCCGAGGCAAACGACCAACTTGCAGCCCTGGGAGTCGAGCCCGCTTTGTGCAGCTTTCTGACCCAATCGCTGGACGTGGCCGAAGCGCGGTGGCGCCTGAACCTGGATGCATTGGCAGAAAACATGCCTGCAATTCTTGATTTTCCCAAAATGAACACGTCGTTCGAGGGCCCCGCGCTCTTCCTCTCGGGCGGGGCAAGCGACTATGTCACGCGTGAACACCGGCCAATCATCCGCACCCTGTTTCCCAGAACGCGTTTCGTGAAGATACCCAATGCGGGGCATTGGCTGCACGCAGATGATCCACGCGCATTTGAAGGTACCGTGAGGGCGTATCTGGACGCAGAAGCGCCCTAGCCCTTGACGTAACCCCAACAGCCACCCCAATTTTAGTGTCGGAGTGCTTTTTTTTGGGGGAGTGCGATCATGTGGGACACACTGCTTGACCGTTTTCTGACAGGCATGATGGTGGAGGACCGTCTTAGCCTGACCTATCCGGATGGAACGACGCGGGACTATGGGCCAGACACCGGGGCATCGGCTCACCTTGAGATTTCCGATGAGGCAACCCTGCGCGCACTGGTTTTGAATCCAGACCTGGGCCTTGGCGAAGGGTATATGGACGAAAAGATCACGCCGAGAAACTGTACGTTGGATGACGCATTGACGCTTATCATCCGCAACCGTTTCAAGGGGACCATTCCGTCCTGGATGCTCGTGGCCAATCGTGCCCGGTTTCACATGCGTCGTTTCATTCAAAACAATACGCCCAACGCATCGCGCAAGAACGTTGCCCATCACTATGACATTTCGGACGATCTGTACCGGCTCTTTCTGGATCAGGACATGCAGTATTCCTGTGCGTACTTCCGGGATGACGAGATGACACTGGAGCAGGCCCAAGCCGCAAAGAAGGCGCATATAGCAGGCAAACTGTGTCTGGAGCCGGGCATGCATGTGCTGGATATAGGGTGTGGCTGGGGCGGTATGGCGTTAACCCTTGCGCAGGACTATGGATGCCGCGTGACCGGTATCACCCTCAGCGAGAACCAATTGGCAACCGCCCGGCAGCGGGCAGTTGCAACGGGGCTGTCGGATCAGATCGACTTCCGATTGCAGGACTACCGGCATACGAAGGGTACTTTTGATCGCATTGTATCGGTCGGGATGCTGGAACACGTCGGCGTCCCCAACTTCGACACGTATTTCGGCCGCGTGGCCGAATTGCTGGATCCTGATGGTGTGGCCTTGATCCACACGATTGGCCGGTCGGCGCCGCCGATCGCGCATTCATCATGGATCAACAAATACATCTTTCCCGGCGGCTATGTTCCCTCTCTTTCCGAGTTGGCGCCCGCGATGGAACGGTCAGGTCTGTGGCAGACCGATATTGAGGTTTGGCGCTTGCACTATGCCAAGACCATCCGGCACTGGCGTGATCGTTTTGATGCACATCTGGACGAGATTACGGCAACCTATGATGAGCGCTTTGTCCGGATGTTCCGCTACTATCTGACGGTCTGCATTCTGGCCTTTGAGCATCAGATGCAGGGCGTTTATCACCTGCAATTGGCGCACAAGCGCGCGGCTGTACCGTTGACGCGAGACTATCTCCATGATGCTTCCGCCCCCATGGCGAGCGGGCGCCAACCGAAAAGAGTCTCTGCCTGACCGCAGATTCCGCATTCTGCATGCCTTGCCCCTCTTGCACCTTCTTGCGCCATCCCTATAACGCAGGACAATTTGCTCGCGCCCTGACGGTGCGGACTGAATCACTGCCGGGGGGCCAAGATGCCAAAGCGTACCGACATCAAGTCGATCATGATTATCGGCGCGGGTCCCATTGTGATTGGCCAAGCCTGCGAGTTTGACTACTCGGGCGCGCAGGCCTGCAAGGCGCTGCGGGAAGAAGGGTACCGGGTCATCCTGGTCAACTCGAACCCCGCGACCATCATGACCGACCCGGGCCTGGCCGACGCCACGTATATCGAGCCGATCACGCCCGAAGTGGTTGCCAAGATCATTGAGAAGGAACGCCCCGACGCATTACTGCCGACGATGGGTGGACAGACCGGCCTGAACACATCCCTTGCGCTTGAAGAAATGGGCGTGCTGGACAAGTTCGGCGTCGAGATGATCGGCGCCAAGCGCGATGCCATCGAGATGGCCGAAGACCGCAAATTGTTCCGCGAGGCGATGGACCGGCTGGGAATCGAGAATCCGCGCGCCACCATCGTGACGGCCCCCAAGGACGAAAATGGCAACAAGGACCTTGCTGCCGGTGTTGCCATTGCACTTGAGACACTGGAAGACATTGGTCTGCCTGCCATCATCCGCCCGGCCTTTACCCTTGGCGGCACGGGCGGCGGAGTTGCGTATAACCGCGACGACTATATGGCGATTTGTCACTCTGGCATGGACGCGTCGCCCGTGGGCCAGATCCTTGTGGACGAAAGCCTGCTGGGTTGGAAGGAATACGAGATGGAGGTGGTGCGCGACACTGCCGACAACGCCATCATCGTCTGTTCCATCGAAAACGTTGACCCGATGGGCGTGCACACCGGTGACAGCATCACCGTAGCCCCTGCCCTGACGCTGACGGACAAAGAATACCAGATCATGCGCAATCACTCGATCGCAGTGCTGCGCGAGATCGGCGTGGAAACGGGCGGGTCCAACGTACAGTGGGCGATCAACCCTGATGACGGGCGCATGGTGGTGATCGAGATGAACCCGCGTGTGTCGCGGTCGTCAGCGCTGGCTTCGAAGGCGACAGGTTTTCCGATTGCCAAGATCGCAGCCAAGCTGGCGGTTGGCTACACGCTGGATGAGTTGGACAATGACATCACCAAGGTCACGCCGGCCTCGTTCGAACCGACCATCGACTATGTCGTCACCAAAATCCCGAAATTCGCGTTCGAGAAATTCCCTGGTTCCGAGGCATCCCTGACCACAGCGATGAAATCCGTAGGCGAAGTGATGGCCATCGGTCGCACGTTCCATGAAAGCCTGCAAAAGGCGATGGCATCCATGGAATCCGGCCTGACCGGTCTGGACGACATCGATATCCCCGGCGCACCAGACAAGGCCGCGGTGGTCAAGGCCATTTCGGCCCAGACTCCGGACCGGCTGCGCCTTATTGCGCAAGCCATGCGGCACGGGTTGAGCGATGACGACATCTTTGGTGCGACCAAGTTCGATCCATGGTTCCTGGCCCGTATCCGGGAAATCGTGGACACCGAAGCAAAGGTCCGCAGCGCAGGCCTGCCCGCGACCGAAGAGGGGCTGCGTGCGCTCAAGATGATGGGCTTCACCGACGCGCGTTTGGGCCAGTTGACTGAAAGCGGCGAAGATCAGGTACGCCGCATACGCGAGGATCTGGGTGTTCGCGCCGTTTTCAAACGGATTGACACCTGTGCCGCCGAGTTCGAAGCCCAAACGCCTTATATGTACTCGACCTACGAAACGCCTGTCTTCGGCGAGGTTGAATGCGAGGCCCGCCCGTCGGACCGTAAGAAGGTCGTGATCCTTGGGGGTGGTCCAAACCGGATCGGTCAGGGGATCGAGTTTGACTATTGCTGCTGTCACGCCTGTTTTGCCCTGACGGCGGCGGGCTATGAAACCATCATGGTCAACTGCAATCCCGAAACGGTATCGACGGACTACGACACGTCGGATCGCCTCTATTTCGAGCCGCTGACCTTTGAGCATGTCATGGAAATCCTGCGGGTTGAGCAGGAGAATGGCCTGCTACACGGGGTGATCGTGCAATTCGGCGGGCAGACACCTTTGAAGCTGGCCAACGCACTGAATGAAGCTGGCATTCCGATCCTTGGGACGACGCCAGACGCCATCGATTTGGCCGAAGATCGCGAACGGTTCCAGGCACTTGTGAACGATCTTGGCTTGAAACAACCCAAGAACGGTATCGCGCATTCAGACGCCGAGGCGCTGGAGATTGCCGGTGAGATCGGGTTCCCGTTGGTGATCCGCCCATCCTATGTCCTGGGTGGGCGCGCGATGGAAATTGTACGCGACCAGGCCAACCTTGAACGCTATATTTCCCAAGCCGTGGTGGTTTCCGGTGATAGCCCTGTGTTGCTTGACAGCTATCTGGCGGGCGCGGTCGAGTTGGATGTAGACGCTCTGTGCGATGGCACAGACGTACATGTTGCTGGCATCATGCAGCACATTGAGGAAGCAGGCGTGCACTCCGGCGATAGCGCCTGTTCACTGCCCCCATACTCACTGTCTGCTGATGTCATTGCCGAGATTGAAATTCAGACACACGCACTGGCAAAGGCGCTGAATGTCGTAGGATTGATGAACGTCCAGTTTGCCATTCAGGGCAACGACATTTTCCTGATCGAGGTCAACCCGCGCGCCTCTCGGACCGTGCCGTTCGTGGCAAAGTCTACGGACAGTGCGATTGCGTCCATCGCGGCGCGTATCATGGCAGGTGAGCCGCTCTCGAATTTCCCGCAACGCCCCCCATATGATGCTGATGCAAGCTACGACAGTGTGCTTCCGCTGGCAGATCCAATGACTTTGGCCGACCCGAATATGCCCTGGTTCTCGGTCAAGGAAGCTGTTCTGCCGTTTGCACGGTTCCCGGGCGTAGACACCATTCTGGGACCGGAAATGCGCTCGACCGGAGAGGTCATGGGATGGGATCGCACTTTTGCGCGCGCATTCCTCAAGGCACAGATGGGCGCGGGCATGGTTCTGCCAGATGCGGGATGCACGTTCATCTCCATCAAGGATATGGACAAAACGCCACAAATGCTGGAGGCCGCGCAGATCCTGCACGGGTTGGGTTTTACAACGGTTGCAACGCGCGGCACGGCAAGCTGGCTGGAAGAGAACGGTGTGCCTTGCGGTACGGTCAACAAGGTCTACGAAGGACGTCCTGACGTCACCGATATGATGAAAGACCATGGCATTCAGTTGGTCTTTAACACGACCGAGGGCGCACAGGCGGTTGAGGACAGCAAATCAATCCGGTCGATCGCTTTGTATGACAAGATTCCCTATTTCACGACGGCTGCCGGGGCCTATGCGGCGGCATTGGCGATCCGTGAACAGTCACAAGGAGATGTGGGGGTGAAAGCCCTGCAGGCATAGATCCTACAGGTCGAGAAACCGGTCAGAAATCTGATCAAGGTTGTTCAATATCGCGTCCCCTAGGACCGAGGCCAACTGCACGTCGCGCGGATCTATTGGACCACCCGAGGCCGCCGCGGACAGGATAGGTTGCAAGGTGTTCCACTTGGCAGCAACTTTTCCCAGCGTAATCTTGATGTGAATGTTTGGCGCAGCCTCCAGACCAGTCGCCCGGTCGCCGGACACCAGAGCGTCAAGGGACGCTTTGAAGTAGGCAATGCGCTCAATCATCGCGCGCTCAGCGCCTGTTGACGCCAGGCCCGTGAGGAACAGGCACAAATCCCGTTGAAAGGCCTGCGAAACGACACGCAGTTCGTGCAGTACTGCATAAGAGTTTTGGTACTTGCTTGCTACCTCGGAGGCCGCCCGATAGCGCATCTGACTGTAGCGGGATGCGAGCGTCGGGTTGGTCTTTATCAGCAAGGTCACGGGAACAGTGTGCCGATCCCCTGCAACAATCTGTTGGGCGGATTTTGTCAGGGTCGCAACCTCATCTGCCAGGCCGATATCTGCGCCGGGTTGCGCGGCGATAGCTGACGACAAACTGTTGAGCTCCCTCACTGATGCAGCCACATCTTCCGCGTGCACGGGGGTTTGTGCCCCGACAAAGAGCAGACACACGGATTTGGTTATGCGGTGAACCAACACGGCCTGATCCGCCAAGCCACGGACGGTTGTTTGTTCCCCTGCCGCCGCGTGTGTCGCGCAACATGAGACGAGGATGGCTGTCAGAAGCAGTTTCAACAAGGCTGTCACATCATTTTTAAACCATATTCAGTAGGCATCTAGATCATCGAGTTTAAGGTGGACTTAACCGCTCCAACTCTTGATCTTGTCCCCTTGCCCTGCGGTGCACATAAAGTATAACCCCCGCCATCAGGCCGCTGTAGCTCAGCTGGTAGAGCACGTCATTCGTAATGATGGGGTCGGGGGTTCGAGTCCCTTCAGCGGCACCACATACCTTTAAGAACCACTGTTTTTGCGCGTGGCGCTCTTGTTCAACTCAACAGGGCTGCGAGGAAGAGCGTTAGGTTGGCGCCATCACTGCCATCCGGGTCGGCGACATCTGCTGTTTGTGGGATGACCGTAGCATCGCTTGGCCCCTCCCAATTTGGTTCATGCCGTCCCAACCCGCCTTGTTCGACGAGATCGCGAACAAGCGAAAAGGCTGCGGCCGGACGCTGGAGACGGATGAAATCCGAGGTCGGTAATCCCATGCCATCACGTTGGGCGATGCCCATGCGAGCCGCCATTGAGATCACCCGTTGCGCGCGCACCTTTGCACTATGGCCTTGCGCGATGGTCTGATCGACAGTCACGCTACGAGGCGCGCGGCCACCGCGCACATTCACGGCCAGCCGTGTGGTGTCCGGTAAGGCAGCCGTTGCAGCACCGGGGCTGGTTCTGGAGATCCCAATGCCCTGTCGGTTACCGGTGAAGAAGTGGGCACCTATGGCAAGATCACCACTGCCTTGGTTGATCATTGCAACATCGAAATCACCGGTAACGCCATTCGACCCGCCAAGCCCGATCAGCAGGTTCTCAACACCCGCATTGACCGCAAAGTCCTCGGCTCCGTTTGGTGCAAAGAAGATGCGGATTTCAGGCAGGTAGAGCCCGGTCCATGCTTCATCAAACCCGAATTGGGAGAGGATTTCCGGTGGCGCATAGCCGTCTGACAGATCAAGGTGAGCTGAGCGAAATCCAAACCCGACAACGCGGCCCGGCCCGATGAAGGCATGGCTTGGCTCTATCGGAACCAGTTCGACCGCGGCCCGCGCACCCGGATCATCCAGACCCGTTGCGCCGAGCGACACCAGACATACCTGTACCTGCGCGTTGGCATCTGATCCCTGTGTCACACGCGGTTTGATCTTGGGCAGATGAAATACAACGTCCGTGCGTTTCGTGTGCGGAACTAGCAAACCATCTGACCGCATCTCTGCCGGTTGCAGGAAAGGTGGCCGCAATTCGATCCCGGCTAGGATCAGATCCGGCGTGAACCCCGTATTGGGATAGTCCGACGGCGGTGGATCGATAGGCGGCGTGTCCAGCGCATCAAGAACGTCACGCATCGGCTGAAAGTCAGCATCACCCCCTGAAACTGTAGCAACCCCGTTCGCGATGATTGCGCCCGCGACGCGCGGTACGGTCGTGAAAAACTCAACCCGAGTGTCCGTGATGTCGAGCCATGGTTCAGACCGATCAGGTTGGTTTCGAGGGTGCCCTTCCGCGTTTGCAGCGCCGGCAGTGAGCGTGCCTGTGGTGGGATCAAAGCTAGGGAGATCGACATCACCGGAAAACCGCGCCACGCCGCGAATGACGGTTCCCCCCGGCACCGTCGCCGTTTCGTAGCTTTCAACGTATATGATGGAGAGGACTGCATGCCAAGTTGTCGCCTCGCCCCGAAGAATGTAGAGTCGGAACAAATCCACCCAAGCAAGATCGAAAGGCATTGGCCGAAGACCCTCGAAAAATATCTTTGTGAAAAGAGGCGATAAAAGAAATAAACCCACAAAATTTCAACTACTGATGGGTTTTTCTGTCAAACGCGATAGGCGTAGTTCCGACGCCATCAAAGCGTCAATCGATCTGCCCACCGGGAAAACTATCCAGAGCCCGAGCACCTTTGCGTCAGCAGCATAACACCGATGGCTGACATCAATTTCGATCGGGTTTTGCAAACCCAAAATATCAGTTTTGCAGGAACTTAGACATGGCATGCGGTTGCCTCGACAGAGGGCACAAGGAGTTGCAGACAATTATTCGGCCTACCTGCACCAGAGTGGTATTCGAACCAAACGGCAAGTGCATTGCTATCGGAACGTGCCAACTAGGTAGTTTGTGAAGTTACCTGTCGACCATCCGATCCCCATCGCGACGAACGGCTTCAGTTCCCGCATCACGCGCACCAAGCCGAGAACGAACCGCCCAGATATCGCGGTCACAATGTGGCGTCTGCGCTATGCCTGAAGCATTGAAATAGCGGCGCGAACAGAGTCGGCCAAAGCAGGTTTAACCCGGTCATAACGTGAGCTTGGGACGGGAACTGATACCGCGAAAATGTCACCCGTCTGGTCCGCCACCGCAAATCCCATCGCGCAAATACCATCCGTGTGTTCGTTCTCATCACATGCCAGTTCACCCTCTCGGATAGCATCGATACCGTCGATGATGTCCGACAATGGCGGTGCATATGGGCCACGTGACCTATGTTCGGCGCGGATCAGGGCAAGCGCCCGCTCAGGGCGCATGCAAGCCAGCGCTGCGCGCCCATTGGCGGTCGTGGTCAGGGGAAAATACTCTCCGATCCGCGACACGGTGCGCAGGCGATGGCTGCCTTCGATTTGATCGACGAACAACATTTGTGCGCCCTCAAGAACTGCCAAATCAACCGTCTCCCCCGTTTCGTCCGACAGCCGTTCCATGACGGGGCGCAGGCGCGTCCGCATGTCCGATGACACCGCCTGGGCCAGGCTTTGAATTTCGCGGCCAAGCCTGATTCCTCCATCTCCACGCTCGGTGGATACAAATCCTTCAGTCACAAGCGCCGCAACAATGCGCTGTACCGTAGAGCGGGGCAGCTGAACCCGCTTGGCAATCTGGCCAAGGCTCAACCCGCCTGTCTCACGGCCCAACAAGCGCAGAATGTCAGCCGCACGCGAAATGACCTGAATACCCTGATTTTTCGACATCTTTTTACCTTACAGCGAACTCTTGTATCGATTGCATTTTGACCAGACAGCACCAAAACGCTTGTTTCCTATGTTCCGTCAAATCAAACGTTGACCGCTATGTGATACATACGCACCATAATACGGGACAGCAATACGAAGCTTTGGGAGGAGCCGATGGTCGTCAACATTCGCGGGATCGATTTCCAGGAAAACGACAACAACGACATGGGCCTCGAGTTCGTGAACCTGAGCCACCGGTATGGTTTCCAATGCCCAAACTGGCCGTATTTCAAAGACGTACAGATCGATCGCAAGCACTACATGGCGAAGTCCGGAGTGCTGAGCCAGACGATCACAACGACGATGCACGTCACCACTCACATCGACGCACCCGCCCATGTGGTCCAGGGAACGCCTTTCATTGACGAGGTGCCCCTGCCCCATTTCTTCGGCTCTGGCCTCGTTGTCAGCATCCCAAAGAAGAAATGGGAACAGATCACCGGTGATGATCTTGAAAAGGCTTGCGGCCACGCGATCCGCAAGAATGACGTGCTCATCATCAATACGGGCTGGCACAAGCAATACGAAGATGGTGATTACTTTGCTTACTGCCCTGGTCTTGTGCCATCTGCCGCCGATTGGATGGTTGAAAGGGGCGTAAAGGTCGTGGGTCACGATACGCAAGCCAACGATCACCCGTTGGCCACCGCGATCGGCCCACAGCGCAATGGCCCGATCCTGCCGCACCTTGAGAAAGAGTACCTCGAATGGTCCGGCGGCACTCCGTGGGAGGTTGATTTCCCAGAATGGGAACCCGTGCACCAGAAACTCTTTTCGAATGGTATTCTGGGCATCGAGAACGTTGGCGGCGACCTTGACCGCGTTACGGGCAAGCGGGTCACCTTTGCTTTCTTCCCCTGGAACTGGGACCGAGGCGACGGTTGCATCATCCGCCTTGTTGCCATGATGGACAAATCCCAAGGTTATCGCATCGAGGCGGGCGAGAATTTCTGATGCTTGTCAAGCGCTTCACTGATGCTCAACCCTATGACGCCCCAAACCATTGGGGTGTCACTGGCCTGCGCCTTCAGGGGTTCGAGGACGGTGGACCGGAAAACCAATGGGTCGGATATTCGCAGTTCCTTCCCGGCGGCGGTGCCGGGCCTGATGCGACGCCATTTGAAAAGATCTATGTCGTGCTGGATGGGGAAATGACCGTAACCGTTGACGGCGCGGACACGGTGCTTGGTCCCATGGACAGTTGCACGGTCCCGCCAGGTGAAGTGCGCAAAATCGAAAACCGCAGCAATCACGTTTGCAAAATGCTTGTTGTGATCCCCTATCCCACTGGAGAACAGCCATGAGCCTCGACGATCCGCTGTCCTTCTTTGATGTCTCCGGCAAGGTCGCCCTGATCACCGGTGCCTCCGGTGCGTTTGGAGCGGTTGCCGCTCGTTGTCTGTCGGGTGCCGGTGCCAAGGTTGTCCTTGCCGCAGGCAATGCCGGTGCGATGGCAGAAGTCGCAAACACGTGCACCGGTGACACGCATCAGATCAACGCACGCCCCGATACGGAACTCGCCTGCGAGGCTCTGGTGTCGGAAACTGTCAAGACGTTTGGACAGCTGGACATTCTTGTCGTTGCCTCGGGCATGAATAAAGTGGCCAAGATCGCAGACATGCCCCCCGAAACGTTCGAAGGCGTCATGAACGCCAACGTCACCCAAAGCTGGCTGATGGCCCGGGCCGCGAGCGTACAGATGCAAGCGCAGGGCGACGGGGGCAAGATCGTTCTCATGTCTTCTGCCCGAGGCCTTTTGGGACACCCGGCGGGTTACACCGCCTACTGCGCTTCAAAGGCGGCAGTTGACGGGATAACCAAGGCATTGGGATGCGAACTCGGCCCAACCGGGATCACCGTAAACGCTATTGCACCCACTGTCTTCCGATCACCGCTCACGGCGTGGATGTTCGAAGACACCGACGATGCCAAAGCCGTGCGCGAAGGGTTCTTGACACGCGTGCCCAAGGGGCGCCTTGGCGAGCCAGAGGATCTGGCTGGCCCGCTCCTGTTCCTGTCGTCCCGCGCCTCAGACTTCTACACCGGCCACATACTTTATGCCGATGGCGGCTACACGGCGGGGTGAGGCATGAACAAGAACCAGCAAATTGCAGTGATCGGCGGAGGGTTGATGGGGCATGGCATTGCCCTGACCTTTGCGCGTGCAGGTCACTACGTCGCCGTACACGATCCGGCACAGGAAACGCTGCAAAGCCTGCCACAACGCGTGTCCGACAGCCTGCGGCTGCTAGGTACATCCGACAATGACATCGCAAGGATACTCAAACGGATCGAGTTGTGCGATGGGATCAAAGCAGCAGTGAGCGATGCGGCAGTCATCTTCGAAGCCGCACCCGAAAAGCTGGAATTGAAACAAGCGATTTTTGCCGAGGTCGAGGCACACGCGCCTCGCGACGCCATTCTCGCCTCGAACACGTCGGTTATCCAGATCACCAAGATCATGGAGCACCTTAAACTTCGCCAACGCGCGCTTGGCACCCATTGGTGGAACCCGCCTCACATGATCCCGCTGGTCGAGGTGGTAAAAACAGAATGGACTGATCCCGAAGTCGCGGACAAGATGATTGACCTGCTCGAGGACGCAGGCAAAACCCCGGCGCTGGTCGAAAAGGATGTGCCCGGCTTTATCGGCAATCGATTGCAACACGCGCTTTGGCGGGAAGCGATCAGCCTTGTTGAAAAGGGGATTTGTTCTGCAAAGGCTGTTGATGACGTGGTAAAAGCCAGTTTTGGCCGTCGGCTCGCCGTTCTTGGTCCGCTCGAAAACGCCGATCTAGTCGGGTTGGAACTCACCCAGGACATACACCGCCAAGTTCTGTTCGACCTCGATGCAAGACCTGATCCGTCACCCCTCCTCCAAGAGCTGTTGGATGAGGATAGAACCGGTATGGCTTCGGGTCATGGGTTTCGCAAATGGACCCAAGGCGATCTTGAACGGACAAAAACGCGGGTCGCACTTCACTTGAGCGCACTTGAAGGGATGTTTCAAAATGCCGCTGAGTCATAACGCTGAGTTATAAATGACCATTCAAATCGGATCAGGATCATCTTTTGCATGTGATAGGTCTGGAGAGCGAGACTGCGCCAAGCCATGCCAAAATGGTCCGCGCAACCGGATCGGCGAATACCCGAACCGCATCTTTGGGAGGAAAACATGAGAACTGATATAACACGCCGCCGTCTGTTGGCTGGGTTGGGCGCGAGCGTCGCGGCACCCGCAATCCTGCGTTCCACGCGGGCCTACGCTGCCAATCCGACCATAAAGGTGGGGTTCGTGACACCGTCTACTGGCCCGCTTGCCGGCTTCGCGGAAGCCGATGATTACATCCTCGAAGGTTTGCGCGCCCATTTCGCAGGCGGCGTGACCAACAACGGCAAGTCCTACAACATAGAGATCATCAAGAAGGACAGTCAGTCCAACCCCAACCGGGCCGCTGAAGTGGCCGCCGAACTGATCCTGTCGGATGAAGTGGACATCATCACCGCTGCCGCGACCCCTGACACGACAAACCCAGTGGCAGACCAGGCCGAGATCAATGAAGTGCCCTGCATCACGACCGACGCACCTTGGCAGCCCTATTTCTTTGGCCGTGGCGGCAACCCTGCGGAAGCCTTCCAATACACCTACCATTTCTTCTGGGGACTTGAGGATGTCATCGCCAATTTCACCAGCCTCTGGGACGGCAGCGGTGTTGCCAAGAAAGTGGGCGGCCTATTCCCGAATGACGCAGACGGTAACGCATGGGGTGACGCGGAACTGGGCCTGCCCAAACCACTTGCCGCGCAAGGGTTCGAATTGGTTGATCCCGGTCGTTTCCAACCTCTGACGGACGATTTCTCGAACTACATCTCCGCCTTCAAGGATGCAGGCTGCGAAATCATCACCGGCGTGATGATCCCGCCGGATTTCGGCACCTTCTGGGCGCAAGCCGCACAACAGGGCTTCAACCCCAAGGTCGCGACCATCGGCAAGGCGCTGCTGTTCCCCTCGGCCATTGAGGCCTTGGGTGATCGCGGTATTGGTCTGACGACCGAAATCTGGTGGTCCCCAAACCACCCGTTCAACTCGTCTCTGACCGGCATTTCGGCAGGTGATCTGGCAAACGGTTTCACTGCTGCTACAGGCCGTCCGTGGACGCAGCCCATCGGCTTCAAGCACGCGCTGTTCGAAGTGGTGGCAGATGTCATCTCCCGGTCCGAGGACCTTGATGACTTCGAGGCCAACGCCGCCGCCATCGCGGGCACCAACATCTCGACCATCGTGGGCGACGTGAACTGGTCAAACGGCCCTGTGCCGAATGTGTCCAAAACACCGCTGGTGTCGGGGCAATGGCAGAAAGCAGGCGATGAAGTCGAGCTGGTCATCACAAACAACAGCCACGCACCACAGATTCCGGTGGGCGGCGACCTGCAACTCTTGGGCTAAAGCACAGCGATGTCTGCCCTTTTGTCTATTCACGGCCTGCAAAAGTCGTTCGGTGCCGTCAAGGTCGCCGACGACTCAAGCTTAGAGATCGCCCAAGGCGACGCCGTGGGCATCCTTGGGCCCAATGGCGCGGGCAAGACATCACTTTTCAATCTCATCACCGGCGCGCTGAGCCCTGATGCGGGCCGGATCATCTTTCAAGGAGCAGACATTACTGCCACCTCCGCTGCCAAACGCTGCAAGATTGGCATTGCCCGGTCCTTCCAAGTGCCCCAGCCCTTTGGCGGCATGACAGTCTACGAAAACGCGCTTGTCGGTGCTATGCAGGGCGCGGGCCTCTCGGGTCGCGACGCTGAAAACCATGCGCTGCAGGTCCTGACGGACACGGGACTTTTACCTAAAGCAAACCAACGGGCAGGCTCACTCACTCTGCTAGACCGCAAGCGGCTTGAGATGGCGCGTGCGTTGTCGGCGCAACCCAAACTCCTCCTTCTCGATGAGATCGCAGGTGGGCTGACAGAAGCCGAATGCACTGCGCTTATCGACACGATCAAGGCTGTACATGCCAAGGGCACTACAATCATCTGGATTGAACATGTGGTCCACGCGCTGCTGGCTGTGGTGAACCGGCTGATCGTGATCGACTTCGGCAAGAAGATCGCCGAGGGCGCACCGAAGGAGATTATGGACAGCCCAGAGGTCAAGGAAATCTATCTGGGAGTGGACCCTGATGTCTGACCCTATCCTGTCGCTCAGTGGCCTTGATGCGCACTACGGCGACTTCCAGGCGCTCTACGGCATAGACATGGATATCCACGCGGGCGAGGTCGTCGCGATCATCGGCGCCAATGGCGCGGGCAAGACCACGCTTATGCGCTCCATTTCCGGGCTGATGTCCAACGCGCCGGAACAGGTGCGGTTCAAGACCGAGGGCATAGGCACCCTACGCGCGGACGAGGTCGCCTATCGCGGCATTGCCTTGGTGCCCGAAGGACGCCAGCTGTTCCCATCACTCTCGGTCGAGGAAAACCTACTGCTCGGTGGCAAGGTTGCCCGCCCCGGCCCATGGTCGCTCGGCAAGGTCTACGACCTTTTCCCGGTTCTCAAGGAACGGCGCAGCCAAGCCTCAACATCCCTCTCGGGCGGTCAACAACAAATGGTCGCCATCGGCCGGGCCCTCATGGCCAACCCCGAAGTGATCCTGTTCGACGAAATCAGCCTCGGTCTCGCCCCCGTCATCATCAAAACGATCTATGACGCCCTGCCGGGCATCATCGGCGGCGGCATGACAGCGCTGGTGGTCGAACAGGATATCAGCAAAGCGCTCGAGGTCTCCTCTCGCGTGTTCTGCCTGCAAGAAGGGCGCGTGTCCCTGAGCGGGGCTACGGGTGACGTCACCCGAGACCAAATCACCGCCGCTTATTTCGGAGTTGCCGCATGATCGAGTGGATTGGCGTAATCGTACAGGGCGTTCTGCTGGGCGGTCTCTATGCCCTTTTCGCCGCCGGATTGTCGCTGATCTTTGGCGTGATGCGACTGGTGAACATCGCGCATGGAGATCTCATTATCCTCGCTGCCTATCTCGGGCTTAGCACCACAATGATGTTCGGCGTCCACCCTTTTGCCGCCGCCCTTCTGGTGCTGCCCGTGATGGCGGTGATCGGTTACGTCTTGCAACGCGGCATCTTGAACCAGACGTTGGGGCCGGACATCCTGCCACCACTGCTGGTCACCTTTGGCTTGTCTGTGATTATCCAGAACGCGCTGCTTGAAGGCTATTCCGCCGATCCGCAGAAACTGTCCGCCGGGGCCATCGAGACGGCCAGCGTCAATTTGGGTAGCCTGACAATTGGCATCCTGCCCCTGCTGACTTTTGCCATCGCTGTTGGCGTCATCGCCGGGCTGCAATGGATGTTCTACTCCACCGCCCTTGGTCGCGGTTTCCGCGCGGTGTCCGACAACCAGGACATCGCGCAGTTGATGGGCCTGAACAAGGCGCATGTCTTTGGCCTCGCCATGGCGTTGGCCCTTGCCGTGACCGGCATCGCCGGAATCCTGCTGGGCATCCGCACCAGCTTTGACCCCTCTATTGGCGGTGGTCGCCTCATCTTCGGGTTCGAAGCTGTGATAATCGGTGGCCTTGGCAACCTTTGGGGCACCCTCGCCGGCGGCGTAATCCTAGGCGTCGCCCAAACTATCGGGGCCAAAATCGATCCAGGCTGGCAAGTCCTCGCGGGTCACATCGCCTTCCTTGTCGTTTTGGCCGTGCGTCCGAACGGCTTGTTCCCACGGGTCCAGCACTGATGGTCGCCCCAACTGTATACCGCGCTACCCGTGCCAGCCGCATCGCAATGATCGTTGCCGTGTTGGCCCTGATCGTCTTGGCTGCAGCCCCATGGTGGGCAGGACGCGCCGACCTGCGCCTGATGGGTGAAATTTTCCTCTACCTGTCCCTCGCCTGCCTGTGGAACCTAATGGCGGGCTACGCGGGCCTCGTGTCTGTCGGCCAGCAGGCGTTCGTGGGCTTTGGCGGCTACATGCTGTTCGCGTTGACGATCTTTGGCGGGTTGCATCCGATCACGGCGATCCTGGTGGCCGGCATGCTGGCTGCCGTCCTGTCGGTCCCAATTGCAGCCCTCATCTTCCGTCTTAAAGGCGCCTATTTTGCTATCGGCACTTGGGTGGTTGCCGAAGTTTTTCGCCTGACCTTCGCGCAGATCTCTGCGCTGGGCGGCGGGTCCGGAAGCTCCCTGCCGGTGGGCATCGTCCGTTCGCTAGCTGACGGGCGCTCGGCGCGCGAAGCGCTCAGCTACTGGCTCGCGCTGGGTGCCGCAGTCCTCGTGATCACGGCCGTTTACCTGTTCCTGCGTTCGCGTCGAGGTCTTGCGCTGACAGCCATCCGTGACAGTGAAGTGGCGGCCAGCGGCCTCGGCATCGACATCTGGCGCACGAAGCTGGAGGTTTATGTTGTCACATCCGCCTTCACAGCGATTATCGGTGGCCTTCTGTTTCTGCAAAAACTACGCATCTCGCCCGATGCCGCATTCTCAGTCAACGACTGGACGGCCTTTGTCATCTTCATCGTCGTGATCGGCGGCATTGGTACGCTTGAGGGGCCGATCATCGGCACGCTCCTGTTCTTCCTCCTGCGTGAAACACTGGCCGATTTCGGCACCATCTACTTGATGGTGCTCGGCGCGGTCGCCATCGTGGTCATGCTGAAAGCCCCCAAGGGCGTCTGGGGGCTGATCCGAGACCGTTACGACTTTGAGCTCTTTCCGCTCAGCTACCGCATCAAACTGAACGACCCAAAGGATACGTGACCATGGCCAAGCAAAAAACGATCATCACATGCGCGGTCACCGGGGCCATCCACACACCGACCATGTCCGACCATCTGCCCATTACCCACAACGACATTGCAGAACAGGCAATCGCTGCGGCAGAGGCAGGCGCATCAATCCTGCATCTGCACACCCGTGACCCCGAAGACGGCCGCCCATCTGTCGAGCCAGAAAATTACGCTGGCATTCTGAGCCGTGTGAAACAATCGACAGACGCCGTGCTCAACATCACCACGGGTGGCGCACCGACCATGCTTATCAAGGATCGGATAAAAGCAGCGGTCCACTTCAGCCCCGAGATGTGCTCGCTCAACATGGGGTCGATGAACTTTGCCTTTCACCCGCTGGCCGACCGCTACGACACGTGGAAACACGATTGGGAGAAGGAATACATCGCAGGATCAGAGGCGAACATCTTCCGCAATACCTTTGCCGACATCAAACAGGCGGCGACAGAGCTGGCCCCGCATGACATCAAATTCGAACACGAATGCTATGATGTCGGTCATCTCTACAACCTGAAATTCTGCATGGATATCGGCCTCTTCAAGGCGCCGGTTTTCCTGCAATTCGTGTTCGGCGTTCTGGGCGGCATCGGGCCCGAGGTTGATAACCTGATCTTCATGAAACGCACCGCCGACCGGCTCTTTGGCGACGACTACCGATGGTCGGTGCTCGGGGCTGGCGCTGCGCAGATGCCCCTTGCCACCACAGCCAGCCAAATGGGCGGCAATGTGCGGGTCGGGTTGGAAGACAGCCTGTTTATCACACGTGGACGGCTCGCGCAGTCGAATGCCGAACAAGTCACCAAAATCCGGCGTATCGTCGAAGACTTGGGCTGCGAGGTTGCAAGCCCAGATGAAGCCCGGGACATTCTGGACCTCAAAGGTGGCGATCGCGTCGCGTTCTAGGTCGTCTCATCATCGTCCAACAGGATGCGCTGGGCATCACCTTCGGGATCAGAATACTGATCGCTCTTCATCGTCCAGACGAAGGCCACCAGTGCACCAAGCCCAAGGATGAGCGAACACGGAACCAGGATAACAAGAACATTCATGGCTATGCCTTTGTTCTCAGAGCGTTCAAGGTAACAGTGATGGAACTGGTGGACATTGCAAGCGCTGCCATCAGCGGTGATGCGAAACCAGCAAGGGACAGCGGGATCGCCACAGCGTTGTAACAGGCCGCCAGCGCAAAATTTTCAAGAATGCGCCGCCTTGCACTGCGCGCGATGCCAATTGCCGCTGGAATACCGGACAGATGCTGACCCAAAAGGACGACATCTGCCGCGTTCTGACTGGCCTCCAAGGCAGTGCCCGGCGCAATGGACGCCCAAGCGCGCGTCAGAGCCAGCGTGTCGTTCAGGCCGTCGCCGACCATGACGACCTTGCGGCCTTCGGACTGCAACTGCTCGATCAGGTCCTGCTTGGCCTCCGGGTCCACCTCGGCGTGCACATGGGTGACGCCCAATTCTGCAGCGACACGTGTCGCGTTCCGCTCGCTATCACCGGTCAGCATATGCACATCAAAGCCCATCTCTCGCAGGCGCTCGACAGTATCGGCGGCATCCGTAAAAATTTGTTCACGCCGTTCGAGGGGGTAAATCGTATCCCCGACTTGCAGGACTGTGCCCTGACCAGCCCCGATCCAGGCGGCATTACCGAAACGCACCGTCTGATCATTCCAAAGCCCGGAGACGCCGTTGCCGCGGTGCTCGGATATGCCTTCAAGATCAGCGACCCTGACATCCTTTAGCAGAGGCAGAACGGAGCGGCTCAGTGGGTGTGCCGAAGCCTGCGCCAACGCTTTAAGTATCTCGCGTGCCTCAACCGGCATCTCTTGGGATGGTACAAGCGCTGCCGCAGACAGTGTGCCGGTCTTGTCAAAAACAACCGTATCCACCTCTGCCAAACGCTCCAGCGCCGTCTCGGATTTGACCAGCAAGCCCATGCGGAACAGTCGCCCGGTTGCAACGGTCGCCACCGCCGGCACAGCAAGACCCAAGGCACAGGGGCATGTGATAATCAGCGTCGCAATGGCGATTTTGAGGGCGTGATACATGTCACCCGTCGCCATGGACCAGCCTATGAATGCAGCAAAGGACAGACCATGGACGAGCGGTGCATAGACGCCCGCAGCCCGGTCGGCAAGGCTGGTATAGCGGCTCTTAGACCCTTCGGCATGGGCCGCGATCTGGATCAGTCGGCGCAGGGTCGATCCCTTGGCGGCAACGGTTGTGCGCATTGTGACCGGGCCGGTCAGAACGATTTCTCCCGCCGTCAGGGCAGCACCACGCGCCACTGCAATTTCGTCGCTCTCCCCGGTAAGCGCACTGCGATCCACCTGCGCTGCATCACTGTTCAGCGCACCGTCCACGGGCACCCGAGCCCCTGCGGCCAGCCAAAGCGTGTCTCCCTCGGCCACATCATCGACTGGGACACTCACCCGGGTCTCACCTTCGATGCGCGTCACGCGCAAAGGTTCAAGTGCCGCGAGATCAGCGGCCGCCGAACGCGCAGCTTGCCGCATGCGCTTTTCCAGCACACGGCCACCAAGCAAGAAAAACGTCAGTGACAACGCCGCGTCGAAATACGCGTGCTCTCCACCCTGAGACGTCTCATAAAGAGACAGTCCACAGGCCAGGATGATGGCAAGTGAAATCGGTACATCCATGTTCAGCCGCATGCCACGCAGGGCAGACACTGCCGAACGGAAGAACGGCTGCGCACAATAAATTGCGGCAGGCAATGAAATCGCTGCTGATATCCAGTGGAAGAAATCGCGCGTGGCATCGGTCGCGCCGGACCACACGGCCACCGACAGCAGCATGACATTCATCATCGCAAAACCGGCGATGCCAAGGCGCATTGTCAGTCCATCGTCTTGCCCGCGATTACCAGCATCGCGGGCCTCGTGTGCCTCGAACCCGATGTCGGTCAGGGCCGCGATCCACGGCGCGGGGTCAATCCCCGGTTCCGCCGTGATTGCCACCCTCTTGCGGCTCAGATTCACGCGCGCAGCCGCGATATCAGGGCGGGCATTCAGCAAGCCTTCAACCGATCGAATGCAGGCAACGCAATGAACGCCCGGCACAATCAATTCATGCGTCGGAAGCCCCGCATCGCGGCCAAGCGTCTCTGCAACCTCGCCAGCGGCCACGCAGCCAGGGCACGAGGCAACCGTCATTGCCGCACCCGAAGAACAATGCGCTGCCGGAAATCGGTTCCATCTGGCGCGACCGCGGTTAACCGCAGGTTCCAGTTTCCTGCCGCTAGCTCAGGAATATCAGCCACAAACCGGGCACCATCATGTCGGAAGCTCGGTGTCAAATCCTCACCAACATGCGTTGCACGCCCCAAGGTTGCGGAAGTGATCGTAGGAACAACCGGGCCAATCGCATCATCAATCTTCAACGCCAGCACGCCATCTGCGACCTCAGCCGACACCTGCCAGCCCAAGGCTTCCTGCGCCGCGCGATCGTCCTGAAAAGCCTGGCTGACGATGTATGAGTTCTTGGTCTCAAGCCCTGGGAAAGTGTGCACGGCTTGGAAAGCTAGCGTAAGGTTGACACTGATGATGATGGTAAACGCCGTCCCGAAGATTGCCAGTACATGCCAGCCGGTAAGTTCCTTGATCTGCATCCTTAGCCCTTTCCGTTGAAAATGGTGGCGACGCCTGCGCGGTCGTCGGTTTCGACATCCTCGACCCACAAACGCAGGTCGGTGGTTTCGGCATCCGCCGCTGCATCCTGCGGGCGGGCGATGACGTAGACACGCGCCTGCAGTGTTTCATTGGCGGGAACGGTGACGTGGTTGGCGACCGCCCCATCACTTTCGACATCGATGCGCAGGATCTCCTCTGATGTCAGCATGACCCGGAAGTCGCGATCCTCTGCCGTCAGGTTGCGAATACGCAAGGTGTAGGTGTTACGCACCGCTCCATCCGACAGTGTTACGAACTGCGGGTTGCGCACAGGTTCGACCGTCAGGTCGATGTCCGAACGAATGAACAAGGCATAGACCAGTGCCACACCGATCAGCGACCACATCGCCGTGTACAGGATGGTACGTGGGCGCAGCACATGCTGCCAGATCGGGCGCGGCTGCGCGCCCTGGGTTTCGGCCTCTTCATCCGACAGGGCCAGATAGTCAATCAAACCGCGTGGCTTGCCGATCCGCTCCATCACCTCGTCACAGGCGTCGATGCACAGCGCACAGGTGATGCACTCCATCTGCTGCCCGTCGCGGATGTCGATACCGGCAGGGCAAACGTTCACGCAGGCCATGCAGTCGATGCAATCGCCAAGCTGGTCCGCCCCTTCCGCCTTGATGTGTTTGCCGCGCGGCTCGCCCCGCCAGTGACGATAGGCAACGGTCAACGTGTCATTGTCCATCATGGCCGCCTGGATGCGCGGCCAGGGGCACATGTAATTGCAGACCTGCTCGCGCATGAAGCCGCCAAAGACAAAGGTGGTCGCAGCGAGGATCAGAATGGTGGAATAGGCGACCAAGGGTGCGCTGAACGTCATTAAATCAGCAGCCAAGGTTGGAGCATCCGCGAAGTAAAAAACCCAGGCGCCACCTGTCGCCATTGCGATCAGGAACCACACTATCCATTTCGTGACGCGAAGGCGGACCTTGCGCAACGACCAGTCAGCGTTCCAGAGGCGGACACGGGCATTGCGATCGCCCTCAATCCAGCGCTCCACCAGAATGAAAAGGTCGGTCCACACGGTCTGAGGGCATGTGTAACCGCACCAGACGCGGCCCAAAGCAGATGTGAAAAGGAACAGGCCAAGCCCAGCCATGATCAGCAGGCCCGCGACGAAGTAGAACTCGTGCGGCCAGATCTCGATCCAGAAAAAGTAGAAACGGCGCCCGGCCAAATCGACAAGAACGGCCTGATCAGGAAGGTTCGGGCCGCGGTCCCAGCGGATCCATGGGGTCAGGTAGTAGATCGCGAGCGTCACGCCCATGATCCACCATTTGAGCGTACGGAACTTGCCCTTCACCCGACGGGGAAAGATCGGTTCACGCGCGACATAAAGAGACGGCGGAGAGGCCGGAGATTGTGTCATTGTCAATTGTCCTGTTCGTAGGTTCAAACTGCATGGCCTGCGCGGCCAACACCTTGATCTGGATCAAGCATGAGGAGAAATCCCGGTCCCCGCTTGGTACGAACAGGACAGAGACCGGGAGCGCCGCGTATCCCTCCTGGATGGGCCCGAGCCCGATACGCAGCATAGAGCGATACGGCGAGATCTACTCGCCGCCGCCCAACTGGTGCAGATACAAGGTAACGGCCTTGATCTCTTCCTCGTCCAAACGCTGACCCCAAGCTGGCATCACACCGAAGCGTGAATAGGTCACCGTCTCAATCAGGGTTTCGCGATCCCCGCCATAAAGCCAAATCGCATCGTTCAAAGTAGGCGCGCCGAGCTCCCGGATGCCTTCACCATTGTCGCCGTGACAAGAGGTGCACTGCTCTTGGAACCAAACCATGCCCTGTTCAGCCATGGCTGCATCATGGTCCTGGCCCGATAGGGACAGGACGTACTCAACGGTCTGGCCGATCTCTTCGTCCGACAAGATGTCGCCAAACGCCGGCATCTCAGACCACCGCGCATCTGGGTCGGTCTCGTTCCGAATACCGTGCCGCACTGTGTACTCGATGTCTTCCAGCGTGCCGCCCCATAACCAGGCGTCATCCAGCAGGTTGGGATAGCCTGCCGTCTGAACGCCTGCAGCACCGGACCCATGGCACTGCGAACAATGAGCAAGAAAGACCGAAGCACCGCCTGCAACACCGAACCGGTGCGCAGGATCATCAGGCGCAAGTGTCGCCAAATCCGCAGACGCCAGCCGTTCAGTCAATTCCGCGTTCTGCGCATCCACTTCGGCAATCCGTTCGGCAACTTCGGCGCGCGTGGAGTACCCCAATACGCCCGACGTGGCCGAATTGATCAGCGGCCATGCAGGATAAGCAATGGTGTATGCCAACCCCCAGACAACCGTGCCGTAAAACGTCCACAACCACCACCGCGGCAGCGGATTGTTGAGCTCCTTGATGCCATCCCACTCGTGACCTGTGGTATCGGTCCCGGTGACATCATCAATGTCCTGTTTGTCAGCCATATTAGTCGGCCTCCGGTTCTTGCGCCGCCAGATGCGCATCAGTGTCGTTTCGCAGTGGAATACCGGCCGCCTCTTCATTGGCCGCACGCGCCGAGGGACGGAAAGCCCAAAGGCAGGCGGTGATGTAGAAGATCACCATCGCCAGAAGCACCCAGCTGTCAGCCAGCTCTCGTAGGAAGGAATACGTGTCCATCAAAACCTCCTATCGGCTTGGATCAGGCGTGAAGGTCGAGAAATCGACCAAGGTGCCCAGCATCTGCAGGTAAGCGATCAACGCATCCATCTCGGTCAGTTCAGGTTGGCCATCGAAGTTGGACACGACCGCACCGGGGTAACGCTCGACCAGACCATCCCAATCACCGTCGGGGTCGGCCTGAACCCGAAAGTCGTCGGCAGCAGCCTCGACCATCTCATCGGTATAGGGCACGCCCACGAAGCGGTGGGTCTTGACCAGATCCTCGATATGCTCGCCGTCTATCACCGCATCCGCGAGGAAGGCGTATTTCGGCATGATCGATTCAGGCACAACCGATTGCGGATCCATCAGGTGATCGACGTGCCACGCATCCGAGTACCGTCCGCCCACACGGGCCAAATCAGGCCCGGTGCGCTTCGATCCCCACTGATGCGGATGATCGTACATCGATTCAGCCGCCAGTGAGTAGTGACCGTAGCGTTCGACCTCGTCCCGCATGGGCCGGATCATCTGGCTGTGGCAGACATAGCAGCCTTCGCGAACGTAGATGTCTCGCCCCGCCAGTTCGAGCGGGCTATAGGGCCGCACGCCTTCCACCTCCTCAATGGTGTTTTCTAGGTAGAAGAGCGGTGCGATCTCCACGATGCCGCCGACGGATACGGTGAGCAGCGAGAAGACGAACAGAAGCGTCGGGCTGCGTTCCAGAACCTGGTGTCGCTTGAGAAAAGCCATGTTTCGGTCTCCCTTATGCGGCTTGTACAGGTTGAGCGGCAGCAACAGGCGCCGCAGGCGGGGCCACCCGGACGGGCTGGCCGCCCCGGATGGTCATCCACATGTTCCAGACCATGATGCAGGCACCGGTCAGGTACAGGACCCCACCCAATCCACGCACCACATACATCGGGAACTTCGCGCTCACGGTGTCGGCGAACGAGTTCACCAAGAACCCTTGGGCATCGACTTCGCGCCACATCAGGCCCTCCATGATACCGGTCACCCACATCGATGCCGCGTAAAGCACGATACCGATGGTCGCGAGCCAGAAGTGCCAGTCGATGGCAGCCATCGAATACATCTGCTTGCGGCCCCACAGGCGTGGCGTCAGGAAGTAGAGCGCACCAAAGGTGATCATACCGTTCCAGCCCAGCGCGCCAGAGTGCACGTGACCAATAGTCCAGTCTGTATAGTGGCTCAGCGAGTTGACGGCCTTGATCGACATCATCGGCCCTTCAAAGGTGGACATGCCGTAGAAGGCCAGCGAAATCACCATCATCCGAATGATCGGATCGGTGCGCAGCTTGTCCCACGCGCCTTGCAGCGTCATCAGACCGTTGATCATGCCACCCCAGCTGGGCATCCAAAGGATGATCGAGAACACCATGCCCAAGGTCGAGGCCCAGTCAGGCAATGCAGTGTAGTGCAGGTGGTGTGGACCAGCCCAGATATACAGGAAGATCAGCGCCCAGAAGTGGATGATCGACAGCTTGTAGCTGTAGACCGGGCGACCAGCCTGTTTGGGTACGAAGTAGTACATCATGCCCAGGAAGCCTGCGGTCAGGAAGAAGCCCACGGCGTTGTGGCCGTACCACCACTGCGTCATCGCGTCCTGCACACCCGAGAAGACCTGCACCGACTTGGAGCCCAGCAGAGACACGGGGATGCTGAGGTTGTTAACGATATGCAGCATTGCCACAGTGATGATGAAGGCGAGAAGGAACCAGTTGGCGACATAGATATGTTTTTCCTGCCGCTTGAAGATCGTGCCCATGTAGACAACCAAAAACGCGACCCAAACGATGGTCAGCCAGATGTCCACATACCACTCAGGTTCGGCATATTCCTTGGATTGCGTCGCCCCCAGCAGGTAGCCGGTGGCCGCCATCACGATGAAAAGCTGATAACCCCAGAATACGAACCAGGCGAGGTTGCCGCCCCAAAGCCGCGCGCCGCAGGTGCGTTGAACAATGTAGAAAGACGACATGATCAGGGCGTTGCCGCCAAACGCAAAAATCACTGCAGAAGTATGCAGTGGGCGCAAACGTCCGAAATTGGTAAAAGGTTGACCCCAATCAAAATTCAGCCCCGGAAAAGCAAGCTGGAAGGCGATGAAAACCCCCGCCAGAAATCCGACGACACCCCAGAAGCCAGTGGCGATTACACCCGCTCGGACAACATTATCCATGTAACCGGTGTCATCAACGACAGCGCGCGTTTCGCCGACATGGCGTAGTTGCCAAATAAACATGCCTGCAGCGATCAACATGATCAGCGCGGCATGCAGTTTATAGGCCAGATCGTGGCCCCAATCCGCTGCAATTGCAGCGACCAGAGCAACCAGACCCAGCAAGATCAATTTAACATAGTCCCACATGGTTCGTCCTTCGCGGTTGCGTGCTGTCCCCGCGGGGACAACAGACCTGTTCGTATGTTGGCTGATTAGATGCGCCCGCGTCGGGCCGCGTTGATCTGGATCAAGAGAGGCCGATTTACCGAATTACATGCACCGCACACTTCGCGTGACGCGTGACCCACGCTGCTGTCGACCCCAGCAGGATATCGGACAAAGCAGGCTGGTGGGACGCAATGACGATCAGATCGACACCGTTTTGTTGGGCGTAGTCGGTGATACTGCGACCGGTTGCGCCTTCAATCACGGCGCTTTGCCCGTTTGGCAATTCACTGGCCATCATCTTCAACCGCGTTGCAATCCGCTCCCGATTGCCCGCCACCGTATCCGCCGGCACGTATTCAGCGGCGTACATGGGCAACTGTTCCATCACGTGCAGCAACGTTATGCGCGCGCCCTCAGATGCAAGATGCTTGGCGACGGCCACAGCCTGCGGATGATCGCGTCCCTCGCCGAACAAGACGGGGATCAGGATGTTGGAATACATGTGCAAGCCCTCCTTTGGCCTTTCGGTCAGAAGGGATAGCGAAGGCGTCGCACCGCCGCGTTGATTTGGATCAAGCCAACGTCAGATCAGGGGCCCACCATCTGAATCGTCACCGCTTTCCAGCAACAGCGTCTCAAGGTCAGGAATGCGCACACTCCGGTTGCCATCCAGCTCGATCACACCGTCCTTGCGCAAGCCGGTAAACTGGCGGCTGACTGTCTCGATAGTGAGGCCCAGAAAGTTTGCCATCGCCTCGCGGCTGATCGGCAATTCGATACGCGACAGGTCCCCCAGAACCCGTCCATCCGGGTGAACGGTGCGCTTGGCAATGAGCATAAGGAAACTTGCGATCTTCTCACGCGCTGTCTTGCGGCCTAACAAGAGCATCCAGTCGCGAGCGGCGTCCAGTTCATCCAAGGCCATCTCCAGCAACCGTTCTTGAACATGGGGAATACGGATCAACAACGCCTCAAAGGGCTTACGTTGAAAACAGCACAGCGTGACATCTGTCACAGCCGTAACATCATATTGCAACGTGTCGCGCCCGGGCCGGCCGATGAAGTCTGACGGCAGCAACAAGCCAACCAATTGGGTCCGACCATCTTCGATTGCGCGTTCCAGTGTTGCCGTACCTGCAACGACTGAAGCCACCACATCCAGCGCGTCCCCTCGCATGGCGATCGTCTGGCCTGCGGCATATGTCTTATAAAACTTGATCTGGTTCAGCTGTTCCAGTTCGTCATCATCGCAACGCGCGCACACGGCGCGGTGACGGATCGGGCAGCTTGCACAGCTCTCCATGACGGGCAGCACCTTGTTCACCACACCCTCCGTTGATCTGTGTCAATGCATGGTGCCGACAGATCACTCAGCTTAAGAGCATGAAACACGTATCAGACCTCCGCCGTCATGGGCTTTTTGACGCCAAGGTGCCACGCTTTACCAGCTACCCGCCCGCGAATTGGTTCAGCGATGCTGTCGGTGAGGAATGCGTGCGCACTTGGCAATCCACTGCTCCCGAGGATGCAGAGATTTCCCTTTATGTCCACATTCCCTTTTGCCGCAGACTTTGCTGGTTCTGCGCTTGTCGAACCCAAGGCACGAGAAACGATGCCCCGTTGGCACCGTATGTTGAGCGGATTTTAGCCGAGGCACAGTCGGCCAGTGACAGCTTCGCCAACAGGGTACGTCCAAGGCGCCTGCATCTGGGCGGCGGGACACCAACGATTCTGTCGTCTTCCCTGCTGGATCACCTGTTAACCGGTCTGAACGACATCTGGGAACTTGACCAACTTGAGGAATTTTCCGTCGAGGTGGACCCCACGGATGTTGGCCCAAAGCGGCTGGCGATGCTGAAAAAGCACGGCATGTCACGGGTCAGTCTGGGTATTCAGGATTTTGACCCTCAAGTGCAAAAAGCAATTGGTCGACAGCAATCCCGCGACCTCACAGCCGGCGTCGTTGCGCAGCTCCGTGGCTTGAACATCAATGCACTGAATTTCGATCTGCTCTATGGTTTGCCCTTCCAGACAGAGAAGACACTGTCGGCAACCCTCGAAGCAGCGCTGGAAATGGATCCCGGGCGGATTGCGCTTTTTGGATATGCCCACGTGCCTTGGATGTCCAAACGCCAATCATTGATCCCCAGTGATGCACTGCCCAAACCTGAACAACGCCTTGCCCTGTTTGACCTGGCCCGCAGGACCCTTCTGGGCCAAGGCTATGTCCAGATCGGCATCGACCACTTCGCACGGCCTGACGATGCGCTGGCCCAAGCCTATTTCGACAAGCGCCTGACACGTTCGTTCCAGGGATACACCGACGACAGGGCGCCCTACCTGATCGGGTTGGGCGCTTCGGCCATTTCAACCTATCCGCAGGGATTTGCGCAGAACATTCCAGTCACCGGCAAATACGCCGCGCAGGTCGAAGCGGGGCAATCCGCTTTGTGGCGTGGTTATGAATTGAGCGACACGGACCATCTGAAAGCCGATCTGGTCGAACAGCTGATGTGCTACCATACCGCAACACTGTCCGACGCGCAGCTGGCAGAGCAAATCATCCTGACCGCCATTCTGCACATTGTCGAACGCTTTGGCGACGCCGTGACCTGGAACGGCAGGACGCTCAGCATTGTGCGGTGGGCTCACCCACTGGTTCGGATGATCGCTGGCACTTTGACCACCGATCAGAACGAAAAATCCGATGATCGCACTTACAGCGCTGCAATCTGACGTTTAGTCGAATGTCAGGGCTTGCGGTACGCCTCCTTCGTAGGAGGTTTGCGCCGCGTCGGCCATCACTTGTGCCTTGTATCCATCAACGCCACTTGGATTTGGCGAAGTACCGGCCGTAACTACCTCGACGAAATGTTGCATCTCTGCGGTATATGCGGCTGCGTACCGTTCAAGGAAGAACGGCTCGGTCGGGGCACGGATGAAGCCCTGCGCGTCGGATACTTCAACGGTCGACGTCAGAACGTTGTCCGCCCGAAGCATCCCTTTTTCTCCATGCACTTCGATCCGCTGGTCATAGCCATAGGTCGCGCGACGAGAATTCGATATCTGGCAGAGCTTGCCCGATGCTGTGCGCAAGCTGACCATCGCAGTGTCCACATCGCCTGCTTGTCCGATTTCTGGATCAACAAGGCACGAACCATGGGCAAAAATCTCCACCGGATCTTCACCCAACATGAAGCGCGCCATATCAAGATCGTGGATCATCATATCGCGGAAGAGACCACCGGATGTCTTGATGTATCCGATGGGTGGCGGCGACGGGTCGCGCGACAGGATCGTCACCATCTCAACTTTCCCGATGCGGCCCTCATCGATTTGCCCTTTGAGGGTCCGGAAATTCGGGTCGAAACGGCGGTTGAAAGCGATGAAGAAAGGCACGCCGTGCTGCTCGACCACAGCAAGACAATCTCGAATGCGCCCCGCGTTCAGGTCGATGGGCTTTTCGCAGAAGATCGCCTTGCCCGCCCGCGCAGCCCCATGGATCAAGTCGTAATGCGTGGTCGTCGGTGTCCCGATCACCACCGCGTCGATATCCGATGCTGCGAGAATGTCTTCGACCCCCATGACCTGAGCGCCGGTTCGCGCAGCAAGCGCATTGGCAGCTTCTGGCATGGCGTCAGCGACGGCGGCGACTTGGGCACCTTCCAGCCCCATCAGGCTGCGCGCATGGACCTGCCCAATACGGCCACAGCCCAAAAGTGCGATGTTGATCATGGGCTTAGCCTCTCATTGTCTGCAAGACGGTGCGCGTCGCTGCGACCACCGGATCATGCGTATCTTTCAAGATTTGCACACGGTCGAACCGGTCGGGGTCTCTGTTCACGGCATCGCGGAGCGCGTTGCCAAAAGCTTGGCGTAGCTCAGTCCCGATGTTGAACTTACAAATATTGGTTTGGGTCGCAAGCTTACGGCGCTGTGCGGCGGGCACGCCAGACCCACCGTGAATAACCAAAGGCACATCGGTGACCGCCTGGATGGCCGCGATACGGTCCTCGTCCAAGCCGCCTGATTGATCGGTTTGCAAGTGCACGTTGCCAACCGAAATCGCCATGGCATCCACGCCCGTCTCGCGGGAGAATAGCGCAGCCTCATCCGGATCCGTGCCCGCCGAAGCCTCACCGTTGTCATAGCCGACGAACCCGATCTCACCTTCGCAGGAAATACCCGCCTTGTGTGCCATCTCGGCAATAGCCGCCGTCTCGGCAATGTTCTCGGCCAGCGGCTTGCGCGAGCCATCAAACATGAGCGAAGTGAAGCCGCTATCGAGCGCTTCTTTGCACTCGTCGAAGGTGTACCCATGGTCAAGATGCGCCACCACTGGCACGCGTGCACCTTCGGCCAGATGCCGGAACATCTTGCCAAGCACCCGCAATGGCGTGTGTTCCCGGCAGGACGGTCCCGCCTGGAGGATTATAGGACAATCTTCGGCCTCAGCCGCCGCGACGTAGGCCCGCATGTCTTCCCAGCCCAGCGCGACCAGACCAGCCACAGCGTGGCCTTGGGCCTTGGCCGGGCCCAGCACCTCTTCCAAAGTAGCAAGTGTCATTTGAACTTCGCGATCATGTCCTTGATGCCTGGGATCGTCTCAATCTGGTAGGCATGGGTGGGTTGGAAATACTGCACCAGGCTGCGCTGGCTCAGACCACCGAGGATGGTGAAGTAGTACATCTCGTATCCGGGCAGCACTGCGCAGGGGTGGTATCCGTTGTCGAGGCAGATCGTGGAGCCATCCACGATGTGATAGGCGTCGCCCGCCGTATTGTCGTTCCGTTGCAGCATCTGCACGCCCGAGCCGTGGTTGGGGCGGAAGCGGAAGTTGTAGGTCTCGTCGTGGCGCGTTTCGATGATCTCACCGCCTTCGGACCGGTCGGTGTCGTGCTTGTGGCTGGGGAAGCCGGACCAACCACCCTGCCCGACCGTGAACAGTTCGGATACCAGCAGGCGGCCGACCTTGTCATGGTATTTGGTGCCTAGGATATGCTTGATCTTGCGATGCGTCTTGGTGTCGTCAGAGCCGTATTGCACCAGATCCAGCTCGTCATTGCGAACGGCAAAGGCGTCGAGCACCTTGTCATATCTGGCCCCAGCCACGAAAACCTCAGCCTCGTCCGAAGTGCACACCATCTCGGCCTTGGCCGCTGTGGGCACGTAGACGCCTTCGGGTTCGCCATCCCACACATCTACGCCGCGCCCGCCCAAGGCATCCGCCTTGAACCCTTCGACATTCACATCGACGGTGCCGGTCGCGGGCACGATGCATGTCTCGTAGCCGGGTACGGCATATTCAAATGCCTCGCCCCTTTTTAGCTTCACGATGTTGAAGTAGTTGAGAGGGACAGTGGCATCGTCCGCATCCACGATCGGTTTGTTCTGGTTGTCGTAAGGCGCGATATGCATCGGCGTGCCTCCTTTTACGTTGGTGTCGGACCGGGATGGTTGGTCAGGAAATCATCAAGCAGGTCGGGGGTGGGCATCGCGGGCGCGCAACCCGGTTGCGAGACGGTGATTGAGGCGCAAGCCGACCCACGAAGAATTGCAGTTCTCAGATCGCGCCCATCGGCCATTCCGGTCATGAGACCCGCCATGAACGCGTCCCCTGCACCGTTTGGTTTGACCGCCGTAACCGGGTAGATGCCAGTGGCAATCTCTTCACCGCCCGCATAGGTGACAGCCCCGTTCTCACCCATCTTGTAGATCACGATTTCAGCAGTCGTCTCTGACAAGGCTCTGGCCTTGGCCAGTCCCTTGTCCATGCCGCCCGCCATGAATCCAAACTCTTCGTCATTGCCCACAATCATGTCCGAGGCTTCGGCTGCGCGGCTGAGAACATCGGCCGCGACCTCTGCTGAGGGCCAAGAGTACGGGCGGTAGTCAACGTCGAAGATGATCGGCAAGCCTGCCGTCTTGGCCAGGTCAAAGGCGCGGAAGGTGGCGGTCCGCGACGGCTCAGCCGCAAACACAGTTCCCGCAGTGATCAGTGCACCAAACTTGGAGTAGTCCACTGCTTCAACATCTTGCATGGTCATTTGAAAATCGGCCGCGCCGTTGCGGTAGATGACGTTCCGGTGCCCCTCCAGCACGCTTTCATAGAAAGCCAGCGAGTTGCGGAACTCTCCACCCACACGCTGCACATGATCCGTGTTCACGCCGTAGTGCTGCAAGCGGTTCACACAGTAGCTGCCCACCGAGTCGTCTGACACGGATGTCACCAGAGCCGCCTTGCCCCCCAGCTTGCAGATGCCTGCGCCGATATTCGCCGCCGACCCCCCAAGATCCACGGTCAGGCGTTCCGCATCCTCGGCGCGCACACCAACATCTGTGAAGAAATCGATCCCTGCCCGGCCCACGATGACAAAGTCATTGGCCTTTATGCCCTCCAGAAGCCCGCTCACTTGATCCCCTCGGCATTCACAGCATCAGCATCATCCAGAACTTCCGGATATTTGTAATTAAAACCCAGAAGCTGCCGCATCTCGGGGCTGGCCGCATCAAGGAAGGATTGCGGCAGAGCCCCCGGCATATCTTCCAGCGGTTTCACAAATTTCGGGATGTAGTTGATCAGAACCGCGTTGCGGTCGTGATCAGCGTTGTTTGGCATGGCACAATGCCACGCCGCGCCAAAAAAGATCACTGTGTCCCCGGGCTCGCCCGTCATGCGAGCGCAGTTGCTGTAGAAATGGTCGCGATCCTCTGCCGTGGGATAGCGCATGTCTTTTTGCGACCCGGGCAGATAGGCGGTCGCGCCGCTTTCCTCGGTGAAGGGATCAAGCGCGATGGTCACCTGTGCGTTCATGGGAAAACTGGCGTTCAGGCCCATCGGATGCGTTTCGGGTTGGTGAAAATCCCAATAGGGAAAGTCAATATGGGGCTCTTGCCCCGGCCCACCCGGTAACAGGCGGTTCGCCGCAATCGACCCCATGATGAACTCTGACCCCAACCAGCGACGCAGCACCGCCATGATGACAGGGTGCGTGGCCATGTCCGAGAATACGTCGCCCTTGGCCAGCAGGTTCCAGACACGGCGCTGCAGGTTGGCGCGGCCCTCCTCCATCGCCGCACCTTGGAAGTGAGTGACCTTCTCACCCTCTCCGTTCGAATGCGCCATGATGCGCACCGCGCCGGAACCATTCAGCAACTCTTCGCAAATCGCAACGGGATCAGCCGTTTCAGCCGTGAAGCTTTGCATCACACGCCCTTCCGCTGTTTCGGACGTGACGATTCCCAATCTTCATGGGCGGCAGCAACCTTTTCATTGTCTGTCACATGTGGCGTGCCCACTTCCCACCAGGCATGGCCCTCGGTAGTCCACCCCTCATAAGCGTCGACCTTCATGCAAATGACATAGGTCGTCTCGCTGGCCTTGGCCCGCTTGAACGCCTCGCCCAGTTCAGCAGGATTTTCAACTGTCTCGGCCGATGCTCCCATGCTAGCAGCATGCGCTTCGAAGTCGACGGCAAAGGCTTGCGGGATCGTCGGCGCATCACTCAGCAGGTTGTTGAAGCTCTCGTTGCCGGTGTTGTTCTGCAGCTTGTTGATGACCGCAAAGCCACCATTGTCGAGGACAAGCACAATCATCTTCTTCCGCGACAGAACCGACGAATAGATGTCCGAGTTCATCAGCAGGTATGACCCATCCCCAACAAAGGTGATCACATCCTGATCTGGCTCTCTCTCGGCCTGCGCAATCCGCGCGCCCCATGCCCCCGCAATCTCATAGCCCATACAGGAAAAGCCGAACTCCACATCCACGGTCCCGATGTCCAGGGTGCGCCAGTTGGCGGTCACTTCAGCAGGAAGCCCACCGGCTGCTGCGACCACCCGGTCGCGCGGGTCGCAGGCGGCATTCACAACGCCAATCGCCTGAGCGTAGGATTTGGGACGGTTCCCATGCGCAACGTTGTCCGCGACATAGGCGACCCATTTGCTACGCTCACCCTTGGCAAAATCGACCCAACCGGATGGCGTCGTGTAACCGGTCATCGCCGCGGCCAGTGCATCCAGTCCGAGCTTGGCATCTCCTACGACGGGCAAGGACCGATGTTTGCCCGCATCATGCCGGCCAGCATTCAGGCCGATGATTTGGGCATCAGGTGCAAAGGCTGTCCAGGACCCGGTTGTGAAGTCCTGCAACCGGCAGCCGACCGAGAGGATCACATCTGCTTTTTCGGCCACTGCATTGGCGCTGTCCGATCCCGTCACGCCAATGGGCCCGCAATTCAATGGATGCGTGTCGATCATGTTGGCACGGCCCGCGATGGTTTCGACCACAGGGATGTTGTGTGCCTCCGCAAAGGATGTAAGTTCTTCCACTGCCCGCGAATACTGCACGCCGCCGCCCGCGATGATCACGGGCCGCTTGGCTGCTTTCAGTGCCGCGGCGGCATCCGCCACCTCTGCGGCATCCGGGAACTGGCGCCGAATGCGGTGCACCTTTTCCTCGAACATCACGGTTGGGTAGTCATAGGCCCAGCCCTGCACATCCTGCGGCAAGCCAAGGAATGCCGGGCCGCAATCGGCAGGGTCCAGCATCGTGGCAATCGCGTTGGGCAGAGATTGGATGATCTGCGCCGGATGCGTGATGCGATCCCAGTATCGTGTGACAGCCTTGAACGCATCATTCACACCAAAGGTAGGATCACCGAAATGCTCAAGCTGCTGCAGAACCGGATCCGGCAAGCGGGTGATAAACGTATCTCCGCAGAGCATCAGCATCGGAAGCCGGTTGGCATGAGCCAGGGCCGAGGCCGTAAGCAGGTTCGCCGTGCCAGGTCCGGCAGAGGCGGTGCAGAACATAAACCGCTGGCGCAACCACGTCTTGGCATAGCCTGCCGCCGCGAATCCCATGCTCTGCTCGTTCTGTCCGCGATACAGTGGCAGCACGTCCTTGTGGTCATAGAGCGCCTCTCCAAGGCACGTCACGTTGCCATGGCCAAAGATGCCAAAGCCACCACCACAAAGGCGCCATTCCTGCCGGTCGATCTCGATGTACTGTGCCGCAAGATAGCGGATGATCGCCTGCGCTGTCGTTAGACGCACCGTGTCGCTGCCCGCCATTCTATCCTCCCATGGCTGCGCGATTTCATTTATCGACGATTCTGTATTGACCCGTCTGTCGCAATGACGATACCGGTATTGCAACCGGTTGCAAACACTTTTTGGAGGGGCCCGGATGGCGGAGATCGGGATTGGCATTGTCGGCGGAGGCTATATGGGCAAAGCCCACGCGGTGGCGTTTGGCGCTGTAGCCGCAGTGTTCGACACCGCCTTGCGTCCAAGACTGGAAATGGTGTGCGCCACATCGCAAACGTCCGCTGAGAAGTACCGCGCGACCTATGGCTTCGCGCGCGCGACGGATGATTGGCGCGTGTTGGTCGATGATCCGAAAGTCGATGCCATCGTTGTCGCTTCGCCTCAAGACACGCACCGCGACATTGCACTTGCAGCCTTTGCAGCGGGCAAGCCTGTTCTGTGCGAAAAACCGTTAGCTGAGACACCGGATCATGCACGCGAGATGGTCGCTGCCGCCAAGGCGGCGGGCGTCGCCAACATGGTGGGCTTCAACTACGCCAAGACGCCGGCGACACAATATGCTCGCAAACTGGTGGCCGAGGGACGCATCGGGCAGGTCACGTCCTTCAGGGGCGAGATGACCGAGGACTTCTTTGCTGATCCGAATGATCCCGGCACGTGGCGGGCGCAGGGTGACGCCAATGGCTGCATGGGCGATCTGGCCCCCCACCCCATCAACTGCGCGCAGGCGCTCATGGGCCCGATTGAAGCGCTCTTTGCGCGGGTCGAAACTGTGCATCCCGAGCGGGGTGGCGTGCAGGTCACCAATGACGATCAGGCCTACCTGACCCTACGCTTTGCCTCCGGCATCAACGGCAGCCTCTTCATCAGCCGCGTGGCGACGGGGCGCAAGATGGGCTACGCCTATGACATCTACGGCACGGGCGGTGCCATTCGCTTCGATGGCGAGGACCAGAACGCGCTCTGGCTCTACACCGCGGACGGGCCAGTGGCCGAGCGCGGATTTCGCAAGATCCTGACCGGCCCCGCGCATCCCGACTACCTGCCCTTCTGTCAGGGCCCCGGTCACGGCACTGGCTATCAGGACCAGATCATCATCGAAGCCAAGGACTTTCTGACGGCCATCCATACGGGCGATCCCGTCTGGCCCACATTCCAAGAAGGTCTGCGGGTCAATCAAGTTGTGGCTGCGGCCCTTGCGTCCTCTCGGAAAGAGGCCTGGGTCAACGTGGCGGATTTCTGAACAAAGGCAAACACCATGATCAAGATCGGCAATGCCCCCTGTTCCTGGGGCGTGGAATTTGCGGACGACCCGCGCAACCCCGCATGGCGCAAGGTACTGCAAGAGAACGCGGATGCAGGCTATACCGGGATCGAATTGGGGCCTGTTGGCTTCATGCCAGAAGACCCTGCCACCTTGGGCGACGCGCTTGAGGAGTTCGGGCAGGAATTGGTGGGCGGTGTTGTCTTCCGTCCCTTCCATGATCCGGATGCGTGGGATGACGTCATGGACGGCGCGGTGCGCACCTGCAAAGCGCTCAAGGCCCATGGCGCGCAGCATCTGGTGTTGATCGACAGCATCTCGGACCGCCGTGCCCCCACCGCGGGGCGCGCGGATGAGGCCGAGCAGATGGACAAGGCGGAGTGGACCGCCTTCCGTGACCGCATCGCGACCGTCGCCAAGATGGGATCAGAAGAGTACGGCCTAACCGTTGGTATGCACGCCCATGCCGCAGGCTTCATCGACTTTGAGCCCGAATTGGAACGCCTGCTAGACGAGGTTGACGAGAGCATCCTGAAAATCTGCTTTGACACCGGGCACCACTCCTATGCGGGCTTTGACCCGGTGGCCTTCATGAAACGTCATATCGACCGCATCAGCTACATGCATTTCAAGGACATCGACCCGAAGGTGAAGGCCGACGTCATCACCAAACGCACCGGCTTTTACGACGCCTGCGGTCAGGGCATTTTCTGCAATTTAGGCGACGGGGATGTGGACTTCCCTGCGGCTAGGCAAGTGCTTTTGGACAATGGGTTCGACGGCTGGTGCACGGTTGAACAGGATTGCGACCCGGCGGGCGACACGTCACCAATCGACGACGCGAAACTGAACCGCGCCTATCTGCAATCCATCGGATTTGAAGGAGCCTGAGCCATGGCAAAGCTGCAATGGGGCATGATCGGCGGCGGTGAAGGCAGCCAGATCGGACCGGCTCACCGGCTCGGAGCCGGGCTGGACGGGCTTTTCGACTTCACCGCGGGCGCGCTCGATCACCGGCCTGAAGAAGGACGTGATTACGGCAAGCGTCTAGGCTTGGGCGACCGCGCCTACGGCTCGTGGCAAGAGATGTTGGAAGGCGAGCAAAAGCGCGACGATCGCATCGACCTTGTCACCGTCGCCACGCCCAACGCCACCCACTACGAGATCACCAAAGCCTTCCTCGAAGGCGGTTTCCACGTGCTCTGCGAAAAGCCGATGACCATGACCGTCGAGGAAGGGCAAGAGATCGTCGAAATCGCCCAGAAAACCGGCAACATCTGCGCCGTGAACTACGGCTACACCGGCTACTCCCTGGTCCGGCACATGCGGGCCATGATTGCACGCGGCGACATCGGCAAGGTGCGGCTGGTGGTTGCTGAATTCGCTCATGGTCACCATGCTGACGCGACGGACGCGGACAACCCCCGCGTCCGATGGCGCTATGACCCGGCACAGGCGGGGGTGTCCGCGCAGTTTGCCGATTGCGGCATCCATGCGCTGCACATGGCCTCCTTCGTCACGGGGCAAGAAGTCGAGAAACTGAGCGCCGATACGGTGTCCTGCATCGACGTGCGCACGCTGGAAGATGACGCCATGGTCAACTTCCGCATGGACGGCGGGGCCGTTGGACGGCTTTGGACCTCCTCCGTGGCCATCGGGCGCCAGCATGGGTTAGGCATTCAAGTCTTTGGGGAAACAGGCGGTCTGAGGTGGAGCCAGGAGCAACCGAACCAGCTTTACTATATGCCGCTGAATGAACGCCTGCGGGTGATCGAACGGGGCGAGGCGAACCTGTCACCAGAGGCAGATCGCACAACCCGTGTCACCATCGGCCATGCCGAGGGAATGCCGCTTGCGTTTGCCAATATCTATACCGATCTGGCCGAAGCAATCTGCGCACGCAAAGAGGGTCGGTTGATGGACCCGGCAGCGAACCTTTACCCGCGGGCTGAGGACGGGCTGCGGTCAATGGCTGCCGTGTTCGCGGTGGCTGAAAGTGGCAAGCAGGACGGCGCCTGGCTGGATGCGCGGCCACCGATGTTTCGATAGGCTGAACAGTCGGCATGCGGTTACCCCTGGGGTGACCGCAACACATTGCCTACCAAAGTGAATTTGTCTCCACCTCAAAGAGGAAGCCTTGCCAGACCCAGCGCAGGCGATGCTTGGGCTCATGGAGAGATGCCTTAGCGGCGTAGCTTGTCTTTTGCCCGGTGATAAAGGTTCCGGTTGGCATCAACGAACTGTCTGATGAAGGGCGCAAACAAACGTCTTTCACGCCCCTTGAGGTAAAAATACCCGCTGACGGCGCCGATGATCGCCCCAATGCCATTTACAATAAGATCGCCCATCGTGTCGTCGAGGCCACTTTTCTGCATGTTGAGACCAAAGATCGAGTCCATCGCATACTCGAAAATCTCCCACAGACTGCCGACCGTCACGGCAAGGCAGAAGGATAGAAACGCGATGGCGACCGGCGGCGCAGCATAGCGATCACCTTCGAACAACATGAAAATGAACAAGAAACCAATCAAACCGAACCCGATGGCCGAGGACCCATGCAGAGCAAGGTCCCACCACCAGACACGCTCATAGAAGCCAAACGCCTCACCCATGAAAATGGAACCACTGATGAAGAGTGTCGTGGCAATCAGAAAGGGAAAAGGCACGGTAATGGAGTATCGGGAAGCCAGAAAAAGTGGTGCCATACATAGCCCAAGCGTCAACAGAGCGACAAATGCCAGTTCCCAAAAGCCGACGACAAGAGCAACAAGGGACGCCGCAAGCAGGACACCCCATAGGATCAACAAGATAGGGTTTTGGTTTCTGAGCCGGTCCATGGGCCTATTCTTTTTCAAGTATCACTACATACGTAAGCACCATGGCCGAGCTTAGCATCCCCCAGACACTGCGTTTTGCCAGTTATAATATTCGCAAGGCGCGCGGGCTGGATGGCCAACGAAATCCGGGCCGCATCCTGGACGTTCTGAACGAGCTGGGCGCTGACGTCATAGCCTTGCAGGAAGCTGACAGAAGGCTGGGCGATAGACCCGCAGCGTTGCCTTTCCGCATGATCGAGACAGACACCGACTTTGAGGTTCTGCCAACTGCGCAAAACGACGTCAGCCTAGGCTGGCACGGGAATGCCATTCTCTTACGCAAGGGGATTGAGGCGGCTGGTGTAAAACGGATCGACCTGCCCGGGCTCGAGCCGCGTGGCGCGGTCTATTTTGAAGTTGATCTCGGCCCCTTGTCGGTTGCCGTCATGGGTGCCCATCTTGGCCTCATGCGTCGGCACCGGCGGCTTCAACTCGAGAGATTGGCCACGCAAGTTCAGGACGTCGATGACGCGATTATCCTGGGCGACTTCAACGAATGGTCCGCCCGGAGGGGGCTAGAACCGTTGACGCCGAAATTTACCGTTCTAAGCCCCGGCCAGTCTTTTCACGCAGCACGTCCGGTCGCTGCGTTGGATCGCATCGCGCATTCCAGCGCCATCAAGGTAGCCGACGCGGGTGTCGACCAAGGGAAACTAGCAAAGCTCGCGTCAGACCATCTGCCCATCTGGGCGGATCTAATGCTGCCAAGGCCGTCGTTGTCCGCGAAGGCCTGACCGGGTAAGCGGCTTTGTACCCGACGCAATCGGCCAGACAGCCACTTCATCGGATCGTTCGCTCAGTCAGGTCAAGACCGGGCGCAAGGTGCCGCGCTCAACCACATGGCAATCGAAGGTCAGGGATTGTGCCACGGTTTCCGCGCCATCCAGCATCGCTTCGACCAGATCGACAGAAGTGCGAACGATGTCGTCAATCGGGTTGTGAATCGTCGTGAGGTCAATCAACTCCCACGCAGCCATTTCCATGTTGTTGAGGCCAAGGATACCGACGTCATCCGGAACAGACAGCCCAGCATCTTTGATCGCCGACAATGCGCCGATGGACAGCACATCGTCGCCACAGAAGTATGCCTCGGCTGGCCCCATGGAGAGAAGGCGCGCCATCTCATCCCTGCCCGCACTAAACGAGTAGGCAGCAGCATAGCTGACCGAAAGCGACATCTCGGGGTGGCGCCCCAGCTCCTCGACGAACCCGGTGTGGCGGTCGCGGGTTGAAGTGGCGCTGAGGGGTCCGGCCAAGAACCCGACCCGCCTGTAACCGCGCTTGATCAACTCTCGCGCAGCGATCCGACCAGCCTCAATATTGTCGATGCCAAGTACGTTTATCTTCGGCGCGTCCGTGAGGCGGCCAAAGGAATGAACCACACGCATGCCCGCTTCGTGAAAGCTTTCAGCAAAGCTGACGGGCAGCGTAGAGGACGCCACGATCACCGCGTCCACAGAGTATTGCTGAAGAAGGCGGACAGAGTTCGACGGGTCGGTTTCATCCGAAAGATTGACCAACAAAGGTCGCAAGCCGCGCTTTTGCAACTCGCGCGTGACCAGATCAAACACTTCCAAGAAAATAGGGTTGTGAAAGTTGTTGGAGATCACGCCGACCAGCTTGGTCCGGCCCGTGGTGAGGGATGAGGCCAGAGCATTGGGACTATAGCCCAACTCAGCCGCGGCCTTTTCAACCTTTTCCCGCGTTTTGCCACTGATCGACGCGCCAGGTGTGAAACAGCGGGACACAGCAGAGCGAGACACACCTGCCCGTTGGGCCACATCCTTAAGCGTCACAGCCATAGATCAGACCCTCGCACCGACTTGGTCGCCGTCCGGGCCGCACCCAAGGTCGCACACCTCTTCAGGCCGCGTCCTCGTACCCTTCCTGCGTCTTGGCGCCGGTGATGTAGGCGACCACGTCTTGGCCATCAGTGTCTTCCTTGCGTAGGTTCGCGCAAATGCGTCCGCGCCGGAAAACCACGATCCGGTCCACCAAGTCAAACACCTGCCGCATGTTGTGACTGACCAGGATCAGCGGTTCGCCCGCTTCTTTCAGCGTTCGGATGATGTTTTCAACCTGCGCCGTTTCCTGCACGCCCAGCGCCGCAGTTGGTTCATCCATGATGGTGAGCCGCGAGTGGAAGGTGGCCGTCCGCGCAATCGCTACGCATTGCCGCTGTCCACCAGACATGTTGCGGATGGTGTTGCGGATATTGGGAATTTTCACAGCCGTCTTTTCGAGCCCGTCCATCGTGGCTTGCCGCATCGCCTTGTAGTCGAGCAGACGAAAAGGTCCGAGCCAATCCAGTTTGGTCTTTTCGCGACCGAGGAACAGATTGTCGGGTACGTCCAGGTCGTCCGCCAGGGCAAGCGTTTGGAACACTGTTTCAATGCCTGCCTTACGGGCATCAAGTGGGCCGTCGAATTGTACCGGTTCGCCGTAGAACAGAATATCACCCCGCGTGCGTTGTTCTACCCCGGTGATCTGGCGGACAAAGGTAGACTTGCCCGCTCCGTTGTCGCCCATGATCGCCACGTGCTCCCCCTTTTTCAGGGTGAAGTTCGCGTCGTTGAGTGCGTGCACCCCACCATAGTGTTTGGTTAGACTCCGCGTTTCGAGAACTATGTCGTCGTTCATGGTGCTTCCCCTCAACTTCGCGATGCCGCGCGTTCCTGCCGGACCTTGTCCAGCACGACCGCGCCAATGATGATCCCACCCATTGCCATTAACTGGTAGAAGGCGTCGAGCTTGATGTAAGTGAACCCTGACTGGATGACCCCGAACACCATGGCGCCCAGCACGGTGCCGATGATGGACCCACGCCCCCCCGTCAGGCTAACGCCGCCGATCACAGCCATGGCAATGGCGTAGAGTTCGTAGAAAATACCCATGCCAGACTGCGCCGTCAGGTTCTTTGAACTCAGCACGATGGCAGCAAAGGCCGCAAGCATCGAAGCGATCATATAGACCATCACCTTGTGCCGTTTGACGTTGATGCCCGACATCCGAGCGGCATCCTCATTCGAGCCTATGGCGTAGGTGTGTTTGCCGTAGACGGTGTATTTCAGGATGAAATGGAACAGTATGGCCAATGCGATAAACAGATACACCGGCATCATACCCTTGCCGATCAGTGCGTAGCTCTCGGTGGGGAAAGACACCGGCTGCCCGCGTGTCCAAGCCTGTGCGATGCCACGGCAGATTAGGAACATACCCAGTGTCGCGATAAAGGGCGGGATGCGGGTGTACGCGATCAGACTGCCGTTTATGGCCCCGATAAAGGCCCCGAAACTGAGCCCGACAATCAATGGGATGATAAGCGGCAAGTCAAAGGCCCAGTCGCCAAACACCGCCTTGGGATTTGGACCGCCATTGACCAACTCTGTCTGTGCAAAGGACATCACGATCATAGCCGTTGCCCCGACAAGGGGGCCGGAGCTGAGGTCGATGCCGCCTGAGATGATCACTTGCGTCACCCCCAACGCGATGATCCCGATGATCGCAACTTGAAGAATGATGATGCGCAGCCGCGCTTCGTTGAAAATACTGTCGAAGCGGTCACGTGTATCGAACAGAAAGCTTTGCCCGTTCATGTAGGGCAGCAACTGGCCCGCCGCCTCGAACGCGAAGATGATCAGGATCAGCGCAAAAAAGATATTGAGTTCGTTCGGCCAGGCGCGCTTTCTGGCGTCAAATGTCAGCCCGCCGGTGCCCTGCGTTGCGTCGGCCATGGATGCCTCCAGTTTGAGCGGTCCGTCGGGCCGCTTCTTTTGTCAGGGTAAGTCTGTCAGGCGGCACATGAGCACCGCCTGACCTGTTCACTAGCTTAGTTCAGGAAATCGGACACGTTGTCCGGAGTAACCAGCTTGAAGGGGATGAAGACTGTTTTATCAACATCGTCTCCGGCCGCCAGTTTGATGGCCGTATCGATCGAGCCTGCGCCCTGACCAGCAAGATCTTGGAACACCGTTACGTCCATATCACCCGCCTGCATCGAAACCAGGGCGTCTGGGGTGGCGTCCACCCCGCCCACTTCAACGTCGTCCATCGAGATGCCCGAGGCTTTCATCGCCTGGATCGCGCCGATTGCCATTTCGTCGTTGTTGGCGAAAACAGCGTCAAACGGCTCGCCCGAAGAAATCCAGTTGGTCATCAAGTCTTGCGCCTGATCGCGCGACCAGTTTGCGGTTTGCTTGTCGATAAGGGTGATGAAGTTGCACATGTCCATACCCAGAACGTCCTCTACGTCCTTGGAACGCTGAACGGCGGCCTGGTTCGAAAGCTGGCCCATCAGCATGTATGCTGTTGCACCACCTGACTTACCTGCTGCGCGCAGGTTCTTGCAGATTTCAAAGGCCTTCAGCGTACCGGATTCGATCTCGTTCGACGCCACAAAAGCCTGACCTTCGGGCAACGTGTCCATGTTAACGGGCTGACGGTTCACATAGACCATTGGCACACCTGCGGCTGCAGCGGCTTGGCTCATCGCCTCGGTCGCGTTGGTGTCGACCGCATTCACGATGATCGCATCCACGCCTGACGCAATGAAGTTGTTGATCTGGTCAAGTTGGCGCGCAACGTCGTCCTGCGCGTCTTCCATGATCAGTTCAACACCGTCCAGCGTTTCAATATGATCGGTCATACCATTGCGCATAATCGTCAGGCCGTTATCGTCAAAACGGGCCACCGACACGCCAATGGTTTCGGCCATCGCCGTGCCACCCATCAGCATCGCCAGCGCGCCTACTGTCACAAATTTCTTCATGGTTTCCTCCCAAGTTGCGTGTCCGGATCACGCCATTTTTGCCGGACCGCCGACCGAAAACCGTCTCTCCTCGGACTGAGTCCCCGGCTGGCAACGACCGCGATGATAGGCGAGTCGCTGCATTTTGCAACCGGTTGCATTCAAAATTTGGATGAAGGGCAATCCCCGCAAATACGAGGCTAACCGCAACTGGTGGCAAGGATGCGGCTGATTTCTTTCAATGAACGCCCCGATTGGTCCACCCAGGCGTTCATTGCTTCCTGAACCGCCTTCATCGCCGACTTTGAGGTCGGCGGCTTGTCAATCACGCCTTCAGCGATCAAGCGCGCAGTGACATCGCGCGACAGAATGTAACCGTCCACGCCCATAAATCGGAGAAAGTATTGCCCTGTTGTTCCGCCCAGCCGCGATCCTTCTTTCTTGAGGAGATCCAAAAGGCCTGCAAAATCGTCTGAAGGCCAGTGGCCGACCATTTTGCCAAAGTTGCCATGGATCGTGGCTTGTTCCTGAACAAAGACAGCGTTCTGCTGTACAGACCGGATTTTTTGCGGGTAACGAATAATGGCTGTGTTTGCACAAAGCTCATCAAACCAATCCCCGCTCATCATGGCGCAGCGTCCCACATCGAAACCATAAAAAGCCTCTTCGAAGCCGGGCCACATACGCTCCACGACCTTCCAGTTGAACCCTGCCTGAAAAATGGAGCGTGTCATTTCGGCAAGCCAACGGTGATCAGGGATCCCCGATAGGACATCCGGTTCAACCGGCGGCTCAGAACCGGCAAACACAATATCTTCACTGCCTTTGCGATCTGCGCTAATGGCAAGAATGTCGTCCAGGGTGCGCATAAACCATCTCCTTTTTCATTGTGCAGCCTAAAGATAAACGCCGGTGCAAATTGCCGGGTAGACGTAATTCCGCTTTGGGGTGGTGCGCAAATGAATGCACTAGGCACACACCGCAGCCAGGCAGTTTGCGCGCGCAAAGTTTTTTTTCTATCGTTCATCTGACGCGAGTCCGACGCATTGTCTGGCAGGGCGTAGGACGGAGTGCGAAATGGGCGAACGCAAGATCAGGAACATGGAAGAGTTCGCCTCGGTCAGCGGCATCTCTCGTCCGACTGTGTCCAAGTACTTCAACGACCCGACCAGCGTCCGCGCATCCACGCGTGCGCGGATTGAGGCGGCCATCGAACAATACGATTATCGCCCGAACATCTACGCGATGAACCAGAACCGGCAGTTGACCAAGAATATTGGCATTGTTGTGCCATACCTTGCCGACCCGTTCTTTGGCGAGATCGTTCGTGTCATCGAAATGCGGTGTATCGAAGCTGGATTTTCTCCCTCTCTTTTCAGCTCACACGGTGAGCCGGAGCAAGAAAAGGATATTTTGGATACGCTGCGGTCTCTCAAACCCGCTGGCGTGTTGTTGGCACCCCTCGGGCGACTATCGGACAAATCCGCGATCGAAACCTTTTGCCGCGATGTGCCTACGGTCTTGTTTGACAGCAACATTGATGGGATGGGCGAAGCATTTGTAGGGTCCGACAACTACAGCTTCGTTTCGCAAACCGTGGAATATCTCAGCCGAACAGGCGAACCGCCGTGCTTTTTTGAAATGAAGCACCCGGCCAACCCGAACGCAAACAAACGCCGCCGTGCCTATCTGGACATGATGGAGCGACTGCAACTGGAACCACATGTGATGCAGGTCGATGGCTCCGGCTGGGCGTTTGAAGAGATCGGACGCAAAGGGGCACATGATATTCTCAACAGGCAAGCGCTGCCCACCAACACGGTTCTGTGCAGCAATGATCGTCTGGCCATCGGATTTCTGTCGGCCTGTTTCGAGATCGGTTACAAGGTCGGACGCAGCACCGGTGACGACCTGCGCGTTGCGTCGCACGACGATCATCCGTTCTCACGTTACACCTGCCCGTCCCTTACGACAGCAGCGCATGATTACGGCAGCGTGTCGGGCCATGCGGTAGAGACATTGTTCCGTCTGATCGAATCAGGAGGACGGTTCCAAAGCCGGGAAGAAACGCTGTTCTCGGCGCGCTTGATCATGCGGGACTCTGCCTAAAGCCTTGGTTTCCAGCGCTTTGACTGAAATCTTTACGCGCGTAAAAAATGAATTGACGCGGCAATAAGTCTGCGGATAGCGTTTGCTGTGTAACATCCAATAATAGGGAGGAGTCGGATGTACTTGAAGAACGCACTGCGTGCGGCGACAGCATTGTCGCTTGTCACGGCAACGAGCGCACTGGCAGACGGCCATGCAAAGTCGCTCACCATCGCGATCGTGAACAACGGTCACATGATTAACATGCAGAAAGTTGCGGAAGCCTACACCGAAGAAACGGGCGTCGCACTTGAATGGGTTTCGCTGGAAGAGGGCGTGCTGCGCGAGCAGGTCACATCCGACACAGCAACCGGTGGCGGCCAGTACGACATCATCAACATTGGCATGCAGGAAGCACCAATCTGGGGTCAAGCCGGCTGGATCGAGCCGTTGGACTTCAGCGACGCATACGATGTCGATGACATCTTGCCCGCAATGCGCGAAGGCCTGAGCTACGACGGGCAGCTCTATGCCGCACCGTTCTATGGCGAAAGCTCGATGGTGATGTACCGCAAGGACCTGGCCGATGCGGCTGGCGTCACGATTGCGGACAACGACAGCTGGGAAAACGTGAAAGCTGCCGCTGCTGCGATGCACGACCCCGACAATGGCATCTACGGTGCATGTTTGCGCGGCAAGCCGGGTTGGGGCGATAACGCCGCCTTTATCACGACTGTTGCCAACTCGTTCGGCGCGCGCTGGTTCGACGCAGACTACAAACCGCAGCTCGACTCGCCCGAGTGGAACGCGGCTGTCAGCTTCTATGTTGACCTGCTCAGCAACTACGGCCCTCCCGGTTCGGAAGGCAACTCGTTCAACGAAATCCTCGCCCTCTATAACGAAGATAAGTGTGGCCTGTGGATCGACGCGACAATCGCGGCTTCTTTCCTAGAGAACCCGAATGTCGCTTATGCACAGTCGCCAAATGCCGGTAACCCGGTTGGTGCGAATTGGCTGTGGGCATGGGCGATGGCTGTACCCGCCGGAACTGAAAATGCAGAAGAGGCAAAAGCCTTTATCGAGTGGGCTACATCCAAAGACTACGTTAAGGCCGTTGGCACCCACCCAGACTTCGGCTGGGACAAGGTTCCGACAGGTCAGCGCGCATCGACCTACGAGATCCCTGAATTCCAGGCCGTGGCGAAGTTTGCAGCAGCCGAGATGGCCGCAATCGACTCCGCCGCCCCCGGTGCAACCGATCTGAAGCCCTACGTTGGCGTCCAGTTCGTTGCGATCCCGGAATTCCCGGAAATCGGTAGCGCCTTTGGCCAAGAAATGTCGGCCGCACTGTCGGGCGCCAAGTCGGTCGAAGACGCATTGGCTGCGGCACAAGAAGTCGCAGACTCGGTCATGCGCGAAGCAGGTTACTACTAGGTCTTCCCAGACTTAGCGGGGGCCCGCCCAACCGGGCCCCCAAGCTAACCCGGCCTATGGTCCATCGGGGTTACTCAAGCCCCACAATCGCCTAGGCTGGCACTCGTAAATTGCAATCAACATCCAACGGAATCGCTGAACACACGCGATGCTAGGGACTAGGGTTATGTCTGACAGAAAGCTTCCCCGCCTCCTTCAAACACCGGCTGTCGTGCTGTTGTTGATCTGGATGCTGGTTCCCCTGAGCTTAACGCTCTACTTCTCTTTCATCCGCTACGTTCTGAACAACCTGCGTCGGCCGGAGTGGACCACACCAAGCTTCAGCAACTGGCGTGGCTTCGGTAACTACGAATTTGTTCTGAATTCCAAGGACTTCCTGTTTGCAATTCAGAACAGCCTGCTGATCGTCGGAAGTATCTTGTTCCTGACCGTTATCCTGGGCGTGCTCATCGCCGTCATGATCAACCGGGCTTTTCCTGGCCAAGGGATTGTACGGGTTCTGCTGATCTCGCCCTTCTTTGTAATGCCCGCCGTGAATGCCGTTTTGTGGATCAACATGATCCTTGATCCGGTACTGGGTTTGCAGGGTCTTGCCGTGAACGGCATCAATGACCTGATCGCGTCATTGCAAGGGGCACCGGGTATCGGCTGGTTCTTCTCACTATGGCCTGACGTTGCACCCATCTCTTTCCGGGCCACTCAGACATCAGCCTACGCTGTAATCATTATGGTGACGTGGCAGTGGACACCCTTTGCGGTCCTGATTTTCATGACCTCACTGCAATCCGAAGATCAGCAGCAGAAGGAGGCCGCCGTTCTTGATGGCGCTGGCGCGCTCTCTCAGTTTCGCTTTCTCACCCTGCCCCACCTTGCGCGGCCCATCGCAATCGTGGTGATGATCCAAGCAATTTTTCATCTGTCGCTTTACGCCGAGATCGAGATCGTAAGCCGCGGCAACGGCAACAAGAACCTGCCCTATCTGATTGGCGAGTTCGCCAACAACAACATCGGTGCGGCCAGCGCTACCGGTATCTTTGCCGTCATCCTTGCCAACATTGTTGCCATCTTCCTGCTGCGGATGATCGGCAAGACATTGATGGAGTAACTCCCATGGCCATTGTTGCAACCAGCACCAAATTCAGCATCTATGGACGGCCCGTTCTGGCCTGGATCGTGGGTCTGATCTTCTTCTTCCCGATCTTCTGGCTGGTACTCACAAGCTTCAAGACGGACGCGGACGCGGTGAAGCCCGAGTTCCTGATCTTCTTCACGCCGACGCTCGATAACTATCTAAACATGACAGAGAACTATGACTATTGGCGCTTTGCGACCAACTCGGTCATCACATCGGTCTTTGCTACAGTCTTTGCACTGGCCGTCGGCATTCCCTGTGCCTATGCCATGGCGTTCAATCCATCGCGGGCAACCAAAGACGTCCTGATGTGGATGCTGTCGACCAAGATGCTACCCGCCGCCGCGGTGCTGTATCCGATGACGTTCCTGACCAAGAGCTTGGGCCTGTTTGACACGCACTTCATGGTGATCGTTGTGCTGATGTTGATCAACCTGCCCATCGTGGTCTGGATGCTGTTCACCTACTTCAAGGAAATTCCCAAGGACATCATTGAAGCAGGCCAGATGGATGGTGTGAACACCTGGGGCGAGGTCAAGGAAATCCTGATCCCACTGGCTTGGGGTGGCATCGCCTCAACCGCGCTGCTTTGTTTCATCTTCTGCTGGAACGAAGCGTACTGGACGGTTCGCCTGACGACGACCGAGGCTGCCACCCTGTCCAAACTCATCGAAGGCAACCGCGCACCCGAAGGTCTGTTCTTCGGCCGGTTGTCTGCCGTATCCGCCGCCGCAGTTGGCCCGATCATCGTGCTGGGCTGGTTCTGTCAAAAACAACTGGTCCAAGGGCTCACCTTTGGCGCCGTGAAATAGGAACGCCCGCGCTCAAGTAGCAAAGCGGTAGCGCATAAGAGGAAAACCAATGGGACGTATCGTACTTGAAAACGTGACCAAGAGCTTTGGGGATGCCCAGGTGATCCCCCCCTTGGACCTGGCCATCGAGGATGGCGAGTTCGCGGTATTTGTTGGCCCCTCGGGCTGTGGCAAGTCTACACTCCTGCGCCTGATCGCCGGATTGGAGGAGACGACATCGGGTAAGATCCAGATTGATGGCGAAGACGCAACGCAGGTGCCGCCATCAAAGCGCGGGCTGGCGATGGTGTTCCAGTCCTACGCCCTGTATCCGCATATGACAGTGCGCAAGAACATCGCCTTTCCCCTGCGGATGGCAAAGATGGACCAGGCCGAAATCGACAAGAAAGTCGAAGGGGCCGCCAAGATCCTGAACCTTGTTGATTATCTCGAGCAGAAGCCGGGGCAACTCTCTGGCGGGCAACGCCAGCGGGTTGCCATCGGCCGTGCCATTGTGCGTGAACCGGCGGCGTTCCTGTTTGATGAACCCCTGTCAAACCTGGATGCGGCGCTGCGCGTCGGTATGCGGTTGGAAATCTCAGAACTGCACAACCGTCTGAACACAACGATGATTTATGTGACCCACGACCAGGTCGAAGCCATGACCATGGCCGACAAGATCGTGGTGCTGCGCGCAGGTAACATCGAACAGGTCGGCTCGCCGCTAGATCTCTATCATACTCCGCGCAACGTCTTTGTGGCCGGTTTCATCGGTTCGCCCAAGATGAACATTATCGATGGCCCCGAAGCGGAAAAACTGGGTGCGACCTCGATCGGGTTCCGGCCTGAACACACGGATGTCAGCACCACCGAAGGCAAGTGGAAAGGCCGGGTCGGCGTGGCCGAGCATCTGGGGTCCGACACGTTCATACACGTGCACGACACCGGGCTCGCTGACATGATCACTGTGCGCATCGCCGGAGACATCGCAGTGACGCATGGCGATGACATCTATCTCACGCCGCAGATGGACAAGCTGCACAAGTTCGGCGCTGATGGATTGCGCATGGCATGATACGATTGGCGGGTAAATCGGCACTGATCACCGGGGCCGCGCGCGGCATTGGCCGCGCCTTTGCCGAAGCGTATTTGCGCGAGGGCGCACGTGTGGTCATCGCCGATATCGACGCAGAACGGGCAGCCGAAACAGCATCTCAACTGGGTGACGGCGCGTTTTCGGTGCACTTGGATGTGACGGATCAGGCCAGCATCGATGCAGGCCTTGCGACTGCTATCGAACATGTTGGTGCTATCGACATTCTGATCAACAACGCGGCCATCTTCTCTGCCGCTCCTATCACGGAAATCACGCGCGACGACTACCAGCGCGTATTCGACATCAATGTCTCAGGCACCTTATTCACTTTACAGGCCATAGCGCGCCACATGATCGACACGGGGACCAAAGGGGCGATCATCAACATGGCAAGCCAGGCCGGGCGGCGGGGAGAACCTTTGGTTGCGGTTTACTGCGCGACCAAGGCCGCCGTTATCTCGCTGACCCAATCCGCAGGGCTGAACCTAATCCAGCACGGCATCAACGTGAACGCCATAGCGCCGGGTGTGGTGGATGGCGAACACTGGGATGGGGTCGATGCGTTCTTTGCCAAATACGAGGGCAAAGCACCGGGGCAAAAGAAGAAGGAAGTGGGCGACGCCGTTCCCTATGGCCGTATGGGGACAGCCAAGGATCTGACCGGCATGGCCGTGTTCCTTGCCAGCGACGAGGCCGAATACATCGTCGCCCAATGCTACAACGTTGATGGCGGACAATGGATGAGCTGATGGCAGATGGTTCAGAAAGACGGCACGCCGTACCACTCACGGACGCGGCGCTTGCAATGCTGCCCAGCGGCGTCCTGAGCCCGACATACGACCGGTCGATGCTGCGGCCCGGCATTGTCCACATAGGCGTTGGTAATTTTCACCGGGCGCACCAGGCGTGGTATCTGCACCGGCTCATGCAGGCCGGTTTAGCGCAGGACTGGGCAATCATTGGCGCAGGTGTGCGCCCAGGTGATGCTATCATGCGGGAAAAGCTGCTGGCGCAAGACTGTCTGACAACGTTGGTTGAGCTTGACCCAAGTGGGACCTCTGCCGAGGTGGTCGGATCCATGATCGACTTCTTGCCAGTTGAACCTGACAACGCCAGCCTGATTGCGGCGATGTCCAACCCGAATGTCCGGATCGTGGCCATGACCGTCACCGAGGGTGGCTACTATGTCGATCCCAAGACTGGCGGACTCGACCTCACGCATCCGGACATCGTGCACGACGTTGCTCACCCGGATTCCCCGTGCACAGCGTTTGGCGCGATTGTTGCAGCTCTGTCAAAACGCAAAGCCGCAGGCCATGGGCCATTCACTAGCCAAAGTTGTGACAACCTTCAGGGGAATGGCGATATCCTTCGAACGATTGTCGTATCACTGGCCCGCGCAACGGACGAGGATTTGGCGGACTGGCTCGAAACCCATGCCACATTCCCCAACTCAATGGTGGATTGCATCGTGCCTGCCACTGGCGCTGACGAAATTGCGCTCGCCGCCCAGCTTGGTATCAATGACGCAGCGCCCGTGACCCATGAAAACTTCCGACAGTGGGTGATCGAAGATGCATTCTGTGCGGGTCGCCCGGACTGGGACAAGGCTGGTGCCATCTTCACAGACCAGGTTCATTCATACGAAGCAATGAAGATCCGCATCCTCAACGCAGGTCATCAGGTGCTGGCTAATGCAGGTGAGTTGTTGGGACTGGCAACCATCGCCGATTGCATGGCCCACCCGACCCTGCGCAGGTTTTTCCGCAAGGTGCAGATGGACGAAATAGTGCCTCATGTCGCCGAAGTGCCCGGGTTTACGCCAGCGGCTTACGTTGACCTGATTGAACCGCGGTTTGCCAACAATGCCATCCGGGACACCACACGCCGCGTAGCCTTTGACGGCTCATCCCGCCACACCGGCTTTGTCTTGCCGATCCTACGGGATGCCATTCAGGCAAACGGCGCCATTGCCGGGCTCAGCCTTGTCGAGGCGCTTTGGGCCCGCATGTGCGCCGGCACACGCGAAGACGGAAGTGCAATTGAAAGCAATGATCCGCATTGGGAAACCCTGACCATTGCCGCCCAAAAGGCAAAGACCACCCCCCAAGCATGGCTGGCACAAACCCAATACTATCAGGAGCTGGCTCAGGTCCACGACTTCAGCCAGCAGTTTGAGACATGGTTGCGCCTGATCTGGTCAGACGGGGTAGAGGCGGCGCTCAACGCATACACTGCGTAAAGCGCCCGACCTTCCCTATTTGAGTAAGGCCTGCGCCGCATCTGCGGTAAGCGGCTCGGGCCTTTCACAAGTGGTGGTCAGCGTAACCATTTCGCCGCGTTCCCCGGCCTCAAGGATCGAGGTCATCACATCCACGGCGTGCAGGGCCAGTTCTAGCGAGCAGCGATGTTGTAGACCTGAGTTCATCGCCGCAGCCATGTCGGCCAGCCCGGCCGTACGGTAGTTGGCCTTCGCAACGCCGTTGTTTTCTTGATTGGGAATTCCGAATGGATGCGTCTCCGTTTCAAGAGCGGTCGTGTCGCCCTCGGCACTCACGATCTCAACGTCGCCCGAAAACCAGTTGGGATCAGGCAGGAACATGCTGCCCGACGTTCCATAAAGCTCCATATGCCCATGCCGGTGCGCCCAAACATCCCACGACGTCGACAAAGTGATGCTTGCCCCGGAATGGAAGTCCAGCAATGCATGGATGTTGGTGGGTGTCTTGACCGAAATCACTTCGCCGCGGCGCGGTTCGGACAGGATGGTTCTTGTGTCTGCAGGTGTTGTGGTCAGCGCACCGACCCGACGCACCGGACCAAGCAACTGGATCAGGTTGGTCACATAGTATGGGCCGATATCCAGCATTGGCCCGGCACCCGGCAGGAAGAAGAAGTCCGGGTTCGGATGCCAATGCTCCATCCCATGGCTCATCACATGTGCTGTGCCCGCGACCACATCCCCAATCTGGCCCGCATCCAATGCCGCTCGCGCCGCCTGATGAGCTCCGCCCAGGAATGTGTCCGGCGCAGAGCCGATGCGCAGGTTCTGCGCTGCTGCCAACGTACGAAGCTCCTCGCCCTGCGCTTGGGTCAGCACGATCGGCTTCTCTGAATAGGCGTGCTTACCTGCCTGCAGGATCGCACGCGTCACCTCGAAATGCGCGTCGGGGATTGTGAGGTTCACAACAATGTCGATATCGTCCGCCGCCAGCAGATCCTCCACCGTATGCGCGCGAACATCGAATGCTGCTGCCTGCGCATTGGCCGCTTCGATGTTGAGGTCCGCAACCGCACGTACCTCCAGCCCTTTGAACAGGGGCGCGAGCGTCAGATAGGCGGTCGAGATGTTACCGCACCCAATGATTCCAATGCCTTGCATGGAAGTCTCCCTTAAAATGTCTGCGTGGCGTCGAACGCACGTTGCGCAAAACGGCGGTGGTCGCTGGGGTTGTCGTGTTCCATCACGAAATGTCGCGTGCCTACAGCCCGCAGCGATTGGAAGAGCGATGACCAATCCATGATCCCATGCCCCACATCGGCCCAGCCATCTTCGTCTTGGGCCTCACCGTCAGGCGCAATGTCTTTGAGATGCGCAATCGCGATACGCGATCCGTACTTTGCAACGGGGATCATTGGATCGGCACCCGCGCGCACGGCCCATGCGACGTCATACTCAAACAACACGGTGGGCGCGCTTTCGAGGATCAGGTCCATTGGCAGCGGCCCGTCGGCAAGTGGTACGAATTCGAAATCATGGTTGTGATAGGCAAGTTTCAAACCGGACTTCGACAGCTCCTGCGCGACCGCAGCCAGCCGCTGCCCAAAGGCGCGCCACCCGTCAGCCGTAGTCGGGCGGTCATCCGGCTGAATGTATGGAATGACGATCGTTTCGATCCCGAAACGCGACGCGAGCTGCGCCACGGCACCGGGATCGTTTTCACACATATCAAGACCAACATGGCAACTGGGCATCGTCAGCCCGTGTGCTTGCAGCCCACGTTCAAGCGCATCGACACCTGCACTGTCCGCGAGTAAAGCGCTGTAGCCTTCAACATGCGCATATCCGATCTCGGCCAGCAATTTGAGCGTATCCTCAAGCGGCGGAAACAGGCGGGAACTGTAGAGCTGGTAAGACAATGCGGTCATGTCGGTAGCCTTTCATATATGGTGAGTGGCGGAATGAAGATCACGGATTGTGAATTCCGTGGTGACGCTCGGGTCAGCCGGCGTGAACTCAGTGGTGACAGGTCGGCCCGGCAGCAGATCAAAGGCGTTGTCGCTGAAACGTCCAGGCATGTCCGCCTCGACGGCAACGTACAGGGCAAGCGCGGCGGACGTCAGCGTGACGGCATATTGGCCGTCCTGTTCAGTAATTTCGGTCGAGATACTGGCGGGTCCGAGCCTATACGCCTTGTAAGGGCGCGCCGCGAAGTGATCGGATTGACGCAGCCTGTCATTCGCGGTCCAATCAAACATCAGTATCTCGTCATCGTTCAGAGCGGCGTGCGGAACAACAAGTGCTGAAATGGCGGTGTCGACGCAGGCTTCGACAGATGCTGTCCCTACGGTCCGCATCCGACCATCCATGGACACAGCAAAGGCTTCGACCTCGACCTGCGCGGCGTCGGGCTGATCGTTTACGACAAGCAGTTCCACACCGTCTGCGTTGGGAACGGCCGACACAATAACATCGGCATAGAAACGACGCGCGACGTGGTGCAGCAGTTTCCAACCCCCGCCGTGATCCAGACTGGACCACGAACACACAGGCCAGGTGTCATTCAGCTGCCAGTACAGTGCGCCCATGCAATGCGGCTTGAGGCTGCGCCAATGGGTTACCGCTGTCTTGATCGCGAGCGCCTGCTGGACCTGGCTGAGATAGACGAAGTTCTCGAAACCAACCGGAAAACGGAAATAGCGGAACATCGTCTCGGCAATCCGCGCGTTGCCGCCTGCGTTCTTCTGATGGCTCTCCATCACTGGGGCGGCAATGTTGAAATCAGCGGGATCAGCAAAGCGCCGGATCACGTCCATGGATGGATAAGATTGGAACCCGAATTCGGAGCAGAACCGTGGCGACACATCACGGTAGTGATCAAAGTCCCGCCCTTCGTGCCAAACGGACCAGAAATGCATGTCGCCGGACCGGTCATCATGCCATGCATCGCCAAAGCTCATCGGGCCCGGCGATGGGCTGGACGGCCACCAGATGGCATGCGGTGCGGTCTCTCGCAGAGCTTTCTCAAGTGTTCTGTTCAACCGGTCGTATGCAACGAGATAGCGATCACGATCTTGCCGGCTTTCTTCGTACCAGTTCAACGCACCGAGCAATTCGTTGTCGCCACACCACAATGCAATGCAGGCATGATGGTTCAGGCGCGCAACCTGTTCGCGCACCTCGGCGTCTACATCTGCCAGAAAGTCATCAGTCGCCGGGTAGAGGTGGCACGCAAACATGAAGTCGTGCCAGACCAGCAGGCCCAACTCATCGCACAGGTCATAAAACCAGTCAGGCTCGTACCGGCCACCACCCCAAACCCGGATCATGTTCATGTTGGCATCAACGGCCGACTGAAGCAGATCACGGCAGATGTCAGGCGTGATCGCCGATCCAAGAGCATCCGCCGGTATCCAGTTCGCCCCTTTCATAAAAACGGGGCGCCCATTCACATGCAAAGCAAAACCTGTGCCCGTCTCGTCCTTGGCGGTCACAAGCTGAACATCTCGAAAACCGATGCGGCGCGTTGCAGTCAGGTCGCCAACAGCCACTGTCAGCACATGCAGTGCCTGCTTGCCATGGCCAGCAGGCCACCAAAGCTCGGCGCTACCAAATTTCAGCGCCACTGTTGCAGTGTTGGATATGACCGGTGCGCAGGCCTCCTGCCCACACAACGACACCCGCAGGTCTGCGCCGTCGTCAATCCCTTCGGTCTGGACAGTCGCCGTGACCGTTGCCCCGGTCGCGTTATGATCTTGAGCAACCGCGATGGCGGAAATACGCGGTCCGTGCTTTTCCAACCGGATATCTCCGTACATGCCGAAGGGTGCGAGCGCGATGTTCCAGTCCCAGCCAAAATCGCACTCCGGTTTGCGCAGCATGTTGCCATGAGGGAGAGGGCAATTGTCAGCCTGAAACGGCACTGGAAACGGTTGCGCATCAGCAAGCGCCTTGGCCGCGCGCGGCGCAGATCGAAAATGTAGCGTGATCACGTTTTCGCCCAGGATCAACGCATTAGAGATGTCCACGCGATGTGTGCGAAACATGCTGTTGGCTTGCAGAACGGTTTGCCCGTTCAATGACACGTCAACAACCGTGTCCAGCATCGACAGGACCAGCGTCATGTTTCGCTCAGTGGCCCGGAACGTTCGGGTCAGCAGCCAGTCGCGATCCGAAATCCAGCGCAGGTCATATTCATTCTGCCCCCAATAAGGATCGGGAATAATGCCCGCGGCACGCAATGCACTGATCCCGTCGCCGGGCAGCGACATTGGCGCAGAATACTGACCCGTCTCGTCCGACAGGTGCCATTGGCCACTGAGGTCAAGCATGAAGCGTCAGAGCCTTTCCTCGGTCGACTTGTCGAACATGGACGCGCGCGCAGGATCGAAACCGATCAGGATGCGATCGCCCGTTGAAACGGCGGCTTGCCCATCCATACGGATCCGCAAAGGCACTCCGGCCAAGGCGGCCCATGCCAACGTGTCCGACCCCATCGGTTCAACGATGTCCACTGTCACTTCAGCCGTCACAGGCAAGTCTTTGGCGGCATCTCCGGACAGGATGTGCTCGGGCCTGATACCCAACCAGGCAGAGCCTCCTGTCGCGGCACCTTGGAACGCATAGCCATCCAGTGAAAACCGCTCTCCGCCCGTTGAGAAGGCACCTTGTTCAACCTCACCTTCGAAGAAATTGATCTCGGGACTGCCAATAAACCCAGCCACGTACTTGTTCCGCGGACGATTGTAGATCTCGGTCGGTGTATCCAGTTGCTGGATGATCCCACCCTTCATGATGGCGATCCGGTCGGCGAGTGTCATCGCCTCGACCTGATCATGGGTCACGTAGATCATCGTGTTTTTCAGGTTGTGGTGGAGGCGTTTGATTTCGACCCGCAGATCGGCGCGCAGCTTGGCATCAAGGTTTGATAAGGGTTCATCGAACAAGAACACATCCACATCGCGCACCAGCGCGCGCCCAATAGCAACGCGCTGGCGCTGCCCGCCAGAGAGGGCGGCGGGTTTGCGGTGCAAAAGCGGCTCGATCTGCAAAATCTCGGCGGCGCGGGCCACGCGCTGCTTGATCTCGGCCTTGGCCATCCGCGCGTTTTTCAGGCCGAAAGACAGGTTCCCCTCAACCGTCATCTGCGGATAGAGCGCATAGGACTGGAACACCATGCCGATGCCTCGGCCTGACGGTTCCTCCCATGTGACATTGCGGTCGTTTATGTGGATTTCGCCATCGGTGGGATCCAGCAGCCCCGCGATGCAGTTCAGCAAGGTGGATTTCCCGCAGCCCGAAGCACCCAGCAGCACAAGGAACTCGCCCTCGGGAATATCGATGTTGAGGTTGTCCAGCACAGTCAATGCGCCGAATTTCAAAGTCAGGTCTTTGACAAGTACAGAAGTCATGGATCAGCCTTTCACCGCGCCAGCGGCGATACCCCGGACAAACAGCTTGCCGGAAGCGAAGTAGATGATGAGGGGAACAAGACCGGTCAGCAGCGTGGCGGCCATGTTGACGTTGTATTCCTTAACGCCCTGCACCGAGTTGACGATGTTGTTGAGTTGCACGGTCATCGGATAATCGGCAGGCTTGGTGTAGATTACGCCGAACAGGAAGTCGTTCCAGATGCCCGTGACCTGCAGGATGATTGCCACCACGAAGATAGGCAGGGACATGGGAAGCATGATGCGGAAGTAAATCCCCCAGAACCCGGCCCCATCGACGCGGGCGGCTTTGAACAGCTCCTCCGGCACCGAGGTGAAGTAGTTGCGGAATAAAAGCGTCAGGATGGGCATACCGAATACCGTGTGCACCATCACCAGCCCCCAGATGTTTCCGTACAGCCCCATCTCACGCAGGATGATCACAATCGGGTAGATCATCACCTGATAGGGGATGAAGGCCCCTAGGATCAGGATGGTGAAGAACACCTCGGACCCTTTGAACTTCCAATTTGCCAGCGCGTAGCCGTTCACGGATGCAATCGCGATGGACAGGATCACAGAGGGGATCAGGATCTGGACCGAATTCCAAAAGCCGCGGCTCAGCCCCTCGCAATTGATGCCCGTACAGGCTTCGGACCACGCCTTCACCCACGGCTGGTATGTGACCTCGACCGGTGGGGCAAAGATGTTGCCGATGCGGATTTCCGGCATGCCTTTCAGCGACGTGACAATCATCACATACAGCGGCAGAGCGTAGTACGCAGCGACCACGATCAGGGTGCCGTAAAGCATGATATTGGTTCGGGAAAAGCGGGGGCGGGGTTTTGGTCCGCGTGGGATCACAGCGTCAACCACGTTTCTTCCCTCCAAATTCTAGGTAGGCCCACGGGATCAGAATGACGATCACACTGACCAGCATCATGGTCGAGGCGGCAAAGCCCTGACCCAGATTCTGGGCGCGGAACATGTAGTTGATCACGTATTTTGCCGGCACTTCGGACGCGATGCCGGGACCGCCATTGGTCTGGGCGACGACCAGATCATAGATTTTGATGATGCCAGAGGCGATCAAGACCAGCGCCGTCACAAACACGGGGCGCATCATTGGAATGATGACGCGAATATAGGTTTTGACGGTACCGATGCCGTCAACGCGGGCGGCTTTCCAAATGTCTTCATCAATCCCGCGCAGACCGGCCAGCATAATCACCATGATCAGGCCTGTTCCCTGCCACAATCCCGCAATCAGGATGCCGTAGATCACGATGTCAGGGTCATTCAGTGGATTGAAGGTGAAGCTTTCCCAACCCAGCGACCGCACGACACTCTGAACTCCCAGATCAGGGTTGAGGATCCATTGCCACGCCAATCCCGTGACCACAAAACTAAGGGCGAAAGGATAGAGGAAAATGGTGCGAAAGACGTTTTCACCCCTGATCTTGCGATCCAGCAAAGCGGCCAGCGTAAACCCGATCACCAACGTGAAGATCATCGAGAAGAAACCGTAGACGGCCAGGTTTTCGATTGAAATCAACCAACGCCGCGTGCTCCACAGCCGTTCATACTGGTCCAACCCGACAAAATTCATCTTGGGCAGCAGCTTGGACGACGTGAAAGAGTACAACACCGTCCACGCTGTTCCGCCGACAAAAACGACCAATGCCGTCAGAACCATCGGCACCGATGCAATCTTGGCCGACAGGTTGCGAAACAACCCGGAGGGCTTCCGCGCATTCGAAGAAGAAGACATGACACACCCCGTTACATGCAAATGTCCACCTGCCCGGAAACCCGGGCAGGTGGCTGGGAGGTGCGCCCTTACTCTGCGGACGCGATGATATCGGCGTAACGCTCCTGCGCGTCATCCGCCGACATGTCGGAGGTCCAGAATTCGGCCATCAGATCCTCGATCTGCGTTTGCGTGTCGGCCGTCAGGTTCATATCACCCGAGGGCATGATCCCACCCGCTTTGAGGATATCGAGACCCTTTTGCATGCAGTCATTCGCAGCGCTCAGATCCACATCGCCACGCACGGGCAGCGAACCTTTCTTAAGGTTAAAGGCCACCTGCACCTCGGGCGAGATCAGGGTGGAAGCCAGCGCCATCTGCGCCGCTTTCGTATCCTCGTTGTCGATGACAGGGAAATAGAACGCGTCGCCACCGGTATCGAGAATTTCGTTCACACCAAGACCCGGCAGGCACGTGTAATCCTCACCGGCAACTTGACCAGCCATCTGGAATTCACCCTGCGCCCAGTCGCCCATGATCTGAGCCCCGGCTTTGCCGGTGATCACCATGTTCGTCGCCAGATTCCAATCCTGTACGTTTGAGTTGGCGGCGAAGTTGCGCGCGTCGACTGCCGCTTCGAACACAGCAGCGTATTCCGGTCCGCGGGCGGCATCCGCATCCTTGTCGACCACAACTTTGCGCCATGCATCCAGACCCGCAATCGCAATGGTCATCACACCAAAGGCACCATTCTGCTGCCAGCCCTGCTGGCCCATGGCGAGAGGCACGATACCCGCCTCTTCCAGCTTGGGCGCGGCGGCGGCAAAATCGCTCCAGTCAGAGGGCACGGGTGTGTCGATCTTGGCAAAGGCGTCATGGCTCAACCAGATCCACTGCCACGAATGGATGTTCACGGGAACGCAATAGATGCGCCCTTCAAAGGTACAGGCATCCAGGAGTGAGGACGGATTGACCAGATCCTTCCAACCTTCTGCCTCGGCCAGTTCTGTAAGATCGGTCATCAGACCAGCCTCGATCAATTCTTCGGCTTGGCGACCATGGTTCAGCTGCGTGGCCCCCATCGGGTCACCGCCCAGAATGCGGCTGATGATGATCGGACGGGCTGTGCCGCCAGACCCGGCAATTGCACCGTCAACCCACGTGTTGCCGGTCGCGTCAAACGCTTTTGCGAACTCGGCAACGGCCGCAGCTTCGCCACCCGATGTCCACCAGTGCGTCACTTCAAGTTCGCCGGCATGCGCCATGGACGCCGTGCACAGTGCAGCGGACGCCATCAGTTTTGCGATTATTTTCATATTGAGTCCTCCCTGACTTCTAAATCGTTATAGTAATTGCTACAACGATTTAGATTTTTCGATCAAGCTAGAATTTTGCTATGGCTCGAATTAATCATCGACGAATATGTAACGGGTTGATTCCGTTATGATTGAACGTGAGGCGACACAGGTCAGAATCGCGTTTGCGTACCGTAAGGGGGCCGGAATGAGCAAATCAGGCACATCGGAGACACCCAAAAAAATTGAACTTGCACCAGGTGAGCGACCGACGTTGAAAACAATTGCGCGGCTGTCTGGCCTTGCCGTTCCAACCGTGTCACGAGCCCTCGCCGATGCCCCCGATATCCGGCAAGATACAAAGACACGCATCCGCGACATCGCGAACCAGATCGGCTATCGCCCCAACCGCGCCGGCGTGCGCCTGCGCACCGGACGCACCAATGTGATCTCGCTCGTGATGTCGACCGAACACGACGCGATGAACAACACCGGGCGCCTGATTTCAGCTGTCACATCCGCCTTACGAGGCACGCCATATCACGTGATCATCACGCCCTACTTTCCCGATGAGGATCCGATGGTTCCCATCCGCTACATCGTCGAAACCGGATCGGCGGACGGGCTCATCATCAACCAGACCGAACCGGACGATGCCCGCGTGCGTTACATGTTGGAAAACAGATTTCCTTTTGTATCACACGGACGGACGGCCCTGTCCGAGCAGCATGCCTATTTCGACTATGACAACACCGCCTTTGGCTCATTGGCCATCAAAGCGTTGGCGGAACGGGGACGCAAACACGTTGCGATGCTGGCACCACCACAAACCCAGGGTTATGCGCAGAACATGATAGAAGGCGCGCGTGCCGCCGCCTCGGATGAAGGTGTGCAGTTCTCTGTCATCGAAGGGGCAACATCACACAGCACCGTCTCGATTGTGGAACAGGCGATGACAACCTTGTTCCATCAAGCTGACCGGCCCGATGCCCTTATTGCACCCAGCATAGGTGGTTGTGTCACAATGGTTTCCGCGCTTGAAAGACTGGGGCTGGTGCTGGAACAGGACTTCGACATTGCCGCGAAAGAGGCCGTGAGTTTCCTACGCCGATTTCGGCCGGGCATTCTGGTGCTCGAGGAGAACGTGGACGAGGCCGGAGATTTCCTGGCCCGCGCACTCATGCACAGGATCAGCCATCCCGACGAGCCTCCCATGCAACGGTTGGTCTATCCAGACAACAGTGCGTGGAAAGTAGACCGCTAGGCGTCAGTTCCGAATGCGCCCAAACGTCGAGAGGCGGTTGATCTCATCCAGCCGTTCAAGATTGACGACTGTCGACAGCATCAATCTGTCCTGGCTCCAATCCCCCGGCCTTTGAATGGCCATGGCCGTCAGCATGATGGCTGCGATCAGGGGCAACAGTGTCGCCAGAAACAAAAGGCGTGGGTGGCTCAAATGGCGCATATCAAGAAGCGAGGTGATCCGCCGTTCAAGGAACGTCATACGCCCATCGCGCAGGGCCGACCGATCAGCGGTGACCAATGTGACTTTTGGCACGGCAACCACAAACATGCGGTCGCGTCTGAGGGTCTGCTGGCAAACTGACAGCAACGTATCGCAATACGCACGGACGTCGATCCGGCCACGGGTCAGAACTTCGGTATCACACGCGAACTCGCGCAGGTTTTCCACCTGTCGCTTCCAGGCATGATAGGCCGGGTTGAGGAAGAAGAAAGGCTTCAGCGCTTCCAGCACAATCTCCCATTCGATATCGCCCTGACGCAAGTGCTGTAACTCGTGCGCCAACGTCACACTTAGTTCCTTAGGCTGGCCAAGCATGTGCGATGGAATGACAACGTAGTAGCACCAGAGGCCTCGTGTCGAAAACGGAACCAACGTCTTGTCGGACAAACGCAGTCGAACACGCCCGAACCTACGCCATGCGTAGCTGGCGGACACGATGCGAAACAGGCAGAACATCGAAAACACCAAACGCACTGTTCCGATTACCAGACCGACAAAGAACGCTGCGATGACCGTCCAGGCCCCCCATCCAACAGCATTGGTTACATTGCTCAGGAACGTGTCCCGCATATTCACGAGCTTCTCGAACTCGGTCGCCTGCATGCTGAACCCACCATTCAGATAGTAAGCAACAACCATATCCGACAGGTTGACGTTCACGGCCTTGGCGTAGCCGTTCGACTGCAGGGTCGTGAACAAAAGAATAAGGAACGGAGAGAAAACGATGGCCAGAAAAACACTGTTCAGCAGCCGCAGTTGCGTCGCGTAGCTGTGCGTCAAACCCAATCGGTAAAACAGGAAGCGTGCGGCGTACCAAAGGCCGTAGGCCACAACAAAAAGAATATTGGCATTAATGAATGCGTCGAGCAGCGCGTCACCCGGAATCATTTTTCAACCTCCGATCCACAAGCGCCCGGATTTGCCCCAATGCTTCCTCTGTCAGTGCATCATCGTTGACCAGCCTTGCGACCAAAGACGCAGGTGTATCGTCAAACAACTTCATCGACAGATCCTTGAGTGAGCGAGTCTGGTACGCATCCTTGCCCAGCGTCGGTTTGAAGACATGGCGCTTGCCATCCTTGCGGCTGGTCACAAATTCCTTTTGCTCCAGAATGCGCAGGATGGTGGCAGCCGAGGTGTAGGCCAGGTTTCGGTCTTCCGGCAGCTTGTCCAGAACGTCCCGTACAGTGCCCTCACCCAGATCCCAAAGTTCGGTCATGAACTCCAGTTCAACCTCGGTCAGCAGTTCGCTTTTCTTCTTTTGTCTCATACCGTCCTATCCAAGACGTATCGCTCACTCGTTACGCCGGGTGAGTAAATACGAACTCTTTCGTTTTACAAAACGCTTTCTCACACCTTCCAGAAACAGAAGACGCCCCACACGATGGCAAGGCCAAGCGGAATCCACAGCGGCTGCCCCATCAGGCCAAGCCACAACAGAAAGATATATGCCGATCCCAAAAGAGAGATGAACAGCCGATCACCCAGCGTCGTCGTCAGCCCAAGAATACCGCGCCGCTCGATCCCGTCCCGGTACTTGACCACCTCAAGCACGCCGATGATCGCTATGGCTCCGAAGATGCCACAGAACAGGGCGAACGTCGCCGGTGTCCACGCCATCCAGAACGCAGGCCACAGCGGATCGGTCCATGAAAACCCTTTTTCCTCCTGCTGGTTGGCAACATTGCCCCAACCCTGCGCGACAGCCGACGTCGGAAGCAGCGCAGCAAGATACATCAGTCGTTTCATCACACCCTCCCCAGGGCAAAGCCCTTGGCGATGTAGTTGCGGACAAAGTAGATCACGATAGCACCGGGGATGATCGTCAACGTCCCGGCCGCTGCGAGCAGTCCCAGTTCATAACCCGCAGACGATGCGGTCTTGGTCATTTCGGCGGCGATGGGTTTCGCCTGCACCGCCGTTAGCGTCTTGGCCAGCAGCAACTCAACCCAAGAGAACATGAAGCAGAAGAACGCAGCCACACCAACCCCCGCCTTTATTGTCGGCAGGAAAATCACAATGAAAAACCGGGGGAAGGAATAGCCATCGACATAGGCCGTCTCATCCAACTCCTTGGGCACGCCGCCCATGAACCCTTCCAAAATCCACACCGCCAGCGGGATGTTGAACAGGCAATGCGCCAACGCCACCGCAATGTGCGTGTCGAACAGGCCGACCGACGAATAGAGCTGGAAGAACGGCAAAGCAAAAACCGCCGCCGGTGCCATCCGGTTCGTCAGCAGCCAAAAGAACAACTGCTTGTCGCCAAGGAAGCGGTACCGCGAGAATGCGTAGGCCGCAGGCAGGGCAACAGCGACCGAGATCACCGTGTTCAGCGATACATAGATGATCGAGTTAATGTAGCCCCAATACCAGCTTGGGTCGGTGAAGATCACCCTGTAGTTCTCGAGCGTAAAAGTCTGAGGGAACAGGCTGAAGCCAGACAGTATCTCGTTCGTTGTTTTGAAGGACATCGCCACCAGCCAATAGATCGGCAGCATCAGGAACGCGATGTAAAGGATCGGGATGAGGGAGCGTTTACGCATGGCACATCCCTCTTTCAAACGGTCGTCCAACAGAACTGAGGGCAGCGACCGACCGCGGGCGTCGCGCTGAAAGCGCCCGCCCGGGGGGGCGGTCGGGCGCTGCCCGGCGGTGCCCGCCGTGCACGAGGCTTGAATGGAGCGTCCAGATCATTGCGCGTCATCCTTCGTCATCAGAGTATAGAACAGCCACGACACCAGCAGCGTGATCGCGAAATAGATCAGGCTCATCGCCGCCGCAGGGCCAAGGTCAAACTGCCCAAGTGCGATCTTCACCAGGTCGATCGACAAGAGCGTCGTCGAGTTGCCCGGCCCACCGCCGGTCAAAACGAACGGCTCCGTATAAATGTTAAAGCTGTCCATGAAGCGCAGCAGGATCGCGATCGTCAGAACTGTTTTCATCTTCGGCAACTGGATGTAGCGGAACACTTTCCATGGGGATGCCCCATCAATCTTGGCCGCCTGATAATAGGCATCCGGGATAGACACGAGGCCCGCATAGCTCAGCAGCACCACCAGCGACGTCCAGTGCCACACATCCATGACAATGATCGTCACCCAAGCGGCAAAGGGGTTCTGGGTCATGTCATAGGCAATGCCCAAAACGTCGTTCATAAAGTAGCCCAGCAACCCGATCTTCGGCAGGGTAAAGATGTTCCACATCGCCCCCACCACGTTCCATGGGATCAGCATGGGCAGCGCCATAAGCACAAGGCACACGGGCACCCACATGCCTTTCTTCGGCATGGACAGCGCGATGATAATGCCCAGCGGAATCTCGATGATCAGGATCAGAAAGGTGAACAGGAACTGCCGCCCCAAGGCTGCCTGAAACCGGTCCGAGCGCAGGATTTGTTCAAACCAATCCAGCCCCTGCCAGAAGAACACATTATTCCCAAATGTCTCCTGCACTGAATAATTGACCACCGTCATGATCGGCACCAGCGCGTTGAACGCGACCAGCAGCAGAACAGGCAGAACAAAGAACCACGCCTTTTGGTTTTCAGTCTTCATGTCCGTGCCTCCGTAGACAACCATCCGTCGCGATACAGACGCGTATGGTCAGGCCGGAAGGCGAGATGTATTTCTGCACCCTGCTCCGGCAATTCACCCTCAACGATGGCTTTGACAGCCGCATCCCCCACCATCGCTTCGACAACTGCGTGACGGCCCACGTCCGACACCTTGTGCACACGTGCAGGCAGACCTGCATCGGTCAGCGATACGAACTCGGGGCGCACGCCAATTTGCGTCATCCCCCCCTGCCCGGTCACTGCGCCTTCCAGCGCAACTTGGCGTCCCTGGAACCGCACCGCGCCATCACTTTCTTCGGCAGGCAGAACATTCATGCCGGGTGACCCGATGAAGTGGCCCACAAACGTATGCTGCGGCCGCTCGAACAACTCGACCGGGGTGCCGATCTGAACAATCTCACCGTCCTGCATCACCACAACCTGATCGGCAAAGGTCAGCGCCTCGGTCTGGTCATGGGTCACATAGATCATCGTCGCGCGCACCCGCTGGTGCAGCTCTTTTAGCTTCGACCGCAGTTTCCATTTCAGATGCGGGTCGATCACTGTCAGAGGCTCGTCAAACATGACGACGTTCACGTCATCACGGACAAGGCCACGCCCCATGGAAATCTTTTGCTTGTTGTCAGGGCTGAGGTGTGACGCTCGGATGTCGAGCATCTCCTCGACCTCCAGCATCTGCGCGATCTCTGCCACACGCTCCGCAATGCGTCCTTCATCCACCCCGCGATTGCGCAAAGGAAAGGCAAGGTTGTCCCGCACCGTCATCGTGTCGTAGATCACCGGGAACTGGAACACTTGCGCGATGTTGCGTTGATCCGGCGGCAGGTCCGTCACATCCCTATCATCGAACAGGATGCGACCCTCGGACGGGGTGAGCAGGCCCGAAATGATATTCAGCAGCGTGGATTTCCCGCAACCCGATGGTCCCAGCAACGCATATGCACCGCCGTCCTGCCAATCGAGGTCGATTTCCTTGAGTGCATAGTCCGCCGGTCCGCTTGGGGAAGGCAGATAGGAATGGCGCAGGTTCGAAAGCGTAATCTTTGCCATTACAGAGCATCCAGTTCTTGGCACAAATAGGTGTCGCCTTTCGCGTTCGCGCGAACAGCGAGAGGCAGCGAAAGGCGAAGCATTTTGAATTGGATGCGCGTCACGCCACGAGCCTCCCATCTTCTGCAAAGTAGAAGGCCTGAGATGCATCCATGTAGAACTCATGCCGCTCCCCCACTTCGTAGGGGTGCACGCCATGAGCCAAAGAAACCCATCCGTCATCGCCGATCTGAAAGTGTGCGCTGGACTCTGACCCGGACAATTCGGTAACCAGAACAGTGCCATCCAACTTAACATAATCTGTCCCCGCGGGGACAGGTGTCACGTGGTGGGGCCGGATGGCCAGCGTATAGTCACCGTCTGCGATATCCGCCGCTGGCCCAGAAAGCGCCCAGCTTGCCCCTGTTTCCATCTGCGCGGTCCCGCCTGACTTTGTGATCCGCGCGGCATTGATGGGCGGATCGGAAAAGACCCGTGCCGCCGTCAGATTGTCCGGCTTGCGATAGATATGAGCCGTCGTGCCAAACTGGGTGACGACACCATCGTCCATCAGCGCCGTCTTGCCCCCCAGCAACAGCGCCTCTTCTGGCTCGGACGTGGCATATACCACAACCGCACCGCGACCGGCGAACAACTCCGGCAGTTGCTCCCGCAGTTCTTCGCGCAGCTTGTAGTCGAGATTGGCGAGGGGTTCATCGAGGAACACCGCCCGACTTTCCTTAGCGATTGCGCGGGCCAGCGCGCACCGTTGCTGCTGGCCACCCGACAATTCCTGCGGGCGACGGTGCAGCATCGGACGCAATTGCAGGATGTCAGCTGCTTCTTCGACCCGCCCCTGAATTTCGGACTTCGCCATGCCTGCAACCCGCAGCGGGGAGGCGATGTTATCGAAAACCGTCATATGCGGATAGTTCACGAAAAACTGGTGCACGAGGCTGATGTTGCGTTTCTGCGTCGACAGTCGCGACACGTTCTGTCCGTCCATCCAGACCTCGCCATCGGCCAGTGGATCGAGGCCAGCCATCAGCTTGATCAAAGATGTTTTGCCCGATGCGGTCTGCCCCAGCAGGACATTAAAATGTCCAGGCTCCATCACCAGCGATGTGGGCTTGATATGGGTGATGCCGCGCACGCGCTTGGTAGCGTCTTTCAGCTCGAGTGTCATTGTTCCTATCCGCGAAGAATGAGGTCGAAGCACGCGCGCGTGCTTCGACCAGGTGTCAGCCCCCCATGTTGGGAAAGGGGACCGACGGGGAGTTTACTGCTGCCAGCGGGCAACCAGGTCGTCGTAGTTCACGGTCTCGCCTTGCGGCTTCTCGTTCTCTAGCTTCGGCTTGGCGCCGCCGTTGGCGAACCAGTATTCGGCGTCCTGCTCTTCGTTCAGACGTGGGCCACAGCCGCCATAGACACCGGCCGCTTCGTCCGCCTGCTGCATCCGAGCCATGGTGATGTCCATCTCCTCGGCCAGACGATCCATCGCCTGCTGCGGTGTGAAGGCACCCGAGTTCACGTCACCAATCTGCTGCCACCAGATCTGGGCCAGCTTCGGGTAGTCAGGCACGTTGATGCCGGTCGGCGACCATGCAACGCGGTCAGGCGAGCGGTAGAATTCCACCAGACCACCCAGCTTGGGCGCACGTTCCGTGAACGACTCGTGGTTGACCGAGCTGTCGCGGATGAAGGTCAGACCCACATGGGACTTCTTCACGTCGACCGTCTTGGACGTCACGAACTGGGCATAGAGCCAAGCCGCCTGTGCGCGCTCGGAAGGCGTGGATTTGAGGAAGGTCCACGACCCCACATCCTGATAGCCAACCTTCTGCCCTTCGGTCCAGTATGGGCCATGCGGGCTGGGCGCCATCCGCCACAGCGGGTTGCCCTCGTCATCCACGGTGTTGTTGCCTTCGGACTTCGGCTTGACCATGTCGGCGGTAAAGGCGGTGTACCAGAAGATCTGCTGGGCCACGTTGCCTTGTGCCAATGCGGGCAGCGACTGGTAGAAGTCATAGGACGCCGCACCGGGTGGTGCGTAGTTGCGCAGCCATTCATCCCATTTACGGATCGCGTAAACCGCCGCAGGACCGTTGGCCGCACCACCACGGGTCACACTTGCGCCCGCCGGGTTGCACGAACCGGCTTCCATGCGGATGCCCCATTCGTCAATTGGCACACCGTTTGGCTCACCTACCGAACCGGTGCCTGCCATGGACAGCCACGCATCGGTCATGCGCCAACCAAGGTCGGGCGCACGCTTGCCATAGTCCATGTGGCCGTAGATCGCCACGCCGTCGATTTCCTTGACGTCGTTCGAGAAGAACTCAGCGATGTCTTCGTAGGCCGACCAGTTGACCGGCACGCCCAGCTCATAGCCGTACTTGGCTTGGAACGCCGCCTTGTTGTCTTCGTCATCGAACCAGTCCTTGCGGAACCAGTAGAGGTTCGCGAACTGCTGATCCGGCAACTGGTACAGGTTACCATCGGGACCAGTGGTAAACTGGATACCCATGAAGTCTTCCAGGTCCAGCGTCGGGCTGGTTGTGCCCGCCCAGTCGCCCGCCATCTGCTCGGTCAGGTTATAGGCCAGCTGCAGGCGCGAGTGCGTCCCGATCAGGTCGGAGTCGTTGACATAGCCGTCATAGAGGTTCCGCTGGGTCTGCATCTGCGTTTGAACAGCCTGCACAACCTCGCCTTCACCAAGGATCTGATGGTTCACCTTGATGCCGGTGATTTCCTCGAACGCCTTGGTCAGCACCTCGGACTCGTAGCCGTGGGTCGGAATACCCTCGGACAGCACGTTAATTTCCATGCCCGAGAAGGGTTCAGCCGCCTGGATAAACCACTCCATCTCCGACATCTGATCATCCTTGCTGAGCGTGGATGGCTGGAATTCCTGATCAATCCATTTCTGGGCTGCCGCCGTATCGGCAAAAGCAGTCCCATGCCCCGCAATGACTGCAGCTACAGCCGTCGCGGAGAGAAGATACTTGCGCATCTTGTGTCCTCCCAAATTTCTATGTGAGCCGGATTTCGCCGACTGTGCTTACGATAGGCGCAAAGTAAATTTTCTGTCAAACTAAAAAGTTAGTAGAAATAAACTGTTTATAATCAATATTTTAAAGTCATCAAAGCCCTTTGAAACACTTCTATGGGCCACATTCTTTGACGACCTGAATCATTCAAGCGTGACGAGGATCAACCACGACTGCGGCAGAAAAAGGCGACATCTGTTTTCAATTCCAAGACCGCCCCAGGCAGTCTGGTGAACGATACGCCCGGTCAGTCGAACCTGTATACACCGCATATCCAACAAAGCACTGCTTCCTCCCAGCGATATTGTTTTGCACTGGACGCGCCCTTGCTGACCGTGGTCCATGGCCATTACGCGCGGTGTGGTTTTCATCTGATCCCCCTGCGTTCGAGCCACTGACGAACAGAACACCGGAGCCCTTTAGATGACGCTTCCCAAAACAATGAACGCAATGGTCACGATGGGTCACGGCGATCTGGATCAAATGGTCTGGCACGCCGAATGGCCGCGCCCGGACCCTGCTGAAGGCGAGGTTCTGGTCAAAGTTGGCGCCTGCGGGTTGAACAACACCGACGTGAACACCCGCTCGGGCTGGTACTCCAAAACCGTGACCGAGGCGACGACAGGCGGCGCCTTTGAAGAGGTCGGACAAGAGGACCCAAGCTGGGGCGGCGCACCTATCAGTTTTCCCCGCGTTCAGGGCGCGGATGTGTGCGGCACCATCGTTGCCGTCGGCGATGGCATTGATCCGGCGCGCATTGGCGAACGGGTGATCACAGACAACTGGCTGCGTGACCCGACGGACCTGAACAACAAGAACAAGACGGGCTACTTCGGATCGGAACGCGATGGCGGTTTTGCCGAATACACAACCATACCCTCCCGCAATGCTGTGGCGGTCAAATCCGATCTGTCGGATGCCGAATTGGCGACGTTTTCCTGTTCCTATTCTACCGCAGAAGGCATGCTGACCCGTGCCCGTGTGACAGATCAGGACACGGTGTTGATCCCCGGAGCGTCGGGCGGTGTCGGCGGCGCTTTGGTGCAGCTTGCCAAGCGACGTGGGGCACGTGTCATTGCCCTGGCGTCAGAGGTCAAGCATGCCGATGTTCAAGCTTTGGGTGCCGATGTCGTGCTGCCACGCGCGCCAATGAACCTGAAGACCGCTTTGAGCGGCGAAGCTGTCACCGTGCTGGCGGATGTTGTTGGTGGTGATTACTGGCCCACGATGGTCGACGTGCTGGAGCGCGGAGGCCGCTATACATGTTCCGGTGCCATCGCTGGCCCTATTGTCGACATGGATCTGCGCACATTCTACCTGCGGGACCTGACGTTCACAGGTTCCACCGTCATTGATCTTGAGGTCATGCCAAACCTTGTCCGGTACATCGAACAGGGCGAAATCCAACCCGCTCTGGCAGCCACCTACCCCTTGTCCGAGCTGCATGCCGCACAAACGGCATTCATCGCCAAACAGCACACCGGGAACATCGTTGTCGTGCCATAACGTCGGCACAGCACCCGCGTTGCGATGACATCGATGTCTAGACCGAGACAGCGCTCAACAACTCAGAGCGCTCAATCTCGGCCCGTTTTCCTTCAAGCTTGACCGCACCACGCTCAAGCACCGTGAAACGGTCGCCAAGACCGAAGGCAAAGTCGAAATACTGCTCGACCAGCACAATGGCCATCTGCCCCCGCTCCCGCAGGGTCGAGATGACCTCGCCGATCTGCTTGATGATGTTGGGTTGAATACCTTCGGTGGGCTCATCCAACAGCAAAAGCTTGGGTTCGGTGACCAGCGCACGGGCGATGGCAAGCTGCTGTTGCTGGCCGCCCGACAGGTCTCCACCACGACGATGCAGAAAATCCTTAAGGATGGGGAACAGATCGAAAATCTCGTCTGGAATTCTGTGTTTGCTACGTGGCAGGCAGGCAAACCCGGTCTCAAGATTTTCTTGCACAGTCAGAAACGGAAAAATCTCGCGCCCCTGCGGCACATAGGCGACGCCCTTCTGAGCAAGGGCATGGGCACTGGATTTGCCTATCTCTTCGGCATCCAACCGATAAACACCATCGCTGCGGACATGTGTGCCCGAGATAGCCTTGAGCAGACTGGTCTTGCCGACGCCGTTGGTCCCCATCACGCATGTGACCTCACCCCGCCGCGCCGTCAGGTCGATACCACGCAGGATTTCACTGCCGCCGTAATGCAGGGTCAGCCCTTCGATTTCGAGCAGGTTATCGGCCAAGGTACACCTCGATGACGGCTTCGTTGGATGTCACGTGATCAATCGATCCTTCGGCCAGAACCGAACCTTCGTGCAGGACGGTGACCTTGCAATCGAGGCGGCGGACGAATTCCATGTCGTGCTCGACCACCACAACCGCGCGAGTCTTGGCCGCCTCCACCAGTATTTCGGTTGTATGTTCGCGCTCGGCCGGAGTCATACCGGCGGCAGGTTCATCGACCAGAAGCAGGCGTGGTTCCTGTGCAAGCAGCATGCCAATCTCAAGCCATTGTTTTTGACCATGGCTCAATTCGCCCGCCTTGCGAGCGAGTGCAGCGACCAGTCCGATCTCACCGGCCAATTCTTCGACCCGTTCCTGGTCTGCGCGTGACGCGCGGAAGTTCAGAACGGCAAAGGGGGACCGTTTCTTTTTCAGCGCCAGCATCAGGTTTTCGGCAACAGTCTGGTCTTCGAACACCGTTGGGCGCTGGAACTTCCGCCCGACCCCCGCCTGCGCGATCTGGCTTTCTGACATCGATAGAAGCGATTGCGATTTTTCGCCCCAGAGTACGCGCCCCTCGTCAGGTCGCGTCTTGCCGGTCACGATGTCCATGAACGTGGTTTTACCTGCGCCGTTTGGCCCAATGACGGCGCGCATCTCGGCCTCGCCGATCTGGAAGGTCAGATTGTTGATCGCTTTGAACCCGTCGAATGAGACGGACACACCGGACACTTCAAGAAGTGTGCTCATGTCTCGGCCTCCTTTTCCCGCAACGCACCCGCGTCTGGGCCAAGGTCAGCGCCGTGGCGGCTGGGTGATCTTTTGCTCGCAATAAAATCAAACAGTCCACCTAGCCCTTTGGGCGCGAACAGAGTGACCACGACGAATGACAGTCCCAACAGGACTGTCCACCAGTTGACCCATTGGATCGTATAGAATCCAAGGTTGATGTCTGGCGCCTGACCGCCCGTGAAGTAGGTCGAGAGAAGCGAAACGAAAGCCGCGCCAATCACCGCACCGTACAGCCGACCACGCCCGCCGATAGCGACCCAGACCGCAAGATATATGGAGGCGATCGGCGCAATCTCGGCAGGGTTGATGATCCCTGCCTGTGGGTAATAGAGCGCGCCGGCAATGCCTGCGATGACCGCGGTGAGCGTGAAAATAAAAAGTTTGTATGCTTCGACAGGGTAGCCAAGGAACCGCACGCGGCTCTCGTCGTCGCGGATCGCCCGGACGACCGAGCCGAACTTGCCCGACACCACCCAGACACACAGCAGGTAGCCCAACCCAAGCGCCAGTGCCGACGCCCAGAAGAACCAGATCGACACGGTGGATTGCGGCACATCCCCCAGCCCCGGCAGGTTCTGTAGCCCGGAAAGGCCGTTGTTACCGCGCAACCCGCTATCGTTCTGGAAGAGGTAAAGCGACAGGGCGAGCGTCATCGCCTGGGTCAGGATCGACAGGTAGACGCCTGTCACCCGGCTGCGAAACGCGAGCCAACCAAAGACCAAAGCCAGCACCCCGGGCACCAGCACAACGGCCGCCAATTGTAAGGGCAGCGAATGGGCCACAGCCCAGATGGGCGGGAACTCGGAAGCACCTACAACACCAAAGATTTGCGCTGCGATCCCGTCCGAGATTTCCTGGGTCGTTGGTGGCAATGGGGCAGCTGACAGGCTTTGTACTACGATGATTTCGGTACGGGCGTACATCAACCACATGCCGATGGCGTAGCCCCCGATGCCGAAGAACGCCATGTGCCCGAGGCTCAGGATGCCGCAATAGCCCCAGACCAAATCCATAGCGAGCGCGACAAGGCATAGGCAGAGTGTCTTACCGAGTGTCTTGACGAAGCTGGTCGAGACCACACCGATGCCAAACCCTTCGGCCAGCACCGTCACGCCCAGAGTGAACAAGGCAAGGCAAGCCAGGAAAATCAGCACCGACGGGTTGTTCACCAGCAGAAACGTTGGCTTGCGTGCGGGCGCGGTATCAAGTGCGACGTTTGTCATGGCTCAAGCCTCCGCCGCGCGACCTTTGAGGGCGATGATGCCCTTGGGTCGGAACTGAATAAACAGGATGATGAACAGGATCATGTAGGTCTGGGCCGCAAGGGTGTTGGACGGGTTCAACCATTCGATTCCCTTTTGCATCGTGCCCACCATCGTGGCGCCCAGCAGCGTGCCCCAGATGTTGCCCACCCCGCCGACCACGACAGTCATGAAGGATTGCACGATGTAGTCGCTGCCCATCTCGGACGTGACCTTGGCATAAAGGCCGATGGCAACGCCCGCGATCCCGGCGATGCCGGAGCCAAAGCCGAAGGTCAGCATGTTGATCCGATCCGGGTTGATGCCCATGGAGGACGCCATGCGCGGGTTCTGGGTGACGGCGCGCACTTCCAGACCCAACCGTGTGCGGTTCATTACGATCAGGAACAGGGCAAGGAACAGAAGCGCCAGAACAAAGATCGCGATGCGGATATAGCTGATCGACACAATGTCGTTGAACACCAGTGACCCGTCCAGCCAGCCGGGTGCGGTCAAGGGCCGGGCCTGCGTGCCAAAGATGTTCTTGGCCAACTGCTGAAGCGCGATCGAGATACCGAAGGTCGCCAGAAGCGTCTCAAGCGGGCGATGATAGAGCCACCGGATCACCAACCGCTCCATCGCGACCCCCGCGCCAAAGGTCACTGCAAAGGCCAACGGGATGGCGACCATGATACTGAGCGTGTAGTCCAGGATAAAGAGCTGGACCACATAGCCGGTATAGGCGCCCATCATGATAAACTCGCCATGGGCCATGTTGATCACGCCCATGACGCCAAAGGTGATGGCAAGGCCGATGGCTGCAAGGAAATAGATCGACGCCAGCGACAGCGCGTCTAGCCCCAGATCGATTGTCTGGTTCAAGGCGACCTTGTTCTCGATCCCGGACAGCACCGCCTGTGCGGCAAGTGCAACGGTCGGCGCGGCGGCGGAATACCGTTCAAAAAACACATAGGCATCTACCGTCTGTGTCACATCGGTGACCGTTGCTGCATTTTCGACACGACCCTGCCGCACCAATTCGTCATAGGCAGCGTCACGCCTCACTTCGGTATTCAGTGATGCAACCTGAATTCCGCCGACGGAGGTGCCATCTATGTTAGCAATCAACGCAGCCTTTTGAGCAGCGCGCGAAATGAGCGGGGGCGCCAGTTCCTTGGCGACAAGGATTCTATAGGCCTCAGCCTCGCTGAGCACCTCTGAACCGGGCACCACCTGCCTCGCCACATCGGCATCGTTCGGCAGGTCCGTACCGGCATCCATCATTGTAACGACAAGTGGATTGAGAGCCGCGCGCACATCGACACCCAGATCACCCTCAAAGGTCTGGATTGCGGCAACGCGCTCTGCGTCATCCTCTGCAAAGCGGATGGTCAGAATCCGTTCAAGGCGATCGATGCGTGCGCTCAAGCGCGGGTTCTCTTCGGTGTCTCGCACAGCGCGCAAGGCGGCAAGGTGGCTTTCATCCGCATCGCGTTCGATGGCGATCAGGGCCGCGGCGCGCGCGACCGGATTGGGATCATTCAACTGAAACCTCACCAACGCTGCGCCAATCAGGCCGCGGATGCCGCTGTTGGGTTTGAGCTGTTTGAACCCATTGTCTTCGAACTCCCCCAACTCGGCACCGTTGGCAAAATCGAAGGTGCGGATGGTGCGGCGGTCAATCTCTTCAGCGTAGATAAACAGACCGGTATCCTTGTCGAACCACATCTCCTTGGCCCGCCAGCGTTCCAGCACCGCCTGCGCCTCGGGCAAACCACTGTCAGCGAGCGCGTCGATGGCAGGACCGATGGTGCGGCGTGAGCTTTTTGCAATGATCTCGCCGTGCTCTTGCAGCAAGCGCTGAATGGGCGCGTCGGCGTCCTGCGCAGCCAATGGGGCTGCAAACGCGATCAACAGCACCGACACAAGCGCGGCGTAGAACTGGCGGAAAACCGGCATCCAAGTGTTATCCTTGAAGAAGTGTCGGGGGCAGTTGCCTGCCCCCGCAATGTCAGATCAGTAGTTGGACTTGATCTGCACGCAGGTGGATGTGTCGGTGTTGTACATCCCGCAACCCAGCTCTTTCCAATCCGACACCAGGACAGCCGATTCCGGCAGGAAGTCGGTCCAGGCGTCGCCAGGCACTTCTTCGGTCTGGCTGATGATGTCGAACTGGCCGTCTTCCAGGATCTCACCAATCAGGACCGGCTTGGCCAGGTGATGGTTCGGCAGCATGACCGCGGTCCCCCCTGTGAGGTTCGGGAACTCCTGACCATACATCGCGGTGCGCACGGCATCCACGTCGGTGGTTCCTGCCGCAGTCGCCGCGTTCACCCACATGTTGAAGCCGATGTAGTGGGCTTCCATCGGGTCGTTGGTCACACGCTCGTCACCCATGCGGGCTTTCCATGCATCGATCCATGCTTCATTGGCTTCGGTGTCTGCCGACTGGAAATAGTTCCACGCCGCGAGGTGACCGACGAGGTTGGATGTGTCGAGACCCGACAGTTCCTCTTCCCCAACCGAGAAGGCTACAACCGGAATGTCATCCGCCGAGATGCCAGCAGCGGCCAGTTCCTTGTAGAAACCCACATTGGCATCACCGTTGATGGTCGAGATTACGCCAACTTTCTTGCCGTCCGCGCCCAGCGCGACAACGTCCGCCACAATCTTGGACCAGTCGGAGTGACCGAAGGGTGTGTAGTTCACAAAGATATCTTCAGCGGCAATGCCTTTTTGCTGAAGGTATGACTCAAGAATGTTGTTCGTTGTGCGCGGGTACACATAGTCGGTCCCCAACAGTGCAAATTTCTCGACTTCCAGCTCTTCAAGGAAATAGTCGGTGGCCGGGATGGCTTGCTGATTCGGCGCGGCGCCTGTGTAGAACACGTTTTTCGAGCTTTCCTCGCCCTCGTATTGCACGGGGTAGAACAGCAAGCCGTTCAGTTCTTCGATCACGGGCAGAACGGACTTGCGGCTGACCGACGTCCAGTTGCCAAAGATCACGTCAACCTCATGAACGGTCAGCAGCTCACGCGCTTTTTCAGCGAACAGCGGCCAGTCGGATGCCGGGTCAACCACGACGGCTTCAAGCTGACAGCCCAACACGCCACCAGCGGCATTTTGCTGCTCAACGAGCATTTCCATGGTGTCCTTCAGCGTCGTTTCCGAGATCGCCATTGTCCCAGACAGCGAGTGCAGAACGCCCACTTTTATGGGGCAATCCTGCGCGACGGCTGGCAGAGCCGCCATGGTTGTCAGTGTCGCTGTTGTTGCGAGTAGTTTCTTGTACATTGCCATTCCCTTTGCGTGTCGCGCAGGGACGTTGTGTTCTGCAGGCAAAACACCCATATCACCCCCCACGCATATGATGCGGAGTGCGGTGGTGTTTGGTTTCCTAGGCCGGCACCATCGCACGTTCGTAGGTTTTGAAACCCGCGCCAAGTGGTAGCTCCAAGACTGCGCAGTGCACGCCGCACGGCTGAAAAATGAGCCGTCATCCGAGATTTTGCATATTTTTTGGACGAAATACCCGATTTCGCCGAAAAGATAGGCAGGTGAATCTGAGTAATGCTGCATTTGGCGGCACGGCAACGGTGTCTCAGCAGCAAACACCACACCCGGCGAATGGCGATCAGCCCCGCTTACACCGGTCACCCAGTTAACGGCGCAAATGGCTGGCAACCGTGCCAGATGGCGTCTTATCCCCGTGCTGGGCTATTCACCGGCGCAATGCATCAACGGGTCGTCCAACGCACGATCAGTCAACCGCACCCAAGCATCCCGTTCTGCGGTGCAGCGCACCCACTGACACCCAAGATGCTGGGAATTGAGCGGGTTATCGCAAGTTTCCCAACGATTCCGGTTGCCTGAACACACCGGAATGCCATCTATCTTGTTGGATAGATTCGAACTAACCTTACTGGGCCCGACATTGTCACTCTTCTTTATCGTTGCACTCCCCTTTCTGGGCGCGCTTCTCCCCGGACTAATGAATGCTGCTGGCCGCGCGGCCTGCGCAGGCGTGACGTTCACGGTTTCCCTCGCCGCCTTTGTGGGCCTGCTGACGAATCTACCGCAGGTTCTGCGCGGTGAGCTGGTCACGGCGCGCGTGAATTGGATGCCGGAACTGGGCCTGAACTTCACGTTGATGCTGGACGGGCTCGGGTTCTTCTTTGCGCTTCTGATCCTGGGCATTGGTCTGCTGATCATCACCTATGCGCGTCACTACCTGAGCCGCGACGACAACATGGGCGAGTTTTTCACCTATCTGTTGCTGTTCCAGGGCGCGATGGTCGGGATTGTGCTCAGCGACAACATCTTGCTTTTGCTGGTGTTCTGGGAGCTGACGTCGCTGTCTTCCTTCCTGCTGATCGGATATTGGAAGCACCTGCCCGCAGGGCGTCAGGGCGCGCGCATGGCGCTGACGGTGACTGGTATGGGCGGTCTCGCCATGATCGCTGGCATGCTGATCCTTGGCCAAATCGCGGGCAGCTATGACCTGAGCGTCATCCTCCAAAACCGGGAGCTGATCCAGGCCGATCCCCTGTACCTCCCTGCCCTGATCCTGATCCTTCTAGGATGCTTCACCAAATCCGCACAGTTTCCGTTCCACTTCTGGCTGCCACACGCCATGGCCGCGCCGACGCCCGTCTCGGCCTATCTGCACTCTGCCACGATGGTGAAGGCGGGCATCTTCTTGATGGCGCGCATGTGGCCGGTTCTGTCGGGCACGCCCGAATGGTTTGCTATTGTCACGACCGCAGGGCTTGTGACCATGGTGCTGGGTGCAGTGATCGCGCTGTTCAAACACGATCTGAAGGCATTGCTCGCCTTCTCAACCGTCAGTCATCTTGGGCTGATCACGATGCTGTTGGGCACGGGCACCGCGTTCGGCGCAATGGCGGCCGTGTTCCACATCCTGAACCACGCCACGTTCAAGGCCGCCCTCTTCATGTCCGCCGGTATCGTGGATCACGAAGCACACACCCGCGACATCCGGCGGTTGGGCGGGCTGCGGACGCTCATGCCAGTGACCTTCATCATCGCCACACTCGCAGCGCTCTCGATGGCAGGCATTCCGCTGCTGAACGGGTTCCTGTCGAAAGAGATGATGCTGGAGGAAGCCACGCACACCGTGCTGTTCAACACCCCATGGCTGGTGCCTGTGCTGGCGACGGTCGGCTCGCTCTTCTCTGCCGCATATTGCTTCCGCCTGATTGGACACACCTTCCTTGGCAAGGTGCGTGACGACTATCCTGCGAAGCCCCACGATCCGAACCCCGGAATGTGGTTGCCCCCGGCCATTCTGGTTGTGCTGGTTGTGGTAATCGGCGTCGCCCCGTTCCTGGCCGAGCCTTTTGTGAAGACCGTGACAGCATCCCTGTTGGGTGAGGCCGCGGAAGTGCCCAAGGCGTATTTCAAGATCTGGCACGGTCTTGTGCCCGCGCTGTTCATGTCGATCGCCGCCGTGGTCGGCGGTCTGATCCTGATGATCATCTTCAGACCGCTGTCCAACGCATGGGAAGCCGCACCGCGTCCCGAGGCGAAAGTCATTTTCGAAGGCATCATCGAAGCCGCCGCATCGGCGGCGCGCACGTTTACCCACACCCTGCACAATGGCGCGTTCAGCCGGTATGCGATGATTTCCTTCGTGGCGATCGTCGCTATCGGCTACCATGCATGGGTGACCGGCACGATTGGGGATGCGACCCGCGCCGTGCAAGTCGCCGGGCCCGTTCCCATCGCCGGCTGGGCGATGCTGGTCGCCGCAACCGGCGCACTGGTCTTCATGCACCGCAATCGGTTCCTGGCCCTCATCTTGATCGGAATTGTCGGGCTGATGGTGTCCGTCGGGTTCGTCTACCTGAGCGCACCGGACCTTGCCATGACCCAGTTCACGGTCGAAGTTGTGACCATCATTCTTCTTTTGCTGGCCCTGAACTTCCTGCCGAAAACGACGCCATCCGAAAGCACCATTCTACGCAGAGCACGCGATACAGGCGTGGCGATTGCTGGTGGGCTTGCGGCCTTTGCACTCGCCTATCACTACATGCTGCGGGACGCAGTCGCGACGCCGATTTCAGAATTCCATCTAGCCAATTCGTACAAGGGCGGCGGCGGCACCAACGTGGTGAACGTGATCCTTGTCGACTTCCGTGGCTTTGACACCTACGGCGAGATCATCGTGTTGGGGATCGCGGCCCTCCTGATCTACGCGCTCACCGAAGCGTTGCTGCGTGGCCCCGTGCGCGCACGCCTTCTGAACCGCATTCCCGATCAACCACGCGCGGGCGACATGCACCCGATGATGATGGTCGTGCTGACACGCGTCATCATGCCGGTTGTTCTGTTGGTTGGTTTCTACATCTTCCTGCGTGGCCACAACGAACCCGGAGGCGGTTTCATTGCCGGTCTGGTCGTGTCGATCGGGGTTGTCATGCAGTACATGGCCAGTGGTTTCACATGGACCTCGGCCCGATTGAAGTACCCCTATCATGGTGTAATCGGTGCTGGCGTTCTGGTGGCTGGCTTCACGGGCATCGGGTCGTGGTTTGTCACCAAACCCTTCCTGACCTCGGACTTCACCTATGTTCGCATTCCCCCGTTCGACAAATTCGAATTGGCCACAGCCGCCTTGTTCGACGTTGGCGTGTTCTTGGCCGTTGTCGGGGCGGTCATGCTGTCGCTCGAAAGCTTCTCGCGGCTAGCACGGCGTGCAAATGCTGACGAAACCGAACACCCCATGGACATCAATCCAGCAAGGGCCGAAGGATCATCCGATCCAATTGCGCCTGTGAAGGAGGGTGGCTGACATGGAATTGCTTGTTGCCTCCGCCATTGGCGTGATGACCGCCGGTGGTATCTACCTCGTGCTGCGGCTCAGAACCTTTCCGGTGATCCTCGGTATCTCGCTTTTGACCTATGCTGTGAACGTGTTCCTGTTCTCGTCCGGGCGGCTGACCATTGGTGCGCCTCCGGTGCTAAGTGATGACGTGACCACATACACCGACCCGTTGCCGCAGGCGCTGGTTCTGACCGCGATCGTGATATCTTTCGGGATGACCGCCGTGGCCGTGATGATCGGGCTTGGTGCCTTCCTTGGATCTGACGACGATCATATCGATGATCAGCCAGAGCCGCGCGAAACGGAGGGCCAGCCATGACCCACTGGATCGTTGCCCCCATCATCCTGCCGGCCCTTCTGGCCCCGCTGATCGTGCTGGCCGCCCGCTACCACATTGGCATCCAGCGGGTCTTTTCCGTTGCTGGTGTCGTCGCGCTGATCGGCCTCGCTGCTGGGCTTGCTTGGCAGGTCTCGGATGGTTCGGTCATCTATTACCGATTGGGCGACTGGGCTGCACCGTTTGGCATTGTCATTGTCGGTGACCGACTTTCCACGCTGATGATACTGCTGACCTCGGTGCTGGCACTTTTTGTACTGCTCTATGCCATCGGATCGGGATGGGATGATCGCGGTCGGCATTTCCACGCGCTGTTCCAATTCCAACTTATGGGCATACTCGGTGCCTTCCTGACGGGCGACCTGTTCAACCTGTTTGTCTTCTTTGAGGTGCTGCTGATCGCGTCGTATGGCCTGATGATCCATGCAGGCGGCAATGCGCGCTTGCGGGCCGGCATACAATACGTGCTGTTCAACCTTATCGGCTCGACCCTGTTCCTGTTTGCGCTTGGCGCCATCTATGCCGAAACCGGTACGCTCAACATGGCGGACCTCGCTGAGCGTGTGCGCCTGATCGCGCCGGAAGAGACCGTGGGCATCCGAGTGGCCGCCGTGCTGCTGCTGCTGGTTTTTGCCATCAAGGCAGCGTTGGTCCCGCTGCACTTCTGGCTCCCTTCAAGCTACGCAGAAGCCCCAGCTCCTGTTGCCGCCCTGTTTGCCATCATGACCAAGGTTGGCGCTTACGCCCTCATCCGGGTTTACACGATGATCTTCCCGCCTGACCTTGAGGTCACGGCGGGATTGCATGACGTGTGGCTCTTGCCCGCGGCACTGGTATCGCTGGCTATCGGGATGGTCGGTGTGCTCGCCGCGCGCAAACTCGATCGGCTTGTTGCGTTCTCGGTCATCGGGTCGATGGGGATGGTTATGGTTGCCATCTCTCTGTTCAGCCCGGCGGGCATTGCAGCCGCGCTGTACTACATTGTGCATTCCACCTTCGCGGGCGCCGTGTTGTTCATGGTGTCTGACCTTGTTCGGACCGGACGCGGCAATGTCGATCTGACAACCCAAGCGCCCATGATCGGCGCGGTTGTCACGGCCGGCATGTTCTTTGCCGGGGCCATCGCAATGGCGGGCCTGCCGCCCCTATCCGGGTTTCTTGGCAAGCTTCTGGTGCTGGACGCCGCCTTTGACAGTGACTTGATGGTCTGGGTCTGGGCCATCGTGCTCTCGTCCAGCCTAATCAGCATCCTTGGCTTTGCGCGCGCGGGCAGTATCGTGTTCTGGAAAGCGCACAGTGTCGAACAACCCGAAGAACCAGTACCCGACACCGACCGCCCCGCCACAATGTCATATGTGGCCGTCGGGGGGCTGTTCACGCTGCTGACCGTGCATACCGTGTTTGCAGGGCAAGTGCACGGCTACACAACGACCATCGCCGCACAACTCTTTGCACCCGATGCATATATCTCTACCGTGCTGGACACACCCGGCAAGCTCAGCAAACCGCAGGAGGGCCATTGATATGGGACGCGCCTTTCGCTGGATCCTCCCGCATCCATCGCTGACGCTGGTCTTGGCTCTCGTCTGGATACTGCTTCAAAATGAAGTCAGTGCCGGGATGGTCGTCTTCGGCATCATCCTTGGCATCATCATCCCGCGCATCACTGCGATATGGTGGCCCGGCACGCCCAAGGGGTTCCGGCTGGGCCGGATGATCTCGTATTCTATGTTGGTCATCCGCGACATCATCGTCGCCAATATCGAGGTTGCGTGGATCGTTCTGACCGTTCCGAACGACAAGTTGAAGCCTGCCTGGGTCTCTGTGCCACTGGACCTGAAACAGCCAGAGGCGATCACCGTTCTGGCGGGCACGATCACGCTGACACCTGGCACCGTGTCCGCGGACCTATCGAACGAAGGAAGCTGCCTTTTGGTTCATATCCTGCACACCGACGACCCAGACGCAGTCAGGGACGAAATCAAGGATCGATACGAGCGCCGTTTGAAGGAGATCTTCGCATGACACTCGCAACCAGCTTTTTTGACATCGCGCTTTCGATTGCGCTTGTCGTACTCGCCATCGGTCAGGTGCTTTCGATGGTGCGTCTGGTGATTGGCCCCACGGGCGGCGACCGTGTGCTGGCCCTGGACACGATGGTCATCAACGCGCTTGGCCTTGTTGTGGTGGTTGGTATCCACCAAGGGGTCGGCGTGTATTTCGAAGTGGCCTTGCTCGTTGCCATGCTGGGCTTCGTATCGACGGTGGCGCTGGCCCGTTTCGTTCTGCGGGGGGACATCATCGAATGACATTGGAAGCCCTTGCAATCATTGGTGCAGCCATTTCACTCCTGATCGGGTCGATCTTTGTGCTGGTCGGTGTCATTGGCCTGTTGAAATTCAACGACCCGATGACACGCCTTCATGCGCCTACCAAGGTTGGGACGCTCGGCATCGGTATGTTGCTTTTGGCATCGATCCTGACGGCCGCCGCCTCTGGCGATCCGTCGATGCACGAGTTTCTGATCATGGCCTTTCTGTTTGTAACGGCGCCGGTGTCCGCGCATTTCCTTGCCAAGGTCAGCATCCACACGCGTGAGTGCATGACGCCACCCAAACCAACGGATGACGAGATGTGGTCCACTCTGGATTCGCCTGACCACTCGAACGACGAGAAGCCAGCAACCAGGTAGACCCACAAACGGTCCAGACCCGCCGGAGCGGCCGCTGCGCAATGCATGTGGCTCAGCGAGCTGTCCGGTAGACTTGCGACACAACACCATTGGTGAGACCTTCAGCGGACACAAGGGTCAGGTCTCGCGGCGGATGCTCCCCTTCAAACAAACGTTTTCCTTTGCCAACCAGAACCGGAAACGTCCATATCCGGAACTCGTCTATCAGGTCATGTTTGGTGAGCGCCTGAATCAACTGCGCACTGCCGTGCACCTGAATCAGTGGACCGTCCTGCGACTTCAGACGCGCTATCTCGGGGACAACTTCGCCCGTCAAAACCTCGGAATTCTCCCACTCCGTCCCCAAGTGTGAAGACGTTGCGACGAACTTCCGGGCACTGTTCAGCCGTTCATTCGCTTTTGATCGAGGGGCATTCGGCCAGTGACCTGCGAACAGATCGTAGGTCTTCCGGCCGAATAGGACATCATAAGGCGTCGACATGGCCGTCTCTTCCACATGCGGCATGACCCCTTCCCAATAGGGCGCGGCCCACCCGCCCCGGTCAAAGCCGCCCGAACGATCTTCGTCGGCCATGCTGGGCGCTTGCATCACCCCATCAACCGTCACGAAAGCAAGGATTGCCAGCTCGCGCATATCAGTTGCCCACTTGGGCTTGCGCTTGGGCCAAGTCGGCAAGCTTGTCGAACGCCTGGTTCCACCCCCCCGCGCCCGCGGTGCCTTCGGCCACGCCAACATGCACCATCGTCATCTTGGTCTTATCGCCCACTTGGCTCAGCTCGACGATCACTTCGGTGATGTCGGGAAAGCCATCGGGCATACCCATGCTTTGCGGCGGGATGATATTGCCTGCCTCGTCACACATGCTTTCGGTGTAGACAAGGCGGCGCGGCGCGGTGACCTCTTTGTAAACTCCTGTGAACCACATCGACATGGATCTTTCGGGGGTTTCCATCGCCATGCAGACCTTGCGTGTACCACCAACCGTGACGTTCATCTCAGCTGTGGGCACGGACATGCCGTTGGGGCCGTACCACCGCTTGAACAGTTCTGGCACGGTCCACATACGCCATACCAATTCCAATGGGGCATCAAACTCGCGCTCAATGCGCACCCAGTTTTCTGTGTCACTCATGATGATTGATCCTTCATCTCGTCCAGTAGTTTCCCCATCACATCAAAACGGGCTTCCCATATGGGGCGGTACTTTTCCGTCCAATCCGCGATGTCCTGGATGGGCTTGGGATTGAGCGTGCACGGACGGAACTGTGCGTCCTTCTCACGCTCGATCAACCCGGCATTCTCAAGAACGCGAATGTGCTTTGATACCGCGGGCAGTGACATGTCGAACGGCTCCGCCAAGGCATTCACCGTCGCCTTCCCTTGCGCGAGGCGCGCGAGGATGGCCCGGCGCGTAGGGTGCGCCAAGGCCGAAAATGCCGCGTCTAGTTGGTCGTCCTGGTCCATAGGTTATCATTATTTAACCCATAAGTTAATTAGTCAACTGGTTTAATAACTACTGATATTGGCGACCACGTTCCTATGCCGAGTTGCGATTTCTGAGGTGGGCTGAGGCGTGTCAAAAAGCGAGGTCAGGACCAACAGCACACCGCAGCAACTCAGCGCATCAAACAGCCGCACATCTTTCAGCAAAGACCTGCCGCAAAGCGCTTTCAAACGCCGCTGTCAGCTCTGGCTTGCGGTCCCGGCTCGGTGCGAAGAAGCCAAATTCGATCTCCATACGCGGCTCCCAGTCAATCAGGCGCACCTGCGGCTCCAGTTCAGGGTCAAGGGCGACCGGATCAGCAAATGTAAAACCAAGCCCACGCTGCACCAATCGATAGGCCGCAGAACCCAGGGAAACCTCATGCGCAACGTCAAGCTGCACGCCTATGGAATGCAGCTCCTGATCGACGATACGGCGGATGACCGTCGTATCGTCCAGCGCGATGTAGGGGACATCAACAATATCCCGTGGTCGCAAAACGGAACGTTCTGCCAATGGGTGCTTTTTGGAAATGGCAATCTTGAGCGGGGCAGATCCAAGACGGATCGGCTCAGGCCGGTCAATCGGCAACGGCAGCGCTGAAATCCCGACATCAAAGCGGTCATTCATCATCCGGCGCCCCAAATCGCGGCGACGGTGAATCTCCAGCTTGATCGGTTGATCCTTAATTCGGTCTTCGAGTGCGGCAATGGCCGGCAACACAAGACCGTTGACGATACGGGACTGCGCGATGATGCGGAATGGTTCCGGCACCCCGGATTGGATCTGGCGCGCAAACTCCGGCAACGCCTCGATCTGGGAGAGGATGCGCAACGCCTCCTGGTAAAATCGTTCCGCTTCCGCCGTGGGCACCAGACGTTTCTTGTCCCGCTTGAACAGCGAGATGTCGAACTCGTCTTCCAGCAGCTGCAAAAGCCGACTGGCTGCGGACTGGCTGAGATGCATGGCTGCGGCAGCCCGTGCAAGCGTGCCTTCCTCCATCACCAGAACAAAGACTTTGAGGCTGCGCAGGTTCATAACTTCGAATTTCTCGATCTATACTTCTGATAATTGCGTTTTTTCTAAATCACCATGTAGGTTATCGTCCAGCCGTGATCGCAAGTGCGTTGCCTAAAACGCCAACGAGTCATGGGAGGACAAAATGAAAAGACGCGACTTCATCGGAACCGGCTTGGCCGCATCCACACTGCTGGCGGCAGCACCGGCATTGGCCGAATGGACACCCCGCCGGCCCATCAATGCCATCCTGCCCTATTCCGCAGGTGGCGGAACCGACGCCCTGGCCCGGGCCGCGGCAGCATCTGCCGACGGCATTCTGCCCGTGCCACTGGTCATCGTGAACAAGCCGGGGTCGTCCGGTATCACCGGCGCCACCGAAGCAGCAGTTGCACGCCCGGATGGCAACACGGTCATGGTCACCTCGGCGGGCTCTTTCCTGCTGACATCCATGCTGCGGGACACGGATGTAAACCCGCTCGATAGCTTCGACATTATCGCACAGATTGGCAATCTGACCCCAGCTATCATCGTGCCCGCCAACAGCCCGTTCCAATCTGTCCAGGACCTTGTCGATGCAGCTCGCGCCAATCCCGGCAGCCTCCGGTGGGCCCACAACGGGCGCGGCGGGTTCCATCAGGTTGCGGGTCAAAGCTTCCTGAACCGCAATGGGCTTGAGGCGCAGGATGTGCCATTCAAGGGCGGCGGCCCGACCCGCGCAGCCGTGATAGGCGAGCAGGTTGACTTTGCCTTTGTCGGCATCCAGCAGGCCGCGGGTTTCGAAAACGAATTGCGCGTACTGGCGCTGGTCGCGCCGGAACGGGACCCGATCCGGGACGATGTACCAACACTGGCCGAACTTGGCTTTGATTATGTCGCGGTGTCATCGCCGATCGTCTTCTTTGCCCCGAAAGGCACCGCCCCGGATATCGTGTCAGGCATGGAGGAGGCCCTGCAAAAGATCACCGAGACAACGCAGTTTGCCGACCTGATGCGCGAACGCGGCAATGTTCCGGCGTTCCTCAGCGGGGACGAGACCAAGGCCCGCCTGCAGCAAATGCAAATTGACACCCAGCCCGTCATCGACGCGCTGAAGCAGCAGGGCTGAGACAGGTGGCCCCAGGGTCTTCTCCTGCCCCTCGGTTGGTCGGCATGGCGCTGGTCCTGATCGGGATCGGCGCCACAGCAACCTCGATGAGCATTTCGCTCGACCAATATGGCCGCTGGGGTGCGCGGTTCTTTCCACTGGCGGGATCAATTGCACTGATCCTTTTGGGGCTTGCAGAGCTACGGAACGCCCCGGGCACACATACGACCGGGCGCAAACACCTCCCGACCATCGCGGTACTGCTGATGCTGTCAGTTGCCTATGTCTGGGTCATCTCGGGTTTTGGATACTTGATTGCCACCGCCCTGGCAGCGCCCGCCGCTCTGTGGATCTTTGGCATACGCGGCGCGGCGGGCCTTGGTCTTGCGGCCCTCTTGTGCCCCGCTGCGTATCATCTTGTGTTTTTCAAACTGCTCGGTGTTTTCCCTCCACTCGGTCGATACTTTGACCTTCTGGACGTCATTGGAGGATATTGATGGATATCTTCCCTGCTCTCCTTGCTGTTCTCTCTGATCCCTTTCTGATGGGATGGGTTCTGCTGGCAGCCATCGTCGGAATGATCGTGGGCGCCATCCCCGGCCTGACCGCATCGGCAGCCATCGCAATGCTGCTGCCATTGACGTTCTATATGGAGCCACTGCCCGCCCTCGCCTTCCTATATGTCATCGGCAAATCCGGACGCTACGGCGGCTCCATCGCTGCGATCCTGTTCAACACACCCGGCACAGCGGCATCGGCGGCCACACAGCTTGACGGCTATCCGCTGGCGCGACAAGGCCAGGCCAGCAAAGCCATGAAGGTGGCCACGATCTCTTCGGTCATCGGGGATTTCACTGGCGAAATCCTGTTGATCGTCGGCGTTGCATGGATTGCTACCATCGCCCTGAAACTGGGTCCGCCCGAGCTCTTTGCAGTCTATTTCGCGGCCTTCATCGTGATTGGTTCCGTGATCGGAAAATCGGTCACACGCGGGCTGGCCTCAGCCGCCTTGGGTGTGCTGGTCGCGATGATCGGCCTTGATCCCATCAGCTCGACCGAGCGTTTTACCTTTGGCAGTTTCGACCTGACCAACGGGATCGGGCTGGTGCCGCTGATGATTGGCATCTTTGTTCTGGGCGAGGTCTTTGCCCAGATCGAGGAGCGCGGAAAAACGACCGAGATGGTGCAGAACGGCAATGACGCCGCGCGCAACACGCTGACCTGGGCTGAATACAAACCGTGCCTGCCGCATGTGGCACGTTCGTCCTTTATCGGGGCCTTCATCGGCATGCTGCCCGGGCTCGGTTCCGCCATCGCCGCCTTTGTCGCCTATGGTGAGGGCAAGCGGCGGGCCAAAAATCCCGAGGCGTGGGGCAAGGGCGCACTGGAAGGTGTGGCAGCGCCCGAGGCCGCGAACAATGCGGTCAGCGGCCCGTCCATGGCCCCGCTCCTGACGCTTGGGATTCCCGGCTCGACGATCGGGGCGATCCTGATGGGTGTATTCCTGATCCACGGCATCCAGATCGGCCCGACGATGTTCCTGACAAGCCGGGACCTTGTCTATGCGCTGTTTGCCTGCGGCCTGATCGGCATCGTGCTCTATGGGCTGATCGGCTATTTCGGCGCGGCGTTCGTGGGACGGTTCATCACCCGCATCCCGACCAAGGTGCTGTACCCGGTGATCTTCCTGACCTCCTTTGTCGCCGCCTACACCTTCCGGGGCAACCTATTTGACGTCTATGTCATGGTGGCCGCAGGCTTTGCTGGCTGGGCCATGCGCAAGCTGGATTTCAACCCGGCTGCGTTTGTCATCTCGTTCGTGTTGGCCGGTGGCGCGGAAGAGACATTTCGCCAGGCCCTCCTGCTCTCGGACAACGGCCTGATGATCTTTGTCACACGACCGGTTGCGCTCCTGTTTCTCCTGATCGGGATCACAGCGCTGGTCATGCGCATGCGCAGCCTGAACCGGCAATCCCGCGCGCCACAGGTGGAAGCCGCACAATGACGGCCCCGCTTGATGGCATCCGCGTGATTGACTGGACGCATGTTCTGGCTGGCCCCGCCTGTGCCTACTACCTCGGCCTGCTCGGGGCCGAAGTGATCAAGGTCGAACGCCCCGGTCGCGGCGATGCAATGCGTCATCGCGGCGGCACCGACAAGGCCCGCGCCGCTGCCGGGATGAGCACGGCCTACATGACCCAAAGTGCAGGCAAGCACAGCGTTGCTCTGGACCTGTCTACCAGGATGGGCAGGGACGTGTTCGACCGGCTGCTCCGGTCAGCCGACATTCTGGTCGAAAACCACCGGCCCGACACCCTCGCCCGCCTTGGGCTGTCCGAGGCAGAAACGCGCGCCATCAACCCACGGCTGATCCATTGCGCAATGACCGGTTACGGACGCAGCAACGATATGTCGGGGGCACCGGCATATGACGTGAACATTCAGGCCATCAGCGGATTGATGACCCTGACGGGCACCAAGGACACCGGCCCACTTCGAACGGGCGCACCGATCATCGACTACGCGACTGGCCTGACGGCAGCACTCGCCACGGTATCGGCCCTGATGCGGCGACAGAACACGGGGGAAGGGGCATTTGTCGATGTCTCCATGCTCGAAACCGCATTCAGCTTGATGAGTTCAACACTCACCGATTTCCAACTGACCGGAACAGAGCCGAAAGCGCGTGGAAACGCGGCGAACAGCAGATCGCCCTCGTCGGGTGTGTTTGACTGCAAGGTCGGGCGGATCAGCCTGGGCGTGAACGAGGATGCACAATTTCAGGCACTTGCCCACGCCGTGGACCGGACCGATTGGCTAACAGATGCACGTTTTTCCAATGCGGTGGCACGCGATCAAAACGGTGCGGCCCTTGGACAAGACATCTCGGACTTGCTGCAAACGCGCTCTGCCGACGATTGGGAACAGCGCCTCATGGCAGCTGGTGTTCCATGCGCACGGCTGCGGACGCTGGCTCAAGCGCTGGATTTGCCACCCGCAATACAGCGCAACATGCCAAAGCGTGGGGCCGCTGGGTTTACCGGCTTACCGTTTCTGATGGATGGGATGCACGTACCAGCCGATGCGCTTCCACCACGGACACTTGGCACAGATACGAATTCGATCCTGAACGCGCTGGGGTATTCAGAACAGCAGATCGCCGCGCTGGTCGACGCTGGCGCAATCCACGCGCCGGATCAGCAGAACGCCTGACCGCAGCTCCTGACCCACGCGCGGCAAACCCACGCCGCAAAGGCGCCACCTGACCGCGGGTCGCAGTTTGACCCCGGCGTGTCGTGAAAGTACTGGACAGAGCTGTCCAGTGTTTCGCACCCTGCCGGCAATCAACAGTGAGTCGACGGGGACGGAACATGAATTCGCAATACCGGGTTGTCGTGATTGGTGGCGGTGTGGTCGGGGCTTCAGTCCTGTATCACCTGGCAAAAATGGGATGGACCGACGTGGCCCTGATCGAACGGTCGGTTCTCACGGCGGGGTCAAGCTGGCACGCGGCGGGTGGGATTCATGCTCTGAACGCAGACCCCAACATGGCGGCGCTTCAGGCCTACACCATCGACCTGCTGTCAGAAATCGAAGAAGAAAGCGGCCAGAACATCGGGTTGCACATGACCGGCGGCCTGACGTTGGCGGGCACACCCGAACGGTGGGAATGGCTGCAATCGGCCTACCGCGTCTTCCAGTCCATCGGGATCGAGGATTGCGAACTTCTGACGCCGCAACAGGCACAAGAACGGTGCCCCATCATGTCCACAGACGGCGTGCTGGGGGCCATGTGGGCCGACCGCGAGGGGTACGTGGACACCACCGGCACCGTGCACGCCTATGCCACGGCGGCCAAGAAACGTGGCGCATCCGTCTTTGAACACACCAAGGTCGAAGCACTGGAACAGGTCCATGACGGTTGGATCGTCAAGACGGACAAGGGCGACATCCGCTGCGAACACGTGGTCAACGCCGCAGGCCTCTGGGCCAAGCAGGTGGGCCGCATGGCGGGCGTGGAATTGCCGGTCTCCCCGCTCAAACACCACTACCTGATCACCGACCAGATCCCCGAAGTCGCCGCGCACGATTTCGAGATGCCCATGACCGTGGACCTCGAAGGGTTCACCTATATGAGGCAGGACCAGAAGGGCATCCTGATCGGCATCTACGAGATCGAACATCAACACTGGGCCATGGACGGCGCGCCATGGAACTATGGGATGGAGCTGTTCCAGGAAGACCTCGACCGGATCGAGAATGAGCTGATGCTGGGCTTTGCCCGTTATCCATCCGCTGAAAACGTCGGAATCAAGACATGGGTCAACGGCGCCTTCACCTTCTCACCCGATGGCAACCCGCTGGTCGGGCCAGTACCGGGCAAACGCGGCTACTGGTCCGCCTGCGCCGTCATGGCCGGGTTCTTGCAGGGCGGCGGCGTGGGCAAATCGCTGGCCGAATGGATGATCGAGGGCGAGCCCGAGGCCGATGTCTACTGCATGGACGTCGCCCGCTACGGCAGTTGGGCCCAGAACAAGCAGTACATCAAGGAAACCACCGGCCAGTTCTATTCCAGGCGGTTCGTGATGTCCTATCCCAACGAGCAACTGCCCGCAGGCCGTCCGCTCAAGATGGCCCCGGCCCATGACGCCATGACCGCTGCCGGGTGCCGCTGGGGATCAAGCTGGGATCTGGAAACCCCGCTCTACTTCGCGCCGTCCGAGGATTTCGTTGAGAACCTGACCCTCAAACGCTCAAACGCGCATCAAATCGTGGCCGCCGAATGCAAGAACGTGCGCGAGAATGTCGGCATGGTCGACATTACAGGCTTTTCCCGGTTCAAGGTGACAGGACCCAATGCCGAGGTTTGGCTGAACAACGTCATGGCCTCGAAACTGCCCGCCCCCGGTCGTGCCAAACTGGCCCCGATGCTGGGCGAAGACGGGCGGCTCAAGGGCGACCTGACCGTCCTCAACTGGGGCACAGACTCGTCTGGACACTGCACGTGGTGGATCATGGGCTCCTACTACCTCCGCGCCTGGCACATGCGCTGGTTCGACGACCACATGATCGACGGCGTGCAGGTGCGCGATCTGGGCGAGGAGATGTGCGGCTTCGGCCTGACCGGCCCCAATTCCCGCAAGGTGATCGAAAAGCTGTGCCATCAGGACATCGGCGCGCTCAAGTTCATGGGCTGCGGCGACTTCGATGTGGGCATGATCCGGGCAAAGGTCGCCCGCATGTCTGTCGCAGGCGAGATGGGATACGAGATCAACTGCCGCTACGGCGACCACATCAAGCTGCGCCGGATGCTGCTCGAAGCGGGCGAAGAGTTCGGCTTACAGGAATACGGCTTCAACGCGATGTTGTCGCTGCGGCTGGAAAAATCCTTCGGCATCTGGTCGGCCGAATTCACCCAAGGCTACACACCCGGCATGACAGGCATGGACCGCTGGATCGACTGGGACAAGGAATTCGTGGGCAAGGCCGCCGCCGTGGCTGAACGTGACGGGAATGGCCCTGCGCAAAAGCTGGTGACGCTTGAGATCGATGCCGATGATGCAGACGCCAGCGGATACGAACCCGTGTGGAACGGCAACACACGCGTTGGCTTTGTCACCTCTGGTGGCTACGGGCATACCGTGCAGAAATCGCTTGCCATGGCATTAGTCGATACTGACGCGGCGGCCGAAGGCACGGACCTGAAGGTCCACGTCGTCGGCGTCGAACGGTCCGCCAAGGTGATCGCCCCGTCGCCCTATGACCCCACGGGCAAGGCAATGCGGGGATGACAGACCTCCCCCGCCGCCGCCGTGGTCGTGGTGCGCCGCCGCCAAAGTCGCGCACCACCAACTACCGCAACCTGCGCAACCCGTTCCCCCCGATGAACGTGTTCTCGGACGACCGGATCGCGGCCATGCACGAGGCAGCGCTGGATGTGCTGGAACGGCTGGGGATCAAGGTGCTGCTGCCCGAAGCACGGGCGCAGTTCAAAGCAGGCGGCGCGCGGGTCGATGACAGCACCGAGATGGTGCATATCGGGCGCGAGATGGTCGAGGCGGCACTCACTACCGCACCCAGGTCCTTCCCTCTGATCGCAGGCAATCCTGACCGCAATCTGGTGATGGAACTGGGCTCCATGATCTTTCAGCCCGGCGCGGGCTGTCCCCATGCCACCGATCTGGAACGGGGCCGCCGCCCCGGCACCGAACAGGACTTTCGCGAGCTGATCACGCTGACCCAACACTACGACGTGCTGCACATGATCCCGCCGCTGGTCGAACCACAGGACGTGCCCATCCACCTGCGCCACTACACAATGACCAAGGGGCAGATGGAGCTGACCGACAAGCTGCCTTTCATCTATTCGCGCGGCACTGGACAGGTCGAGGAAAGCTTCGAAATGCTGCGCGATTTTCGCGGGCTGTCGGACGCGGACTTCACCGCCAATTCCCATTGCTACACGATCATCAACACCAACTCGCCCCGGCAACTGGACATCCCCATGGCCCTTGGTGTCATGGACTTTGCCCGCCACGGCCAGATGGCGATCATCACGCCCTTCACGCTGATGGGGGCAATGGCACCGATCACTGTGGCCGGGGCCATGACGCTCAGCCACGCCGAAGCCCTCGCGGCCATCACGCTCGGCCAGTTGGTCAATCCCGGCGCACCCGTCTGCTACGGCACATTCACCTCGAACGTGGACATGAAATCCGGCGCACCCGTCTTTGGCACGCCCGAACACTTCAAAGCATCCCTCGCAGCAGGCCAACTCGCCCGCCACATCGGCCTACCCTGGCGCTGCGCCTCTGGCTCCGCCGCAAATCTAGGCGACGTACAAGCCGCCAACGAAACGCAATTCGGCACATGGGGATGTTTGTTGGCCGGCGCCACCGTCACGCTGCACGCCGCCGGTTGGCTCGAAGGCGGCTTGACCATTTCCTATGAAAAACTGGTCACGGATGTTGAGGTTTTGCAGATGGTGGCCGAACTATGCGCTGCAACTCCAGCAGACGAGGCAGAAATCGCAATGGATGCATTGGAGGAAGTACAACCCGGCGGCCACTTCTTTGGCGCCGCCCACACGATGGAACGCTACGCGACCGAGTTCTACGAACCCGTCGTGGCCGATTTTGCCAATTTCGGCACATGGGAAGAACGCGGCAGCGTCGACGCCACAACCCGCGCGACAGATATCTGGAAAGGCATCCTGCGCGACTTCACCCCACCCGCCACCAGCGGCGATCGGATAGAAGCCCTGCACAAGTACATCGCAGACCGGACAGCCGCAGGCGGCTGCGCCCCCACAAGCTGATGTCAGAGCCGCTCCTCCACCGCGACGATCCGGCCAAGGACCCGCTTGTCGGCAATATCAAGGTCACGCGCCAGGATTGGCTGAACGCCGCGCTGTCCGTCCTCAAACAAGGCGGGGTCGAGGCTGTGAAAGTGGCGGAACTGGCGGGGCAGATGGGTGTCTCACGGTCCAGTTTCTACTGGTATTTCAAGAACCGCACCGACCTGCTGAACGCCCTGCTGGATCACTGGGAACGCACCAACACAGCGGCCATGGTCGCACAGGCAAACGCGCCCGCCGGCACCATCACCGAAGCCTGCTGCAACGTCTTTCGCTGCAACATCAACACCGCGCTCTTCGACAATCGGCTCGACTTTGCCATCCGGGACTGGGCGCGAAGGTCCGAACGGGTCAATGCAGTTCTCAAAGCAGGTGACGATGCACGCATCGCTGCTCTGACACACATGTTCCTCCGGTTCGATTATCCCGAACTGGAAGCAAAGGCCCGCGCGCGGGTCATCTACTACATGCAGCTTGGCTACGACGACGCCAACCTTGGCGAAACGCTGGACGAACGGCTCGCCATGGTGCCGGGATACCTCGTCGCCTACACGGGCCACGCCGCATCAGACGCTGAAATCGAGGCGTTCGTCACCTACGCCCGCGAAGTCACCAGGCAAACCGGCCCTGCTTGACCTTTTTCCAAAATAGTTATGTCGTATGACAAATCTCGGGGGAGGGTATCATGCGCACTCAGGTCGTCATCGTGGGCGGTGGGCCGTCCGGCCTGTTGCTGGGCCAACTGCTCTACAAGGCCGGGATCGAAACGGCCGTTCTTGAGCGCAAATCGCGTGAATATGTTCTTGGTCGCATCCGCGCAGGCGTGCTGGAACGGGGCCTGGTCGGCCTGATGGGTCAGGCCGGTGTAGACGCCCGGATGAAAGCCGAAGGCTTCGCGCATGACGGCACGCTGATCGCCTATGACAACGACATGTTCCGCGTGGATTTCACCACCCACACCGACGCAACGGTTCTGGTCTATGGACAAACCGAAGTGACGCGCGACCTCTATGATGCGCGGGACGCGACGGGCGGCGACACGCGGTTCGAGGTCGAAGATGTCGTGATACACGACGCAGACACCGACGCGCCCTATGTCACCTTCTCCCAACACGGCCAAAACCACCGGATCGACTGCGATTTCGTGGCGGGCTGCGACGGGTTTCATGGCGTTAGCCGCCAAACAATTCCCGAAGCCGTGCGGCAGGAGTATGAGAAGGTCTATCCTTTCGGCTGGCTCGGCATCTTGTCCGAAACACCACCGGTTAACGATGAACTGATCTATGCCAACTCGGACCGCGGCTTTGCCCTCTGCTCAATGCGGAATGAGAACCTCAGCCGGTACTACATCCAGTGTGACACATCAGATGACCCGTCCAACTGGACGGACGACGCCTTCTGGGACGAATTGCGCCGCCGCATCCCACCGCAGGCCGCAGACACACTGATCACCGGCCCCAGCATCGAAAAATCCATCGCGCCGCTGCGCAGCTTCGTGTGCGAGCCGATGCGCTGGGGGCGTCTGTTCCTGTGCGGCGACGCCGCCCATATCGTTCCACCGACCGGGGCCAAGGGCCTCAACACCGCCGCATCAGACGTTCACTATCTGAACCAGGGACTGCGCCAATTCTACGGCGAGGGCGACAGCAACGGGATCGACCGTTACTCGGAACGCGCCCTGGCCCGTGTATGGAAAACACAACGCTTCAGTTGGTGGTTCTCAACCCTCATGCACCACTTCCCCGGACAAACCGCATTCGACAAGAAAATGCAGCTGGCCGAACTTGCCTTCCTGCGCGACAGCAAAGAGGCGCAAGCGGCAATGGCGCTCAACTATGTTGGTCTGCCGTACTGAATTGGAAACGCGTCACCGCCGGTGCCCGATCAGAATTCCAAGGTGGGTCAACAACGATAGACCAGACCAATGTCCGTCGCATCGCAACCTTGCGCAGGTCAGATCGGTCTTTGAAACACCGGGAAACCAGCACAACCTCACGCCGTCATTTGCCCGTCTTGCACCCGCACCAAACTGCCGCCTGCCTTCGTGGGCAGCTTGCCGAAAATCTGGTTAATTTGGCCCAAACCGACCGTGCGCAAGGCCAAGTCCCTGACGCCATTACAAATTCAGAAAACCACCAAGATTCCGTGACGCCACCGAACAGGCTGTCCCCGCGGGGACAAATCAGTCAAACAAGCTCCGCAGCCCCTTTTTGACCTCATCTTCCAGCTTCCGTTTGGCCGCACCTTCCAGGTCCTGGCCCTCATCGGTGACACCCAGTTCCTTGGTCACTTTCTCGCGGACCTTTTCCTTGGCCCTGGCTTCGATCCTGTCCTTTTCAGCCTCAAGTTTTTCGTCCAGCTTCAGGTCAATGGCCGAGTCCAGATCGGGTAGAATGCTGGGGTCCGCCCAAGGTCCCCGAATGCGCACGGGGATCGCCAGATCGGGACCATCATCGCCTTTGAGTGCCGTGGGTGTGAACAGATAGTCGATGTCCTGCTGGCCCAGTCCAACCCGGCCCGCACCCCGCGCCTCGAAGCTGCGCAGCACGACAAGAAGGTCATCGTTCAGAAGGTTGCCGCCCTCCATTCGGAAGCTTGCGCTCATATCTTCGAACACGGTTGTACGGCCGTTGCCGCGACCAAATTTCAAAAGGCCGTCAAGGTCCAGACCCTCAATTGTGCCACCTGCGACATTGAATGATCCATCACCCGAAAGGGACTTCATGATCGCATCCACGTTGGACCCGACACCAAGGAATTTCACTTGCGCATTGGCTTTCCCCGTCAACATCTCAAGGTCCGCGGCATCCCGCAGGAAGGGTTGCAGGCCAAGGCCCCGCGCGGTCAGGTTGCCACCCACACTCAGGCCCGAGCGGTTGTTGACCACGAACTCGCCCACCAAGGTGCCGTTATAGGCGGCGACCTCGCGCAGTTCGAACACCATGCGACTGTTATCGTTGCGCAAAAGGGTGCGCGTCGGCCCCAGTTTGAATTGGCCAAGGTCGATGGAAGAGGCGGCCAATGCGATCTCACCATTGAACCCCGCCAGCCCGCTGGCATCGATCGGATCCGTGGGCCAGCCGGTGCCTACCTCAGTCTCCGAAGAGGAGGAACCGCCACTACCACCCTCACTGGCCCCGCCGGTTGCGCTGCTCAGGTCCAGCGCCCCAGCATTCAGTTGGGCGTTGATTGTCGGTGTGCCGTTCAGGCTGATATCGGCCGCGCCAGTCACCATGTTGCCCATGAGGTCTGCCCGAAGATCGCGCAGGGACAGGCGTCGGTCGGCGGTGAGGGTGAGCTGCGTCGACATCTCGACCGACTCCCCCAGTTTTGCCGGCAGACCGGGGCGCGGCAGGCCCAAGGCGGCCATAAACGTATCGGTATCCGGCAGGTTCAACCCAAGCGTGCCCGCAACTTCTCCGGCAGTGCTGGCGCGTCCGTCCAGCGTCAATAGCCCCCCGCCTGCTTCGATGCTGGCCTCAACGGGTTGCACCTGTCCCGCGATGAAGCCCGCGAACCCGCCAATGGTGGCATCTACCTCAACCGGTGTCCCCGAGGGGCGCAGGGTCGCGTCGATGGTGGCCGGGCCCAGACGCTCGGGCCAGTCAAGAAACAGATCCACACCTGAATATGAAAGTGTATCTGACCCTTCCGCAGCATAGACCAGCGTGGCGTCCGTGATCTGTAGCTTCTGGATCGACAAAGGCTGCGCGTCGCGGGTGGGTGCCGTCTCGGTTTCGATCTGCGCCTCTCCACTGGCATCTGTGAAGACCCAGCTTGCCCGCCCGTCAGCACGGCTTTCGAGCCGGATGGTGGGGCGCGTTGCCTCGATATTGGTGATGCGGATTTCGCGGTCGCGGACATAGGCCATGAGGTCGACGCCAATCGCAGCATTCTCAGCCGTGAGCATGGGCCCCTGTTCGGACCATTCGGCATTGCCAACCTCAAGCCCGTCCGCCCGCACACCCAACACCGGCCACAGTGTCATCGACACCCCGGTGATGGTCACGTCACGACCTGTTGCCTTGCGGATCTGGTCAGCGGCGATGACGCCGATGCGGTCGGCAGGCAGGAAGAACAAGGACACGACGGCCACAAACACAAGAACCAGGACAAACCCGATGAGGCGCAAAATCCATTTCATGACAACTGCTCCGTTCTGATGACGTGTTGGGACCAGCGTAACGCAGCGCACGCATAGCACCCAACCCTTTTCCCGGGCCACCACATCACATATGAGGCAAATCATGAGCACAAACCCGCCTGATCTGCGCCCCGATATTGCCCCCAAAGCCACGCTGGACGGCACACGCCGCCCCGGCCAGCCCACAATCGGGATGGTCAGCCTTGGCTGTCCCAAGGCGCTGGTCGACAGCGAACGCATCCTGACCCGGCTGCGGGCCGAAGGGTATGGCGTGTCGCCCGACTATTCCGGCGCGGATGCGGTGATCGTGAACACCTGCGGTTTTCTGGACAGTGCCAAGGCCGAAAGTCTTGAGGCCATTGGCGAGGCGCTGGATGAAAACGGGCGCGTGATCGTCACCGGCTGCCTGGGCGCGGAACCTGAGTACATCACCGGCGCACACCCCAAAGTGCTGGCCGTCACCGGGCCGCATCAATACGAGCAGGTGCTGGATGCCGTACATTCCGCCGTGCCGCCCGACCCGGACCCCTTTGTCGACCTGCTGCCCGCGCGCGGTGTCAGTCTGACCCCGCGCCATTTCAGTTACCTCAAGATTTCAGAGGGCTGTAACCACAAGTGCAAGTTCTGCATCATCCCGGACATGCGTGGCCGCCTTGCGTCCCGCCCGGCCCATGCCGTCGTCCGCGAGGCCGAAAAGCTGGTCGAGGCCGGGGTGAAGGAACTGCTGGTCATCTCTCAGGACACGTCGGCCTATGGCGTCGATATCAAACATGCCGAGGATAAGGGACACCGCGCGCATATCACTGATCTGGCCCGCGATCTGGGATCACTGGGCGCGTGGGTACGGTTGCACTATGTCTATCCCTATCCCCATGTGCGCGAGTTGATCCCGCTGATGGCGGAGGGGCTGGTGCTGCCCTATCTCGACATTCCGTTCCAGCATGCCCACACCGATACGCTGCGCCGCATGGCACGCCCTGCCGCCGCCGAGCGGACGCTGGACCGGATCGCGGAATGGCGGTCGATCTGCCCTGAGATCACTCTGCGTTCGACATTCATCGTGGGTTATCCCGGTGAAACGGAAGAGGAATTCCAGACCCTTCTGGACTGGATGGACGAGGCGCAACTGGATCGCGTGGGATGCTTTCAGTACGAAAACGTGGAGGGTGCGCGATCAAACGCCCTGCCCGATCACGCGGCGCCCGAGCTGAAGCAGGAACGCTGGGAGCGGTTCATGGAAAAGGCGGCGGCCATTTCCGAAGCCAAGCTGGCCGCCAAGGTGGGTCAGCACATGGACGTGATCGTGGACGAGGTGGACGACGAGGCCGCGACCTGCCGGACCAAGGCAGATGCGCCCGAGATCGACGGCAACCTGTTCATTGATGAGGGGTTCGAGGATTTGACCCCCGGCGATATCGTGACCGTCGAGGTGGACGAGGCTGGTGATTACGACCTGTGGGGAAAGCTGGTGACAGCGGGTTGAACAAAGGCCCGTTTCCACCAATCCATATCCAACACGTTCGGGACGTTTTTCCACAAACCTTGCGTTTTGGTTAATTTGTTCTATATTTGTTCTCCACCCTGGCGAAAGCAAGGAGAACAGATATGTCGATCCATCCCACCCTTCCCGGCCTGTTCGAGCCGGTGCAGACGGCCCTACCCCTTGATGCGCAGCCTGCAACGGAAAAGCAGATTGCCTATGCCCGGACGCTGGCTGCGAAGACGGGTCGCCCCTTGCCTGCGACACTCTTCCGTGACCGGACGGGTTTGTCGGCATGGATCGATCAGGCCAAGCCCAAAGCCCCAGAGGGCCGGTTTTCAGCTTATCCCAGCGCGAAGCAGGTGCAGTTTGCCGAACGCATCGCCCGTCTGAAGCGCCGCCAGATCCCGGCGGAGTGTTTCAAGGACAAGGTAATGATGTCGCGCTGGATTGATGGAAACAAACCACGGTGAGTGCGGCGCTTTGTCTGTAGAGCCGCGTTTGTGCGGCTCTATATTTGCATCATGACTGAAGATACCCGGGTGCTTTATAACGCAGATTGCCCTGTCTGCAGTTTCGAGATTGACCACTATGCCAAGTATAGTGAGGGCCGTGCCCTGCCCATCCGCTTTGAAGATCTGAATTGCATCGATATGACGGATTGGGGGCTGAGCCGGGACAAGGCGGCGCGCCGTCTGTACGTGTTGCGGGGTGGTCAGATGTATTCGGGCATCCCGGCCTTCATCGTGCTGTGGCAGGACATGCCGCGTTATCGCTGGTTGGCACGGATCGTGTCGCTGCCCGGTCTCCATTGGCTGGCGTCCAAAGCATATGACCATGTGTTGGCGCCGCTGATCTACCAGTGGCACCTGCGGCGTCAGGCGGCAGCAACGTCAACTGAATCGTGAGGGTTTGTGCCTAGACTACGCGCATCTCACAGGTCAGGTTGCCGCAATGCCATACCCAAATTCTGTTCGTGAAACCCTTGCCGATGCTTCCGTTCATGTTCTTGGTCTGACAGCCGGGATCACAGCAAGTGCAATGCTGTTGGTTCATGTTGTGCAGACCCAAGGGGCGGCACAGATTGCTGCTACCAGCATCTATACCGGCCTTGCGGTCTTTGCCCTTGTGGCCTCTGCGGCCTATCATCTGCTGCCGTGGGAGCGGTCGCGTCCGGTGTTTCACCGGGTCGATCATGCCGCTATTTACCTCAAGATTGCGGGCACTTACACGCCGCTGGTTGTCCTGATCGGGTCAGCCTTTGCTTACGTGGTGCTAGCCGCCGTTTGGTTGGTGGCCCTGCTGGGGGCCGTGGCCAAGCTGAGTTTCTGGGCGACGGATGCGCGGGGATCGCTGGCGCTGTATCTGGCGATGGGCTGGGCGAGCGTGCTGTTGATCTGGCCGATGTGGCAGAACCTGCCCGGGGCCTCGACCGCGTTGATCGTGGCGGGCGGCGGCCTGTATTCGCTGGGCACGGTGTTTTATGCGCAGAAGTCGCTGCGCTTTCAGAACGCGATCTGGCACAGCTTCGTTCTGGCCGCCTCGGCCTGTTTCTTTGGGGCTGTGGCCCTCGGCGTGTCAGTCTGAGCGGCGGGCCAGTTCGCCAAATGCTTCGGCGTTGCGGCAGAAGTCCGGCGTTTCAGATACTCGACCGGGCTGCATTTCCAGCCATTGCGCGCAGGCGTCAGGCTTTGTGCAGCCCACACAGTTCAGCACGAGATCCGAGATGTCGGAGGGTGTGAGATGCGCGCGCAGGGCGGCTTCTTGCAGATCAACACCGCGGGCAGCGGCCATGCGGTCGACCAAATCGGCATGGGTCTTCAATCGGGCGTCAGTCATCGGGCGTCCCTTTCGACGAGATCCTTGGATGGTTCCAGCCTGACGGGCGCGGTGCGGAAGGTCCTTGATCTAGATCAAAGCCGGTCGAGATAGGCGCGCACGCAGCTTTGCACATGACGGAAGCGGTCGCCGCCCAGATGTTTGCCGCCATACCAGCGGGTGACGACGACCAGGTGATCGGTCAGCCCCTCGCGTTCGAGCATGCGCAGGATCACCATACCCGCGCCCGCCTCACCATCGTCGCCCTTGATCGGGCCACCATCGGAAAGTGCGGCACCCCACGTATTGTGGGTGGCCTTGGCATAGGCCCGGTCGCGTTTGAGGTCTTTTAGTGCAGCGTCAATGTCGGCCCGCGATATGACGGGACAGCCGGACACGGCGTATTTCGAGCCGCGGTCAGTCAGGATGTGCCCAAGCTGCTTCAAGGTCGGGTTTCCCAGACCCGACAGACGGGCCCGCATGTGCTATCCCCGCTGCATTGATTGATTAAAGACAATTTCAAACCGGGGATTTTCCCATGACGTTTTCAATACTGCCGCCGATGCCTATTTATGAGCTGATCGGCATTCTGGGCTTTGCCCTTTATGTGACGAATTACAGCCTTTTGACCACCCGCTGCCTAAGCAGCGATTGTCTGGCTTATTTCTGCATCAACCTCGTTGCCGCAAGCTGCGTGTTGCTGGGGCTGATGGCCAGTTTCAATCTGGCCTCGGCCCTTTTGCAGATCTTCTGGGTGGCGATGTCTCTTGTCGGCATCCTGGTCCGATTGAAACGGCGCGGTGCATCCGCACCGGTCTAAAGACCGGCGGCGGTACGGCGCACGGTTTCGATGCGCTGCGCGTTGGGCGGGTGCGTCCCCAGGAATCTGTCACCAGGATCGGGGATACGGTTGAAGAACTCGGCTCCGTTGACGGGATTATAGCCCGCGGCGGCCGTAATGACGGTGCCCAGCGCATCGGCCTCAAGCTCGAAATCCTTGGAATAGGTCCGTGCGCCCACCTGCGCCCCGATCCGCTGGGCGGACTCGATTGCAGTTGCATCACCACCGGTCAGCGTTGTGGCCAAACCGCCGAAGATGACCGCCCCTGCAGCCGCATTCTGTTGCTGCCGCGCAATGTGGCCGCGCACGTGGTGCGCCGCTTCGTGGCCCATGACAAAGGCCAGCTCATCCACGTTCCGCGCGTCGTCGATCAGCCGCTCTGTGAACACGAGCAGCGGGCGGCCATCGTCATCAAGCGTTTGAAACGCATTGGAAGGGGCGTTTGGCCGATCATCCACGATGATTCTGAAATCGCAGTTCACGTCCCGCGTCCGGGCACGGCATTCGCGTTCAGCCACGGGTTCGACACGGCGCACGACCTCGGCAAAGGCACGAAGGGATTGCTGCCGCGAGCCCAATTCATCTGGCACGCCCTGCGTGGCGGGCGCAGGGCCACCGGTGGGCGCTGGCGCGATTACCACATCATCGCAGGCGGCCACGAAAGCCAGTGTTGTCAGGGCGGCCAAGAGACGCGTGATCAAGGCGATGTCCTTTCGTAGAAAACGCAGCAGATACTATCACGCATGTTGGCAGCTTCCAGCCCTGTTCACGCAGCCGTGTGCCCCTTTGCAACTCTGCGCGCATGGCATACGCTTAAACCCATGTTTACAATCGAGCATGAATTCGACGCCACCGTCGTCACGCTGGTGGATGACGGGACCGCCCCGCTGCAGGAAGACGTTGTGATCAACTCGTTCGCCGAGGTGATCACTGTGGAGCAATATGACCCGCGCACCGACAGCGTGGTCAAGATCACCCTGTCCCCGGAACAGGCGCGTGATTTGGCTGCGGCACTGGACTTGCCCGAAGGTGTGTATCAGTTGCGCAAGGAACCGAAGTGAAAAGGTCTGGACCCTTGACCTGTCTCTGCTAGCCTGCGGGCCAGTAGGGGAGGACAGACATGGCGACCGGCACCAAGATCCGCACATTTTTTGAAGGTGCATGGCATGATGAAGACGTTGCCGTCATGCGTGCGGCCGATCATGGCAGCTGGGTGGGCAGCACGGTTTTTGACGGCGCACGCTGGTTTGATGGCCGTGCGCCCGACCTGGATCTGCATTGCGCCCGCGTAAACCGGTCCGCTGAGGCGTTGATGCTGACCCCAACCATGGAAAGCGCGGATATCGTGGAGGCGATCCACGAGGGTTTGAAAGCCTATGATCCGTCCGATGCCGTTTACATCCGGCCCATGTATTGGGGGCTGGACGGTGATGCGTCAGGCATCGTGCCCAAACCGGACGCCACCGGATTTGCCATCTGCCTCGAAGCGATCCCGATGGCTGATCCGTCCACGTCGATCACGTTGGGACGCACGCGGTTTCGCCGCCCCGTGATCGAAGACAATGTCGTCAACGCCAAGGCTGGATGCCTGTACCCCAACAACGCCCGTATGCTGGCCGAAGTGCGCAAGCGTGGCTTTCAGAACGCGCTGGTGGCCGATGCGATGGGCAACGTGGCCGAAAGCGCCACTGCCAACGTGTTCATGGTCAAGGATGGCGCGGTCTTTACCCCTATCCCGAACGGCACGTTCCTGTCCGGCATCACCCGCGCCCGCCACATGTCAAACATGCGCGCCGATGGCATGGAGGTCATCGAAAAAGTCCTGACATTCGAGGATTTCGAGGAGGCTGACGAGGTGTTCCTGTCTGGCAATATGATGAAAGTCACGCCTGTGTCGGGGTTCGAGGACACGTCCTACCAGGTCGGTCCTGTCACCCGCCGCGCGCGCGAGATGTATTGGGATTGGGCCGCAAGCCATGGGTAAGCCGCTTGAGTTCTGGTTCGAATTCGCCAGCACGTACAGCTATCTGAGTGCTGCCCGGATCGAAGATACCTGTGCCAAGGCCGGGGTGCCGCTGGTCTGGCGATCCTTTCTGCTGGGGCCTGTCTTTGGCGCGCAGGGCATGACGGATTCGCCGTTCAATATGTTTCCGGTGAAGGGCGCTTACATGTGGACGGACATTGCACGGTGCTGTTCCGATCTGGGGCTGCCCTTTGCCAAGCCGTCCTCGTTTCCGCGGGGCAGCCTGCTGGCTGCACGCATTGCCGCGGCACATTTGGATGCCCCGTGGGTCGGAGCCTTTGTCCGTGCCGTGTATCATGCCAATTTTGCCGAGGATCGCGATATTTCGGACGACGACGTGATTGCCACCCTTCTGAACGAGATTGAACTGGATGCAGCGCCAGTGCTGGCTACGGCCACCGCACCAGAAGGCAAGGCCCTGCTACGTCGTGCGACCGAAGAGGCGCTGGAACGTGGGGTGTTTGGTGCCCCGAGTTTTGTCGTGGATGGCGCGTTGTTCTGGGGCAATGACCGGTTGGAACAGGCGCTTGCCCACGCCCGCGCCTCGTGATCACACGCGGGATTGCGCGCGCGCGGACGTTGGGCCATTGTGCCGGCACGTGAGCGGAGGACAGGATGCGCAAATTTCTGGTGGTGCTGGATGACAGCCGTGAGTGCCTGAACGCGATGCGCTTTGCAGCAATGCGGGCCAACCACACGGGCGGTGGCGTTGCAATCCTGTCAGTGATCCCACCCGACGAGTTCAATCACTGGATTGGTGTCGGTAATGTCATGCGCGAGGAGGCTCGCGAGCGCATCCACGCCCATTTCGAGGTGTTCGCCAAGTGGATGCGCGACAAGCAGGGTATCGACCCCGAGCTGGTTATTCGCGAGGGACAGGCCGTGGACGAGATCATGGCGCAGGTCCATGACGACCCAGAGATCGGTGTGTTGGTGCTGGGTGCTGGGACGGACAAAAAGGGCCCTGGCCCGCTTGTCACGCAGCTGAGCCGCAACGCAGGCAATCTGCCGATTCCGATGACCGTCGTGCCGGGCGATTTAAGCAAAGAGAAGCTGGAAGCAATCACCTGATCGCAATCTGTGTGCTTTCACCCACTTTAGAATCGTTCCAAACCTTGACAGTGCGCCGTAGCATCCGCATATCCTAGTGTAACGCTCAGGAGCTGTGCCCATGTTCATCCAAACCGAATCCACCCCGAATCCCGCGACGCTGAAATTCCTGCCCGGCCAGTCCGTGCTTGAAATGGGAACGGCCGATTTTCCAACGGCCGAGGCGGCAGACAAATCACCGCTCGCCAAGCGCATCTTTGCGGTCGAAGGTGTGACGGGCGTGTTCTTTGGCACCGACTTTGTCACCGTGACCAAGGCGGATGCCGTCGATTGGGATCATATCAAGCCGGCCCTGCTGGGTGCGATCATGGAGCACTTCCAATCCGGCCAGCCGGTCATGGATGATGGCCACGCTCCGGCCTCCGGTCACGCCGAGCATGATGGTGAAGATGCCGCCGTTGTTGGTCAGATCAAGGAGTTGCTCGACAGCCGGGTCCGTCCAGCCGTTGCACAGGACGGTGGAGACATCACTTTCCACGGCTTTGACCGCGGCGTTGTCTACCTGCACATGCAGGGTGCCTGCGCAGGCTGCCCGTCTTCGACCCTCACACTGAAAATGGGGATCGAGAACCTGCTGCGCCACTATATTCCCGAGGTGACAGAGGTACGACCTGTTGCCGTCTGACCCTACCGGGCCGATCACGGCCCGATGCTATTGCGGTGCGTCCCGACTGACGCTGGATAAGCCACCTTTCACGGTGGCTTATTGCCATTGCGACGATTGTCGTCGCTGGACTGGCGCGCCGGTCGCGGCCTTTGCCGCCTTTGATCGGGCCGATGTGATCGCACAATTGCCGGATGCATTTCGGGGTGCCGCTGGTGTCGAACGCTGGACATGTCCCACCTGTCATGCACCGCTGGGCGCGGCCTTCGACTACTTGCCGGACCAAATCTATGTGCCCATCGGGATCATTGATCAGGCGGAGCAGCTTGCACCCGCGATGCACAGCCATTCTGGCAGTGCCTTGCCGTGGCTGCATATCGATGACGATCTGCCGCGTGCCGATGCATCCGCACGTGACGCATTGGGCACTGTAGCCGAATGACAGCGCCATTAATCCTCGGCTTTGACACGTCTGCCGCCCATTGTGCGGCGGCGCTGGTGCGCGGTGATACGGTGTTGGTTGCGGTGGGAGAAGAGATGGCGCGCGGACAGGCCGAGCGGTTGATGGGATTGCTTGAGGAGGTGTTGAACGGCCAAGGCATGACCTGGGCGGATCTGGATGCGCTGGCCGTGGGAACCGGACCAGGCAACTTCACCGGCATTCGCATCGGCGTGTCGGCGGCACGCGGCTTGGCCCTTGGGCTCGGGTGCCCCGCCTACGGCGTCACAGGTTTCGAGGCTCGGACGCGGCTTGCACCAGACGGCACGACCGTCGCTATCCCGGCCCCCCGTGACATGGCTTATGTCACGGAGAGTGGCAAAGCACAGTTGCGACCCGTTGCGGAAGTCGCGAACCCAGCGCCGCGTCCTGCCCCCGCAGAACTGGCCACCGCGATCGCGCTGCACGCCGCCTCTGTCTGGCCGACCGAGACACCGCCACCTGCCCCTTTCTATGTCCGCCCACCGGATGCGGCACCGGCGCGGGATGCGCCGCCACCGATCCTGCCATGACACCGGACACGCTTGCCGCTTTGCATGGGGCTGCCTTTACCCGCGAACGCCCATGGTCAGCGCAGGAGTTCGTCGATCTTCTGGCGAATCCCCACACGCATCTAAACACGGTCCCGCATGGATTCGCCCTTTGGCGTGGGATTGCAGCGGAGGCGGAACTGCTGACCATCGCCGTTGACCCGGCGCATCAGGGCCAGGGAATTGGCACGAAGTTGATGACCTCTTGGATGTCAGAGGCAGCCACGACGTGCGCTAGCGCCTTTCTTGAAGTGGCATCGGACAACGCGAACGCCATTGCACTCTACACCCACCAAGGCTTTGAAATCATTGCGACCCGTCCGGACTACTACAATCGCCCGGACAGCCGTGCTGACGCGCTGATCATGCGCGCGGCCCTCCCATTGTCTGTTCTCAAAAAATCCTCGGGGGGGCTTCGCCCGTAGGGCCGAGCGGGGGCAGACAGCCACCCTGCCTACCCAATCAGCTTTGCGCAAGGTTAGCCCCCTTCACACCCGCCCCATGGGTTAAAAAGCGGTTGACGCCCCCCCGCCCCTGCGGCCTAATCCCGTATGATCTTTTGATCCCGGGCGTTCGGTGGTCCGCCGCCACCGCCCCAACCATGATAAAACTGGGAGACCTGATAGATGACCATGATGCAGAAATTCCTTGGCGCGACTGCGGCCCTGGCCCTGTCCGCAGGTGCTGCGCTGGCCGAACCCGCGCTGATCTTTGATCTGGGCGGCAAGTTCGACAAATCCTTTAACGAAGCGGCCTTCAACGGTGCGAAACGCTGGGCGGACGAGACCGGCAACAGCTTCCGCGAGATCGAACTGCAATCCGAAGCCCAACGCGAGCAGGCCCTGCGCCGCTTTGCCGAATCCGGCGCGAACCCAATCGTCATGGCCGGTTTTGCCTTTGCCGATGCACTGGGTCAGGTTGCTTCTGATTATCCCGACACCAAGTTCACCATCATCGACATGGTTGTGGACGCCCCCAACGTCCGTTCCGTTGTCTTCAACGAGCATGAAGGCTCATACCTCGTGGGTATGATGGCGGCGCAGGCCAGCGAATCCGGCACGGTCGGCTTCATCGGCGGCATGGACATCCCGCTGATCCGCAAGTTCGCTTGCGGCTACGCCCAAGGTGTCAAGGCCGTGAACGCCGACGCAACCGTGATCGCCAACATGACAGGCACGACGCCCGCCGCTTGGAACGACCCTGTGAAGGGATCGGAATTGACCAAGGCGCAGATCAGCCAGGGTGCTGACGTTGTCTATGCCGCTGCGGGTGGCACCGGCGTAGGCGTGCTGCAGACCGCCGCTGACGAAGACATCCTGTCGATTGGCGTGGACAGCAACCAGAACTACCTGCACTCGGGCAAGGTTCTGACCTCGATGATGAAGCGCGTGGACAACGCCGTCTTCCAGGCCTTTACCGATGGCGTGGACATGGAGACAGGCTTTAATGTCATGGGTCTGGCCAATGGCGGCGTCGGCTATGCATTGGACGAGCACAACGCGGCTCTGGTTTCGGACGAGATGAAAGCCGCCGTGGACGCGGCATCGGCCGAGATCGCCGGCGGCACCCTGACCGTTCACGACTACATGTCGGACGACAGCTGCCCTGTGCTGAACTTCTAAGCGCAAGACACGCAGTGATCTGGGCCGCCCGGTGTAACCGCCGCGCGGCCCAGATTTTTCGTACGAAAAATCTTGGCCCCGGACCAAGGGAAGACCCATGACAGCCCCCGCCATAGAACTTAAAGGCATTTCCAAAGCCTTCGGCCCTGTTCAGGCCAACAAAGACATCTCGATCCGCGTGATGCCCGGCACGATCCACGGGATCATCGGCGAAAATGGTGCGGGCAAATCAACGCTCATGTCCATCCTGTATGGCTTCTACAAGGCCGATGCGGGCGAGATTTTTATCGGGGGCAACAAGACCGAGATCCCCGACAGCCAGGCGGCGATTGCCGCAGGCATCGGCATGGTGTTCCAGCATTTCAAGCTGGTCGAGAACTTTACCGTGCTGGAAAACATCATTCTGGGCGCCGAAGACGGCGGCTTGCTGAAGCCGGCGCTTTCGAAGGCCCGCAAGACCCTCCTGGAGCTGGAGAAGGAATACGACCTCAAGGTCGATCCGGATGCCGTCATTGAAGAGATCGGCGTGGGCATGCAGCAGCGTGTCGAGATTCTGAAAGCCCTGTACCGACAGGCCAACATCCTGATCCTGGACGAACCCACGGGCGTGTTGACGCCTGCCGAGGCGGACCAGTTGTTCCGAATTCTTGGGCGCCTCAAGGAAGAAGGCAAAACAATCATCCTGATCACGCACAAGCTGCGCGAGATCATGGACATCACCGACACCGTCAGCGTGATGCGCCGGGGCGAGATGACTGCCACCGTCAAAACTGCCGAAACCAGCCCCGAAGAGCTGGCCGAACTGATGGTCGGTCGCAAGGTCTTGCTGCGCGTCGACAAGGCACCAGCGGCACCCGGCGATGTTGTGCTGGACGTCAGAAACCTGAAAGTCGTCGATGATCAGGGCGTTGAACGTCTGCGTGGCATCGATCTGCAGGTGCGTGCAGGTGAAATTGTGGGCATCGCAGGCGTTGCAGGTAACGGTCAGTCAGAGTTGCTTGAAGTGCTGGGTGGTTATGAGGACGCAACCGGGGCCGTGACTTTGAACGGTCAGCCCATTGACCTGACCGGCAAGTATTCGGATGGGCGGTCGCGCCGCGACCGTGGCATCGCCCACGTGCCCGAGGACCGTCAGCGCGAAGGCCTGATCATGGACTTCGCCGCCTGGGAAAACACCGCGTTCGGCTATCACAGGGATGCGGCCTATACCTCTGGCCTGCTCAGCAACAACGCAGCCATCAAGGCCGATACGGCCGAGAAGATGGAGCGCTTTGACGTGCGTCCGCCGCATCCGCATTTGGCGGCAAAGAACTTTTCCGGCGGCAACCAGCAAAAGATCGTTCTGGCGCGCGAGATTGAGCGGAACCCGGACCTGCTTCTGATCGGTCAACCGACGCGCGGCGTGGATATCGGGGCCATTGAGTTCATTCACCAACAGATCGTTGCCCTGCGTGATCAGGGCAAAGCCATCCTGCTTGTGTCGGTCGAGTTGGAGGAAATTCTGGGTCTTGCCGACCGCGTGGCCGTCATGTTTGACGGGCAGATCATGGGTGAGCGCCAGACAACCGAGACCGACGAAAAAGAACTGGGCTTGCTGATGGCGGGTATCACCGACACCGACAAGCCCCACACGATAGCTGAGATTGAAGCCAACCTCGCCCATGCGCACGGCGATGCGTCGAAGGAGGTCTGAACCATGGATGTGATGCCAAAATGGGCCGAGGTGATCCTTGTTCCGCTTATCTCCTTGATCCTTGCGGCGCTTCTGTCGGCGCTGGTGATCCTTGCCATTGGTGAGAATCCGGTAGAGGCCGTGAACCTGATGGTCACTGGCGCGGTTGGGTCGACCTATGGCTGGGGTTACACGCTCTACTACGCGACCAACTTCATGTTTACCGGGCTGGCCGTGTCCGTGGCGTTCCACGCCGGGCTGTTCAACATCGGTGGCGAAGGTCAGGCCATGTTGGGCGGGCTTGGCGTTGCTCTTGTCTTGCTGTTCATTCCCTGGCCGCATTGGACCATCGCCTTGTTGGCTGCAACGGCCGGTGCTGCAGTATTTGGCGCACTTTGGGCCGCGATCCCTGCTTATCTGCAAGCCAAGCGGGGCAGCCATATCGTGATTACCACGATCATGTTCAACTTCATCGCAGCTGCCGTGCTGAACTACATGCTCGTCAACCAGTTGCGCCCAGCGGGCAGCATGGACCCCGCCACCGAGCGGTTCCGCGAAGCAGTGCATCTGCCGAACCTGCACGAGATGCTGGCCCCGATTGGCATCAACTTCTCCAAGGCAGCACCGGCAAACGTGTCGCTGGTCATCGCCATTATCGCCTGTGTGCTGGTCTGGCTGTTGATCTGGCGCACGCCCTTGGGCCTTGAGATCCGGTCCTATGGCAAGTCAGGCCGCGCTGCCAAATACGCGGGTATAGGGGCCGTGCGCATCACCATGATCGCCATGCTGATCTCAGGCGCCCTCGCGGGCATGATGGCGATCAATAACGTGATGGGTGAGGCCGAGCGACTGGTTCTTAACGCGGTTGAGGGTGCCGGTTTTATTGGCATCGCGGTGGCCCTTATGGGCCGCAGCCATCCGTTTGGTGTTTTCCTTGCCGCGATCCTGTTCGGCTTTCTCTACCAAGGTGGGGCGGAGTTGGCGCTGTGGACATCGATTCCACGTGAGTTGATTGTCGTCATTCAGGCGCTTGTGATCCTGTTCACAGGTGCGCTGGATAACATGGTGCGGATGCCGCTTGAACGGATATTCCTTGCGGTGCGCACTGCACGTGCGTCCAAATCGGTCGAACCGGCGGAGTAAGTAAGATGGATTTTCTCGCCCTTTTCGACCTCTCGGTCCTCGACTCAACCGTCCGTCTGGCAACGCCGCTGCTGCTGGCCTGTCTTGCCGGCCTGTTCTCGGAGCGTGCGGGCATCTTTGACATCGGCCTTGAAGGCAAGATGCTGTTTGCGGCCTTTTTCTCTGCTGCCGTAGCGGCCATGACGGGCTCTGTCTGGCTTGGGCTTTTGGCCGGTATCGCCGCGTCGATGGCTTTGTCGGGTATCCATGGCCTTGCCTCGATCACCTTTCGCGGCAACCAGTTGATCTCCGGTGTCGCCATCAACTTCCTTGCTGCGGGCATGACTGTGCTGATTGCACAGGATTGGTTTCAGCAAGGTGGGCGCACCCCGTCGCTGATCGGCGGTGGCCGGTTCGAACCAATTATCCTCCCCTTTGCCGAAAGCCTGCGCGGCGTGCCGTTCCTTGGCCCGATCTATGCCGAGCTGATCTCGGGCCACTCAATCCTTGTCTACGTGGCGCTTCTGGCCGTGCCGGGCACGTGGTGGCTGCTCTTCCGCACCCGTTTTGGCTTGCGCCTGCGCGCTGTCGGTGAAAACCCGGCGGCCGTGGATACAGCCGGCGTATCGGTCGTCGGCCTGCGTTTTGTGGCCGTTGGTATTTGCGGCATCCTATGTGGCATCGCGGGGGCTTATCTTGCGACGGGTCTACAAGCTGGCTTCGTCAAGGACATGACCGCCGGTCGTGGCTTTATCGCGCTGGCCGCCCTCATCTTTGCCAAGTGGCGGCCCTGGCATGCGCTGTGGGCCACACTGCTGTTCGGCTACTTGCAGGCTATCGCCCTGCGCCCTGACATCATCGAAGGCGCGCTTGGGTTTAGAGTGCAGGTCCAGCTTCTGGACGCCCTGCCCTATATCCTGACGGTCGTGATCCTTGCGGGCTTTGTGGGCAAGGCGATTCCCCCGCGTGCGGGCGGCGAGCCCTATGTGAAAGAGCGGTAAGGCGCATCTTGATGCGCCACCGGCGCCCGAACAATAAGGCGCACATGCTTATGTGCCGCGTGATAGGTCCAGATTCCCCACAAACTTAACCCCAGTTTGCTGCGCAGCGGCATGACATCTTGATTTCCCATACCGTGCCGTCCTAACAGTACCCATGCAAATCTACCTGCCCATCGCCGAGGTATCGGTTAACGCGTTCCTTCTTCTTGGATTGGGCGGCATGGTGGGTATCCTATCCGGCATGTTTGGTGTTGGTGGCGGCTTCTTGATGACGCCGCTTTTGTTCTTTATCGGCATTCCACCCGCTGTCGCTGTTGCGACAGAAGCAAACCAAATTGTTGCCTCGTCCTTCTCGGGCGTGCTGGCCCATCTCAGACGCAAGACGGTGGACCTGAGGATGGGGACCGTGCTGCTGATTGGCGGCCTGATAGGTGCGGCACTGGGTGTGCTGATCTTCAACTATCTCAAGTCGCTGGGTCAGGTCGATCTGCTGGTACGTCTATGTTACGTCGTTTTCCTTGGCGTGATCGGCGCATTGATGTTTGTCGAAAGCCTGAACGCGATCCGCAAAACGGCCAAGGGCACTACAATGCCCACCCGCAAGAAACACGGGATGATCCACAAGCTGCCCTTCAAGATGCGGTTCCGGGTGTCTGGTCTTTATATCTCGGTCATTCCGCCGCTTTTGGTCGGACTGAGTGTTGGCATCCTCGCCGCCATCATGGGTGTTGGTGGCGGGTTCATCATGGTGCCTGCCATGATCTATCTGCTGGGTATGCCAACCAAGGTGGTTGTTGGGACGTCCCTGTTCCAGATCATCTTTGTCACCGCATTCACCACGATGCTGCATGCCACGACGAACTTTACGGTGGATGTGGTATTGGCCGTGTTGTTGTTGGTTGGGGGTGTGATCGGTGCCCAGATCGGCACGCGCATCGGCGTGCGGATGAAGGCGGAACAGCTGCGCATCTTGCTGGCCCTGATGGTGCTGGTTGTCTGCGGCAAGCTGGCCTTTGATCTGCTTGTCATGCCGTCCGAACTTTACTCTGTTGGTGCGGTGGGGGGTCATTGATGCTACGCTGGTTGGCCCTGTTCATTCTCGTCGCCCTGCCCACCTGGGCCGAAGAGGTCGTACTGGGTCTGAGCCAGGACGAAGTGGCGATCACCACCAGCTTTGATGGATCCGAAATCCTGATCTTTGGCGCGGTCAAACGCGAAGCCCCCATCCCCGAGGGTGAGTTGGGTGTCATCGTCACCATTGCAGGCCCACCTGAGCCCGTCACCGTGCGCCGCAAGGAGCGGCGTTTCGGTATCTGGGTCAACACCGACGCGGTCGAGTTTGATGGGGCACCAAGTTACTACGCTGTGGCATCAAGCGCGCCGCTTGAAGAGGTTTTGGGGATTCGTGAGAACCTGGAACACCGCGTATCTGTCACCAGCAAACTAAATGCCGTCGGCGCGCCAAACTCGGTTCTGGATGCCAGTTCCTATGTTGCGGCCCTGATCCGCATCAACACCGCTGCCGAGACGTACCAGCTGCTTGAAGGTCAGGTTGTTGTCGATGAAGACACGCTGTTTCGGACCCGCATCCGCCTGCCAGCGGCATTGACAGAAGGCGCCTATGAAACGCGCATCTTTCTGACGCGGGACGCAGAGGTGGTGGCGAGCTACGAGACAACCATTGACGTCCGCAAAGTAGGACTGGAGCGCTGGCTTTTTGTCCTCAGCCGCGAAAACCCGTTCTGGTACGGATTGATGTCGCTCGCGATTGCCATTGCAGCTGGATGGACTGCATCGGCTGCGTTTTCACTGTTGCGCAACTAGAGTTCTGGTTCCTCGGGCGCGAGGGTGAGGGTGAGGGTGGCAGCCGGAACGCTGCGCAAATCGTCGACGCGCAGCGGACCTGTCGGTTTTGACAACCTGTTCCGAACCACCCAGATCAGCCTGTTCTGTGCGCGCGTGATGGCCACGTAGGCCAGCCGCTTCCAGAGGGGCTGCCCTGCTTCTGTCCGGTTCATGCGGGCGGCCACATAAAGGTCAGGCGCGAACACCTGCACCGTGTCCCACTGCGAGCCTTGTGCTTTGTGGATTGTTACGGCGGCCCCGTGGAGGAATGTGGCGCCCATGCGCGCGGCATAGGGGATAAAAGGTTCTTCCTCGTCCGGTTTTTCTATCTTCACAATTGACGCAGCAGAGACCTGCGGGTCTTCGGCCCCGATCACGTGCAGGCGGGAAAAGCCGGGTTTGCGCCCTTCCCCAAGATAAACAACCTGCGCGCCCTTGATCAGCCCGCGCGCTTCGAGGTCGAGCCGTTTCTTGCGGTGTTTCAGCGGCAGTTCCAGACCGTCACAGATCAGTGGTTCGCCTTCGATCAGGCGGTCATCGGGGGCTTCGTACACCGCGCGGAAGGCATTGATCAGACGGATGCGGGTGGCGTTGCGCCAGACAAGGACCGGGCTGCGCGCCATCAGGTCCACCTCGACACGCTGGCCCCAGACGACACGTTTGTCACGAGCTGCGGCCTCCTCCACCATCTTTTCAAACCGGTAGAAATCGACCTGCGGATCGGCCAGCGCGTGTGCGAGGTCGAGGATCGGGTTGTCCGCTGCCTGCCTGTGGATGCGGCCCAGGTTCATGACCCGACGTTCGGGCAGCTTGTCGAACACCATCGCGCCGGATTGGTTGACAGGGGCCAACTGCGCGGGATCACCAAACAGCAAGAGGGTTGGGAAAATCTCTTTCAGATCCTCGAACTGCTTGTCATCCAGCATGGAGGCTTCGTCGATGAAGCCAATATCCAGCGGTTCCTCGCGCCGTTTCCAACCGGTGATGAAGTCGCTTCCACGCAACCCCGCAGCAGCCAATGCGCCGGGAATGGACTTGTTTGTTTGGTAGAAGGCAAAGGCTCGATCGAGTGCCTGGTCGGTCAGCCCCTCGACCTCAGGCCGGTCGCCATTGCCGGCGAGCCATTCGGCAATGCGTTCGTATTCTGGGTCATAGACTGGTGTGTAGAGGATGCGGTGGATCGTTGTCGCAGGCACGCCGCGAAAGCGCAGCACGCTTGCCGCCTTGTTTGTGGGGGCAAGAATGGCAAGGGTCCGGCGGTCCTTGCGCCTGCGGGATTCGTAATCGCCCGACACGATCTCGACCCCGGCAGCTTCGAGCGCCTTGTAGAGTTCGGACAGCAGAAGTGTCTTGCCCGATCCAGCCTTGCCCGTGATTGCCATGACGGACGTGGCCGAGGATTTCGGCGGCATAAGAAGCGCGTCATCAAGATCGATGCCTGCACCGCGCAACATCTCGGTTACGGTGTCAAAAGCGCTGGCCTGGTCGTCAGAAAGGGCAAGGGAAGTGGACATGCCGCGACCCTATAGATGGGTCGCGGCAGGTGCCAGCGGGATCAGGCGCTGCGCGCGTAGTTGCGGTAGCGTGTCATCCCGAATGCGCGGTCAAACCATTGGCGCGATCGTTCCATCGGGACACCCGCCCGCTCCGCGACAACAGCTGCAGCGCTTTCGTCAAAGTGCCAGAGACCAACGCTGATCTGGTCACGGCCCGTACCCTTGCTGCCCAGCACCTCCGGCGAGGAACCGATCATGCGGTATATGCGAACCATCCGAGCGTCAAAGACACCCACAAAGTGCTCAATCCCAAAATTTTGCATGATTTCCCCACCGCCCAGCATCAAAGCGGCAGCGACATGACCACCGGCCCCGCGTGTCAGGCAGAAACGGGTGCATTCCCAGATCAATGGGCTGGCAATGGGTCCAGAGATCAGATCGCCAAAGTGTTCGTTCACCATTGTGCGGCCGGTCGTGGGAAGAAAGCGCATGGAGCCGCCGTGCGACCCGTCAGGTTCTTCCCAGATAACATAGAGCGGGTTTAGATCGTCGTACTCGTCCCGCTCGCACCCATCTTGGTCCACGTTCACATCCCACCCTAATCGGGTTTTGAATTGGTCCGCACGGTCACGGAACATGGTGCGAGAAAGTTTGGGATAATCGCCAAGATCAGAGGCATAAACATAACGCAGCATCGGAATACTCCTAGTCAAACCGGGGAGGTGTGACCAAAAGCCTACCGTAAGGTAAGTTAATATCTTGTACGCATGCCCGTCCGTTGTGTTGCCCTCTCAAGCAACAAGCGTATTTTACACGACGATCAACCCCCGACTCATGGCCCGGGCAACGGCATGTGTCGTGTTCATGGCACCCAGCTTGAACCGGGCACTTTCAATGTAGACGCGCAGGGTATGCTCCGAGATCGAAAGCGTATCGGCCACCTGCGCGCGGCTGTATCCCATGGCCAGAAAAGTCATCGCGTCAACCTCGCGCGGGCTGAGCGCCTGGGACTGTTCCGGCGCCCGGTCCGGTTCGAAATCGAGCGCCTTTTCGTTGAACGTGTGCGCGATCAGGATCAGGTCACGACGATGCGCGTCTGTCCATTCGGCCCATGTTTTGTCGTCGCATGAGTGGCTGACCGTAAAGAGTGCGAACTGCCCGTTCGGGCCGCGGATCGGAACCGAGAACCCCTGGTTCCCGACCCCGTGTGCAATGGCTTCGGCTTGAAAGGTGCGGGCGGACTTGCTGCTCCAGTCCAGCCGTTTCCAATCTACGGGGTGAAACCTTTGAAAACACCCCATTATGACCGGATCAATACGCAGGTAATTCTGCTCAAGATACCGGTCACGCCAGACATCCGAATACGTTCCGCAACCATACTGATCCCCGGCGGAATCGACCCAGTGGTACACCACGTGATCGACCCTGTAGTGGTCGCGTATTTCTTCGGACGCCGCCTGTAGGGCAGCGAGCCCCTCAGCTTGCTCCAAACCCTCCAAAATAGGTTCCAACGGCTGCCTCGCCGTCGTGACGCTGACCATCCTGTGTTTCCTTCATCGCGGCGATCTCGGCCATCGCGACGATTGCGGTGTCGTCCAACTGCTCAGCGAGCGCATGCATGTCGTTGGAGCGGGCAAAAGTCTTTAGGTCCGTAAGAACGTCCAGTATCCAGTCACTTTTCATGATCAAACTCACTCCCGAGTGGTTAATGAAAGGTTAACACAACTATAGCATGTGTTAACTTGCCCCGAAAATTCACGTATTTCCCCTCCCCAGAAATAGCGAGGTGGTAATTTACAAGCCATTGATCCAACTACATCTGGCCTTGGAACAGCAAAACGCCCGCGAAACCACAGGGTGATTCGCGGGCGTTTACACTCATCTTTGGCGTGTATGGCGTTAACGCCGCGCTTCCAGCGCATCTTCAAGAGTACGCAGACCGGTCTTGGGCGCCTGCACCAGCACCGACATGTTCCCGGGCTTGTGTTCGTTGCGCAGCATCTTCATGTGCGCTTCAGGCAGGTCATTCCAGGCAAAGACTTCGGACATGCAAGGATCAAGGCGGCGTTCGACCATCAGGTGGTTGGCAGCCGACGCTTGCTTGAGGTGGGCGAAGTGGCTGCCTTGCAAACGCTTCTGGTGCATCCACATGTAACGCACGTCAAAGGTCAGATTGTAGCCAGTGGTACCCGCGCAGATCACAACCATACCGCCCTTTTTACACACAAAGGTCGAGACTGGGAACGTGCTTTCGCCGGGGTGTTCGAACACCATGTCGACGTTCACGCCCTTGCCGGTGATGTCCCAGATCGCCTTACCGAACTTGCGAGCTTCCTTGAACCACTCCGCATATTCAGGTGTGTTGACCGTGGGCAGTTGACCCCAGCAATTGAAGTCTTTGCGGTTGATGACACCCTTGGCGCCCAGGTCCATGACGAAGTCGCGCTTGCTTTCGTCGCTGATCACACCAATCGCATTCGCTCCGGCTGTGTTAATCAACTGGATCGCATAGGATCCCAGGCCGCCGGACGCGCCCCAGACCAGAACGTTCTGGCCGGGCTTCAAGTCATGTGGTTCGTGGCCAAACAGCATGCGGTAAGCCGTGGCAAGCGTCAGCGTGTAGCACGCGCTTTCTTCCCATGTCAGGTGCTTGGGCCGTGGCATCAGCTGCTGGGCCTGCACATTGGTGAACTGGGCAAAGGACCCATCGGGTGTTTCATAACCCCAGATGCGCTGGCTTTCCGAATACATCGGATCGCCGCCATTGCAATGCTCGTCATCGCCATCGTCCTGGTTGCAGTGGATCACCACTTCATCACCGACTTTCCAGCGCTTCACCTTGTCACCCACTGCCCACACGATGCCCGAAGCATCGGAACCGGCGATGTGGAACGGCTGGCCGTGCCCGTCAAAGGGCGAGATCGGCTTGCCCAGGCTGGCCCAGACACCGTTGTAGTTGACCCCTGCGGCCATCACGAGGACCAGCACCTCGTGGCTATCAAGCTTTGGAACGTCGACCACTTCCAACTGCATTGCCGTGTCCGGCTCACCATGGCGTTCGCGCCGAATGGCCCACGCATACATCTGTTTCGGGACATACCCCATGGGTGGGATTTCACCCATCTCGTAGAGGTCTTTTTCAGGTGCGTCGTAGGACGCGATGCCAGTGTCGAGTGCCATGTTGAGCCTCCGGGTTGAAAATTCCGTGCCGCAGCGCAGAATCGACTGCGTTACGGCTGAATATGGCTCACCGCGAAATAAAGCAACCCGCGCATTATCATTTTTGTAATTTTATGACTTTGCGCGCGCAGCATCTTCCGGCGTGATGCTGTCCGGATACAGATCGTCGATTGAATTGGCATAAAAGCGGAACAGGTCCTGTTCGTCGCTTACCTTTGCCCATCCATTGTCGATCCAATGGATCATGCCGCGCCGTTCCATGTCGCCCAAAGCACGGGAAATGCGGTTGCTCAGATCATCGTCTGTCAATGGCGGCCGTGTTCCACGCTCGGATGGCATGGCCGTCTTGATCCGATGGGTCATATCCGTATCCGGGATCGGCGCGTCCGTTTGCAAAAACATGCGTGCCAACAACGGAACAAAAGGGACTGGCATCACATCCTGTATTCGACCACGAAGCGTTTCTGCCAGTTGATCCAGGTCACGATCCTGACCCAAAGCCGCAAGGGAGACCGGAGGGCCAAAGACAACGGAAGCTGTGCCAAACTTGCGATACCGCCGCGTTATCCACTGCCACAACAGGCGTAGAATTGCCGCCATCACCACGGTGATACTGACCCCGAACCGGCGATCTCCTCGTTTGTCGGCAGCGATCAGAACGCGATCTTCAAGCACACGGTCGTAGTTAATCGCGACGGGAACAAAGACGACGTCACGTTTGCTGGGGTCATACCCATCAACGACATAGGATAGGAGCCCCATCTTGAGCGGCATCAGCTGACCATTCACGCTCAGCCCGCCTTCGGGGAAGATGGCTTGGGTCACGCCACCCGCAGTTGCCATGCGCACGTAGCGAGACAAAACCTTGCGATACAGCGCGCCGCGCGATCTTCGGCGGATAAAGTAAGCGCCCATCGACTTGATCAAACGCGATAATGGCCATACGCGTGCCCATTCCCCCACCGCGTAGCTGAGCGCCGAGGCCCGCGCCGCAAGATATGTGACCAGAACGTAGTCCATGTTGCTGCGGTGGTTCATGACGAAAACCACCGTCGCATCCGGGTCCACGCTTTGGATTTGCTGATCGTTGTTGAGGCCGGTCCGCACATCATAGAGCGCCGTTGCCAACCACCGTGCGACGCGCGCACCGAAGCTGAAATAGGCAAAGGCGGAGAAACTGGGAACGATTTCGCGGGCATAGCGGCGCGCTTGTTCAAAAGCCACGTTCTCGGGCACGTTGTTCTCATCCGCGTGCTGAACGATGGCCTCCGTCACTTCCGGGTCATAGATCAGGCGCTGGATCATGTCGTGACGGCGGGCCAGCTTGAACGGTTCGATTGGCCGTGTCAGCCGCTCGTTCAGTCGGCTCACCGCCCGCTCCAACCGCCGTCGAAAGAACCAGCGCACCGACGGGAACAGGAAATGCGAGGCAAAAGTCACGGCTGCGAACAACACGATCAGCACAAAAAGCCAGAGGGGGAGTTCAACCGATCTCATCATCGCGTGGACCCTCGCAGGCGTATGGGATAGGAGCAAGCAAAATGGGCTGGTCTTTCCCCTGTCTGCCCCTGAAAGTGGCCGGATGTACGACGGAGATTCCTTTCATACCCTGACCGTTTGGGGACAGATCGGCCTTGCCGTTGTATCCCTTCTGTTTGCTGTTGTTGCTCTTGGGTTCACACGTTTGCTGGTGCTGAGGCGCCCGCTGATCATCCGGGTGCCCGTGTGGCTGGTCGCCTTCATCACCTTTGTTTGGGCATCACCGCAAGGATACTATACCTACTACCGCATGATTTTTGACGGGTTGCCTGCGCAATCCGTGATCAAGGCGCCGCCCCCGCCGGAAGATATCCTGGCACTGCTAACCTTTACCGGGCCCATCACCTTGTCAGCCCACAGCGTCGGGGTTCTGGGATGGCTGATGTTTGTCGTAGCCGTCTGGCCGCAACGCAGAAAATGCCGCGACGCAGCGGATTGACTGCGCCACAAAATTACCTATACCTCACATCATACGAAATTTTGTTACCCAGCCGATTCACGGGAGAGTACGCCATGTCGCAGCATGTACAGAAAGACCGCCCTTGGTTGATCCGCACCTATGCCGGACACTCGACCGCCGCCGCATCCAACGCGCTCTACCGATCAAACTTGGCCAAAGGTCAAACCGGCTTGTCCGTGGCTTTCGATCTGCCAACACAAACCGGATACGACAGCGACCACGTTCTGGCGCGCGGTGAGGTCGGCAAGGTTGGTGTCCCCGTAGCGCATCTGGGCGATATGCGTACGCTGTTCTCGGACATTCCCCTGGAACAGATGAACACGTCGATGACAATCAATGCGACAGCCCCATGGCTGCTGTCGCTTTACATCGCCGTGGCCGAGGAACAGGGCGCGGATGTGGCCAAGCTGCAGGGCACCGTGCAGAACGACCTGATCAAGGAATACCTGAGCCGCGGCACATATATCTGCCCGCCGAAACCGTCACTCAAGATGATCGCGGATGTGGCCGAATACTGCTACACCAACGTACCGAAATGGAACCCGATGAATGTGTGTTCCTATCACCTGCAAGAGGCGGGCGCGACGCCTGAGCAGGAATTAGCATTCGCTCTTGCCACGGCCACGGCTGTTCTGGACGAACTGAAACCGCGTATTGACCCGACCGATTTTCCGGCTGTCGTCGGGCGCATTTCCTTCTTTGTGAATGCTGGCATCCGCTTTGTGACCGAGATGTGCAAAATGCGCGCCTTTGTCGATCTGTGGGACGAGATTTGCGAGAAGCGCTACGGCGTGACTGACCCGAAATTCCGCCGTTTCCGTTACGGGGTGCAGGTCAATTCACTCGGCCTGACCGAACAGCAGCCGGAAAACAACGTCTATCGCATTCTGATCGAAATGCTGGCCGTCACGCTTTCAAAAAAGGCGCGGGCCCGTGCGGTGCAATTGCCCGCTTGGAACGAGGCGCTGGGTCTGCCGCGTCCATGGGACCAGCAATGGTCGATGCGCATGCAGCAGATTATGGCCTTTGAAACGGACCTTCTGGAATATGACGACCTGTTTGATGGCAATCCTGCTGTTGACGCCAAGGTCGAGGAGTTGAAAACCGGCGCGCGCCACGAATTGGAAAACCTTGATGCGATGGGCGGAGCCATTGCGGCAATTGACTATATGAAAGCCCAACTGGTGCAATCGAATGCCGAGCGTCTGAACCGCATTGAAAAGGGTGAAACCGTTGTGGTTGGCGTAAACAAGTACCAGGCTGGGGAGCCTTCACCACTGATGACCGGCGATGGCGGAATCATGGTTGTCGATCCGGCTGTCGAACAAGACCAGATTGACCGGCTGAACGCGTGGCGCGCAGAACGGGATGATGCCGCAGTGAAGGCTGCCCTTTCCGATTTACGTGCAGCGGCGCAGACGGGCCAGAATGTCATGCCTGCCTCGATCGCCTGCGCCAAGGTTGGCGTCACCACCGGTGAATGGGCGGCGCAAATGCGTGCGGTGCACGGAGAGTATCGCGGGCCAACCGGCGTGTCGGCGGGTCGTTCGAACATGACCGAGGGGTTGGATGATCTGCGCGATGCTGTTGATGCTGTGAGCGACCGTTTGGGTCGGCGTTTGAAATTCCTTGTGGGCAAGCCGGGCCTTGATGGCCATTCCAACGGCGCCGAACAGATTGCTGTTCGTGCGCGTGATTGCGGGATGGACATCGCCTATGAAGGGATCCGCCTGACGCCCGAGGAAATTGTGACCGCCGCCCGTGATGACGATGCGCATGTGGTGGGTCTGTCGATCCTGTCGGGCAGCCACATTCCACTGGTCGAGGACTTGATGCAGCGCATGCGAGCCGCGGGGCTGGGACACGTGCCGGTGATTGTCGGCGGCATCATTCCCGATGACGACGCCGATCGGTTGCGCGCCATGGGCGTCGCCCGGGTTTACACGCCCAAGGACTTCGAGCTGAACACGATCATGCAGGAAATCGTGACACTAGCGGATCCAAAGGCTGTGGCGGCAGAATAGCCGTCACTGCGCCTTTTTCGAAACCCATACTGCCTGAGCGAGGTCAGCGACCCACTGCAGGGGCTGCAAAGCTGTGTGCACTCCGGTCTGGGTAGCGGATGCCGCGGCCGTGTCTTCCTTGCTCGCCTCGGGCATGACCGCCCGCGCCAGCGTTGCTTCGGCCAGCAGCTGCATCAGTCGCAAGTGATCGACGGCATCCTGAACGGCGATGGACAGCGATTGCGATGTTGCAAGCTCGAGCCCAACGCGCGCGAGTTCACCGGGGTTTTTGGCAATTTTCTTGTTGAGCAAGACAACCGTTGCCTCGATCCGGGCATTGACGGAACTTGCCGATTTCGAAGCATCGGCCTGCGCATTCAACGTGTTCAACGCCTCTTGCCGGTGATCGGCTCCGAACTGACTGCTGTCTTGGGGTTACGTGTCGTCCGCATCTGCTGAACCTGCCGAAATATCGTTTTTGGCGGGTTTGGGTTTTTGTACCATGGGCTACGACCTTTCCTTGCCCACGACGGGCACCAAAGCGGACATCGACGTGTCGGCGATAACCTATCCCTGCCGCTATCGGGCGGCTGTGTTCTGCATGCAGAACGCTATTGTTTGGGCATAGCACTGCTGAAAAACCGCTGCGCCGTTTGGCTGCGCCGTGCCGACATTGGCCACCAGTGTCTGGGATACAGCATCAGTGATGCTGGTCACTCACCGCTGTTTCTTCGGCCATATCACGCTCTAACTATGTCGAGCCAATCAACCCGATCTAAAACCGGATCAATCATTCTTTAAATCGCTCGCGCACAGTTTCGCGGTTTCAATCATGTTTTCGTGCCGTGCCTTTTGCTGGGCGGCAGTTGCGTCCAATAGCGCCGAAGATACTGATCGCGCCAAATCGGAATAGGCTTTGGCGACGTCGACCGCCGCTTCAATGGTCTTCAGTTTTAATTGCCATAGGGCTCTCCCGTCCTACGGGAAACCCAATTCCGGTGTCATCAATTCGCCAAGTCAGTTTTCCACTGGCGGTCGAAAGAAACGCGCATAACGGGCAAGTCCCCGCCGCTGACACAATTACGATCAGTCAGGCTCTTGATTTTCCTACGATTTCGCCAAATAGAGTATGTAATCTCAAAATAAACTGGACAAAAAATGGCAATCAAACTCGACAAAATGAGCCGCAAGGAACTGGAAGCACTACGCGCTGACATAGACGAGGCAATTGTGCAACGTCGCAAATCAGAGCGGCATGATGCTTTGGCCGCGGCCCAAAAAGCGGCAGCAGAGTATGGTTTTTCGCTGGATGAGTTGACGAGTAAGAAATCGGGACGGGGAAGCGCGAAAGCGTCCACTGCCGAACCGAAATACATGAACCCTGAAAATCCCGCACAAACCTGGACCGGCAAAGGGCGTCAGCCAAACTGGTTCAAGGCTGCTGTCGAAGCAGGCACACCAGCGGAGAAGATGGAAATCTGACCGCGCGCCAATTCAAGAAAGGCCACGTTCCTTTTGCTACGGGAACGTGGCCTTTTTTGTTTCCGGCGCATCTTCCACATTTTGATGTGCGATCCATGCGCACAAATCTGCGCCGTTGTCGTGCGTGCTATTCTCCTTTCCGCTGAAAGCGAGTACTGCAACGGCTGTTCCCAGACGAAGGAGTTGACCATGACCGTTCATATCGGTGCCGCACCGGGCCAAATTTCTGAAACCGTGTTGATGCCCGGCGACCCTTATCGCGCCAAATGGGCGGCTGAGACGTTTCTGGAAAACGCCGAGCTGGTCAACGAAGTACGTGGCATGCTGGGTTTTACCGGGACGTGGAAGGGCAACAGGGTCACCATTCAGGGGTCAGGCATGGGCATGCCATCCCTGTCGATCTATGCCAACGAACTGATCACCACGTATGGCGCGCAGACGCTGATCCGCATTGGATCATGCGGGGGCATGCAGCCTTACGTGGGTATTCGTGACGTGATCATTGCGATGACCTCGACCACCATCACGTCACCGTCCTCCGGCTTTTTCAAAGAGATCAACTATGCCCCCTTTGCCGACTATGGTCTGTTGGCGGCAGCAGTAAATGCGGCCCAGGCCAAGGGCACTAGGACGCATGTGGGCGGCATCTATTCATCCGACGTGTTCTATGCCGAGCGGGCCGACCTGGACGAACAGATGGTTCGCCATGGCATCCTTGCCGTCGAGATGGAAGCGGCGGAGCTGTACACCTTGGCGGCGCGTCACGGGCGCCGGGCACTGGCTGTGCTGACCGTCAGTGACCACCTTCAGACAGGTGAAGCCCTGCCGTCGGAAGATCGTGAAAAGACCTTTGGGGATATGGTGGAAATTGCGCTGGAAGCCGCGTTTGCCTGACGCGACGCTATTTTAGCACTATTTTTCAGCCTATTAGGGGTGGCACAAGCCTGTCACCCCGCGTGCACCATCTGTACACCCCCTGTGCACCCCCACCGTCACGGTCATGCAAGCGTTGGTTAACTTTCTTGTAGCGCGTCTTGCTTAACGCGCGATGAATGCACCGTTATGCATGTGGCCTTCGTCGGAGCCTCCGGCGGGGATTTTTCCAAAACAGGGAAGGCTGGCCCTCGTCGCGCTATGCGCGTCCGTGGCTGCGATCGTAGCCGTTGACCGGCGGGCTCTGCCAGCCATCAAGTGCGCCGGGTGTGGGCGCGAACACTTCGATTTTGAGCGGGAAGCAGGGCGCTGTGTCCGAGGAATGTTCGGACCCGCAATCGCCGCCCGGGCAGGCGCTGAGTGCGCCCAGCAGGTCGATCTCGGCGAAGAAGTCGATGTGGTCACCGGGACGGACCGGTGACGCCTTCATGAAGTACTGACCGGTGTCGCGGGTGAAGCCGGTGCACATGAAGACGTTCATGACGTCATGCACATGCGGCTCGGCCTCGACTAGCGACAGCCCCGTATGGTCGGCCAGCGCGCGGGTCAGGTTCGAATGGCAGCAGTGATGGTAGTGACCGCCCTGTAAAAGGTTGCCTGTATAGGGGTCACACCGCGTACCGATCACGTCATGCACACCACCCCCAAACTCATCGAACCCGTACCAATCAAGCGTGTCGTGGATGATCGTGGCCATGGGGCGCAGGGTGGGAAAGCTGGTCCAGAGCCGATCGCCTGTGTCCACATGGGTGCCGTGCAAGGCCCGCGTCTTGCCCGAGTAGAACCTTTCGGACAGATCGTTTGCATTCCACAGGTTCAAGTCGCCGACCTGCGGCCCTTCGACAGATGAGATGCGAAAGATGTGACCCGCAGGCACCTCGAACGTTGCCGCCTCGCGTGGGGCGGCAATAATCTCGGACAGTTTGGTCATGTCATCACGGGCGCGGGCATAGCGCTCCATATCCGGTTTCGGCAATGTCTCGGGCGGGTAGCAGATCACTGGCGGGATGGCGCGGTGAGCGTCGGCATAGTCGGGGGCATCGGTCATGCGCGCAGCCTAACTGCCAGAACGTTGGGTGCAAGTGTCAGATACGGTCCATCACCTCGACCGACAGGATTGTCGGCAGGTGCCGGGCGACTTCATCCCATGTTTCGCCTTCGTCCCTTGATGCAAAAACCGAGCCGGAGTTTGTGCCAAAATACACTCCCGCTTGCGTCTGCTGATCGGTCGCCATGGCCTGTCGCAACACGGTGAAAAAGCAGGTGTCTTGTGGCAATCCGTTTCGCTGGTCTGTCCAGGTGTCGCCGCCGTTCTCTGACCGCCAGACGGCGGCGCTGGCATCCGGTGGATAGCGCCCGTCGCTGTCACTGTTGAGCGGCAAGGTCCAGATCATCTGTGGCTTATGGGGATGTACGGCGATGGGAAACCCGAAGGTCGAGGGCAACCCTTCGGTGATATCCTCCCAACTGCGGCCGTCATCGGACGACCGCCAGACCCCGTGATGGTTTTGCTGATAGAGCACATCCGTGCTGGCGCGGACAAAGTTATGAACGCAATGCCCGGTTTCGCCATCGCGGGGTGCTGCCGGATGTGCATTGTAGCCGCAGCTTTCTGCATTGGAGAGCCGGTTGCGCCGGTCCCATGTGGCGCCACCATCCTCGGTCGCAAAAACGCCGGCCATAGAAATACCCACCCACATCTTGGCGTCATCCTTGGGGTCGCGAACAATCGTATGCAGGACCAGTCCCGCCCCACCAGGGCTCCAGCTGTCGCGCGTGTCATGGTCGCTAAGCGCATCGTTGCGGGTCCAGTTCTGGCCGCCATCGGTGCTTTCATAAAGACGGCCCGGATTGCCACCTGCCATAAGCCGTCCGTCGGCCAGTGACAGCGACCAGATCGCTGTGACATCGCCATCAAAACTGGTGTCGTGCGCCGTCCAGCCGAAAAGGGCCGCCTCATCCGGATTGTCTTCGGCCCAGCTGTCCATCTCGCCTTTCGAAAGTTTGGACAGCTGCCATGTCGCCCCGCCATCTTCAGACCGCCAGATCCCGGCGCCGCTGAAAGTATTGCCACCACCGGCCCAGATATGGCCTGTCTTCGGATCACCAATCACATGGTTGATGGCCCAGCCGTCACAATGTGGTCCTGTCAGTTTCCAGGTGTCGCGCGTGGCACTGTGCAAAAGAAACGCACCCTTGGTCGTGCCGATGAGAATGGTGATATCCGACATGTCCACCCCCGTTTGATTGGACGCAGGGTATCACAAATCGGCCGTCAGCGGCAGCCGGGGGTATCCGCAGGCAAGATATGCTGCGCTCGAAGGGCTAAATCAGCAGGTCGCCGGCCAATCCAAGGCCAAAGCCGCACACAGCGCCCAGTGTCGGCAGATGCGCGTTCTTCAATGGCACCTGCGGTGCGATATCCTGGAACATCAGGAAAAGTATGCCACCCGACGCCAGCATCATGACAGCACCGATCACATGCTCTTGCGAGGGCGGCAGAGACACCCCGACATAAGCGGCCAGTGGACCAAGCGGGACCATCACTACAAAGAGCCAAAGCGGCGCGGGGCCATCTTCTGACAATTCGCGCATGGCATTGAAGCCTTCGGGCAGGTTCTGCAGGGCAATAAGGCCCGCCACAAGGAGCGCAGTGCCAAGATCGCCTGAGATAAGGGCGCCAAGAGCCATCGCCTCGGGCAGGTAGTCCATCATCATGGCGAGAAACTGCGCGAATTTGCCCCCTGCCCGCGACAGCGCCCGGTCAATCACGGCGAAAGCGACACCGCCTGCAAAGAACCAGCCAAGGGCTGCGCCAGCCCCAAGCCGCTCCGTGCCTTCGGGGACCAGCACTAGTGCGACGGCTGCCAAGAGCGCGCCAGCCCCGAATGCAATCACGCCGTGGCGCGCTTCGGTCTTGAGCCAGTTGGGCCAAGCGGCGTTGAATGTCGCAATCCAAGCGCCCAGCGGGATCGATCCGCCTGCAAGTGTTGCCAGCAGAAGGGCCGCCCAGACGTCGTTCATGCCTGCATCAGACGGTACGTTCGACCATCATCTGCTTGATGTTGGCAATCGCCTCTGCCGGGTTCAGGCCCTTGGGGCATGTCTTGGCGCAGTTCATGATCGTATGGCAGCGATAGAGCTTGAACGGATCCTCAAGATCGTCGAGCCGTTCGCCTGTCGCCTCGTCCCGGCTGTCGATGATCCAGCGGTAAGCGTGTAGCAGGGCTGCTGGCCCGAGGTAGCGGTCACCATTCCACCAGTAGCTAGGGCACGCTGTCGAGCAGGAGGCGCACATCACGCATTCATAGAGGCCGTCCAGCTTCTTGCGGTCTTCGATCGACTGCTTCCACTCTTTCGCCGGGCGGTTCGTCTTGGTTTCGAGCCAGGGCATGATCGACGCATGCTGCGCATAGAAATGCGTGAGGTCAGGGATCAGGTCCTTGACCACGGGCATGTGCGGCAGCGGGTAGATTTTGACGTCGCCCTTCACCTCGTCCATGCCGTAGATGCAGGCGAGCGTGTTGATGCCGTCGATGTTCATCGCACAGGACCCGCAGATGCCTTCGCGGCAGGAGCGACGGAAGGTCAGGGTCGGGTCGATCTCGTTCTTGATCTTGATCAGCGCGTCCAGGATCATCGGGCCACAGGTGTCCATGTCGACGAAATAGGTGTCGACCTGCGGGTTTTTCCCGTCATCGGGGTTCCAGCGGTAGATGCTGAACTTGCGCACGTTGGTGGCCCCTTCGGGTTTGGGCCAGGTTTTGCCTGTCGTCATGCGAGAGTTCTTGGGAAGCGTCAGTTGGACCATTGCGGTTCTCCTTTCACGCGGTCAGGACAGAGAGACCTGCCCCGACGATGCACTGTTGTGTCTGTTGCCGCTCAAGCACGGAGCGTACCAGAGCAGCAGTTGTTTCTGAGACGCCGATCACGGCGTCCTTGGCAAATTCACCGATCTCACGCGCTGACGCGTTGTCGATGATGCAGTCGGTAAAGGGCGTGACCGCCTGTTTCGGCACAGCTGGGAAGCGCGTGACTATGGTTTCCGAAACAGCGGCCTTGGCGCTGCGGCGCGCGACGTTGTCCACCGCTTGGGTGGTTTCTTCGCAAGCGGTAAGCGTCAGGAGAGCAACAAGGGCGGCGGCGCGGATCATGTCAGGGTTACCTCGGCTTTGGCGGTGCGCAGCAGGCCGGACAGGCGCAGCGCGTCTTCGGGGAACATTTCGGCCAGCCGGGCGATGAAATGGGGATCGCGGGCGGCGGTCCACAGGATCAGCTGGTACTCAAAATCATCTGCCATCTGGTTGGCACGTTGATCCGTCTTGAGCGTTTCGGGGGTCGCCGATTTGCCTTGGAAAGACGAGCCGCCGCCGTAGCTTTGGACCTGTCCCTTGCTGAGGTCGCGCCCGGGCAAGTCAAGCCGCGCCGCCATGTCGGCACGGTAGCTGTCGTCCGCATTCCACTGATCATAGAGCAACGCCACAGTGTCATCGTCCTGCACCCGATCCAGCATCTTACCGTAGGTGGCAACGGCGTTCATCATGATCCGCATCCGTGCGACCGGTCCGTAACCCATATTGCCTTGGATCTTGCGCAAGAGAGAGGCGGCCCAATGAAGGAAACTGCGGTAGATGATCACGCATGTTTCAGGCGCAGCATAGAGCGGTTTGCGCTGACGCGGCGGGATGCGGTCCTCGTAGGATATGAGCGCAGTGGGAGCATCACCTGCCGCTGCAATCTTGGCTTCCCGGCCTGGCATGTCCAGCTGCACCCCGTCGCGATAGACGGTGATGGCGCGCGTTGTTTCCAGCGGGTCGCAGCCAAATTTGCAGTTGTTCAAAAACAGCCCGCCACCGCTGGTGTTCCGCATGATCCAGTCAATGATCGCATGATTGCCCGAACGACGCATGCCATAGACGCGCAGCACCCGTCCGGGGACGAGCGCGGCGCCAGCATGTGTTGCAATATCAGCCATGCGTATCATCCTCGCCTCTGGAAAGGAGTCGCGATGAAGCGCGGGCCCGGTCCGTTAGTACCATATCCGGCAGGAAGATTTGTCCATGGCTGCGCGGCGCGTCAATACCGCAAACCAATTGGAGTTTTGGCTGAAGCGACTTCATCCGACGTTTGCCTCAAGATGCTTGTTTAACTCTTTTTCTGACCCATGCTGGAAGTAGTAATGTGGAGCATCGAACGGAACGGGGCGCGTTCGCCCGGTTCCCATCGGCAACATATCGAAGAAAAATCGTTTTGCGACCTTGATGGAAAAATTGCGTATTTTCCTGCGCTTCATAAGACCCAGGTTTTCCAACCAAACAAACGGGCGCCATGACGCAAAGACAAATTTCAGCTCCGGCGAAAGATCACTGTCACGCGCCTGGAGATCCCCAAGATTCTTGAGAAACCCAGGTATTCGATCACGGTGGATGAGGAAAAAGGACTGCTGCACGGGCTGCGGCGTGCCTTCACCATCGCCAAACATCAAACCGGTTTTCATTTTGCCGATGCAATATTCAACAATCCTATCACCCTTGATCAGGCAGTCCTGCTCAACATAAACGAAGTATTCGGCTTCAACTGTCAGGGCATATTGTGCCGAGATCATAACGGATCTTAGCCAACCGCTCCACTGTCCGACATGGTCCGTGGCGTGACGGGCATTGAACGGAAGCTCTATCCACGCCACCTGTTCGCGCAGGTCGCTGTCCGGTTTGACCGGAGACGCTGAATCGACCACTACCACCGCAAAGGGCTGCGCAAACCGATTTATGTTGGCCAGCCAAATCGCAAAGAACCCAACCGCGCGCTGCTGCTCGGACCCGACTTTGCGCCGTTTGGCGTTCACGTCGGCATCCGCCACTTCGCTGCACCACCAACCGCTGCCGATGACATAGCGTGGACCATCAGGGCATGCGTCTATTGTGACATTGTCAGGACGCGGCATGTGTTTCCGCCTCCTGATACAATGTGGGCGGCACGTCTTGATGGAAGTGAACCTTGGCATAAAATGGCTCAAGGGACGCTTCGTACATGGACCGGATTTTCTGGTTGTTGCCCGGATAGAGATGCACCTCGCGCCCCAGCAACGCGCCCGCAATACCGACATGCAGCCGGTTTGTATGGATCACACTGCATGCACCGATACGATCCAGAAACGGCTCTATATCCGTTTTATGGGTACCTTCGGCGCTGATGTCTTCATTATTGGCGGGCAACGCTACGCTGCTGCGCTCGGCGTCATCACGAAAGAAAACACCGACCTCCTGCGTCACGTCTCGCGGCGCAGGTTGGAGGTAGAATGCCATATCATGGCAGAAGCGGGCGTCCGGGATGGCCTCCATGCTTTCCAGCGCGTCGCGCCGCCAGAACACGGTACGGTTGAAATCCATATCTGGTTTAAAGGGGTAAGAAGAGGGCATCACCACGACATGCGCAAACTGGCGCGCCGCGAAGGCGAGTTCTTTTGGCCTGTTATATTCCTTGCGATAGGCTCCGGAACCGGTGATTATTGCCTTGCGCGGGATGAGAATACGCTTCAACGCATTCTTCCACGCTTTTTTGTTTTGTAGGCTCTGCACCGGCACCTGCTCGACCACTAGCCCGGCATCCGCCAGAAATTGCTTTTGACCGGCATGAATCAGCGCGTCGCCCCAGTTACCAGAGTTTACGATTTCGACAAGCGGCTGCCCGTTCGCAAAAGCGCGGAGGGCATCCGCGAGATCTTCAAAACAACTGTGACCGCGCAACGTCATTCAAGCACCCCAATACATACGACGCAGTAGATAGCCATCATCTTCCAAGCGGTTCGGCATTGATGTGTTGACCAGACCGATCAATAGACACGCGCCTTGGGCGCGATTTTCTTGAGATCAATGCCGCCGTCGTTGTGGCTGGTCAGCGGTTGCAGATGCACGCCGCGATAACCCAGTGAGGCCGCGTTGCCCTTGAACCAGACAAGGGAGTGCTTGCGCCAGTTTTCATCGTCGCGATCAGGATAATCCTCGTGCGCGTGGGCGCCGCGGCTTTCCTTGCGTGCTGCTGCTGCGGTGATGGTTGCCACGGCGTTCGGCATGAGGTTTGTCAGCTCCAGCGTCTCCATCAGGTCGGAGTTCCAGACCAGTGACGTGTCGGTGACCTGCAGGTCGCTGATCTTCTCGGCCACGCCTTTCATCTTCTCTTCGCCCTCAGCCAACGTTTTGTCCGTGCGGAAGACGGCCGCGTCAGCCTGCATTGTGCGTTGCATTTCCAGCCGCAGCTTAGCCGTAGGCACATGGCCTTTGGCATAGCGCAGACCGTCAAAGCGGCTGAACGCAGCCTCGATGGACCGTTTGCTGGGCGTGGGCACCGGCGCATCAGCGTCCACCACATCCTTGGCGCGGATCGCAGCAGCACGGCCAAAGACCACGAGGTCGATCAAAGAGTTCGACCCCAGACGGTTCGCGCCGTGCACCGAGGCACAGCCCGCTTCACCCACGGCCATCAGGCCGGGCGAGACGTTGTCGGGATTGTCCTTCGTGGGCGCAAGAACCTCGCCCCAATAGTTCGTGGGGATGCCGCCCATGTTGTAGTGCACAGTGGGCAGAACCGGGATCGGTTCCTTGGTCAGGTCGACGCCCGCAAAGATGCGCGCGCTTTCCGAGATACCGGGCAGGCGTTCGGCCAGCGTTTCGGGTGGCAGGTGGTTGAGGTGCAGGTGGATGTGATCGCCATCAGCGCCAACACCACGGCCTTCGCGGATTTCCATGGTCATGCAGCGGCTGACCACATCGCGCGATGCGAGGTCTTTGTAGGTCGGTGCGTATCGTTCCATGAACCGCTCGCCCTCGGAGTTGGTAAGGTAACCGCCCTCACCCCGCGCGCCTTCAGTGATCAGGCAACCCGAGCCGTAGATGCCAGTCGGGTGGAATTGCACGAATTCCATATCCTGGAGTGGAAGCCCCGCCCGTGCGGTCATGCCGCCACCGTCGCCGGTGCAGGTGTGGGCCGATGTGGCCGAGAAATAGGCGCGGCCATAGCCGCCTGTCGCCAGCACGACCATCTTGGCCGAGAACAGGTGCATGGTGCCGTCATCCAACTTCCAGCACAGCACGCCCTGACACACGCCGTCTTCGGACATGATCAAGTCGATGGCAAAGTATTCGATGTAAAACTCGGCGTTGTTCTTGAGCGACTGACCATAAAGCGTGTGTAGGATCGCGTGGCCGGTCCGGTCCGCGGCGGCACAGGTGCGCTGCACGGGGGGGCCTTCGCCAAACTCGGTGGTGTGACCGCCGAACGGGCGCTGGTAGATCTTGCCCTCTTCCGTACGGGAAAACGGCACGCCGTAATGCTCCAGTTCATAGACCGCCTTGGGTGCTTCGCGGGCGAGGTATTCCATCGCGTCCGTGTCACCCAGCCAGTCCGAGCCTTTGACCGTGTCATACATGTGCCACTGCCAGTTGTCGGGGCCCATGTTGGACAGGGACGCCGCGATGCCACCCTGTGCTGCAACGGTGTGTGAACGCGTCGGGAACACTTTTGTCACGCAAGCGGTGCGCAAGCCTTGCTCGGCCATGCCCAGTGTCGCGCGCAGTCCAGCGCCACCGGCACCAACGACCACGACGTCATATTCATGCGTCTCGTAATCATATGCAGCCATTTCGGCCTCCTCGTTTCACAGCGGCGCTGGCGAAGCGCGCTTGGTTATTTCAAAGCGCGATGCGCGCGATCGCAAACAGGCCTGCCGCGATCATAGTGTAGGCAAATGCGGTGGTTGCGATTAACGTCAACTTACCAGCTGTCCCATGAACGTAATCCTCGATCGCCGCATGTGCTTCACGCATCAGGTGCAGCACGATCACGATCAGGGATAGCCCCATCAGAATGGCCGGGATGGGACGGCTGAAGAAGGCCACAACTTCGGCATGACTGCCGCCAAGGGCCGACGCGAATAGGATGACAAGGATTGGCACGAGCGGCACAAGCAGGATCGAACTGACCATCATCTGCCAATGATGGTGTGTACCTTCACGTCCGGACCCCAGGCCCATGGCGCGTTTGCGGTCTGTCAAAAAGCGCATATCGAACCCCCTCCTAAACTGCGATCACAACAAAAATGGTCAGCAACGTGGCCAGAATGAACATGCCCTTGGCCATGTCTTCGGACACGGGGACCTGGATAAAATGGCCGAAGTCCCACAACACGTGACGCAGCCGACCCAGCATGTGATAAAAGATGCCCCACACTGCTGCGATCAGGATCAGATTGCCGAGCACGCTGCGCAGCAGACCATCAACCACGGCAAATGCAGCCTCGGATGATGCAGCGGCCAAGAGCCAAGCAACCACAAGCACAGAGGCGATCAGGCAGCCTATCCCTGTGATGCGCACCATAATGGACGACATCGATGTCCACTGTGGGCGGTAGATTTGCAGGTGCGGCGAAAGCGGGCGATTGCCCCGGTTGACGTCTGCCATTGTGCATCCTTTGTGATCGGTTGCTTCTTGATACCTCTTTTTACGGACATGTCACGCGCGACGCCTTCACAATTGGCGCGGTTTTTTGGCGCATTTGCAGGATTCTGCGCAAACGTGATCACGGTTGAAATGCGTGTGATCACAAGTTTGGTCACTGTGCAGAATAAGTCACCTGTTTTGTCGTCTCGCGTTGCAGCTTGCGTTTGATCTGCTCGGGGTAGTCCTCGAATCCCTGGGCTGTGACCACAAAAGCGCCAGGCCCGGTGATCACGTTTTCAAAGAAATACGCCGTCAGATCCGTATCGTCGGTCTCAATCGCGATGGCATTCACCGTGATGTTGTCCTGCGTCAGCGCCTTTCTTAGCGTCGCTGGTTCCACCCCTTCGTTCGAGACCCCATCGCCCGACACATCGATCACTTTGCGCTGACAGTGAGCCACGGGGGCAAAGGACACACGTGACACAGCCAACGCTTCACCAATGGCCGTCGAGTAGTTTCGCCAGACGCGCGCGTCGCCTTCGATCCGGTCGGCGAGGGCGAGCACGTCCTGGTAGGTCTGGATTTCCGTCCACGGCACGGTCTGGCGCTGGCGAGACGCGCCCGTCCATTGCACCAGGCTGATCTGCGCGCGCTGTGCGATGATAGCATCGGCCACGATCCCGTTCCGCAACGCATGGGCCACACCATCCATCTGGATACGATATTCATCGGCATCAACCGAGCCTGACACATCCACAGCCAAAAGAAGCGCCAACTCGCACGCGCGCGCTGGCGACGCCAATGTCAGACAGATGGAAGCCAAGCGCCACATGACAGAAGCCTAGCGCGTCCTGTCACACAGTGCACTTCACAAACGTACGGTCACTCAAGCGCGTCATAAAGCGTGCGCAGATGGTCTTCGAACTCTGTGCACATGATGATTTCGGTGGTGCCAAGGTCATAAAACGCGTTGGCCTCGCCACATTCCTCGACCCGGACTGTCAGAGTCATGGGCAAGTCGAAATCATCGTTCAATGCGGCAACCTCAGCCTGCATCACGTCCGTGGTCAGCAGGGCGTGCCCGCCGGGATCGAACTGGATCGTATTGCCCTGCCCTGCGATTTCGTCAAAGGCCGGGCCCCAACTGTCGAGCGCCAGTGCGAATTCATGAGGGCAGGTTTCTGCGCGCTCTGGCGGCAACCCAAGGTCAATCGCAAAATCCTCGCGCGCTTCGGGATTGGCACCGTAGAACAGGCACACCGTGTTGTAAAAGCGTTGCTCATCCGGCCCATGCGTGTCCCAATAGGCGATTCCGGCGGCCGCGGCGGCCTCTCCCAGGAAACCAAAGGCTGCATCGTAGGCCAACGCCTGTGCTGCCTCTTCCTCATAGAAGCCGTCGATCAACAGGATCGAGGCGACATCCGCCGCATCCTCTTCCTGACCAAAAACCGGCAGGGCCAGAATGTCGATCAGCGCGTGCCCTAGTTCGTGGTAAAACACCCCCAGAAGATTGGCCTCGACGAAGGCCTCGCGCTCTTCATCTGCAAGCGCCACGCCCGGTAGCAACAGAAACGGCAACACGTATCGCAGCATGATGTCTCTCCTTCACGCCCTGCGGGATGGCGGGTGGGGCGTCGTCGTCAGACGCGCGTCACCCCGGCATCCTTACATGGGCATCAGGGCCCAGTAATCGAGATCAAGCAAGACCTCGGGCAGATACTTGCCGTTTTCGCCGCGCAACTGGAACGGGGCGCCGCCCTTGGTTGCAACCAACCGCAGACGGATCGCCCCCACACCGGGGGCTGATGTTTCCGCCTTGTCCAGCACTTCGGACCACGCGCGCACCGTATCGCCCGCCAAACAAGGATTGGCATGTGCGCCGCCGTTCAGCCCCACCATCATTTGTGCGTTGGCCAGCCCGTTGAACGACAGTGCCCGCGCCATGGAAATCACATACCCGCCATAGATCAGCCGCGTTCCGTCGGGCCGCGCAGAGGTGTCGAAATGCACCTTGGCCGTGTTCTGCCACAGGCGGGTGGCCATCATGTGTTCAGCTTCTTCGATCGTCACACCGTCCACATGGTCGATCCGTTCCCCGATCTCGTAGTCACCCCAGCGGTGCGGTTCCCCCGCCAGACCGAAATTGTAGTTTTCGAAGGTCAAACCGTCGGGCACGGCAAGTGTTTCCGCTGGAACGGCCTTGTTCAACTCCGGCACGACAGTCTCAGGCGCGGGCGCATCCAGATCACCCTTCCGCACCATCACCCAGCGCACATATTCCAGCACCGCCTCATCCCGTTGGTTCCGCCCGGTGGTACGTACATAGACGACACCGGATTTGCCGTTCGAGTTCTGCTTGACCCCGATGACCTCGGATTGCGAGGTCAACGTATCACCCGGCCAGACCGGCTTCAGCCACCGGCCTTCGGCGTAGCCCAAGTTTGCGACGGCATTCAGCGACACGTCCGGGACGGTTTTGCCAAAGACCGTGTGAAAAGCGATCATATCATCCAGCGGTGACGCGGCCAGCCCGCACGCCTGTGCAAACGTGTCTGACGAGTACAGAGCGTGCCGCGCCGGATAAAGCGCATGGTACAGCGCCCGCTCGCCTGCCCCGACCGTCCTCGGAACCGCGTGCGTCAGCACATCGCCAACACTGTAATCTTCGAAAAACCGGCCCGCATTGGTCTTGGCCATCACTGCTCTCCTAGCTTGATGTCCGGGGTGTAGTCCCCCGGCACCTCTTTCACGACCGCTTGTCCGCAACGCATGATCCCCGCGGCGTGGTCCCAAGTCTGGGTCGGTGAGCCGTGCAGGTCCCATCCCGCGTTCAGCGCGGCAGTAACCTTGTGGCAAAAGGCGGACGTGTCCTCTTCGGACAAAAATCGATACAATTTCATGGATTTACCCCGGGAACGGCCAGACACCTAGCCAGTTGTGGACCCAACCGATTACGCCCAGCAAGACGACGGACCCGACAAGGAACATGGCGTCCTTTGCAAGCGTACCCTCTGGCCCACGTTGCCAGCCGGGTTCGGCTGCATTGATGATACGCGCGGTTGCAATGGCCCAAACCAGCAAGCCGCCAAAGAGCAGTATCGAGGCGACATCACCATTCACCAGCAAGTGCGCGATGGCCCACAGGCTGAACCCGGTCAACATGGGATGACGCATGCCTGACACCAGCTTGCCCCGTTTGGGTGCTGGGCTGAGCAGGTAGATTGCGATCAGCATGAGCAGGTTGTTGATGTGGATCATGAATTCTGGGGGCAGCCAGACATGGACAAAATCCACACCCCGGTAGCCGATAACCATCAGCACAATGGACCCGACAAGCACCAAGGCAATGATGCCTTTGCCCGGATCCCCAATAGATGCCCGACGTGCCGGGGCCACCCGCTTGAACAGATGCGCCGCCCACCACAAGGCGACACCTGCAATCAACACAATCCAATACATCGCTTATCCCTTTGCCATCTCCGCGATAGCCTCGGCCTTGGCCAACATTTCGCGCGCAGTCACGATGTGCAGATTCTCGACGATACGTCCATCGACAACCGCCACGCCCTGACCCGCGGCTTCCACCTCTTCAAAGGCTGCGATCTGGCGGCGGGCCAGATCGATCTCCGCCTCGGACGGGGAAAAAGCGGCATTCGTGATGTCGACTTGCGCCGGGTGGATCAGCGTCTTGCCATCAAAACCCATATCACGGCCCTGTTCGCATTCGAATTGCAAACCTTCATCGTCCTTGAACGTGTTGTAAACGCCGTCGACGATGGCACAGCCATGCGCCTTGGCCGCCAGCAAGCACAGGCTCAACCCGGATTGCAGCGGCAGTCGGTCGGACCGGAAGCGGGTCTGCAATTCCTTGGCCAGATCATTGGTGCCCATGACCATGCCTTGCAGTTTCGGATGCGCAGCGATGGCGGGCGCGTTGATCATGCCCAGAGGCGTTTCCATCATCGCCCAAAGAGGCGTGTCCCCGGTGATCTCGGCCAATGCATCCAGATCGGCGGGCGAGGACACCTTGGGCAACAGGATCGCGTCGGCCCCCATATCCTTGGCTGCCTGCGCATCATCTCGACCCCATGCTGTGTCAAAGCCGTTGATCCGCACGATTTTCAGCCGCGCACCGTACCCGCCTTGGGCCAGCGCATCGGCCAGCGTGGCCCGCGCGCTTTCCTTTTCTTCGAGCGATACGGCATCTTCGAGATCGAAGATGATCGCATCAACCGGCAGTCCGCGCGCCTTGTCCAACGCCCGTGGTTTCGAACCTGGGATGTAGAGAACAGAGCGGAGGGGACGGTCGAGGGCCATTGCGTGCGATCCTTGCGAGTCATAAAGTTGCGCGGAAAGGGCCACTTTTTGCCAGATAGTTCAAGCGCTATTTTTCTGCGCTGCAGAAATGGGGGCCCTACTTTCGTTGGGTTCAGCAGTCTTTCATCAAATTTTAACGACCTGCGCACGCTGCATTAACCACTATTCAAGGCTAGATCCGCACATTTGTCCCAATCCGACAGCGCGGGGAGGGCCGTTTCGGCAGGGCCGCCGAACACTTCACGGAATGCGCAAAGGGTCGGGTGTGAACCGGGGCTGCCCGGTCATCGCCGGGGTTCCGGCTGGGCCAGATGACCAGAGGTGACGCCTTCCTTTGTGAAAGGCTGAACGTGATGACACGGATGATGAATGTGATGATAGCGGGCGTTCTAGCGTTTGCGGCAATGGTGAATGCGGCACAGGCGCAGCAGGCCCGCAATTGCGGACCCCGCGATATCGTGGTGAGCCGTCTCGCCGAAGGTTATGGCGAGACACGCCAATCCATGGGCCTTGGGGCCAATAATTCAGTGATCGAGGTTTTTGCCTCGGACGAAAGCGGATCGTGGACGATCACAGTAACAACGCCCAACGGGATGACCTGCCTTGTTGCCAGCGGTCAGGCCTATGAAACGCTCGCCGAAGCCTTGCCTGCCAAGGGTAGCGACGCCTGAACCGGTGCTGCGGACGACAGGTCCGCCTTACAGTATCCTGACAGTCCTTTGTAAGGCGCACCTCGGTGCGCCTTTGCTTTGCCCGGGGCAGACCAAATGTCCGCATTACCCACTGTAAGGTGGATCTTGATCCGCCCAACAGATCACCGCTCAGGAACACGGCGGATGGTCATACCCCATTTCTCGTCCGTGCCGAACCCCAGCTTTTCATAAAAGCCTCGCGCTTCGGCTGTTCGCCCGGTCAGGAGCATTATCTTGTAGCAATCCGCCGCCCACGCTGCATCGATCGCCGCCTGCATGACCCGCCGCCCCTGACCAGTCCCACGATGCGTTTGATGCGTGACCACATTTTCGACCAATGCGTAGGGGCGACCACCCTGTGTCATGTTGGGCAAAACATGAAGCGTTGCCATCGCCACCAGATGATCCGACAGAAAGGCACCCCACACCCATGTACCGGGGTGGTCAATCAGCTCGGCAAATGCCGAGTCGGATGCGAGCGGCTGTTCTCCGACAAGATGCCGGTACAACAGCACGGCTTGGGCTGTATCACCCACCGTAAGGGTTCGCGTGGTCATGTCAGGCCGTCCCAAATCAGCTTCGCGCCTGTCATCACCAGCAACACATAAGTCAGCAAAAAGAACGTGCGTTCCGGTACGAGATGATGCGCGCGCACCCCAAGCCAGGCCCCCAGCAGCGCAAAGGGCGCCAAGGCGATGTTTGCGATCGCTGTTTGGGCCGTGAACATGCCCAGAAAGGCATACGGAATGAATTTGAAGATGTTTATCGCGGTGAAGATAAGCACGGTATTGGCTTGGTATGCCGTCTTTGAGGGACGCAGAGACAGAAGGTATACAGCGGCAGGCGGTCCGCCCGCGTGACTGACGAAGCTGGTGAAGCCCGCAACTGTGCCCGTCAGCGCACCGAACCAAGCGGGCAAGGCGCGCGATGCCGTTCTGATCCAGCCCCGGCTGCGTCCCACCTGCCAGACGACAAAGCCGACAGAGATCACGCCGATCAACACTCGGAACACGTCCGGTTCGGTACGCGAATACAACAGAGCGCCAAGCGCGACGCCTGGCAACCCGCCCGCAATCATCAACGCCGACACGCGCCAGTCCCACTTGCCCCAATACGGTTTGAGCGTCGCTGCATCGATCAGCATCAGCAGGGGCAACACGACCCCCAACGCCATGCCCGGTTCAATCACCAGCGCCAGAATCGAAGCGGACGCAAAGGATGCGCCAGACCCGAAACCGCCCTTGGAAACCCCCGCAAAGACCACCGCCGGTGCAGCGATTGCAAAAAACCACAGATCCAGGTTCACGCCCGCACGACCCTTTAAAAAACAGTGCTGTCCTGCACCCTTAGCGCGCGAATGTGATATGCACCAGCACGCCTGTTGCGATACGCTGCGGTGCGGCACCCTTGCGTGACGCCCCATCTCGCGCTAGGCACCGCGCCAGCAAAAACCCCTAGTGCGGAGATTTTCACCCATGGCCAGACCCAAGATTGCCCTGATCGGCGCCGGTCAAATCGGCGGGACACTTGCCCACCTCGCAGCTTTGAAAGAGCTGGGCGACGTTGTCCTGTTTGACATTGCCGAAGGCACCCCCGAGGGCAAAGCCCTCGACATCGCGGAGTCCGGCCCTTCGGAAGGGTTCGATGCGAAGCTGAAAGGCACGCAATCCTACGCCGATATCGCGGGCGCGGATGTCTGCATCGTCACCGCAGGCGTTCCCCGCAAGCCGGGTATGAGCCGCGATGACCTGCTGGGCATCAACCTCAAAGTCATGAAATCCGTGGGCGAAGGCATTGCCGCCAACGCACCCGACGCCTTTGTGATCTGCATCACCAACCCGCTTGATGCGATGGTTTGGGCCCTGCAGAAATTCTCGGGCCTGCCAGCCGAGAAGGTCTGTGGTATGGCCGGTGTTCTTGACAGCGCCCGTTTCCGCCACTTCCTGGCGGAAGAGTTCGACGTGTCGATGAAAGACGTCACCGCCTTTGTGCTGGGCGGTCATGGCGACACGATGGTCCCCTCGGTCCGCTATTCGACCGTTGCAGGCATTCCGCTGCCTGATCTGGTCAAGATGGGCTGGACCACACAAGAGAAACTGGACGCCATCGTGCAGCGCACCCGTGACGGCGGCGCCGAGATTGTCGGCCTTCTAAAAACCGGTTCTGCGTTTTATGCACCCGCCACAGCGGGCATCGAAATGGCCGAAGCCTACCTCAAGGATCAAAAACGCGTTCTGCCTTGTGCGGCCCATTGCGACGGTGATTTCGGCCTGAAAGGCATGTATGTTGGTGTGCCTACCGTGATCGGTGCGGGCGGGATCGAACGGATCGTCAACATCAAGCTCACCAAGGAAGAGCAAGAGATGTTCGACACCTCCGTGAAAGCCGTTCAGGGCTTGATGGAGGCCTGCAAGGGCATCGACGACAGCCTCGCGTAAATTTGCCGCGGCGATGAATTTAGGGGCCGGATGCCGTCGCATCCGGCCCTTTTTATGTTTATATGGTTCACATGTCCCAGTCGCGCCCCATTGAACGAAAGCTGACCACCATTCTGGCGGCGGACGCGGCCAACTATTCCGGTCGGATGAGCCGGGATGAGGAAGGTACAGTGCAGGCGTTGCGCGCGACGCGCGATGTCATGGACAGCGCGATTGCAGAATGCGGCGGTCGCATCGCCAACACCTCGGGCGATGGCCTGATCGTTGACTTTCCATCCGTTGTCGGCGCTGTGAAATGCGCGGTAGACGTACAACGCACGCTGAATGCACGGGCCGATCTACTGCCATTTCGGCTGGGCATTCATCTGGATGATGTGATCATCGAAGGGGCTGACCTGCTGGGTGATGGCGTGAACCTGGCCGCGCGCTTGCAAGAGATGGCGGATGTGGGCGGCATCCTGATCTCGCAACAGGTGTACGATCATGCACATGGCAAACTGGGAAAGGTTGAGTTGCGCCCGCTTGGACCCGCGACCCCCAAACATCTCGCGGAAGAAGTTGGTGTGTATGCGGTCGTCGCAGACGGCGTCACCGCCCCACGACACCTTGATAACCTTGGTCCCAAGATTGACCGCGCAACGGCTTTTGCCCCGGCGGCGGACGACACGTCATCAGATACGGAAACGCCAGCCCACCGAAAGTTCAAGAAAGACCGAAATCGCATTCTTGGGGCACTGGGCGCCATCATCGTGGTGGATATATATGCAAGTTTGCCGTTTCTTGTGACCGCCATTCCGGAGGGCGCTCTGGTATACATCCTTTATACCAAGTGGCGTGCCCATAAGACCCTTCCCACGACGGACACGGCGGCCTCCTGAGCTATCAGTTTGGCGATGCCGGGTATGTTGGCAACCTGTCAAAACCCGCTATGCTGACGAGATCTGATCCAGCAACGCGATATCCTGCGCATAAAATTCACGGATCAAGTCCGCAACTTCCTTGGAGGGTTCGACCTGCGGACCAGAGGATCTGTTATGCCATTTGCGCGGCAGGGCCGCATGACCACCTATCTCGTCGATCCAGTCGAACACCGGATCCAGCCCATCTTCATAGCGAAACAGCTTGAGGCCGTCCGAGACGAATTCCGATTGCGGGCGAATATGATTGTCCAGAACATAGGGATTGCTCTCATATCGCTGCAACATACGGATCGCCCATATGTCAAACTCAGGCAAGGGTCTGTCTGACTGGCGACGCATCGCCCTGTATCTATACTCGCTGATCATACGCGCCACGGGATCCCGCAAGATGGTGAAACCGTGTTGATAGAAGCCACGAGGGATCATGCGTGTGTGCAATTCTGCATGGATATGCTGTGGCGAGCATTTTGACCACTGCATGGTTCCAGGCGTCCAAAGGGCGATGTTTCCAACCTTTGAAAGATAGCGGTCGACACTTGCTCCTCCGGTCTTGGGGATGTGCACAAAAAAGATCAGTGTTTTATCAAGGCGGACAAGCGGCATATTTCGAACTCAAAATCTCTCGACACTCTATGGCAAGCGCTATTGTTATCGGGCTGCCGACACAACCATGACAAATCCCTATTCTTCAAACAGTTCGCGCAGCCAGGGAGTGCGGCGGAGCAATTCAGTATCGAACGCGTCGGGGTCGAGGTTGGGGCAATCTGCGCCCAAAACGCCTTTGGGCTTGAATGGAACCTCGCGCAGCAAACCAAAGGCGTTCAATTTCAAACGTCGCTCGTCCGTCAGTGAAAACATGCACCGATGAGCCTGTCGCATACTGTCCATCGTGTCCGAACGTTCCATCATCCATCTGATTTGAGCCGCGCGGTGTGGCTGCAACACCTTCGCCTGCACCTCTGGGGACGTCTGGCGGTAGCGCAACGCTTTCATCATCCAGTGAAGTGGCGTCACACCATCAAAGTGCAATAGGCGCGCCGTCTCCGAAACACGTTTGGCCGCCCGTCTCTGCTGCCCGCCCGATCCGGTGCGTGTCGCGTTGTGCACCCCAAGGCGCAAACCGGCCCGCACACATACGCCGCTTTTGCCTGCGCCATGCGAATACTGTCCACGTTTCATGAGCGACGCAAAAGACCCAAACACGGCGTAGGCCTGGTCCGACGTCAGATCCGATGACGCGCGAAATGCGCCGTCGAACAGGGACTGCTGCTGCCCCTTCGGAAAGACCCTTTCGAACACAGGCAAATTCAATTCGGTGCTGGGATCGTCATGGTCTGAGAGTTCGGCCCGCAGATCGCCACTTTGCCAGATGAATTCATCGGCATCGATATGAAACAGCCAATCCAGATCGCAATGGCTCTGCGCCCAGTTGGCATTGATTGTTTGGCGCCGCATCTGCGACGGCGGCCGGCCATTTTTGGGCTTGGCTTCATTCCAATAGCGATCGTCACACAGATGAACCGAGCAATTTGGGATCGCCCCAAGCGTATCTTTTGACGGATCGTTCGGGTCGTCGAGGAACACGAAAACGGTCTCGGCACCTGTTGCGAGGTGCCACCGCACATTGGTTTCGACCAAGGCCAACGGTTCGCTTGCTGTCATTACCACGCCCCAGCACACGCCATTTTCCTCTGGTTTTATAGGAAATTGCGTCGCCATGGGGGTTGATTCCCTTTCTCACCCAGATTTGTGATCACACGATTTAATGCAGTGATCACAAATGTCCGATTTTCGCGCACAAAACCGCCACTGCGACATATTTTCCGTTTACGCGCTGTTCAGTGTTGGTCGTATAGGCCCAACGTTGACGTATCTATACGGGATCAAACCGCCATGAACATCCATGAATACCAGGCCAAGGCCCTTTTGCGCAGCTACGGAGCGCCCGTTTCGGACGGTCGTGTCGTTCTGAGGGCAGAAGAGGCGAAGACGGCAGCGGGCGCCCTTGATGGGCCGATGTGGGTGGTCAAGGCACAGATCCACGCCGGTGGCCGCGGCAAGGGCAAGTTCAAGGAAGCGGATGCAGGCGACAAAGGCGGCGTACGTCTGACCAAATCGGTCGAAGAAGCTGCCGAAGAAGCCAAGAAGATGCTGGGACGGACGCTGGTTACCCATCAAACAGGACCGGCCGGCAAACAGGTCAATCGCATCTACATCGAAGACGGCTCGGGTATCGAAACTGAACTCTACCTCGCCCTGCTGGTGGATCGCCAAACCAGCCGCATCAGCTTTGTCTGCTCGACCGAGGGCGGCATGGACATCGAAGAAGTTGCCGCTGCGACCCCTGAAAAAATTCTGAGCTTCTCGGTCGATCCGGCAACAGGGTATCAAGCCTATCATGGCCGCCGCATCGCCTTTGCGTTGGGTCTGGAAGGCAAGCAGATCAAGCAATGCGTGGGCCTGATGGGCCTGCTCTACAAAGCCTTCGAAGAGAAGGATATGGAGATGCTCGAGATCAACCCACTGATCGTGACCGACAGCGGTGATTTGAAAGTGCTCGACGCCAAAGTGTCCTTTGATGGCAACGCCATCTATCGCCACACAGACATCAATGAACTGCGCGATGAGACCGAGGAAGACCCCAAGGAACTCGCCGCTTCCAAATACGACCTGAATTACATCGCGCTGGATGGCGAGATCGGGTGCATGGTGAACGGCGCGGGCCTGGCCATGGCGACGATGGATATCATCAAGCTCTACGGCGCCGAGCCTGCCAACTTCCTCGACGTAGGCGGTGGCGCGACCAAGGAGAAGGTGACCGAAGCCTTCAAAATCATCACCTCAGACCCGAACGTCAAAGGTATCCTTGTCAACATCTTCGGGGGCATCATGCGTTGTGACGTGATTGCCGAGGGTGTTGTCGCCGCCGTGAAAGAGGTGGGCCTGCAAGTCCCGCTGGTTGTGCGCCTCGAAGGCACCAACGTGCAGCAGGGCAAGGACATCATCAACAACTCTGGTCTTGATGTGATCGCGGCCGACGACCTGAAAGACGGTGCCCAGAAAATCGTGAAAGCGGTCAAGGGCTGACGCCGATGGTGCGCGCGGGAGTAGTTGTCGCAGCCTTTTTGGCAGTTGCCGCATGCAGCAGCGAAAGACGGCCAGACATTCCGGTCCAGCAGAGCTTGCCGCCTGTTGGGTTGGCCTCGACAGCTGTATGGCTGGAGCAACGGGAAGGCAGCGCGCCGCGTGCGCGCGCTGCACGCGACATCCCAACGTCAGAAATCCGATCGGTCGTGTCCGGCGGCAATGCACCTGTCGCGACTCCCGCTGCGCAACCTGCAGTGCCCAACCGCTCGAAACCAGCCGGAAACATAGCGTTGGCCGCGCAGGCCTTTGCAGATACCTGTGTCGCATCGCTGCCCAGCATGGCTGGCGTCGAAAAGCGCTTCGATCAGGTGAGCCGACGCGATTTCGGGGTTGCCCCGGACGAGGCGGGACGAAACTACTTTCTCTCAGGTCAGCGGCGTGGTGACATTTTCATGAGTGTCGCCCTGGGCGCCGGACGATCCAATATCTTCCAATGCAACATTTCTGTCCGCCGGCAGGACCAAGCCACGACTGCGCAAGCACTGGTGAACACTGTCACGGCGGCGGGCTATGCTCTGACGCCGGTCGCGGCCACGGGAAATGCACAACAGGAATGGGCGATATCCGGTGCACCGGCCGGGACACGATTGAAGATGGTGACGCGCACAAACGTTCTGGGTCAAAAACTCACCGGAGTCTGGATTGTATGGCGCTAGTCGCACGTCATATCCTTGGCGCCTTGTCTCTGTGCGGTCTGGCCATGCCAGCGACCGCCGGAACACATCCGGCCATCGACGCATTTGTATCGTACTGTTTCAAAGCAGGTCAGACAGTCGAGCGTGCTCGCGTGAACATGGAAAGCCTCGCGGGCGCCCCGCTACCATTCGATCTGACCTTCTGGGACAAGTCACTTGAGCCTGCCCCCGGAACACCTGATCACGCCGAACGCCGCTGCGCCGTGGAGTTCCAAGGCAACCATGCAGCAGATGCCGTGGCCGCCGTTCAGGCCAAGATGGCTGAACAGCCGGTCTTTGGCACGCCCATCTCCCTGCCCGCACCATACACTACGGAACCCGGCACAGCGTATCTCGAAGGTCGGGCGCTGTTGCGCGGGCGTATTGCCGTGGTCCATGTCGGAACGCGCCAAGGCAAGACGTTCATCGCTGTCGACCGGCTTCCGGAAGAGGTGGAGATATCCGATGCGCGCCGTAAACACCCAAACGGGTGGTTGCCGCATCGCCAAAAGCTGCTGCGCGCCTACTTCGAAGCCGCCCGCCCCCTCTTCACCCTTTCCGCGACCGCGCACGGCACCGCCAGGCGCGACGTTGTTCCCGTCACTCAAACTACTCTCTCGCCGCAGACCCAGTCCGTCTGCGCTTGACAAACCAAGGAAGCGCTTCATGGCCGTACTCATCGATGAAAACACCAAAGTGATCTGCCAGGGCCTGACCGGCTCGCAAGGTACGTTCCACACCGAACAGGCCATCGCTTATGGCACCAAGATGGTGGGCGGCGTGACACCCGGCAAAGGTGGTCAGACACATCTGGACCTGCCTGTCTTCAACTCGGTGCACGAGGCAATGGACGTGACTGAGGCGAATGCCTCTGTCATCTACGTGCCGCCGCCCTTCGCCGCCGACTCTATCCTTGAAGCCATCGACGCCGAGATGCCCCTGATCGTGTGCATCACCGAAGGCATTCCGGTTCTGGACATGATGAAGGTGCAGCGCGCGTTGGAAGGGTCAGCTAGTCGCCTGATTGGCCCCAACTGCCCCGGTGTCATCACGCCGGATGCGTGCAAGATCGGCATCATGCCTGGCCACATTCACAAGCGCGGGAGCGTGGGTGTCGTGAGCCGCTCGGGCACCCTAACCTATGAGGCTGTGAAACAGACGACGGATATGGGCCTGGGCCAGTCAAGCGCCGTAGGCATCGGCGGCGACCCGATCAAGGGGACGGAGCATATCGACGTGCTGGAAATGTTCCTGGCCGACGATGAAACCGAAAGCATCATCATGATCGGTGAGATCGGTGGCTCTGCAGAAGAAGACGCAGCACAGTTCCTCGCTGACGAAAAGAAGAAAGGCCGCTGGAAACCAACCGCCGGCTTCATCGCAGGCCGCACCGCCCCTCCCGGGCGCCGCATGGGCCATGCGGGTGCCATCGTCGCGGGCGGCAAAGGCGGTGCCGAGGACAAGATCGAAGCCATGCGCGCCGCAGGCATCGTGGTGGCCGACAGCCCCGCGACGCTGGGCGAGGCCGTGATGGAGGCGATTAAGGGATAATGCTACGGCTGCTTCTTGTATCTTTCGCAGTTTTGATTGCACCACATTCCGCATCAGCGAATGTGGTGCTCAAGGCCGCGACTTTCGCGATGCTCGAGCGCTGTCAGGCAGACATTTCCGGACCGGCGGAACTGATACAGCAGGGTGTTTCGGATGACTGGACGCGGGTGCCATCCAAAGGCAAGATCACTGAACGCTTCTACGCCTTAGAAGTGGAAGGCATAGACATCGCCAATCAAGACGACATTGTCCGCAATCCCACCGAGTTCTCAGGAATCGAGCTGTTTCAGACTCGTCTCATGCTGATCCTTGAACGCGGAAACGATGCCGTGGCATTTGTTTCTTCCGCGCTGCCACCGGACACGTTCACCTGTAGTTTCACAACGACATTTGTCATTCCTTTCGCGGAACTTGAAGATCAGTTTACGCAATTTGCAACTCGTCGAACACAAAGTGCGGAAAAGAAACTCGCATTCACGGGAAAAGGTGATCAGTACTTTTCGATCGCCATGATGCCTGACCAATCCGCCAAAGCGGTGTCGGGTGCGAAACTCAGTATCGCAGCGACTGCAGAACTTCGGGAGTAAGGATACTCACAATGACCGACCAATCCCCCAACGACCAGTTCCATGCCTCCTCCTTCATGCAGGGGCACAATGCGGAATACCTCGAACAGATGTACGCCCGCTACGCCAATGACCCCGGTGCAGTGGACGAAAGCTGGCAGGCGTTCTTCAAGGCGATGGGCGATGACGAGGTGTCCGTCAAACGCGAAGCTGAGGGGCCGTCCTGGGCGCGCGCAGATTGGCCTCCGGTTCCGGGCGATGATCTGACCCAGGCCCTGACGGGTGAGTGGGCCGCCCCGGCTGAGGTCAAAGGCGCAGGCGACAAGATCAAGGCGAAGGCTGCGGAAAAGGGCGTTGAAGTCAGTGATGACCAGATCAAACGCGCCGTGCTCGACTCTATCCGCGCGCTAATGATCATCCGCGCCTACCGCATCCGGGGGCACCTTGTGGCCGACCTCGACCCGCTGGGCATGCGTGATCAGACCCCGCACCCCGAGCTGGACCCAAAATCCTACGGCTTCACAGAGGCCGACATGGACCGCCCCATCTTCATCGACAACGTGCTGGGCCTGCAGGTCGCCACTATGCGCGAAATCGTCGCCATCGTGAAACGCACCTATTGCGGCACCTTTGCCCTGCAATACATGCACATCTCGGACCCCGAGGAGGCCAGCTGGCTCAAGGAGCGGATCGAGGGGTTCGGCAAGGAAATCCAGTTCACCCGTGAGGGGCGCAAGGCGATCCTGAACAAGATGGTCGAGGCCGAGGGCTTTGAGAAATTCCTGCACGTCAAGTACATGGGCACCAAACGCTTCGGTCTGGATGGCGGCGAAAGCCTGATCCCCGCGATGGAGCAGATCATCAAGCGCGGCGGTGCGCTGGGAGTCAAGGACATCGTGATCGGGATGCCCCACCGCGGGCGCCTGTCGGTATTGGCAAACGTGATGGCCAAACCCTACAAGGCGATCTTCAACGAATTCCAGGGCGGCAGCTTCAAACCGGAGGACGTGGACGGGTCCGGCGATGTGAAGTACCACCTTGGCGCTTCTTCCGACCGTGAGTTTGACGGCAATACGGTCCACCTGTCACTCACAGCAAACCCCTCGCACCTCGAAGCCGTGAACCCGGTGGTGCTGGGCAAAGCGCGCGCCAAACAGGACCAGAACAATGACCACGAACGCACCAGCGTCATGCCGATCTTGCTGCATGGTGATGCGGCGTTTGCCGGTCAGGGTGTTGTGGCTGAATGCTTCGCCCTTTCGGGCCTACGGGGCCACAAGACCGGTGGCACCATGCATATCGTGGTCAACAACCAGATCGGGTTCACAACCGCGCCACACTTCTCGCGCTCCTCCCCCTATCCCACCGACAACGCGTTGGTGGTCGAGGCACCCATCTTCCACGTAAACGGGGATGATCCAGAGGCTGTGGTCCACGCCGCCAAGGTGGCCACAGAGTTCCGTCAGAAGTTCCGCAAGGACGTTGTGATCGACATCTTCTGCTATCGCCGCTTCGGCCACAACGAGGGCGACGAGCCAATGTTCACCAACCCGGTGATGTACAAGCGGATCAAGAAGCACAAAACGACGCTCACGCTATATACCGAACGCCTGGTCCGTGATGGCCTGATCCCCGAGGGCGAGATCGAGGATATGAAAGCCGCCTTCCAGGCCCAGATGAATGACGAGTTCGAGGCGGGCAAGGACTACAAACCGAACAAGGCCGATTGGCTGGACGGCAAGTGGTCTCACCTCGACAAGAATAAGGAAGACTACCAGCGCGGCAAGACGGCCATCGCGCCGGAAACCCTGGCCGATGTGGGCAAGGCCCTGACATCCACGCCAGACGGCTTCCCGATGCACAAGACCGTGGGCCGTCTGATCGAGGCCAAGAGGAAGATGTTCGACAGCGGCGAAGGCTTTGACTGGGCCACGGGTGAGGCGCTGGCATTCGGCTCGCTTCTGACCGAAGGCTTCCCGGTGCGCCTCGCCGGTCAGGACTCGACCCGCGGCACGTTCAGCCAACGGCACTCAGGTTACGTGAACCAGGAGACCGAAGAGCGGTACTACCCTCTCAACCAGATCCGGGCGGGCCAGGCGCAGTATGAAGTGATCGACTCCATGTTGTCGGAATACGCGGTGTTGGGTTTCGAATATGGCTACTCGATGGCCGAACCAAACGCACTGACGCTGTGGGAGGCCCAGTTCGGCGACTTTGCCAACGGCGCGCAGATCATGTTCGACCAGTTCATCAGCTCGGGCGAAAGCAAATGGCTGCGCATGTCCGGCCTGACCGTTCTGCTGCCGCACGGGTTCGAGGGGCAAGGGCCGGAGCACTCCTCTGCCCGCCTTGAACGCTTCTTGCAGATGTGCGGTCAAGACAATTGGATCATCGCCAACTGCACGACGCCCGCCAACTACTTCCATATCCTGCGTCGCCAGATTCACCGTGACTTCCGCAAGCCGCTGATCCTGATGACACCCAAATCGCTGCTGCGTCACAAGCTGGCTGTCAGCAAGGCCGACGAGTTCACAACCGGCTCGTCCTTTCACCGTGTGCTGTGGGACGATGCTGAGCACGGAAATTCCGACACCAAGCTGGCCAAAGATGACAAGATCAAGCGCGTCGTCATGTGTTCGGGCAAGGTTTACTACGACCTGCTGGAAGAACGTGACGCCCGCGGCATTGACGACATTTATCTGATGCGGATTGAACAGTTCTACCCATTCCCGGCGATCTCTCTGGTCAAGGAACTGGAGCGGTTCAAAGGGGCCGAAATGGTCTGGTGCCAGGAAGAGCCCAAGAACCAGGGCGGCTGGACATTCATCGAACCCAATATCGAATGGGTCCTGACCCGCATCAAGGCCAAGCACCAGCGCCCCGCTTACGTGGGCCGCGCCACCTCTGCCAGCCCTGCTACAGGTCTGGCCAGCCAGCACAAAGCCCAACAAGCCGCGCTCGTGAACGAAGCGCTGACCATCGAAGGATAACACCATGACCACCGAAGTCCGCGTGCCCACCCTGGGTGAAAGCGTCACCGAAGCCACCGTCGCCACATGGTTCAAGAAACCCGGCGACAGTGTTGAGGTGGACGAGATGCTGTGCGAGTTGGAAACCGACAAGGTTACGGTTGAGGTGCCCAGCCCTGTGGCGGGAACGCTGGCTGACATCGTGGCGGCGGAGGGCGAAACCGTTGGCGTGGACGCCCTGCTCGCCAACATCGCCGAAGGTGGGGCAGCGGCAGCATCCAGCGACGCGCCCAAGGCTGCTCCAAAGGCCGAAGCGCCCGCCGCTGCTCCCGCCAAGAGCGGAGACAGTGTTGACGTCATGGTGCCCACATTGGGTGAAAGCGTGACCGAAGCAACCGTATCCACATGGTTCAAAGCTGTGGGCGACAGTGTCGCCCAAGACGAAATGCTCTGTGAGCTGGAAACCGACAAGGTCAGCGTCGAAGTGCCTGCCCCCGCCGCCGGTGTCCTTGCCGAAATCACGGCGCCCGAAGGGACCACCGTAGACGCATCGGCCAAATTGGCCGTGATCTCATCCTCTGGCGCAGCCGCCGCGCCTGTCGCAGCCTCCCCCGAGGCCGCACCGGCTGCTGTCCCCGCGGGGACAGGCCGCTCGGATGTCGAAAATGCGCCGTCAGCTCAGAAAGCGATGGCCGAGGCCGGGATCAGTGGCGACCAAGTCACCGGAACGGGTCGCGATGGCCGTGTGATGAAAGAGGATGTGGCCAAGGCCGTTGCAGCTGCGGCTACCGCACCTGCCCCATCGGCCCCCGTAGGCGCGCCCCGTGCGCCAGTCGCAGCAGATGATGCCGCACGCGAGGAACGGGTCAAGATGACCCGCCTGCGCCAGACCATCGCCAAACGCCTGAAGGACAGTCAGAACACCGCCGCCATGCTCACCACCTATAACGAGGTCGACATGACCGAGGTGATGGCCCTGCGGAACGAGTACAAAGACCTGTTCCTGAAGAAACATGGCGTCAAGCTGGGCTTCATGTCTTTCTTCACCAAGGCGTGCTGCCACGCGCTGAAAGAAGTGCCCGAGGTCAATGCCGAGATTGACGGCACCGACATCGTTTACAAGAATTTCGTGCACATGGGCATCGCCGCGGGCACGCCCACAGGCCTTGTGGTGCCAGTGATCCGCGAAGCCGACAGCTTGTCCTTTGCCGACATCGAAAAGCAGATCGCCGAGAAAGGTGCGCGCGCGCGCGATGGCAAACTGTCGATGGCGGAGATGCAGGGCGGCACGTTCACCATTTCGAACGGCGGCGTTTATGGCTCGCTCATGTCCTCACCTATCCTGAACCCGCCGCAATCCGGCATCCTTGGCATGCACAAAATCCAGGATCGTCCCATGGCGATTGGCGGTCAGGTCGTGATCCGGCCGATGATGTACCTCGCCCTTAGCTACGACCACCGGATCGTAGACGGAAAAGGGGCGGTGACGTTCCTCGTGCGGGTGAAAGAAGCACTGGAGGATCCGCGGCGTCTGTTGATGGATTTGTAAGCATATGGCCTTGCAACTTGCACTTGTGAAAATTCCGGTAGCTGACTTGGCCGCATCTTTGCGGTTCTATGAAACGCTGTTGGAGTGCAAGGCAAGTTTTGTCGCAGAACAATTCGGGTGGGCGCAATTCGACCACCCGGAACCAGGTCTGGCGCTGTATGTATCTGGCGCAGGAGGCGGCCATCGAACGCTCGGCGGATCAGTAGACTTTCATCTTGCGACGGCCGACATTGACGCTCTTCAAGATCGAATTGCGCCGGTTGCCAGTGTGGCAGCTGTCCACGAGAATGCCGATGGGTCCCGTAGCCTCGAAGTTGAAGACCCAGATCGAAACATCCTCAAGATAATGGCGACCACCCAATGACCCCAGAACTCACCTACCTCACCTACGCCGTCATCCTGCTGATCGCCCACGCAATCCTGCAGGCCACATTCTCTGACCTGTCCAAAGGTATCGGCTGGGCACTCGGCCCCCAGGACGACCACCGCGATCAAAACCAGATCGCGGGGCGCATCCAGCGTGCGCTCAAGAACTATCTCGAAACCCTGCCCGCCTTCATCGCGCTTGCGCTGATGCTCAAGGTCACTGACCTGGGCACGGCGACCAGTGCCACAGGTGCAGCTCTATGGTTCTGGGCACGCGTTGCCTACATCCCAGCCTATGCCTCTGGTATACCCATGGTCCGCTCTATCGCGTGGTTCGCCTCGCTTGGCGGGCTGGTGCTGATGCTGTTGCCACTTCTGGGGGCCTGATCGGACACGCGTGATGACACCCGAACTCACCGCCCTTGCCCTCGCGGCCCTTCTGCAAGTGCTGCAATTCGCACTCATGGCCGTGCCCACGAACATCGAATTGCCGCAAGGCAAGACACTGTCCCCGCGGGACCGCAATCGTTTGGGCGGCGACATTCAGGATCAGGTGTCCGACAGAACGGCCCGCCTGATCCGGGCTTGGGAAAACCACTTCGAAAGCCTCGCGCTTTTCACCATAGCCGTCATGGTGGTGTCGCTCGCAGACGCCAATACTGGCTTTACTGCCGCTTGCGCCTGGACCTATCTTGCTGCCCGCATCCTCTATATCCCCGCCTACTACTTCGGCCTGACCCCATGGCGGTCGCTAATCTGGTTCGTGGGCTTCCTCTCCGCACCCTTCATGTTAATCGCGGCGCTCTTGTGATCTTCTTCTGACTGAAAATACCACGGGGGTCCGGGGGCAGCGCCACCGGTCCGACGCCAAAGCAAAAGGACCAAACCCATGGCTTCTTACGACGTAATCATCATCGGCTCCGGCCCCGGCGGCTATGTCTGCGCCATCCGCTGCGCGCAGCTCGGCCTGAAAACCGCCTGCGTCGAGGGGCGCGAGACATTGGGCGGCACTTGCCTGAACGTCGGCTGTATCCCTTCGAAAGCGCTGCTGCACGCCAGCCACATGCTGCACGAGGCTGAGCACAATTTCGGCGCCATGGGCCTCAAGGGTAAATCGCCATCCGTCGATTGGAAGCAGATGCTGCAATACAAGACCGACACGATCGGTCAGAACACCAAGGGTGTCGAATTCCTGTTCAAAAAGAACAAGGTCGACTGGCTCAAGGGTTGGGGCAGTATTCCCGAAACAGGCAAGGTCAAAGTCGGAGATGAGGTCCACGAGGCCAAGAGCATCATCATTGCCACCGGATCCGATGTCGCCACACTGCCAGGCGTCGAGATCGACGAAAAGGTTGTCGTCAGCTCCACCGGGGCGTTGGAACTGGGCAAGATCCCGAAGAAGATGGTGGTGATCGGCGCTGGCGTAATCGGGCTGGAGCTTGGCTCGGTCTACAAGCGCCTGGGGTCCGAAGTACAAGTTATCGAATTCCTCGACGCCGTCACACCCGGCATGGATGCCGAGGTGCAGCGCCAGTTCCAGAAAATCATGACCAAACAGGGTCTGGGCTTCACCATGGGCGCTGCCGTTCAAAAGGTCGACGTCGCCAAGAACAAGGCCAAGGTGCACTACAAACTTCGCAAGGACGACAGCGAACACGAAGTCGACGCAGACGTCGTTCTGGTCGCTACAGGCCGCAAGCCCTACACTGACGGGCTGGGTTTGGATGCGCTGGGGATCAAGATGACCGACCGCGGCCAGATCGCCGTTGACGCGCACTGGCAGACCAACATCCCCGGCATCTACGCCATCGGTGACGTGATCGAGGGACCAATGCTCGCCCACAAGGCCGAGGATGAAGGCATGGCCGCCGCCGATCAAGTGGCAGGCAAGCATGGCCACGTGAACTACGGCGTGATCCCTGGCGTGATTTACACGCACCCCGAGGTGGCCAACGTCGGTGCGACCGAAGAAATGCTGAAAGCCGAAGGGCGTAAGTACAAGGCGGGCAAGTTCAGCTTCATGGGCAACGGTCGGGCCAAAGCAAACTTTGCCGCAGACGGGTTCGTCAAGATCCTCGCCGACGCCGAAACCGACCGCATCCTTGGGGCGCACATCATCGGCCCGAGCGCAGGCGACCTGATCCACGAGGTCTGCGTGGCGATGGAATTCGGCGCCTCAGCAGAAGACTTGGCGCTGACCTGCCACGCGCACCCCACCTACTCCGAGGCGGTGCGCGAGGCGGCACTGGCCTGCGGCCTTGGGGCGATTCATAGCTAGTCACACCGCACAATGCTAACGAGAAGGTCGGTTCCAAAAGAGCCGGCCTTTTTTGCTTCTTGGAGGCGAGCCGGGCCAGAGCACAGCGCCACCTGTCCATAGATAACGTGAACTGGCCTCAAACTGGCGACCATCCGCCACCGAACGGTTTCGCCCTCGGAGCAAATCCGCCGCATGGCGCGTTCACGCCTATTTATAGGGATGCCCGTCATTTCCTTTTTGGCAAACCACGCTCTTTGATAGGCTAGCCCGTCGGGGTTGATTGATTAAATGCCAAACGACAAGAGGACATCATCATGGATCGTCGCAGCACTTTGAAACTAATCGGGGGCGGCGCTGCCCTGTTGACACTGGCCGCATGCGCGCAACCGCAAGACCCGGACATCGTAGATATCGCGGCTGGCGATCCGAACTTCTCAACCCTCGTCGCCGCAATTCAGGCGGCCGGACTGGTCGATACGCTGAAGGGGCCCGGTCCCTTCACCGTCTTCGCCCCTACAAATGACGCATTCGCCGCGCTGCCCGCTGGCACCGTCGACAATTTGCTCTTGCCCGAAAACAAAGACCAACTGGTCAATATCCTGACGTACCATGTTGTACCGGGCCAGATCACGGCAGGTGACGTGCTGGGCACGCGCCAGAATGTGACAACAGTTCAGGGCGGTACACTCGATGTGAACGGGATCGTCGGGAAGTTCGGGTCAGGCGTGAAAGTGAATGATGCCAATGTTATTCAGCCGGACATCTTTGCGTCGAATGGCGTAATCCACGCCATCGACGCAGTGCTGCTGCCATAACACAGTTCCGAGCAGAGCCGGAAACTGACCCAGTTTCCGGTCCGTTTTCTATTCCAGAAAACGGCTACCACATGGTCCGGGCTGCACGCTCGGGCCATGCCGCATCATAGGATGCGCCACCTTCATCGCCCTCGGACACTTCGGCCAGGATTTCGCCCGGTGTCGGCAGGCTCTTTGCATCGTCGCGCAACCACAGACCTGACCGGATCAGTGCCCGCGCGCATTGGGTGTAGACCTCTCCCACGCGAATCACGATCACCGTTGCCGGATGCCTCCCCTTCTGCTCGAACTGCTGTCTCAGCCCCTCATCCGCTGTTAGCCGAGCCTCACCATTTACCCGCACGACGGTATTCGACCCCGGCACCATGAACATCAGTGACACACGCCCGTCCTCGACGATGTTGCGCAAGCTGTCGAGCCGCTGGTTCCCACGCCAATCCGGCAGCGCCAGTGTTTTTGGGTCAAGCTGCAGCACGACGGGCCCATCATCACCGCGCGGGCTGCCGTCGGTTCCATCCGGACCAACAGTCGTCAGCACCACAAAGCGTGATGCAGCGATCCACTCGGCGTAAAGCGGGGTCAGATGGTCGGCCACCTTACGCAACGACGGTTGCCCCGGCGTGCCGTACAGGGCTTCCAACGCAGGAATGTCTTCAATGAACTCCATTGGGCTCAAACCCTCCTTCGCGCATCAGCGCGTCTGACCGTGCCTCGACCGTTTCCTCCAGCTCAGTCATAAACGCATCGCGCGTCATACCTTCTGGCAACACAGGCAGAAACTCCACGATCGCAGTGCCGGGCTTGCGCAAGATACCCTTGCGCGGCCAGAACACCCCAACATTTGTCGCAACGGGTACACATGGCTGTCCAAGCTGCTCATACAGAACGGCGGTTCCAACCTTGTAGGCGGCCTTGACCCCTGGTGCCACGCGCGTGCCCTGCGAATAAATGATCAATTGCCCAGGATTGGCACGTCCGGCTTCCACGTCCCGCACCATCTTGGCGATGGCCGCTCCCCGTTTCCCGCGGGCCACTGGAACGCACCCCAACCGTTTTGCATAAATGCCAATGATCGGCGCATAGAGCAGCTCGCGCTTCATTATGAACTTGGCTGCGGGTAAGGCATGAAAGATCAGCATGATGTCCAGAAAGGACTGGTGCTTGGCTGCGATAAGCACCTCGCCCTGTGGGACCTCGCCGCGGACTTCACCCTTGATGCCCACCATCCAGCCCATGGTCCAGAACACCCACTTGCAATAGGTCTTGCAGGCCGTATAGGCCCCATTGCGACTGAAGATGGCATAGGGGGCGAACACGATGCCAAGAACGAGCATGGCGACGTAAATCTGGCCCACGAACAGGGCGGAACGGATCATCTGCATTACGTGAGGGTCCTTAGGGCGCGGCTGGCCGCATAGGCCGTGGCGAACAATGCCACTGCCGCGCAAACGAGGGGCAAAAAGACGGGCACCAACCATCCCGCGCCAGTAAAACCAAGCCCTGTCAGAAAGCCGGGGCTATCTCCGCCCGAAGGCATGAGCCATACGGCGATCACACCGATGATGGCCCCCACAGCAGAGCCAACGAGGGCCCGCAGCGTAAAGCGCCTGACAAAGGCATTCGCGATATAGCTGTCTGTCGCCCCCACGAGCCGGAGCACGGCAATGACCTGCGCATTGGCAGCCAGTGCAGCGTTTGCAGCCAATGTCACCATGGCAGCGACAGTCCCAACAATGAGCAAAGCCACAGTCCACCCCAGTAGGCGCATCCGCTGTGCTGCGGACACAAGTGGTTCGCGCCAGCGGCCATGATCATCCAGCACGGCCCCGGGAACCTCCGCCGCCAGACGCAAGCGCAGACCCGTGGCGTCGAACCCCTGATCTGTCGCTTCAATCTCGATCAGCCGGGGGACGGGCAGTGTATCCAACGGCAGCTCCTGCCCAAACCACGGGGCCAGCAAGGCTTGCTGTTCTTCGTCCGTCAGGGCACGCGCGTCTGCGATGCCCGGTGTTGTAGACAGCACCTGCAAAGCGGCGGCGGTCTGGATCGCCCGTTGATCTTCCGGTGCCACGATACGAATGGTCGCCGTGCGCGCCAGTTCCTCTCCCCATCGGTCGGCCAACCGGCCCGACGCCAGTGACAAGGCAAGCGCAAAAACCGCCAGAAAGGCCATCGCACCCGACACGAATAGGGTCAGTTGCGCTGTAAAGCCCGTGGGCGGAACAACCCGGTCCGCATGTCGATCACCCACCAGAAGAGCGCGCAAGGTGTTCCGGCCAAAAGTCACAGGTCTGCCCCCGCAAGCTGCACCCGGCGGTTCGAGATGCGCAAGACGCGCGCCTGTACCTGTGCCTTGGCGGCGCGGATCAGGGAGAGGTCATGAGTGGCCAGCAAGACTGTTTTGCCCATCCTGTTCAACTCGACCAGTAGGGTCAGCAAGCGCTGTGACATCTCCCAATCGACGTTGCCGGTGGGTTCGTCCGCCAGCACAACGTCGGGCGACATGATGACAGCACGGGCCAGTGCCGCACGTTGGCGTTCGCCCCCTGACAGCTCTGGCGGCATCGCGTCAGCCCGGTGGGTCAATCCAACCCAAGCCATAAGCTCGGTCAGATCACCGTTTGCCGCTTCAGCTTGTCGCCCCGACACTGTCAAAGGCAGGGCGACGTTGTCGGACACGTTCAAATGATCCAGAAACTGAACATCCTGATGCACCACCCCGACCTTGCGCCGGATCGTCGCGACGTCATCACGTTCCAGGCTGCGTACATCACGCTCAAACAAGCGCACATGTCCGGCCGTGGGTAGCAACGCCCCATAACACAGCTTGAGAAGAGTGGTCTTGCCCGCGCCAGACGGGCCCGTCAGAAAATGAAAAGACCCAGGGGCCAGCTTGACCGATATATCGGACAGCAGTTCACCCCCACCATAGCTGTAGGCTACATTTTCCAGCTCGATCACGCGTGCCCTCGCCCCTTTGGCACCTGTTGTGCCTCAGCACCATGCCGGATTCAATCTGAATGCTCCGACAGTGGTGGTCGCACTTATGTCTTTTCTGAACAATTCCTACAACATATGGTAACACGTAAAACCGAGGCAGGACCCAAAATGCGGCTGATATGTCCCAATTGCGATGCCCAATACGAGGTTGTCGATGACGTGATCCCCTCCGAGGGGCGCGATGTGCAGTGTTCTAACTGCGGCCAGACCTGGTTTCAGCATCATCCCGACCACGCCCCTCAGGAGCCGGAGGAGGCGGAAGCACCTGCGGATCTGAGCCCGCCGGATGATGAACCGGTCGAGGACGAAGAACGCGCTGACACGCCCGAGCCCCAGCGGCGCGAACTGGATTCTTCGGTTGCCGACATTCTGCGCCAGGAAGCAGAGATCGAAGCACAAGCCAGGGCCACCGATGCCGAGGGCCTTGAAAGTCAACCTGACCTTGGTCTCGACAGCGCTGAGACGGATTCAGATCGCCGTGCCCGAGAAGCGCGCGAGCGAATGGCACGGATGCGTGGCGAGGAGGCTGCACCGGAACAAGTTTCGGAAGCGGCGGTGACAGCGGCCGCTATCGGGTCCCGCCGTGACCTGTTGCCGGATATAGAGGAAATCAACTCGACTCTTCGATCGACCGGTGACCGCCAGACTGCGCCTACGGCAGATACCGCAACCGATCCGGCAGAAGTGGCGCCGCGCAAGTCCAGTTTCCGTCGTGGTTTTACGCTAATGATCCTGCTCGCGGTGATCCTTGGCGCGATCTATGTCTTTGCGCCGGATATCGCGCGGGCGGTTCCCCAAGCCGATCCGTTTCTCAGTGCCTATGTGGCACAGGTCGACAGCGCACGGGTTTGGCTGGATGGGCAAGTTGAAGCGGGTTTGACATGGCTCGACAACCTGTCCGCACCGGCAGAGGAAGGCTAAGCCTTAAAACCGATCCAATAGACGCTTGAGGTAGTCAAGTTCCACGTCAGGACGTTCGCCATCGCCCGAGCGGCGGCGAATTTCGTCCAGCAGATCGCGGGCGCGGCGGTACACGTCTTCGCCCTGAAGCAGCCCTTCCTCGGTACCTACAGAACCATTTGCCCCCGGATCACGGCCAAGGGGATCACGCGCTTCGGCCCGGCGATCACTTTCGCTAGTGCCCTGACCCTGCTGCGCGTTCTGTTGTTCCTGCTGCATCGCTTCGCCCAACGCGCGCATGCCTTCGCGCAGCGCCTCCATGGCCTGCGACTGATTGTCGATGGCCTCTGCGAAATCCCGTTGGCGCAAGGCCTCTTCCGCACCGTCCATGGCGCGGCCTGCGCGATCCAACGCATCGCGCGCATCATCGCCCTCGGGCGTGCCCGCGCCTGGCAGGCTACCCTGTTGGCGGCGCAACTCGTCCCGCAACGCCTGCTGGCGGTCGGCAAGAGATCCCTCGGATTGCCCCTCAGCCTGCTCATTGCCTTCTCCGCCGCCCTCATCGGTGCCCTGCTCGCCCTGGCCTTCGCCGCCCTGACTGTGCTGGTTGCCCCGGCCCCGACCGCCATCACGGCCTTCGTTGCCCTGACTTTCACCAGTTTGCGCATTGGGATTGAACTGCTCTTGCAGATCGCGGAACGCCTGATCGCTCAGGCCTTGCTGTTCACGCAAGGTCTCGGCCAACCCTTCCATGGCCTGTTCTCCCGGGCTCTGGCCTTCGCCGCCTTGCCCTTGGGTGACCTGCATATTCTCAAGCATCTCCTGCAACTCGCGCAGGGCCTGTTCGGCCTCGGCCATGCGGCCTTGCTCCATCAGCTCCTGAATGCGATCCATCATGCGCTGGATATCGTCCTGCGTCATCTGCATCTGGTTCTGGGGCTGGTTGCGCGGGTTCTCGTCATTCTCTTGGCGATCAAGTTCTGCCTGACGGGACAGTTGCTGCATGTAATCATCGGTCGCCCGACGCAGCTCCTGCATCAACTCCTCGATCTCGGCTTGGCTGGCACCATCGCGCATTGCTTGCTCCAACCGTTCGCGAGCACGACGCAAACGCTCCAACGCGTCGGACAGGTCCCCTTCCTCAATCCCGAGGGCAAGGTCCCACATATCGCGCGCAACATCTTCCTGTTGCTCATCGGTCAGGCCATAGCTGGCCAGCGTTTCAAGCCGTGTGATGACACGGCGCAGGCGCAACTGATCCACTTCGCGGCGGAAAACGTCGTCCGGACGGTGGGCCACAGCGCGCAAAATCTGCGCAACACGGGCGCTATTGTCTTTCGACCACAACAGATCGCGGCGTTGCTCAATGATGGAGGCAGCCATCGGGTCAAAGAACCGTCGTCCAGGCAGGATCATCTGGAACGGTTCGGTTTCCGACTGCTGTTCCGCGGCATCAAGTGCAGTCATAATGACCGTCACAGGCAGGTTCGCCCATGGATGTTCCGAGAAATCCTCGACCAACGCTTCCTCAAACTCAGTCCGCTCGCCCGTGAACGGCATCGGCAAGGCAACTGTAATTTCGGGCCGCGACTCCGGCGCAATGCTCAGACCATGGCGGCGGTCCACCTCATCCAGATCAAGGAAAAAGCGGGCCTCACCCGCCTCTACCCCATAATCGTCAGATGCGCCAAAGGGGAGAGTCATCTCGCCCAGCGCCGTCGCCTCCGGGGCGTCCAGAACAGCGATAGCTGGAGGGACGTCAGGCAAAACGGTTACGGCCCATGTTCGGCCCCCAGGCCCGTTGATCGCAATCTCGCCTGATTGGACAACGGTAAAGTCTTGCTCCGGGTCCGATGCGGGGGGCACTTCGCCGATGCGGCCCGACACAGTTTCCGCAATGGTCAGCGCGCCGACCTCGCCGTACAGGCGCAAGGTGATCAGCGACCCCGCAGGGACTTCAAGCGGCCCCTCTGCAATGTCATTCAGATAGATGGTTGGGCGTCCGGTGTAGCGCGGGCTTTCAGCCCAACCTTCCCACACCGGGCCCGTTGCCAACCCGTTGCCTGCGCCCGGTGTCATGTCGGTCACCGATCCAACCCGCCAGATAGAGCCAAAGATCAGCGCCACGGCAAAGATTAGCACCGCAACATAGCGCAGGGCATAGGGATCGCGGCGGGCGATGCGCAGATCGGCAGGGACGGGTTGCGCAGCGGCAGCACGCTCGGCCATGCGTGCTTGGTGCGCGCGCCACACCGCCGTCGACGCGGCATCGTCGTCCCCAATGGCCTGTTCATCCATCAGCGCCTGAATAGGGCGGCCTGGCAGCGTTTCGTCCAATCTGACCAGTGCCGCCTCGCGCGTCGGGATACGGAACCGGCGCAGGGCGTAGATCAATGCACCGATGCTTGCCAACGCCGCGACGACACCAAGGAACCAGACCAGTTCGACCATGACAGTGTCGTGGAGGCCCAGCATAAGCATCGCCAAGCACCCCAGCACCACGGTTGCCAGCGGCCACGTGGCTTGCCAGAACGCCTCGGCAAACATACCCGCCCGCGTTAGCGCAAGCGGCCAGCGCAACGCCTTCAGACCATGCCGAACGTCATGCCTGGAAAAACTCGCCATTCATCGCGTCCCTTGCCGGTGTCGCGGCGCACCATAGCGCCCAAAGCCTCAAGAGGCCCTGCACAGGTCAGAGCCACTCAGGGATGGTATCGCGATTTATCATTTCGTCAAAGGTCGGGCGTGCGCGGATCACCGCGTATTGATCACCATTGACCAAAACTTCGGGGATCAGCGGCCGCGTATTGTATTCACTGCTCATAACCGCGCCATAGGCGCCGGCCGACCGAAAAGCGACAAGGTCTCCGGCCGCAAGGGGCGGCATCATGCGCTGTTTGGCAAACGTATCCCCGGATTCGCAAACCGGCCCCACGATGTCATAGGGGGCCTGTTCCGTGCCCGGAGCAGGCTCGATCACGGGAACGATGTCGTGATGGGCCTCGTACATCGCCGGACGGATCAGGTCGTTCATTGCTCCATCCAGGATCAGGAAATCCCGCCCCTCGCCTGATTTGACATAGATGACTTCGGATACCATCAACCCCGCGTTGCCCGCGATCAGGCGCCCGGGTTCGATCTCGACCTCGCAGCCCAGATGCCCAACAGTTCGCTTGATCAGCGCGCCATAATCGGTGGGCAGCGGCGGTGCTTCGTTCGAACGGGCGTAGGGAATGCCCAGACCGCCACCCAGATCGAGGCGGCGAATGTCATGCCCATCCTCGCGCAGCTGCACAGTCAACTCGGCCACCTTCTGATAGGCCAGCTCGAACGGAGTCAGATCAGTCAGCTGACTGCCGATATGCACGTCGATACCTATAACGTCGAGGTGGTCCATCGCGCCCGCCATGGCATAAACCTCGCGTGCGCGGGCAATTGGGATGCCGAACTTGTTCTCGGACTTGCCCGTTGCGATCTTGGCGTGGGTCTTGGCATCTACGTCCGGGTTCACCCGGATGGTGATGGGGGCGATGACACCGACCTCGCCCGCGACGCGGTTCAGCACCTCCATCTCGGGTTCAGATTCCACGTTGAACTGGCGAATGCCGCCGATCAGGGCCTTGCGAATCTCGTCGGCCGTCTTTCCCACGCCAGAAAACACGATCTTGTCGCCCGGCACACCTGCGGCCCTGGCCCGTGCATATTCACCGCCCGACACCACGTCCATGCCAGCACCCGCCTGCGCAAGGGTCTTGAGGATCGCCTGATTACTGGCCGCCTTCATCGCATAGCAGACAAGATGGTCCATCCCCTCCAGCGCATCATCAAAAAGTTTGAAGTGACGCAGCAAGGTGGCCGTAGAGTAGACATAGAACGGCGTGCCCACGGAAGCGGCTATGTCGGCCACCGGGACATCTTCGGCGTGCAACACGCCATGGCGATACAGAAAATGATCCATGACACGCGCCTTTATCGGGCAAGCTGGCCGGGATCAATCAGGTGACGGGGCGGGACCGTAAAAACAGGTACAAAGGCAGGCCACAACTGACACCGATGCAAAATGTTGCAGGAATGGCGACAAGCGCGATCCAGTTCCGGCGCACCGCCACTTCCGAGATGATCCAAATGGTTAGGGCAAGAGCCGCAATGGTCAGGTCCCAGACCAGACCGCTGGTGGCAGCGTTCACATGCCACGCATCGACCATCGCCATCAAATCCCAGCTGTTAGCCTGAAACCAGCTAACGAAATAGTACATCGGATGGATGGCCCCCCAAATGGCAAGGCCAAGGTAGATCATGCGAATGGGGGCCATGGATCAGAAAAGACTCACGCCGACGGACAGGGGTCCTCTGCTGACGCCCACAGTGCCACCTGCGTGCACGCCGCCGGATCCCACACCGATGTTTACGCCCGCATGCGGTTGCACCGGCTCACCATCAGCACCGCAGGCTGCAAGGGCCAGCAGGGACAGGACACAAAGAACGCGGATCATGCGATCACCTCTCTCCATCGGGCGACCTGCGCACGGACCTGCACCGGCGCAGTGCCTCCGTAACTTGTACGCGAAGCAACGGAGTTTTTCACGGTCAAAACAGTGAAAACATCGTCAGTGATGCTTTCATGCGCGGTTTTCATCTGCTTCAGGGTCAGATCAGGCAGGTCACACCCCTCAGCCTCGGCCAGCGCCACAAGGCTGCCGGTGATGTGATGCGCATCGCGGAATGGCAGACCCAGAACGCGCACCAGCCAGTCGGCCAGATCGGTCGCGGTTGAGAAACCGGAACCCGCCGCAGCAGCCAGACTGTCGCGATTCGCGGTCATGTCACGCACCATCCCATCCATAGCGGCCAGCGCCAACATCCAGTTGTCGGCTGCGTCGAACACCTGTTCCTTGTCCTCTTGCATATCTTTGGAATAAGTCAGCGGCAGGCCCTTCATCACCATCATCAGCGCCGTGTGTGCGCCATAGATACGGCCCACCTTGGCCCGGATCAGTTCGGCAGCATCGGGGTTCTTCTTCTGCGGCATGATCGACGATCCGGTCGAAAATCTGTCTGACAAGGTGACAAACCGGAATTGAGCCGAAGACCAGATTACCAATTCTTCCGCAAAACGGGACAGGTGTACGGCACAGATGCTGGCCGCACCCAGGAACTCCAGCGCAAAATCACGATCACTCACGGCATCCAAAGAGTTTGCGGCAGGCCGGTCAAAACCCAGCGCCTCCGCCGTCATCTGTCGATCAATCGGGAAAGACGTCCCCGCAAGCGCCGCCGCCCCCAAGGGGCTTTCGTTCATCCGGTCGCGCGCATCGCGCACGCGGGACAGGTCACGGCCAAACATCTCGACATAGGCCATCATGTGATGGCCCCATGTGACCGGCTGCGCTGTTTGCAAATGGGTGAAACCGGGCATAACCCAGTCGGCGCCCGCCTCTGCCTGATCCAGAAGGGCAGCGATCAGCGACAACAAAGCACCCTCCGCCGCGTCAAACTGTTCCCGCACCCACAATTTGAAATCGGTGGCAACCTGATCATTCCGGCTACGCCCCGTGTGCAAACGCCCCGCAGGCTCTCCGATCACCTCTTTCAGCCGCGCCTCGACATTCATGTGAATGTCTTCCAGAGCTGTCGAAAACTGAAACGTGCCTGCGTCAATTTCTGACAAGACCGTGAGCAGCCCTTCCCGGATCGCCTCCACGTCCTTATCACTCAGGATGCCGGTGGCGCCCAACATGGCGGCATGGGCGCGCGAACCCGCGATGTCCTGGGACGCCATGCGCTGGTCAAATCCGATCGAGGCATTGATTGCCTCCATGATCGCATCTGGCCCTGCCGCAAAACGGCCTCCCCACATTGCATTCGCGGATTTGTCGGTCATCTGGTCGCCCACCTAAGGAAGAGACATGAAAAAAAATGTTGTCGCAGCCCTCTACATGGCCCTGAGCCTTGGTGCAATTCCCGCGCTCGCCGACACGGATGCCGCCGCAGCCCTACGGGACGGCGACATGAAAAAACTGATCTTCCACGGCACACCCGAAGCAGTGTCGATGCAATCCTTCGATCTGGCCGATGGCGAAGGTGAGGGTTCGCTCGCCGACTATGAAGGCAAGCATATCCTGGTGAACTTCTGGGCCACATGGTGCGCGCCCTGTCGGCACGAAATGCCCATGCTATCAGAATTGCAAGCCGAATTCGGTGGCGACGACTTCGAGGTGGTGACCATCGCGACAGGCCGCAACAACCCGGCCGCCATTGTGAAATTCCTTGAAGAAATCAACGCAACCAACCTGCCCCGTCATCAAGACCCGAAACAGAAGCTGGCCGCGCAAATGGGCATCTTTGGCCTGCCAATCACCGTTCTGATCGACCCCAAAGGGCGCGAAATCGCCCGCCTGCGCGGCGATGCCGACTGGTCATCGGACAGCGCCAAGGCGATCATAGCAACATTGATCGAGCGCGAAGACAGCTAACTGCCATTCATTGGCTGAATGCGACGTAACCGGGGTGTGATGAGTTCGACCAGCTCCGGGTCCATAAACCCAAAGCGGTCGGGGACATTCAAGAGACGCACATACACATCGCGTAAATTGGCACCAATCCTCTCTTGCAAGAGCCGCTTCTGCCGCTGTTGCATGACGATCACCATGTCGGCCCATTAAGGTGTTCCTTAGACACCTGTTCGTCGGCATCTCTGCTCAACCCGGCAAAGTCTGCTTCGAACCCTGGCCAGGCCGCGACAACATCAGCGGCTATGGGGCTAAGCATCCGGGTTTTTCCGCAGAGAAACAACACGCGATACATGTCACGCGGATAACGTACTATCGTCTTCAAACGCCACTGGCCTTTGATGCGATAAGCCGCAGCTCGCAAGCGATACTTATTTTTTTAATATTTATTAACAATAACATACGTTTACACATGGCTCACCGTCCCTGCGTTCCATAAACAAACCTGACGCAACGCCAAGCTTGACGATTGCGCACCTGCTCCGCTGAAGTGGCAACAGGGAGGATCAGGCCGTGCCATTGCACATCCTGCTTATTTTAGTGGTCGGTGGCATCGCGGGCATTGCGCTCGTGTTGCATTGGCTTGGCTTGTCCAAGGTCCCGCCTTTCACACCGGAAACAGCCAGTGCCGCATGGCTGCGCGCGCACCCGGATGATGTGATCGAAAAGACAATGATCACCGCCGATGGACGTGCCGCACGGATCACGACAGAGCGCGGTCCGGGTATCCTGTGGCAGATGGGGGCAGACACATGCGCCCGACTGCTGACAGGCAACGAAACGCTCCGCATCAACGCAAAATCGACAACGCTTTACCTTGATGACTATGCCGCTCCGAAAGTGCGGCTGCATCTCACCCCCGACGAATACACCGACTGGCAAACGTGGATCACCCAAAAATGATGAGCGACCTGACCTACCCCGACGTCGTACAACTCGCTGTCCCCTTCTTCATCATCGCGATTGCCATCGAACTGGCGTGGATCGTCATCAAACATCGCGGCGGGCGCTACGAAACACGTGACGCCGTCACATCGCTGATCATGGGGGCTGGCAGTGTCGCGTCGGGCATCATCTTGGGCTTCATCGCCTGGGGGTTTTTCATGTGGCTCTGGGCGATCACCCCATTTGATCTCGGAACCGGCATCTGGGTTGTGCTGATCTGCTTCGTGCTGGATGACCTGCGGTACTACTGGGTGCACCGTTTCGGGCACCGCATCCGCTGGGTCTGGGCCAGCCACGTCAACCACCACTCCAGCCAACACTACAACCTGACAACGGCATTGCGGCAGACCTGGACAGGCACCTTCACCTTCATGATGGTTGTCCGTGCACCCTTGATCCTGCTCGGCTTTCACCCGGCCATGGTGCTGTTCGTCGGCGGCCTCAACCTGATCTACCAATTCTGGATTCATACCGAAGCCATCAGAAAACTGCCCCGCTGGGTCGAGGCCGTGATGAACACACCCAGTCACCACCGCGTCCATCACGGACGCAACGCTAGGTATCTCGATGCCAATTACGCTGGTGTCTTCATCATCTGGGACAAGATGTTCGGCACCTTTGTTCCAGAGCTGGACAGTGAAAAGCCGGACTACGGGCTGGTCCAGAACATCGGCACCTTCAACCCGATCCGGGTCGCGTTTCACGAATGGGTCGGCATCTGGAAGGATGTCACCCAACGTGGGCTGACGCTCAAAGATCGCCTGCTCTACGCAGTTGCCCCACCGGGATGGAGCCACGATGGCTCCCGCGATACTTCAGCAAAGATCAAGGCCAAGCATCTGGCACGCGCGCCTCAGGACAAGGGCACGCCAGGGTTCAACTAAACCGTTTATCTTGACCGGAAACACGATGGGGCCGCCCGCAAGGCGAGGGCAAGGCCTCAAAATCATGTCATCGCGCAGCGTCCGACAGATCAAGCGACGTGGTTTAGGATTGCAGCTTCGCTGGCGCTCAGGTTGCGACGCGCGTAGCTACCATAGGTATGCGGGTCACGTTCCAGGTTCGGCATGCCTCCCACCAACCGCGCGCGATCATCTTCGTTCAGCATCGACAGCGCAGTATTGGCCGGATGGAAGCTTTCGGTCTCCACACCGTTGGCACGCAACACCTCGTGTTTGGGAAGAAGCAGATGAACATAGGTCACTTTACGTGCCTTGAGATCGACGGTGATGGTGGACCCATTGACAAGATCCTTGGCCGCAACCAGCACCTCGGGTGTATTGAACAGATCCTTGGCCACGTCTCCCTTGATCAGCATCCGATGTTCCGGTGACACCAGCAGTTCCTGATCGGGTCGCTCCACCCCCAGAGCGCCAGCCGCAATCCGGATCGGACGCAACCGTGGAATGGCAAATAGCCGTGCGCCGGTCATATGACGGCTTCCGGTCCACAAGATCTCCTGAGGACCATTGTCTTGTGTCTGAACCTTGTCCCCTTCGCGCAGATCTTCGATCAGGCGCGGTCCATCGGGTGTGTCGATCCATGTCCCGGGCGTAAAGCAGATAACGCCACCCGCTCCATCCGGGGTTGGATCACCGTAGGCGGTGTTGATCGTGTGATGCACAACCCACAGGTCGGTTTTTCGCGGTGGAATATCGTCCAGGAACATGAGCAATGGCGGCGCACCGCGGCCCACTTCGATCACTGTCACAGCGTAACTCTTGGCACCGTCCGTAACGACAAAGCTGCTGTCTGTCATCAGCGGCTCCGACTCGTCCGGTTCGGGTGTCAGAGGGGTATTTTCGATGGCTGCCCCGACAAGTCGATGCACCATCCGCGCCGCCCTGCGGCGGATTACGTCTTCTCCGTTCGCCCTGTCCAGACGCAATACATCCTGCGGACCATCCACACGCACGGCGTCCCCACGCCACGCCCATGCTGCGCCCACCGCCAAAGATGGCAAAGGCGCGGCCTCGAGACCGTCCACTTCCGTTTGCGACCAGGAGATGACAAACGTGCCACGAAAGCCCGTTTCCATTGCCTGTATGCCTGCCTTACTTTTTTTATTGCGGGCACGTTAGCAAAGTGATTCGCTTCTGTGAAGTATGGATTTCCACAAGATTCCAGAGTGTTGCACGCGGAAGATAACGTGTGGTCACTGACTGGCCTTCAGCACGCTATCTCAACGCATGCTAGAAAGGCACGCGCCACCGGATTGCACCGACGATCTGGCCCTCGTCCTGACCCTCGAACTCTTCGCCCAGATAGGTCACGCCGTAGAACCCGGACACCCCCGTTTCGCTGCGCCACATCACACCGGCGCGCAGCCGTTCTCGCGTGTCCTCCGGACTGACGCCACTGCTGGCAGGCAAGAACTCACTGTCCGCCACTCGCGCAATGTCCGCACCCATCACGAAGCTAAACCCGGTCCAGTCCGACTGAACAACGTTGTAGCGCTGTCCGCTGACACCATCGCGCACCAGAAGCTCGCCTTGTCCAAAGGCGCCATACGTAAAATCTACACCAACCCGAACAAGCGTCTCAACACCAGCCCGCGCCTCAACAAAGGGGCGAAGGGACGTGGATTGTCCTATAGCAAAGCTGCGCCCGGCTTCAGCCACCACATTTGGCAAAACATCGTTGCCGACCTGCGCATCCCGCACCGCATCCGACGGTGTGGAAATGTTGAACGTGTCATGGAATGCGTCCTGAAGTTCGTCGAGGCGGGTCTGCGGGCCAAGAAAGACGATGTCCCCACCGACGGAATACTCCATTGGTCCCCGCGAGAAATGCGTGTGTAGACCCGCTGACACCGCACCGGCATAGGGACGATCCCCTGGATCAGGTGTGCGGATGTCATCAGGCGCGAGGATTTCGGCAGATAGTCTGAGTTCCAGCAACTGGCCGAACCCGGTCGGCGCCGCGCCGTCCCACGTAGGTCCCCAGACACGCGAGGACTGGAAGCCACCGGTACGCCAGCGGTCCTCTCCATCGCCAAAGAAGTCATTGGTGATCAGGCGACCGTAACCCAGCCGTTTCCTGTCTTGTGCTTCTGCCAAACCGGAGAAACAGAGCGTCGCACAGAGTGCGGCGGTCAAAATTTTGAGCATTAAGATGCCTCGACAAGCGTGCCCCCCCAGGCCCGACAACGGTTAGCCCAGAGGGTTCTGATTTGCCTAGTGCGGATCGGCCACAGTCAGAAAAACTCAGTCTAAAATTATGCCTTATTTGTGCCTGATTTCTATCCGCCTGATGCCATCAAACAGAATTGCGCGCGCCTGATGGGAGTGACAGAGCTGGCGAGCCAGAAACCCGCCAGCATGACGTTCATGCATATGCGACCTGTTTTTTCTGCGACATGCGCAACCCAACGCACATCATGCGCATCGCATCTTCTGCCGCGCGGCGCAGAAGTTGATCACCATCGCGGATCGCTTCTTCGAGGGTGCAGGGTCGTTTCAGAATGGACGCAAAGGCCGAAATCCCGTGGGAGAATGTCTGGTCGACACCCTTACCGATGGTACCGGCGAGGGCCACGGTCTGAATGTCCCGGTCGGCGGCGCGTCTTGCCACTTCGCAAGGTACTTTTCCGTAAGGGCTTTGACCGTCGAGGCTGCCTTCGGCTGTAATAACCAGATCGGCCTGATCCAGCAGGCGGTCAAAATCGAGATACTGCATCATGATGTCAAAGCGTGGGTGCAACGTGGCACCTGCAAACGCCATCAGACCTGCGCCCAGACCACCAGATGCCCCTGCCCCCTGAGCGGTCCCGACATCCAGACCTGTTTCGGCCCGGATAACGGTTGCCCAGCGTTGCAACGCGGAATCCAGGTAATCCACCTGAGTCGGCGTCGCGCCCTTTTGCGGGCCAAAGACCCGCGCGACGCCTTTCGGCCCCAGCAACATGTTGTGCCAGTTCACCGCGACGTCGATACGCACCGACCTGAGGCGTCGGTCCAGATCCGACATGTCGATCCGGTGAAGCCACATCAGCTCGGCGCCGCCGCGGCCGATCTCGGCACCCTCTTCGTCGAGAAGTCGCGCACCGAGGGCTTGGGCGAGGCCCGCACCGCCATCGTTGATCCCACTGTCACCACAGCCGATCAAGATTTTCTCCACCCCGGTATCAAGTGCGTGCAGAATCAGTTCGCCGACACCATAGGACGTGGTCAGCATCGGGTTGCGACAATCCTGCGGCACCAGCGATAGACCCGCAGCGGCGGCCATCTCGATCACTGCGGTGCGTGGCCCGGGTCCGCCAAGAATGCCGTAGAAGCTGTCGACCGGCTCTCCAACCGGCCCGGTAACACAGGCCGGGATAATCGCGCCGCCCGTGGCTCGCACCAACGCTTCGGTTGTACCTTCGCCGCCGTCAACCATGGGTGCCTGCAGAATGCGGGCGTCAGGCATGGCGCGCAGGATCCCCTTGGAAATCGACTTGGTGACGGCATTTACTGAGAGAGACTCCTTAAAGCCGGATGGTGCGACAAGAACAGTCATGGTCATGGGTCTGGTTCCTTTTGTCTGGGAGCTGGGAGGGAGGATTGGAAGCGTCTGCGCAATGACAGTCATTGGAACAGACGGGAGAGATCGCGTTTGATCTGCTTGTGCGCGACCCGGAGATCGCTGCGGGCCTGCGCGATGATAGATGGCTGCTGCTCAGCCTTACTGGATATCGTGCGCGTGATAGGCGCTGTATCCGAAGAAGCAGCCGTTGTGCGTCCCGGACGCAGCATGGGCCGCTGGCTACTAGATGGCGGGGTGGACGCCACGGTTGCAGCGGTAGTCTGATGACGCGGCAGGGGTTGCTCGGATGCAGCAAGCGCCGATGGTTGCGACTGCAGTTCTGCAGGGCCAAGCTCGGCCAACTGATCCGGCCAGACCCACAGCGCAAAAGCGACAAGCAGCGTGATCTTGACCGGGGCAAGTCGGAGGGCGAGTTTAAACAGGTCTTTTTGGCTGAACCCAGCGGACTCGTGCATCCCGAAGATGGCCACCGGCTTGGCACTTACCATCAGCGTCTGGCAAAAACCTGTTCCCATGACAGCAATCAGGATGGTCAGTGTCGCGTCATGTCCCAGACCGGCCACCGGCAGCGCTAGAGCAGGCACGAGGATGGCCGCACGGGCCGAGCGCGAGGTGATGGCCAGATGCGACACGACTGCAACAACGGACGTGAAGATCACAACAGCACCGGTGTGCGTTGCCAGCTCTGGTGGCAAAAGGCTTATGGCCCCTGCCGCCAGCCAGTGATCTGCACCGGTGTCGACCACGGCCACAGACAGCATAAGCGTCGCTGCCATGTACAGCACCAGTTCCATATCAACTGAGCGAAAGACTTCCTTAGGTTTGCGCGTGCAGAACGGCGGCAACAGAAGCAGAACTGCCCCGCCCAGCGCAACCATGGACTCGTCCAGACCGTGCATTGGCTTGGCAATCCATAGAACGACCAAACCAGCCAAAACAAACAGGATGCGGCGTTGTAGCGACGAGAGAGATCCACTTTGAGCGGAGGGCACGATGCGGGCGCACTGCAAATCCCGAGGGACGAAGATTGCAAAGATCAAAACGGTGGCCAAAACGACCGAAGCGCCGGCAAGTGGTGCACCAATGCGCAACCAATCCAGATAGCCGATCCGTGGTCCGCCGGTCGCGTCAATTGCCTCGACGGCGACCACATGCGCTCCTGCTCCGATAAGCGACCCGCCAGCAGACAGCAGAATGGCCGTTGGAAACAGCAGGGCCAAGGGTTTGATAAGCCTGCGATCCGGCAAAGCAGCCAGCAACCCAAGAAAGACCGGCAGCAGGAGCGCGGCACGCCCCGACGTGCTGGGCAGGAGGAAGGCGGTGGCTGAAATGGCCAGACCTGTCACGAGGAAAAACGGCAGCACCCGCGGGGCGCTTCGCGTCAATGGCGCGACGAGGCGCTCCACAAGGCCAGCCTCCTTGACCACAGCGGCGATGACAAAGGCCGCCAGCAAGAGCCAGACAATCTGTGACCCGAGCGTGTCGGTCAAAGCCTCGGGCGGTTGGGCGCCCATGATCACAAGGGTCAGCGCCGCGATCAGGGCAACCAGACTGTCCGGCAACCGGGTGGCAACCCAACCGATCAACGCACAGACGATGACGATAAGAACGATCCGGGCATCCGGGAGGAGAGTGGTGGCTTTGAACCAGATCACCGCGCCGAGAACTGCAGCCGACACCGCTGGAAGCAAAACCGTTTTCAGCCCTTCGGCCAGAACCGGGTTTGCCTTGCCAAACGTGTCATGGTCCGCAGTCATCGTCATCGTCTGTCCCTTTCGTCGATCAGCGCTTTCGCGGGTTGCTGATCAAAGGGGTAACGACAAAAGCCATCGCCGGGACTTACAGGGCGATGAACGACGGCCCATCAGGTTTGTGAATGTTTTATGACAGCCGTAACTGATGCGGGCCTACGCGCTTTTTCCGGCACGAAGCAGTATACAGTGATCCGCCCAGTCGCATTGTATTTGATGGTTACGGAAAGCGGATTTCGGTTCTGAGACAGGACAGATCAGCGCGGATTCTAAATCTCTGACAAGGAATGATTATTCTCAGGGATTGTCCTTCATCGGACCGCAAATCATAGACCGCAAGAGAGAGGTCGCCACGCGCTTGATTGTCCAAGAATTTGAGTTTTGGTCAAATTTTAGCCAATATTCGCGCATTGATTGATTGCCATTTAACCGGGAGAATTTTGAGGTACTTTATTTTAAGTTCACAGCATTCGCGACAACTGTTGCAGCGGCGGGTTCGCTCGCTCCGACAACGGTCAAGGCGACTGGACCATGTAATCCCGAAATCCAGACCTGCTACTGATCCAGTCCAATGTTTGTAGCATATTGGGCGGTGGGGGCTGTCACGCTGGTCATTGAGGCGTATCGCCAGTTTTAAACGCCACTCGACGTCGAACCTCATGATCGGTATCCGATCCTTAGAAATGTAGATCTGGATGCGCTGTGCACCAAGGGGGAACTGCTGCGCGGCTTCCTGATGTATGCCGCACTTTATCTTTGCGAATAGGCCGCGATCCTAACGTCGACGGAACTCTATTCTATCGTCGCCGCGTCGGAAGCGGCGAGCTCTTCCGACTCTTCAACACTCACGATCGTCGGCGCGCGGGAAGGCACCGGTGACGACGCCGATCTTGCCAGGCAGACATCAGGCTTCGATCTGAGCAAGCCTATCCTTGTGTCGGCCGCCATCGTTTCCGCACTATCTATCGGCCTCTTTTCCCCGATCGAAAGGGGCATGCGGTCCTATGCGCATTGGATCGCCGCGATACCGCGTGGTGTGTATCACGTCATCGGCAGCCTGAAACGCGCGAACTATGCAGCGATCAGTCACCGCACCAAGGGGCCTCTGGAAACGGCTTTGAACGAAAGCCTAGCAGAGGATCAGGCTTCTGAAACCAACGCGGGCATTCTTCGTGAAATCCGGGAGAGCCTGAAGACGATCGACGTGCTCTACGCATCCGTCCTTGAAAGCAGCCGAGACCAGATTTTTGCGGTGCATAAGCACCGCCCTATCGAGACGCTTATCGAAAAGATGGAGGGCGAATACGAACAAGTCCGCAGCGCTTTGGTCGGTGACGAGTTGAACGAAGGAAACATTGAAGCCGTTCACATGAAAGCAGGGCGTCTGAGGAACAATATTCAAGCCCTGTTTGCCTTGTTGTTCATCCGGAATGACAAGATTGAGGACACTACTAGGCCCAGCCCAACACCGTCCGGTTGATCAAGCATTTGCAGAATGACCGGGAACCAACGCAAAACGCCTTGGCCGGAGTCGTTTTGATCATGGCTATATCTGTATTGGTTGTTTACCCGCTCGTTTACTTTGCATCGTGGTGGCAGGTTGTGGGCGCAACAGATGGCCTACCTCAGGACCTTGTTGATTTCATCCGCAACGAAACTCTGGTGTCGCTCATCCAAAGCCTGTTGATGTTCGGCTTGTGCGCGGGCACAGCACTTTTAAGTCGCGAGGCGTCGCTGGAATATGGACGCTGGCAGAGGTGGCCGCTGAACCACATTCCTTTCCTGCACTTTTTTATCCATGCGCTATTTCCCGGCCTCGCGGCAGTATTATTGTGCTCGTTCGCAAAGTTGGAGGAGCAGGCGTGAAGGCAGTTGCGTTAAGCGCGGCCCTGTTCTGCACGATGGCACCGGCGTTGCATGCGCAAGAGGCTCTGATGGTTGGTGTACGATCAGACGCAACCGGCATGGCCCACACATTAGAAGCGCTTGTCGATATAACGTTTTTGGTGTTTCCCGGCCCGCTGGAAGAAGACGGTTTTGAAGGCTATGTCGCCTTCATCTGCGACAGTGCTCTTGTTGAAATGCAGACAGTTTTTGGCGCGGAATTGAGCATTGAAGTTGTTCCACTTCTGGCGGCCGAGGTGTTTCCCGCGCTGCGGAGTGGCGAGATTGACATTATATGCAGCCCGACGACGGCCACGAAAAAACGTCTGTCGAATTACATTTCCTCGCCGCCGGTTTTCTTGTCCGGCGTCACCTATGCGCAACGAAAACCAGTGGGCGAAGCTGCCACATGTTCGGCCTTGGTGGGGTCGCTTGGCGGATCGACGTCCGGGTTGGCGCTGCTCAGGGCGCCCTCGACGTCTACGGCGATCAGAACGTTTACGGTGGCCATTTCAAGTCTCCTTGTGGTCAGTATTTTCAGCGCATGATCCGCTGAAGTTTGAGTGTGGGGGGGGTGCTCCACGGAAACCAAATTCCCGTAGAAGTAGTTTTCTGCCTGAAACCCTCATGAAATCATTGCAAAAAGCTGATGCTCACGATCTGAAATGCTTCCGCTGCATTTCAGAAACCCAGGGCATCCACCAATACGGTTCGATTTGGATGTGTACGCGTGCGGGCCGAATGGAACGGCGGTCGCGCAAACACAGAGCACGCGTGCGCCACGCGTCGTATTTCAACAAGAAACAGTTGACCGTAACCGCGCAAACCACGTTTCGGATTAATTTCGGAAAGATTTCAGGAACTAAATGTCGCCTCTGGGCATAGTTAGTTTGTGCATGGAAGCGTTTCGTGAGGCGCCCCATGTAAGTTGCGAAAGGGCAGACATAGCGAATGAAAAACCGCATGGTAAGCGAAGCTCGAACCTTCACCTACTACGCTGGTATCACCGCTGATGTCGCCGCTGCGGCAGTGGGCGAAGGCGTATTTTTTATGACCAGGTTATTAGTAGTAAGTACTGGCGCCTTCGCTTACCCCGCCCTGATTAGTTCCGGGCGTTCTGGTTGATGAGCCTGCAGCCTTCCCGAATAGAGCATATCAACCCTGCGCTACGGAATGCCCGACATACAACCCAGAGCCCATATTCAAGGTGGATACCAGTGGGTCACAACCTGGCATGGCAACCCACCCGTATCAATTGATACAAGGTACTACAGTTCGGCGGGGCAAGAATTCTCAGTCCAGCGCAACAACGTAAATTCCCTTTAAAAGTGAAGACAAAAGGCTTGAGCGACAAATGTGTCGGCCAGGTCGAGAACAGGAATTAAGAAAACTGAGGCGGTCACATATCGACGGTTAGCTGAATTTCTTGTATCGTTGTCTGGCGTCATCCCGGACGATCCACTGTGCATCACCCTTTGCCTTGGGTGAAGCGCAAGCGATTGTTTTACGAGCAAACTTTGGTCAATGGCGGAAGTTCGCCGACCATCAAGTGCCGTAGCGTTAATTCCACTCGACACGGCTTTGGTCTTTGTCGCACCTAAGCCACAGTACCAGGACAGCATAAATTAAAACCAATGGAGGAGCCCCCCTATGAAACGTCGCTCGTTTCTTGCCGCCGCCCTTGCAACAACTTGTCTTACAACCCCTGCTATTGCTGCTGACATCCCCGATGGTGTGACCTTGGCAGAGGAGCAGACCTTTACCTATCGCACGCTTGACGAGTTTTCGTCCTTTGATCCGCAGGTTGTAGAGGATGTGGATGGCTCCAACGTCGTACGTGATCTATTCGAAGGGCTTTATAATCAGGATGCAGATGGCAACCTCGTCCCTGGCGTCGCGCTAAATCACGAGGCATCAGACGACAACCTGACCTATACGTTCACCCTGCGTGACAACGCCAAATGGTCCGACGGCACACCTGTTACAGCGAACGACTTTGTTTATGCTTGGCAGCGCGCGGTCGATCCTGAACTGGCCTCGCCGTACGCTTGGTACATGGAATTGATGTCCATTGAGAATGGCGCGTCCATCATTGCAGGCGACATGGAACCAACCGCGCTTGGTGTCTCGGCCCCTGACGACACAACTCTGGTCGTGCAACTGTCGCAGCCGCTGCCCTATTTCACCAAGATGGTCACGCATGCCACCACATTCCCCGCCCCCAAATGGGCGATCGAGGAACACGGGGCACAATGGACCCGCCCCGAGAACATGGTAAGCAACGGCGCTTATGTCCTGACAGCGCACGTGCCAAAAGAACGTTCGGTCCGGTCGCGAAACGAGATGTACTGGGACAATGAAAACACGGTTTTGGATACAGTCACGACGTTTGTCATAGGCGACGAGGCGCAGGGTTTGACCCGATGGCGTGCTGGCGAAGTGGATATGACCGACATTCCCGCAGGCCAGTATCCCGCATTGGCCGAGGAGTTCCCGGACGAAGCTTTTGCTCTTCCGCGCCTGTGCAACTACTACTTTAACTTCAACCTCACCTCCGGTCCCGAAGCCTTTAAGGACGTCCGCGTCCGTCAGGCGTTGGCAATGGCTGTAGACCGTGAGGTGATTGTAGACCGCGTGTTGCAGGGTGGTCAGTTCCCAGCCTTCTCGTTCACCCCAGCTGCGACGGCCGGGTTCGAGACACCGGACGTAGACATGGCAGGCATGACGCAGGCCGAGCGTGACGCAAAAGCCAAGGAATTGCTGACCGAGGCGGGATATGGCGAAGGCGGTGAAGAACTGAGCTTCACATACCTCTACAACACCTCCGAAGCACACCAGCAGGTCGCCATCGTCGCCACGCAGATGTGGAAACAGAAGCTGGGCGTGGATGTGACACTGGAGAACCAGGAATGGAAAGTCTTCCTCGAAACGCGCGGTGCCCAGAACTACGACATGGCGCGGGGTGCATGGTGTGGTGACTACAACGAGGCGTCGACCTTCCTTGACCTTCTGACCACCGAGTCAGGTTACAACGATGCCAAGTTCTCCAACGCCCGCGTCGACGAATTGATGGCCGAGGCCAAATCGTCTAAGGATCCGCAGCCGCTCTATACCGAGGTAGAGCAGATTGTGGCCGCCGAGATGCCGGTAATACCGATCTACCACTACTCAACCAACATCATGCTGTCCGAGAGCATCCAGGGTTGGCCGATCAATAATGTTGAGCAAAACTGGTACGCCAAGGATCTCTACCGCGTCGCCGACTGATGCGCCCGTAACCCTTACGTCCCGGTTCCGCGCCGGGGCGTAACAGTGGGGCATATCCCCCACCGGAACCTCGGAGCCCACAATGCTCAATTACACCCTTCGCCGTCTTTTGATGGTGATCCCGACGCTGTTGATCCTCGTGATCTTCGCGTTCTACCTGATGCGCCTTGCACCCGGTGGCCCCTTCACCTCGGAACGCCCCCTGCCGCCAGCCGTCATGGCAAACGTGCTTGAACGCTATGGCATGGACGAGCCGCTCTATGTCCAGCTGTGGACCTACATCAAGAACATCATCTGCTGCTTTGATTTCGGCCCCTCCTTTGCGCAAAAGGACCGGACGGTGAACGACGTCATCGCGCAGGGCTTTCCCGTGACGCTGACCTACGGGTTCTGGTCAGCTGTCTTCGTGCTGGCGTTGGGTGTGCCGCTGGGGATCATCGCGGCGCTTCGGCACAACGGGTTCTGGGACTACACGATGACCGGATTGGCCATCTTCTCCCAGATTTTCCCGAACTTTGTTTTGGCACCGCTGCTGGTGCTGCTCTTTACACTCTCGTGGGGCCTTTTGCCGGGCGGCGGCTGGAACGGGGGGCAATGGCAGTACATTGTCATGCCCGCCATCGCGCTTGGTACGTCCTACATGGCGTCTGTCGCGCGCCTGACACGGGGATCGATGCTGGAAGTCCTGGGCTCACCCTATATCCGCACGGCCCGCGCCAAGGGCTTGCCCGAGCGGACAATCATTCTGCGCCATGCGCTCAAGCCGGCGCTGCTGCCAACGCTGACGTATATGGGCCCGGTCTTTGTCTACATGATCACCGGATCGGTCTTTGTCGACGTGTTCTTTTCCACCGGTGGCATCGGCCAGGACTTTATCGATGGGGCCTATAGCCGCGACTATTCGATCCTGCTGGGCCTTGCGATCCTGTACGCTGTTCTGACCTTTGCGCTGACACTGGCGGTTGACCTGCTTTATGCTTGGATCGACCCCAAGGTGCGGGCGGGCCTGTCATGATCGGGGCTGTTAAACGACGCTTGAACTCTGCCGCCTTCGCCGATGAACGCGCCGGAGAGATGGTCGCCTCCCGTTCGTTCTGGGCTGATGCAGGGCGGCGGTTTCTGCGCAACCGCATGGCCGTGTTTTCGGTGGGCATGCTCAGCGTACTGATCCTGTTCGCCATCTTCGGCAACCTGTTCGCGCGCTGGTCCTTTGAAGAGATCGACTGGAATGTGCTGGGTCGCATCAAGCAAGATGGTGGCCCATCGCTGGAAAACGGCCACTGGTTCGGTGTCGATGAATTGGGCCGCGACCTGTACGCTCGCGTTGTGCAAGGCACGCGCACGTCGCTGCTGGTGGGTTTCATTGCGGGCCCGGTCTCCGTGATCCTGGGCGCCACGCTGGGCGCACTCTCGGGCTACTATGGCGGGCGCTTCGACCGCACTGTGCTGGGCGCTTACACGATCTGGTTGGCGATCCCCTACATCATCTTCTTCGTCGTCTGGCAGGCCTTCTTTGGCCGTTCGATGAGCCAGATGATCCTTGTCATAATCCTTGTGAACTGGACGGCTGGCCTGCTGATCGTGCGGGGGCAGGTGATGATGCTGAAGAACCGCGAGTTTGTCGACGCCGCGCGGATGCTGGGCATGTCGGACCTTGCCATCATCTTCCGCCACTTGACCCCCAACGTGCTGTGGGTGGTGGTAATCTACACATCGTTGGTTATCCCCGAAGTGATCATGATGGAAAGCCTGGTGTCCTTCCTCGGTGTTGGCATTCAGGAACCCAATACTTCGCTGGGCGCCCTTCTGTCTGAAGGAGCAAGTACAATGACTTTCGGCACACTCTGGCAGTTGGGTTTCCCAGCTGCAGTCTTCGTGCTGGCCCAAGTCTCGCTATTCTATATCGGCGACGGCCTGCGGGATGCGCTCGACCCCAAGGAGCGTTGAGATGAGCCAAATGAAAACCTCTACAGCCCGAGGCACGCCATGCTGAGTGTCGAAAATCTGCACATCCGCTTCCGCACCGGCGACGGTATGGTCCATGCAGTCAACGATGTTTCCTTTTCCGTGGACCCCGGCAGTCGTCTGGCAGTCGTGGGTGAAAGCGGGTCCGGCAAATCGCAGATCGCACTCGCCATCATGGGGTTGCTTGCCAAGAATGCCGAGGTCGAGGGGCGCATCATGTGGGATGGTCAGGACCTTCTGGCCACGTCTACTCGCGAGATAAACCGCATCCGCGCCCGCGAAATCGGGATCATCTTTCAGGACCCAATGTCATCGCTGAACCCCTACATGACGATCGAGCGGCAATTGACCGAAATCGTTGAACATCATGAGGGGCTGTCGCGCCGTGCCGCCCGCGCCCGCGCACTTGAAGTGATGGATGCGGTTCGCATCCCGGACGCCAAGGCTCGACTGCGCGCCTATCCTCACGAATTCTCAGGCGGGATGCGCCAGCGGATTGTCATTGCCATGGCCTTGATGTGCCAACCCAAGCTCATCCTAGCGGATGAGCCGACAACCGCGTTGGACGTGACGGTACAGGCTCAAATCATGCAGTTGTTGCAGGACGTGCAGAGCGACCTTGGGACATCGGTTGTGTTGATCACTCATGACCTCGGCGTGGTTGCGGGGTTCTGTGAAGACGTGCTTGTCCTCTATGGCGGTCGCGTCATGGAGACGGCTAAGACCATGGCCCTGTTCGATCAGCCCGGTCACCCCTACACCCGCGGCCTGTTGCGCGCCGTACCGAATATCGAGGATCCGTCGGATGCATTGACGGCCATCCCCGGCAGTCCACCGAACCAACACCGCTTTCCAGTGGCGTGCCCCTTCGCACCCCGCTGCGCGGATGTCGTGGACACTTGCCGCGAAACCTTGCCCCAATTGCGCGACGGCCGTGCCTGCCTGCGCCCCATCGAGGAGCTGACCTGATGCTCTCGGTCCAGAACGCATATGTCGAATTCCGCGTTGCCCAAACCAAGAAATGGCCCTGGTCGCCTGCGGGCATCGTCCACGCGGTCAACGGTGTTTCCTTTAAACTGGAGGCGGGCAGGACGATTGGGATCGTCGGTGAGTCAGGCTGCGGGAAATCCACGCTGATCCGGGCTGTTGCGGGGCTTGCACCCTTGGTCTCCGGCACTGTGACCCTTGATGGCGAACAGGTGGAGTATGGCAATCGCACTTCGATGCAGCGATTGCGCGCGACGATGCAGATGATCTTTCAGGATCCCATCGCCTCGTTGAACCCGCGCATGACGATCCGCGAGATTGTCACTGAACCGCTGACATTCTTCCGGCCCGAGATGGGTGCCGCAGACCGCAAGACCGCCGCGCTGGCGATGCTTGAACGGGTGGGCATTCCGCCCGCACAGGCGAACCGCTTTCCGCACGAATTCTCGGGTGGACAATGCCAGCGGATCGGGATCGCGCGCGCGCTGGTGGCCGAGCCCAAGGTGTTGTTGTGTGATGAGCCGGTGTCAGCGCTGGACGTATCGATCCAGGCGCAGGTGGTGAACCTGCTCAAGGAATTGCAGCGCGAGATGGGGCTGGCCCTTGTGTTCGTAGCCCATGACCTTGGCGTCGTCCGCCACATCTCGGACGAGGTGCTGGTTATGTACATGGGTGCCCAGATGGAGCGCGCCCCTGCCGCTGACCTCGTCCGTGCACCACAGCACCCCTATGCCAAGGCCTTGCTGTCGGCGGTGCCGGTGCCCGATCCAAATGTCCGCATTGCGCCACAGATGCTGGAAGGCGACTTGCCCAGCCCGATGGATTTGCCACCCGGCTGCCTGTTCGCTTCGCGCTGCCCGCATGCCATGGCGAAGTGCACAAAGGCACGGCCGCCAATGGTGCAGCGTGAAGGACATGAAGCAGCATGTTATCTGTTGGACGACACATCCGCAGAACAGGAACCTTGCCTATCTGATAGCTGAAAAAGTCGGACGGTCAGTCCGTTGCCACCCGCACGGCCAACGTGCGGGCGTTCATGGTCCGGCGCGGCTGGTGAAATTTGTGATCTCGGTCCGCAAGTTGGTGATAAACATATTCAGCAGACTTGCAGCCTCATTATCGTCCAATTCGACCGTCATCCGAACCAGTGCCCCGGTCAAATGCATGTTCATGAAACACATCGTTGCAAGCTGGTCGTGCTGCGAATCGTCGACCAAGGGTTTGAGGTGACGAAGGAGCGTTTCACCGTTTTTTCGGCTGTCATCCAGATCAAGCTGCTGCAGTTTTTTGTCCCCCTGCGTCGAACAAAGTATGTCCCGCACAGTTGGATTGGATTTGAGAAATTGTTGGTAAGCACGCAAGGATATTTCGATCCGGTCCGCGGCATCCGCGAGACTTGAAACACCGACAAAGTCGGCATCAATACTGTCCCTGATATCAGACATGACCGAAGTCGCCAAAGTTTGTATCAGCGCGCTTTTGTTCGGAAAAAACTGGTAGACGGTTCCAATTGGTACATCCGCGCGCTTCGCAACAGCACTCATTTTCAAACCATCGCTTCCGTGATCCGAGATCATCTCTTCGGCTGCTTTGAGGATCTGCTCGACCCGCGCTTTGCTGCGGGCCTGCACGGGCGTTTTCCGTATTTTGATCGACGTTTCCATGACGATGAGCATCCTGCCAAAAATCCCAATGGTTGACTAATATGAGAAAGCCTCACATATTACAAACATGACAGATACTCACATTTAAGAGGAAAGATCATGACAGACACTGTCAACCGTGCATGCATTGTCGGAGCTGGCCCAGGGGGCCTTGCGCTGGCGCGGGCTTTCAAAAATCTGGGTATCGCGTTTGACGTATTTGAACGACACAGTGAGGTCGGCGGCGTCTGGGATCTGGAGAACCCGGGCACGCCGATGTACGATTCTGCGCATTTCATCTCGTCCAAGACGCACTCGTACTTCTCAGATTTCCCGATGCCGGATCACTACCCGGACTATCCGGCGAACCGTCAGATCTTTGACTATATGAAGTCGTTTGCGCGTAAGTATGATCTCTATCCTCACATCAGCTTCAACACCGAAGTGACCGAGACGTCGTTCGATGACGATGCCTGGACGGTGACACTGTCCAGTGGAGAAAGCCGCACGTATCGTTGGCTGATCTGTGTCTCGGGGACGACCTGGCATCCCCAGCTCCCGGGTTGGGCACTCGAGGCCGGGCAATTCGACGGGGAAGTCCGCCACGCCAATTCCTTCCGCCACATGGACGAATTTCGCGACAAGAACGTGCTGATCGTGGGGGCAGGCAATTCGGGCTGCGACATCGCCTGCGATGCAGCCGTGAGCGGCAACAAGACGTTCATCTCTGTCCGGCGTGGATACCACTTTGTGCCGAAACACATCATGGGCAAGCCCGCGGATGTTTTTGCCGATTCAGGACCAAACCTGCCACTTTGGTTGTCCCAGCGCATCTTCAGCGGCATCCTGAAGGTCCTGAACGGGGATCTCACTCGGCTTGGGTTACCCAAGCCCGACCACCGCGTGCTTGAAAGCCATCCCATCGTGAACTCGCAACTGCTCCACTATCTTGGGCACGGGGACATTCTTGCCAAGGGCGATGTCGAGCGGCTTGAGGGCAAGCATGTGGTGTTCAAGGACGGATCCCGAGAAGAGGTCGACGTGGTCATCTGTGCCACCGGCTACGAATGGAAAGTGCCTTATGTCGATCCCAGCCTGTTCAGCTGGAAAGGCAACCGGCCCGACAATTACCTGCACATGTTCTCACGCGCCAACAGCCAGCTTTTTGGGCTTGGATTCACGGAAACGAATGGCGGTATCTACAAGCTCTTTGATGGGATGGCAGATCTGATCGGGCGCACGATTTTAGCGCAGCGGGACGATGCGGTTACATGGGCCAAGCTGCGCGCGCGGATGCAGTCCCACGTCCCGGATCTGAGCGGCGGTATCCGCTACGTCGAAAGCGACCGCCATGCCACATATGCAAACATCGATGCATTGAAGCGGGAGTTCAGGAACCTGCGCAAACACATGGGCTGGCATGAACCCGAAGCGGGTTACTTTAACAAGGCCAAGCAATCATCCGACACGCAAATGACGCTGGAGGCCGCATGATGGGACGCGCGTTGATCACCGGTGCCGCGGGCGGTGTGGGCGAGGCGCTGGCGAAACGGCTGTCGCGCGAAGGCTACACTCTGGTACTGACCGACCGTGATGGGGACGCCCTTGAAAAGGTGTCAGACGCCCTGCCCCAGCCAGCCGAGCTTCTTGTCGCAGACCTGCGTAGCGAAGTGGGCCTCAAGCAGCTTTGTGATCGCCTCGAAAACCCCAAGTCGCCGATTGATCTGCTGATCAACAACGCCGGAATCATTGTACCAGGGCCAGTCGGATCACTGCCCAATGACCTGATGCGGGCGCATGTCGACATCAACCTGACGGCGCCAATGGTACTGTGTGCTGCTGCCGCACGGGCAATGATCGCGCGGAAGAAAGGATATATCTTCTCCATCATGTCGCTGGCCGCCATCGGGCCGATGAAGAACAGCGCATCCTATTGTGGATCGAAATTCGGTTTGCGCGGTTTCAAGGCTGCGCTAGCGCTTGAACTCGAGCCCCATGGGGTCGGGGTTGGCGGCCTGTTCCCCAGTGCCATCGACACCCCGATGCTCGCAGCCGAGATGGCAAGCCCGGATGGATCGCCGCTGAATTTCATCGGCAACGTCAAGCCACTGACGCCGGATCAGATTGCGGACCACGTGGTCAAGGCAATGAACAAGGGCAGGCTCGAAACCTGGCTGCCGAAATCCGATGGCTTCATGGCTTCGTTGATGATGATGTTCCCCAAACTGCTCAAACCCGTTGTCGGCTATTTCGAACGGCAGGGCGAGAAAAAGAAGCAAGACTATCTCAAGACGCTCAAATCCTCTTGAGCATCAAGACGCCCGTACTTTCATTCGTCTGGCTGGCTATTGCGGTCAGCGTATCACAGGCTCGGTTGTAGCGAACGCTTAGTGCGCCCATGGAGCCGATGGATAAGCTTCACGTTCAGCACGTGCGACGGCAGAAACTTTTCGAAAGCGGCTGTGGATCATCCCGACTCAAACAATCGACGCACATGCCAAGGGCAGTGTTGTGCAACAATAATACTCAAGCTGGCATCTCCTGCGCGGCAAACATCAGCATGTTCATGTCAGTTTGGTTTTGGCAGGGGCAGCAGGGTTCGAACCCGCGACCTACGGTTTTGGAGACCGTCGCTCTACCAGCTGAGCTATACCCCTTCGCGCCGGACTGAATTACGCGGCGCGTCCCCGGTTTGCAAGGATGAATTCAGGCCGCCGTACGGGAAGTGTGATAGGTGCTGGATTGAACAATGCCCGCATCGAAGAGATCGGCAATTTCAGTATCGGAGAGGCCAGCGACATCCCCCAGCACTTCCTCGGTATGTGCGCCCAGCGCAGGTGCCTGCCCTGCCGTAGGTCGTTCCGCCGTTCCAAAGCTGGCGGGATGTTTGGGCACGGGAAAGCTGCCCAGGCCCGGTTGAGTCAGCATGTCGAACATCGGATTATCCGGCCCGAGGTCGGGATCATGTGCAAGAGCTTCCCGCACCGTACGGAACTCGGACCATGTCAGCCCCGCACGGTCAAAGTCAGCGCGGAAGTCAGACACTCGGCGCGCGGCAAACCATAGTCGCAGGATATCCGTGATCTCGGCCCGACGGCGCCAGCGCTCGCCCTCGTCCTGCAGAGAAACGCCATAGCGCAGTTCCATAGCAGACATGGCGTGTTGCGTGCCGGTGGCCTTGATCAAACCTGACCATTGCCGGTCCGTCAGCCCAATGACCATGATCCGCCGACCATCTGCACAGAGAAAGTCCTGACCGTAGGCCCCGTAGAGGGCATTGCCCGCCTTGGCCCGGTCGCATGGGTTCAGTGCGGCGTCACCGATCATACCGAGGTGGCCGATGGTCGCCGCTGCCACGTCTTTGAGCGCAAGCTTCACCTCCTGTCCGCCCCCGCCGCGCAAGCGGCGCCGTTCCGCGGCCAGCAGGGACGACACACACATGTTGCCGGCAATCAAGTCCCACGCGGGCAAGGCATGCGCCACGGGGTCTTGTGATCCTTCCGGTCCAGTCATGTATGGTATGCCAAGCGCAGGGTTCACCGTGTAGTCAACCTGGGGTTTGCCATGCCGATCCCCCGCCAAGGTGACCGTTATGATATCGTCTCGCAGCGTGCGCAACGTATCATAATCCAGCCAACCGCGTGCCGGCAGATTGGTTAGGAACAGACCTGCATCATCGCCCGGTGCAGTCGCGAGGTGCTGAAGCAACTCGCGGCCGCTAGGATGCCGGGTATCGACCGCGACAGATTTCTTACCCTTGTTCAAACCAGCCCAAAAAAGGCTTTGTCCTGAAGGCGCAAGCGGCCAGCGGCCCGCATCGAGCCCGCCCCCGATCCTGTCTACGCGGATCACCTCGGCTCCCATTTGAGCCAGTGTCATGCCTGCGAGTGGCATCGCCACAAAGGCGGAGTGTTCGACAACGCGCATTCCGGACAAGATGGTCATTGCGTATCCTCCCACATCGTTGAGGCCCGCATGCCCTGATGGCCGTTCTGGCCTGTAAAGAGTGACAGAACGCCATCTTCTTCCGTCGTACAAATGTCGAGGGCTGTGGCCGCAAACAGGGGGTGCATGGCCCGGAAGTCGAAGTAACTGGGCGGGCGCTGTCGCGTTTCGACAGCGTGACGCATCAAGAGCGCAGCTTGCAAGGGCCCGTGCACGACAAGGCCGGGATACTTTTCGACGGACTGTGCATAGTCCTGATCGTAGTGGATGCGATGCGCGTTGAAGGTGACGGCAGAGAACCGGAACAGCAAGGTCGGCGACATATCCAGACGCTCGACCGGTTCCGCGGGCATGGGTCGTTTTTTGGGCGGTGTGAAGCTGTCTGGCATCGGCAGATACACGATGTCTTGGCGCTCTTCGATGGCGAGGCCCCGGGGACCGACAATCCTGTGATCTAAGGTCACAAGCGCCATGGGGCCGGACGCCGTTGTCTTTGTGTCGATCGACTGGACAGCGGTGTGACGATGCAAAATGTCTCCGACGCGGATCGGCGCGTGGAAGCGCAGAGCACCACCGGCCCACATCCTGCGAGGCAGGCCAAGCGGAGGCAATAACGCGCCCGGTCCCGGGTGGCCGTCCGGACCAAGATGCTCGGTATGCGTCATTGGAACAAACGCACTCCAATGCCAGAGCGGAGGAAGCAGATCACCTGTGCAAGGTGGCGACGCTTCTGCTCGACCAAGTGTCGCATGCAGTTTTGCCGCCATCGTCAGGTCAATCTCACCGACGTCCGACAGGCTTCGTCCGATCCACGCCTCTACGTTCACCTGATCCATGATGCCCTCCGTTCCCGCCTCCTTATGGTGAGGAGGTCACGGAAAAAAATCAATATATTTTAATAACTTAGCGGAATACTGTCGTATACCGCGGCACGGCCTTTGCACGTGCAGCATTCGGAGGAGTGAGCAATTTCAATGAGTTTGCAGCCCATTTTGCTGGCGCAGAAACCCAAAGGCGGCATTCAAAAAATTTCTCCCCAGGCGGGAAAATTGAAACTTTATGTCCGCCTATGTCACGCCTGTGGGTGGCCGAGATACGCCTGTCAGTGTCAATAAACCCGGAACGATTCTTCGACTTGAAGCCATGACCAATAGGCTCAGTCCAAAGACCAACGGACATGCTGATCGCCTTTCATCCCCAAGCCCGTGTTAAGTGATGGCTCAGTCGGCTTCGGCAGACACTAAATTGGTTTTTGTACGAAACTCGACGGCTCTTTGTAGCTCGCCTTCTTCCGTCAGCGCGCCGATGAAGTACCCAATTCTATGGCGTGGTAAACCCCCCCTCAACGCATCAAGAAAAAGAGCCTCGGCTTCGTCAAACCTGCCCTCGGCGACATGGATCAGAGATGTATAGAAGCGTGGGAACTGCGCACCCGGGTCTAGCTTTAGTGCAGCATCAATATGTGTTCTGGCGACATCGAAATCCTGCACTTCAAGCATCATCATGGCCATGAATTCATGGTCGTAGTAATCGGCATCGCCTTGGTCAAAGTTCGACTGCAGAACGCGGATCGCTTCGATCTCTTCTCCTCCGTAATAGAGGAGTTCGGCGAGCCAGTAGACTGCGTAGCTGTCGTAGGATTCTTCAAGATAGTTACGCAAAACAGTTTGCCCGGCGGGGCGCATGCCCAATGCAGATAGTGAACGCGCTTTCCAGACATATCCTTCGGGCGAGGCCGGCCAATCCTGCACGACATGTTCGGCGTCAAGCAGTGCACGGCGATAATTCTCAAGATCGAAGTTCGCCTTGGCGCGATAGAGATAGGCGTTGGTCGGCGCTTGCTGCGTCTCAATAGCCTTGTTCAGCCGGGCAACTGCAGCGGCGGACGCGTTTTGATCGTAGAAGGCCACACCAAGTGCATAGAGGGTCCAAGGGTCCTCTTTGTCGTGTTGCAACGCGACTTTTAGAATTTTTTCTGCTTTTTTAGGGCGCCCCGTTTCAATGAAGTACCACGCTTTGTCGCGATAGGCCCACACGTATTCTGGCGACATGGCAATGGCTGTATCGATCAATGTCAGATAATCTTCTTCCTCGATCTCGCCCTTGTAGCGACTTGATGAGGCAAGACCGGCAAAGGACTCGGCCAACGCACCTACGTCGAGCGCACTTTGAAAGGCGTCAATCGACGCATCGTAATCAGAAGTGTCCCAATACACCCAACCAAGCGTGTTCAATGCCCCGTTGTGCGTTTTATCATCCGATAGCACCTTTTCCAGGATATTGATCGCCACATCAGACTGCCCAAGATCGGCATAGGCGCCAGCGAGCACAACTTGCATGTTTCTGTAGTCACGATTGAGCTGCGTTAACTCGGCAAGAGCGGTTTCGCAGATTCCAACGAGACGTTGCGGGGTTTCCGTATCCTCAAGGCAGACCAAAGCGTAGCTTTTCTGACTATCTTTCAAGATGGGCCGCGCCGCGACCGCGCCTGGCAAATACAGGCACGCGAAAACGGCCAAAATCATTAATCTCATACAAAAAGCTCCGGTTTCGAATACGGTAGCAAACTAAACAATCCAGACAACGAAAAAGGCCGCACTGAATGCGCGGCCTTTCCATGTCTCGAACAGCGTGGCGAATGCAGTATTCGCCCTACCGCACGATTAGTCAGTGATTTTGGACACGACGCCGGCGCCGACGGTGCGGCCGCCTTCGCGGATCGCGAAGCGCAGGCCCTGCTCCATCGCGATTGGCGCGAT